>JAJSAM010000052.1 GCA_024274785.1 Planctomycetota bacterium | reverse complement strand
TCGACAGGAGTCGCTCGTAGAGGCGAGGGTCGTATCGATCGAGGGAGGAGCCACGCATGAGCATCCTCTCCACGCGGTCTCGCGTAAGCCATTTCGGTCCCTCCGGCTGCAGGTAGTAGCGCGCACTTCCGGAAGGGTAGATGGCCTCGTTCTTCACGATCCGGGCCTTGACCGAGTGGAGCTCGATGTAGCGCAGGAGCGTCCACCAATAACTTTCCGTCTTCACCCGGTTGGAGCCGAATCTCGCCCGGTACAGCGGTCCATCCCTCTTCCGAAGGCGGTTGAATCTGCGCACATACTCATTCTGAATGACACGCATCGCTTCGGATACCATGCCCAGGGGGCTCTCGACGAGCAGGTGGAAGTGGCTCAACAGAGCGACAAACGCATGAACGAGGAGCCTCCCACGGCGGTGTTCCCGGGCGAGACGAGACAGAAAGAACCGCACATCCGCCTGGTTCTCGAAGATGGTCCGTCGTGCTACGCCACGGTTGTAGATGTGCAGAATACAGCCTGGTTCGTCTTCACGGTTCCTTCGGCCCATGATCACCTCCCAGAAGAGGAAGACGCATGAGATCAGCATTGGGCGCGGTGAAATTGGCGGAAAAACGCCATCGACTGTTAACAGCGCGGTCCATCCGCAATGGAGGGTCGATCGACCCATCGACCGTACTGGCAGTCCGAGAACGTCATGCAGCCTCTGCGAGTGCTGCGAAGCTTTCGAACGTCGGTGGTACAGAGGCATGCCGAGGCAGGGGAGCGGAATCGAGTTGAGGACGAATTGCCCTGACACCGTATGGTCTTATGAGAAATGGAGGCTGGCATCACATGGCCGCAACACGTGAAGCGCACGTCGAGTTCTGGAAGGCCCTGGCGGGTTCCCTCGAAGACGATGCAGGGGATCTCCTCACCGCTCTCGATTCCGCCAGGTCCGCGGTGGGAGGGACGCCGCTCGAGCCCCTGGCAATCACCCTCCGGACCGAGGTGCTCGACGGAGCGATCCTGTCGAATGCGATGGCTCGCTCCGGGGACTGCACGCAGACGATGCGCGCCATGGTGGCGGCCGGCGAAGCCGGAGACGTTCTTCCGCTCAACGCCGAGCGGATCGTCAAGGCCATCGGCGAAGGGACCTTCCGGGTACCGGGTGAAGACCCGCCTCCCGAAGCGGATCCAGTGCGGCTCTGGCGGGCGGTCGGGTGGTTGCTCTCTTCCGGCGTTCCGCTGCCGCGGGTCCTGGCGCTGCTGGACGGCGAACTCCGATCGGCACCGCTGCGCAAGGCCCTGGCGGAGACGGGCCGGGCACTGGCCGACGGACGGGGCTTCGGGGAGGCGCTCGGCGACCACGAAGAGTGGATCGGAGCACGGGTCATCGCGGCGGTGAAGGAGGCGGAGGATCGGGGCAACCTCGACCGGGCCGCATTCGCGATCGCCGAGGGTCTTTCACGCAGTGAGCCCGAACCGCCACCGGGCAGACCGGAGGCAGCGACGTTCGAAGGAGATGCCGAAGCCTACGTGGAGTCCCTGCTCCAGTCGGCGATCCTCTCCGGCGTCAGCGACCTTCACCTCGAACCGACCCGGGACGGGCGAGGGCGGATCCGCTTGCGTCGCGGAGACCGGCTCGCAGCACCGGATGCGCCGCCCGAAGGGATGCTCCCGCGACTCATCGATCGACTGAAGTTCCTCGGCCGCCTGGACATCGCCGAGCAGAGGCGCCCCCAGGACGGCTGGATCGAGGGGCTCCGAATCGGCGATCGGGTGTTCGATCTGCGGGTGTCCACCGTGGTCACCAATCTCGGGGAAAGACTGACGGTCCGAATCCTCAACCGCGGTGCGGCCATGGCGCCCCTCGAGCGGCTCGGATTCTTCGAGGACGATCTCCTGCGCATGCGGGAACTCTGCGCCCGCTCCCACGGATTGGTGATCGTCGCCGGCCCGGCCGGCAGCGGAAAGACCACGGTGCTCTACAGCATGATCCGGGAGATCGATCGCGACCGCCGCTGCGTGCTCACGATCGAGGACCCGATTCACTTCCTCCTCCCCGGGACCTCACAGATTCCCTGCGGAAAGGAGGTGGGGCTGCCCGCCGCGGATGCACTGCGCACCGCCATGCGGCAGGATCCCGACGTGATCGTCGTCGGCGAGCCCGACGACCCGGAGACGATTCGGGAGGCTCTGAAGGCGGAGAAGAGCGGCCACCTGGTGTTGACCCAGTTGCACGCCGAGAATGCGTCCGGAGCGGTGCGGGCGCTCCTCGACTTCGGAATCGAGGGGTTCCGGATCAACACCTCGCTGACCGCGGCGATCTCCCTTCGCGTCGTGCGGAAGCTCTGTCCGGATTGCCGGCGGGAAGACGAACCCGATCGTGACTCCTGGCCGGCGGAGGTGTCGGCATTCATGGGCGTACACGAGGACTCGACGCTCTACCGCGAAGGTAGCTGCGTGAAGTGCAACAGCACGGGATTCCTGGGCCGCGCCGGCATCTTCGAAATCCTGGTGCCCGACGAGGGCTTCCGCGCCGCGGTGACGGCCGGGGGGGACCACGCTACCCTCGAACGCGCGGCCCGAGCCACCGGCATGAGGCCGATGCTCGAATCAGGCCTCCTGCTGGCGGCAGGCGGCGAGACGTCCGTCGAGGAGGTCCTGCGCAGCAGGTAGCCCGCCTGAGGGGTATCGCGCCGCCCGGTCAGGGCCCGTCTGAAAGAAACTGCTGCATTCGAGGGCCGCTGCATCCCGCCCGGCTTTGTTGCTGGATCGGCACAGCGGCGCTCTCGGTGCAACGGTCGCACTTCTTTGCAGACGAGCCCTTACCGTGCGTCCGGGACCTGCACGAACTTGCCGCCGTTCTCCGTCGCCAGGCGTTTCAGGAACTCCGCGTCCACACCCAGGTTACCGAACGTGATGACGTTGACCTTCACTCGCGCGAAGCGGTTCAACTCGCGGAACCACGAGGCCAGCACGTCGGCGTCGGTCATGTCGCCCGCGGTGGGCTCGCCGTCGGTCAGGAAGAAGATCGTGTCCGGCGTGTCCCCGAAGTTTCCGGTCAGGTCCTTGCCCTTCTTCACATCGAGCACCAGGCGGAAAACATCGACGTAGTTGGTCTGGAAACCGGTACCGGTTGCCGATCCCCTGGGCTCCTCCGAGGCCAGACGGTTCGCGGCACTGTTCACGTTGCTCTGCGTCGCTGGCACCATGTCCTTCTTCCAGGTATAGGCGGTCGATCGGAAGAAGTAGAGATTGAATCGCACGCGCGGATCGAGCGACCTCATGCTGGCCTCGATCTCGTTGCGGGCCAGCCGCGCCTTGGCTGCGGCGGGCGGGTACTTGCGGCGCTGCTTCCTGATCCAGGTCGGGTCGATCTTGATCGTGCTCGCCATGGAGGAACTGGCATCGAGCACGTAGCCGATGCCCTGTGAGAAGACCTGCAGGCCGTAGTAGGTCGGCTCGTTACCGTATCTGATCTCACCCTTCGGCGGCTCCTTCGGCTTCGCGCCGCGCTCCGGCAGGCCGCCACCCACGCGCTCCTTCTCCTTCTCCCACCAGTTCCGCCAGTGCACCGGGTTGTTGCCGAGATCATCCCGGGTGATCTGTTTCAGGGCCTTGCGGATGTCCTGCCGGATGCGACCGGACTCGATCTCCATGCGAGCGATGAGCGGCTCCACCGCGGCCATCTGCCCAAGATTGCCAAGGCACTCCGCGGCGGCGGACCGGACCTGCCAGGCGCTGGCCGACACCTGGTCGCCGACCGGCCGCCAGGCGGACCCGGCCTTCTCACCGAACCGGCCGAGGGCGTCGAAAGCGGCGATGCGCACCTTCTGGGACTTGTCCTTCGCCCGCTGCTTCAAAGACGGAATGGCCGGTTCGTAGCCGATGAGCCCGAGCGCCCGCGCCACGTGGGCGCGCGTCAGCCAGAATCCGTCGGAGACGTACTTCATGAGTTCCGGACCGGCTTCCCGGTCGCCGATGTTGCCGATCACGCGCGCCACATAGGCCCGGGGCACGCCCTTGTGACCCGAAAGCCCCTCGGTACGCAGCCACTCCTTCACCAGCTTCGAAGTGGTCCTGGAGAGCACGAGGACGATCGTCTCCCGTACCAGTTCGGAATCGGTGCGGAGGATCGGCACGATGGTGCCGGCGGTGAGCGGATCGTTGATCGCCTGCAACGAGCGGATCTTGGAGGCGAGGGTCGGCAGATCCATTTCGGTGCGGATCGAGGCTCGCTCTTTCGCCCCCGGCCGGTCCGGGTTCGTGTCGTCGAGTTCCTTCGCCGTGGGGCCGACGCTCGGTCGACGGCCGAGAATGCGATCCTTCCACCGCCGGTCGAACTCCTCCGGAGAGCATCCGAAGGCATCCCGGAGGGCGGTGCGGTGCTCAGTCCCCTTCCGCAACGCTGCCAGGAACTTCACAAATCGGTCGCGGTCCTCCCGCAGGAACACGTCGAACCACGACCACGCACGGATGTGCATGTTGAGCTCGAGGGCCGACAGGGCGTTGATGTCGAAGATCCGCTGCACCGGCGTGCTCTTCGCCCCGCCGGCGATGCGCAGCAGGTTCTTCTGCCAGTTGCGGCCATTGTTGCTGATCGGTGTCCCTTCATCCGCGCAGAAGGTGGCCGAATTCCGGAATCGACGCGGCAGTCGCGCCAGCCAGTGCCCCACTCCGACGTAGGCCCAGCGTGGCAGGTACTTGTCCTGCCCGTTCACCACCACCCAGCAGGAGAACAGGATGTGGCCGATGGAGTGGCGGACCTGGAGGTGCAGCCCATCGTCGCCACGGGACTTCTGCTCGCAGCAGGCGAAGCCGTTGAAGGGATAGCCGCCGGCGATGCGGGTGGCGCCGCCTCCATAGAGGATGTTCGTCCGGGGGCTCCCGAAGTACGTCGCCTGCAGGTCCTCCATGGTGGAGTTCTTGTCCAGCACGTAGATGGCCATGGGGCGCGAGAGGCTGGGAGTACCGATGAACCGCGAGAAGTCCTGGTACGCGATCTCCGCACGCTGGATGTAGAGGTGCGCGATCTCATGCATCCCCATCACCCGCGGCGCGCCGGTCTGGGTCGGGACCTTCATGCTGCGGATGTCCGTCACCAGGTAGAAGTGCGGACTCTTGATCATCACGAACTTGCGCCGCTTGCCGAGGACCCGCCGCTCGATCTCCATCTGCTTCCGGATGATCTCGAGGCCGCCGGTGTCCCAGGGCTTGCCGTCCTTCCCGCACTGCGGGCACCACTCCGGGTGGTCGGTCTTGCAGGCGCAGGTCCCCTTGAGTTGCTCGCTGCAGGAGAGCTTCCAGGAGGCCGCGTGGCGTCGCAGGAAACAGTCCATCCTGGAGTTGCTGGCGCAGGTGGCGTCCCAGCCCTTCGGCAGCTTCTTCGGGCAGGCGCCCGGCGCGGCCCGGCACAGAGCACAGCTACAGGGATCGACCGGCGCACTGACCGGAGCGTTCAGGAAGTGATAGCAGGCATTCCCTTCCCGGCAGGTGCAACGGGGGGGGCCGGCCACCGTCTCCGAGGGCCCCGCGAGGCCAACCATGAGGAAGAGGAGCGCCGAGATCGAAAACCGCCGGAATGTAGTGCTCATACGAGGCCCAATGCTATCACCCCCTATCACCGGGCGGGGGAAATACGGAAACGGAGCAGATCGTCGGATCCGCCCCGTTACCGACCGGTTCAGGCACTGCGCGGGCTACTGCCCCTGCTTCCCCACCAGGATCACGATCTTCGCGCGCTTCAGGAGCTGCTTCAGATTCGGCATGCCCCGGAGCTCCGCGGCGGTCGCGTCGTTGACGTAGAAGGTGCCCTTCTTGTAGTCCTCGCTGAACTCGTCGCGGATCATGAGGATCGTGTAGAAGTTGTCTCCGAGCTTGGACTTCCTGTTGCTCCAGCTCAAGGCGTCTTCCTTCTTCCAGGCCCAGGTGGCGCCGACCGGGCTCGTCAGGGGCGGCAGGTCGGCCTGGGTGAAGATGGGGTTGCCAATGGGATCGACGACCTTGAACTCGTCGAGGACGCCCTTGAACGGGGTCTGGTCGGGAGGCCGCTGAACGTTGAGCAGCAGGCCGGTCACCGCACCGCCGCCTCCGCCGCCCGTGGCGGGCTGCGAACCAGACTGAGATGAATAGGGGTCGCCTCCACACGCAACAAGCGTGGTCACGAGGAGGCAAGGCAGGAGCCAGGTCAATCGCATGGAACTCTCCCAGATGGAATCAGACATAGCGGCGCCGATCAGGAGAGGATAGTAGGACCGGCGACTGATTTCCAGCCCCCTCGAACCGTGCCACGAGTAGTCTTTTTGCGATGGGAACCCTGAAGCCCCACTCGCCGGACCTGGACGACGATGTCGCGGAGTTCCTCCGCCGTCCGCCGGGGCTTCACCTCTACCTGCTGGACCGTCTCGACGCGGGCCTCGGCGGCCGCAGCTTCACCTTTGTGCACCGGGGCCGGGTGGAGGGATTTGCGTTTATCGGAGACGGCCAGAATCTGGTGCTGGCCGGAGACGGCCGGCCGTTCCTGCGGGACCTGGCGGCCTTCGCCGCAGCGAACGAGCGAGCGTGGCAGCTGGCCCTCGGGCCCTGGTCGGAGACGACCGATTTCCTCGACGCCTACCACCGCATCACCACCCGAAGACCGCGCCTGGACCGCCCCCAGACCTACATGGTGCAGACGGCGGACCGCCTGCCTCCGCTTTCCGAACCCGCCCTCCGCCTGGCCACGCCGGCCGACCTCGACATCCTGTCCGGCGCCTCGGCCCGCATGAGCGCCGAGGACTTCGATCTGGACCTCTACCTCATCGACCGGGAGAAAGTGCGTGCCGGACTCGCGGCCAAAGTGGCGAAGGGACGCAGTTTTGTGCTGCTGGAGGACCGCGAGGTCGTCTTCAAGGCCGACCTGTCGCTGCTCTGCGAGAGAGGCGGCCAGATCGAGGGCGTCTACACCGCCGAGGACCGCCGGGGGGAGGGCGTCGCGACCCGCTGCATGACCGAAATCGGCCGCAGGCTCCTCGATACGGTCCCGATGCTCACTCTGCACGTCGCCGCGGACAACCTGCCCGCCTGGAAGGCCTACGAGAAGTCGGGCTATCACCGGAAGGCGGAACTGCGGCTGGCGATCTACCCGTATGTGCGGTGAGCGCGAAAGGGGAATCCGGGCCGGCCGGGCGAGGCAGGGATCGAAGAACTCAAGGCGCCCGAGCTGATCCCGTCGATGGCCGCGGTCGCCACCCTCCAGGCGCCGGTCACCCCGGACCGGGCCGCCTCCATCGAGAGCTTTCTCCGGGCGCGTTCCGCGAACAGGTCGATCTCGGTGCAGATGTCGGCCACACGCTTCTTCCGCAGTTCGGCGGAGACGGCCATCAGGAAAGCCCGGTCCTTCCCCCTGAAGTACTCGAGGTCGTTCTGCAGGCCCGGGTACTCCTCCGTGGCCCGATCGAGCAGTCCCCCGGCCATGGCGGCGAGCTGCTCGAGCCGGTCCGCCGCGGCTTCGCCCGGATCGCCGGCCATGGAGCGGAACTCACCGCTCCACCGCTCGAGTTCCCCGATGAACAATTCGACCGCTCCGGCCCAGCTTTGGCCGGACGGATCGGTCGGTGGCGAGGGCGGATCATCGGGCGGTGGCGGCGGCCCCCCATTGCACCCGAGGCACAAGGCCACGGCGATCAGTCCGAAGATGGTCGCGAGTTCGGATCGGCGGATTCCCATGACCAAACCTCCACGATGGATGGTCCTGATTCAGGCTCGCCCGCGGGCCGGCCGCTCTCCCCCCGGGCGAGTTCACTGAAGAGACGGCGGTGCGGGGCAACCTCGCCCGACCGGTGATCCGGCGGCAGAACTCTCCAGCAGCGTGAAGAGGGCTCATCCGGTCAGCCCTCCCGAAGCCCGGACTGCCAGGCGAGCAGGATCCGGAACCAGCGGCGAAAGTACTCCGGAATGTTCTCGTACCGCGCGCGATGCGAGCCCACTTCCGCGTCGAGGCCCGCATCGAGGAGCTTCTCGAACTCAGCGCTCACCCGAACCTCCGGAAAACCCTTCTCCACGATGAAATGCACACCCAGAAGCGCCCAGGCATGGCTCCCCGGGACGCCGGAGCGAAGCAACACGAGGTCGTGGTCCCGATCGTCGATCCGGACGAGCACGGTGCGAAGCTGGTCCAGGCGCTCGAAGAGCCGGACGACCTCCTCCCGGTCGATTCCGAGACGCCTGGCGATCTCCTTCGAAATCTGGAAGCTCCTGGCCGTCACGGCCTTGAGGAACGGTTCGAAGAAGCGGTGCCCCTTGAAGAGGACGTCGCTGGGGCGCAGCGTGATGTTCAGGCAGGGCGGATGACGGGCCGTCAATCGCGCGATGATGTCCGCCCGGAGCCACGCCTGGTCGGAGCCCTTCACGACCAGCCGGCCCTCGTCGTCCCAGCGCACGAGGATCCTCGATTCCAACTCCGCCCAGTCGTAGATCGGCGCGAGATCCGGGTGGATGCGCCGCAGCCGTCGCAGGCCCCGCCAGAGATCCCGATCCTCACTGCGGGATCGGAGCGATTCGGGACCAGCGAGCATCTGGAACCGGGCGAGCTCGGAATGGAGGCCGAACAGGTGCTGGACGACGGCCCCGATCAGTTCCCTCGTCCGGGGCACCGGCGGGGGGGTCCAGAGCCGCCCCCCGTCCCCGCCGTCCGCGGCGGCCCAGACCCGAAAAGTGTCCAGCAGATCCACGAGCACGTCGACGCGGCACGAGTCTTCCGGCATGATCGTGTCGGTACCTCGCGGAGAGAAAAACCGGGGCCGGCGCCCGCGCATCCGCACCCGGACTTCACGACCGGAATGGCAGCGAATGCGTGCCATGGTGCTGCTCGCGTCCACGAGGAAGACCGGAGGGGAATACAGAAGATGCCCCGTTTCCGGTCCGGGCGCCCCGGGTTCTCGGCTCGCCGCAATGCCGATCCGCATGCGGATGTCGGCGGTGGTCGTCTGATCGGTCTCCTTGAAAAGCCCGAAGAGCCAGGAGTCTTCAGCCTCGCAAACGGCTTCGAACCGCAGTCCGGCCCGCATCTCCCGGGCGGCGGCGACGAACGGCCACAGGAAACCGGTGTCGAGTTGATCGATCGAGTGACGACGGAGTGCGATATCGCCCCGCACCATGTCCCGCACGATCTGGTGCGAACCGTCCCTCACGACCTGAAAGGACTCCGCCAGGCTACCCCGCATTTCTCACCATTGCACCCGAACCGAGGGGCGATCGCGGCGCGCGCACTGGTGAGTTGGGCGGGCTACTCATCCGCCGGCCGTCCCGCGAGGTACTCCTTCTGCGCGGCCACCAGTTCGCCGAGGACTTCCCGCAGGGTCCGCGAGACGTTCTTGGACAAGTCGATCCAGGGATGGGCCGTGGCGGCAGCATCCACCCGCGGAACCAGGGAGGCCCGGTCGAGGTAGAGCAATTCCAGGCGGTCCGGCCCGGCACTGTCCCTGCCGACCGGCCGGAGGAGCACCCAGCTTCGCTTCCCCTGCATCGCCAATACCGAGGAGAGGTCCGCGAGGAACGTCTCCGAAACGGCGATGGCCCTCGATCTGGAGCGACCGGCCGGGGCCCGGTTGACGGCCCGCCAAAGGGCCCGGCGGATCTTCCGGCGGACCTCCAGATTGGTGACCAGCGCGCCCTGCAAAGGCAGGCCGCCGATGCGCTCGATCATCTCCGCCGGCAGCGGGGCCGCCACGATATCGAAGGAAACCCGGTGCTGCTGGCGCTCCCGATCGGAATCCTCGGTGCCGAAGAGCACCAGGTTGACCTTCCGGGTGGAGGTGGATTCGAGGGCGAACCGGAACTCGGTGGTCACCTTGGGAATGCGAAAGGTGCTCGGCAGCACCGGGTTCGTCTTCAGGTACTCCTCCGTCTGGCGATCGAGTTCCCTCTGAGCGGTGACCAGGCCGTCCGAGACTTCGCTGAACAGGGAGCCGAGCCCCGTACCTTCCTCGGGCAGAAAGTCCCCCAGCTCCGCGGCCTTGTTGCTGAAACTCTCGGATCGTCGCCGTACCGCCGCGTCCTTCCGCTCGAGCTGCGCCTGCGCCGCGATCTGCCGGGCGGAACCATCGACGGTGCTCCGGAAGGTGTCGGCCGCCGCCTCGTATTCGTCGAGGGCATCCTCGATGTCCCTCCTGAGGTTCGAAAGGGAGCGGAGCAGCGTCCTGAGTTTCTTCGGATCGATCATGGGTGGGACCCTCCGGGATTCTGATCTGCCGTCCAGGGCAACGCGGCCGGTTTCTGGCCCGCATTTCTGATGAGGGCACACGATCCGAGGGGCGGTCGCGGCGCATCGCGTCGTCGGTCTTCCTGGCGCTGCATCCGCGCCTGCCTCCTCAGATACACCCTGCTACCGCTGCAACCCGCCAGGACGCAACACATCCTCCGGTTACAGAAACGCGGCGCGCGCCCTCACGAGAAGAGCGGGCTAGCCCTCCCTGGCGGCGTCCTGCGAATCGGCGCCGGCATCCTTGCCGGTCAACGACTTGTAGATCTCGCCGACCCGATCCCAGACCCGCTGTTCGACCTCCGTGCGCTCGGGCAGGTTGAGGGAGGAGGAGTCCAGCGTCTCCGCGCGGTCCAGGAGCGCCCTGGTCATCCGCTCGTTCGGCGAGATGGCGTGCATCCTGGTGGTAATCCGGGCGGCCGCGCGGTAGTCGTACCCGAAACCCTCGGCGTAGGCCGCGTTGATCATCACCGCCTGCAGGCCGACTCCGATTCCCAACTGGAAGTTGATATCCTTCGTTTCCGACAGGTCCGCGGAGAAGTCGAGCGTCGTCTCGGTGTACCGGTAGCGAGTGGGGGCCAGGCTGAGAAGCAACGCCTCGAGCGCCGCGGTGAACGCTCCGCCCACCTTCGGTGCGGGCTTGCCGGCGACCCTGGCTTCCGCTGCGCGGGTTTCGGCCTCATCGTGGTCCTGCCTCGCCGCGGCCGCGGCGGTCTGCGCTTCCTCGAGGACCGTCTTCGCCGCCGCCTTGCCGGCCGCGTCCGCTTCGTCGTGGGCCTTCTCCGCGGAGGCCCTTCCGGATTCAGCACCGGCGAGGGCGACCTTTGCGGCCTCGACCTCGGTCCGGCCGATCGTCGCCCGGAGCATCTGGATCAGACGGGCGATCCCGGTGAGGTAGTTGTCGTCCAGACGATCCTGTGCGGCCGCGATGTTCAGCCCCAGGTTCCCGATGATATCCGGCAACAGCATGAGCTGTCCGGTGAGGCGGTCTGCGGTGTTGTTGCTCATGGGTCATCCCCTTCCTGTTTCGACTGCCCCGGACCGGCCGGCAGCATCGATCTCGACACGATGAACTTGATGCCGGTCCGCTCGGTGGACCGGTCACGGGTAACGATGGAGAGGAAGGAAGAGACCGGCCGTCCAAGGAGACTGATTCCCACGCCCAATGGGCTGCTTTGGCGGATGGTCAGGAGGAGGTCGATGGAGACTTTCGTTTCATCGACCACCAGGTGCACCGGGCGAACGGACTCGAGCAGCGCCGCGGCGACATCGTCGTCCATGTCCCGGAGAAGTGCGTCGAACTCCTTGCCGCGAAGGGCACACCGATCGTCCAGGCGCTCCTGCGCCCGAAGTGGCACGATGGCCAGCGATTCGATGAGCTGGCCGATGGAGGTGCGGCCCGGCCGCGAAGTCCTCAGCATTCCCTACTCCCAGGGTTGGGACCATTAGAGCAGCCCACCAGGAGCCCGCAAGGGTTTTTCGAAACCGCTCCGCAGGAGGAGATCAACGGAGCGTTCTCGCGGCTTCCGGCAAGACAACCCGGCCTCCCGCTGCGGGAAGGCGGGCCACCCGAAGATGATGCGAGCTGAAACCTCCACCGGGCCGCGATGGCATGGAAGGCGTTCGCTCTCCGGCATTCGCGTTCGACGCGGTAATCGCGCCCCTTGCGCCTGCAACCCGAATCAGCTTGATGCTCCTGGCGCGGGCTGGTCCTACTCCCCCTCCGGCGGGCGGCGCAGACGCTTCTTCGAGGACTTCCGTTTCTTCCCCTCGATCCGCCGCTCCTTCGAGGCCCGGGTCGGGCGCGTGGGTTTGCGCTTCTTCTTGACGATCAGGGCGCTTCGAAGGAGGTCGGCCAGACGTTTCAGGGCGTCCGTACGGTTCTGCTCGCGGTGGCGGGTCAGTTCGGAGCTGACGAGCAGCTCGCCGTTTTTCGTCAACCGCGGGGCCAGCTTGTCCTCGATCCGGATGATCTGCTGCGGGGTCAGGGCGGAGCTGGTCCGGGGGGTGAAGCGCACCGTCACCTTCGTCTCCACCTTGTTGACGTTCTGCCCTCCGGGGCCGGTGGAACGAGCGAACTCGAAGGTGAGCTCCGCGTCGGGAATCTCGATCCTGCCGATCTGCAACATTCTCCGGTTATACCAATCCCGACCGTGAAATCGGGAGCAGACCCGGAACCCGCCTCTCCGGGGTCACCGGTGCACTCCCCCGCGAAGTCCACGCGCCTCCGCGATCACCGAGTTCACCGAGATGCCTCGATACGAGTTACCGGCCAGCATCAGATTCGGATGGCCGGCCAGTTCCCGGGCCACCTCGGCGAGGCGTTTGCCATGGCCGGGCACGTACTGCGGGATGCCCTTCCGGTGGCGGAAGATCCAGTGGCGCTCGGGGTCCGCAATCAGACCCATCGAGCGCTTGAGATCCCGGGCGACCAGGTCGAGGAGATCCTCATCGGAAAGGTCGGCCGCGGCGTGGTCCATGGCGCCACCCACCATCGTGCGCAGGAGCACCTTTCCTTCAGGCGCTCGCGTCCCGGGGTAGATGGAGGAGGTCCACAGGCAGCCGAGAATGCGCAGTCCTTCCCCGCGTGGGGCGAGAAATCCGAATCCATCCGGGGCACCGCCGATGGCCGCTTCGTCGTAAGCCGTGGCCACCACCACAATGGGAGATCCGGGAATCCGCCCGAGCAGCTCCGCAGCGCGCCCGGAGAGTGGAGAGAGCATCCGGGAGGTCTCCCAGGCCGGGGAGGAGAGCACCACGCACTCCGCGGTCTCGTCCGGCCCCTCGAGGCGATAGCCACCAGCCTCGGAGATCACCGCGTCGACACGGGCGCCGAGGCTGATCCGCTTCCCCAGCGCATGCGTCAGGCGGTAGGTGAGGTCCGACATTCCTCCGCTGAACGAGGTCAGCGTTCCTCCGGGCCCGGACGGCCCGCCGGGCGCACGCCCTGCCCCCCCCCCCTTCCTCTTCGCGAGCATCGCCTTCAGCAGGCTGCCATGCTCCTTCTCCATGCCATACATCTTCGGAAAGGTGGCTCGCAGGGACAGGTTCCGGGCATCACCCGCGAAGACTCCGGAGACCATGGCCTGCACCAGCACGTCGGCGGCCTCCCGGCCAATCCGGCGGCTGGCGAAAGCGTGCACCGATTCATCGTGGCGCGGGCGCCGGTAGGCAAGCGGCTCGAGCACGACCCGCGCTCTGCCCAGCCCCGAAAGCAACGGTGAGGAGAAAAAGCTCGGCGGCTTCATCGGCAACGGAAGCAGTCGGCCCCGGCGGTAGAGGAAACGGATCCGGGCCGCGTCCGCGGAGACCTGGATGCGGTCCGAAAGCCGGATGCGCCGTACCAGATCGAGCGTTTCCGGTACGTTGTCGAGAAAGCCGTTCGGCCCCCACTCGACGATGTAGCCATCCTCGATCCGGGTGCGGATGTTCCCCCCCACCCGGCGGTTGTTGTCGAATACCGAGACGTCGTGCCCGGCCTCCAGGAGTTCGAAGGCGCAGGCCAGCCCGGAGATCCCCGCACCCACCACGGCACATTTCATCGGAGGGCCTCCACCACCAGGTCGGCCAGGGCGTCGAGGAATCGCGGCGAGTCGTTCAGGGACGCCGACCGACGATAACCATCGATGCCGAGGGCACGGGCCTGATCGCCGTATAGCAGGTCGATCTCGTAAAGCGTCTCGATATGATCGGAAACGAAAGCGATTGGAATCACCACCACGTCGCGGACTTTTCTTTCGGCCATCTCCTTGATCACGGCCTCGGTACCGGGCCCCACCCACTCCACCGGGCCCGATCTGCTCTGGTAGGAGAGCCGCCAGGGCTGATCCCGGCCGATGCGCTCGCGGACTCCCGCCACGCACGCCTCGATCTCATCGACATAGGGATCCCCCTCGTTGATGATTTTCTGCGGCATGCTGTGCGCGGAGAAAAGGACGGTGGCCCGACCGCGGCGATCTTCCGGCACGGTCCGGAGACACGCCTTCGCGTTCTCGGCGACGGCGTCGAGGTAGCCGGGATGAGTCGGATACCGGTCGATGATCGCGAGGGGCAGGTCGATCCCGGTGCGCTCCATGGCCCGCCGGAGCTCGTTCACCGAGGATCCGGTGGTGGCTCTCGAATAGTGCGGATAGAGCGTCAGGGCGATCAGCCTGGTCACTCCCGCGTCCCGCATCGCGAGCAGAGCCTCGTCTGCGGCCGGAGCGCTGTAGCGCATGGCGATGCCGACGGCCACGTCTCTTCCACGTTCCACCAGGCGGTGTTCGAGACCACTCGCCTGTGCCGTGGTGAGTATCAGAATCGGCGATGCTCCCCCGATCTTCGCGTAGTTCGCCATCACCTTCTTCAGGCGCATTCGCGTGATCAGGCGGGCGAAAAACGGCTGAAAGAGGGGCCCGCCCGGCAGCTTGATGATCTCGCGGTCGGAGAAGAGCCGGATCAGGAACGGCTGGATCCCTTCGGGCGTGGCCGGCCCGCCGAGGTTCAGGAGGAGTATTCCGGTCTTTTCCCCCATCACACCGTCCGCGAGAACATCGGCCGCTCACCGCGCTTCTCGCGGGTGTGCACGTCGAAGATCATGCAGACGTTCCGGATGAACAGCCGGCCGGCGCCGATCACGTCGATCGCGCCGGGGCTCATCTTCACGAAGCCGTGGCCCGCGGGTTTCTCGAGGGCCTCGAGCTCGTCCGCGAAGTACTCGGCGAAGTCGATTCCGTGGCGCTCTTCGACGCCCTTCACATCGAGGAAGAAGTTGCACATCAGCCGGGTGATCACATCACGGCGGATCACATCGTCCGCGGAGAGCAGGTAGCCCTTCGAAACCGGCAGCGTTCCCTCGTCGATGGCCTGCTGGTAACGCGAGAGCTTCTTCGTGTTCTGGACGTAGGCGCCCTCGAGATCCCCGATCGAGGAGACGCCGAGGCCGATCATCCCGGTGGCGGGCATCACCGTGTAACCCATGAAGTTCCGATGCAGCCGGCGGTTCTCCGCGGCGATCGCCATCTCGTCTTCCGGCAGCGCGAAGTGGTCCATGCCGATCATGCGGTAGCCGCCGCCGACGAAGCTCCTGATGGCCGCGCCGAACAGGCTGAACTTCTCCTCCGCCGTGGGCAGGGCGTCCTTCTCGATGCGACGCTGGTTCCCACGAATCCACGGAATGTGAGCGAAGGAGTAGCAGGCCACACGGTCCGGCTTGAGGCGGATCACGTTCTCGAGGGTGGAGCCGAAGCGCTCCGGTGTCTGGAGCGGCAGGCCGTACACCAGATCGAGGTTGATCGACCCGTAGCCGAGTTCCCGGCCCTTCTCGAAGAGCGCCTCGGTCTCTTCGAGGGTCTGGCCGCGGTTGATCGCCTCCTGCACATCGTCGCTGAAATCCTGCACGCCCATCGACAGACGGTTGAACCCCATCTCCCGAAGCGCGGTGAGTTGCTCATCGCTGGTGATCCGGGGGTCCACCTCGATCGCCACCTCGGCATCCTCGGCGATGTCGAAGTGTTCGCGCACGACCTCGTCGAGCGCCCGCATCTGCGGGATGGTCTGGTACGTCGGCGTCCCGCCGCCCCAGTGGTATTGCACCACCCGGCGCCGCTCACCAAGGCGCTCGGCCACCAGCGGAATCTCCCGCATCAGGATTTCGAGGTAGTGCTGACTGACCTCCTCCTTCCGCGTGATGATCACGGTGCAGCCGCAGAAGGTACAGCGCTGGTGGCAGAAGGGCAGGTGGATGTAGAGCGAGAGGGGTTGGTCCGGCGACCGGCGGGCGACCGCGAGCCGGTCGAGATACTCCGCGGCCCCGAAGCCCTCGTGGAACTCGATCGCGGTCGGGTACGAGGTGTACCGCGGTCCCGGACGGTCGTACTTCAGGAGCAGTTCCGTCGTGACGGACTCCATCAGCGTGTGATCGATCATCGATGGGACTCCTCGCGGACCGTATCCACGAGCACCTGCACATTCTCCGGCGGGGTGTCCTTGTGGATGCCGTGTCCGAGATTGAAGATGTGGCCCGGCTGATCGCCGGCGGCGGCGAGCACCTCGCGAACGCGCTCGCGGATGGTGTCCGGACTGCCGAGCAGGACGATGGGATCGAGGTTGCCCTGCACCGCCATCGTGTCCGGGAGAGCGGCCCGGGCAACATCGAGCGGCACCCGCCAGTCCACCCCCGCGACGTCCGCGCCGAGCTTGCCGATCTCGCCGAGCAGCGCCGCGCAGCCGTTCAGGTAGTAGATGGACGGCACCCCGAGATCCCGGATCCGGTCGAAAATCCGTCGGAGCACCGGCGCCTCCATCTCCGCGAAGTCACGCGGAGAGAGCAGGCCGGCCCAGGTGTCGAAGATCTGCACCGCGGATGCCCCCGCCGCCACCTGTGCGGCGGCATAGTCCGCGACCATGTCGCCGATGGCATCGAGCACCTTCTTCGCGAGTTCCGGTTCCTGGTGAAACATGATTCTCGTCCGGGCGAAGTCCTTGCTGCCCGCGCCATCGACGAGGTAGCAGGCCAGGGTGAAGGGGGCTCCGCCGAAGCCGATGACCGGAACCCGCAAGCGCGCGGTAAGCAGGCGAATGGTCTGGAGGGTTTCCGGGACATGCTTCGCCGCATCGAACGCCCTGATCGGCGCGAGGTCTTCCTCTTTGCGGATCGGATCGTCGATCACCGGGCCGGGGTTGAACTTCACGTCGATGCCGCAGCCGGCCACCGGCGTGAGAATGTCCGCGAACAGGATCGCGGCGTCCATGCCGAACCGGCGGATCGGCTGGTGCGTCACTTCCGCCGCCAGATCCGGCTCCCGGGTCATCGAGAGAAAGTCGTGCTGCGCCCGGAGTTCCCGGTACTCCGGAAGGTAGCGTCCGGCCTGGCGCATCAGCCAGACCGGGGTGTGCTCCACCGGCTCGCGACGGCAGGCCTTGAGGAATAGATCATCCACGGATCGCCTCCCGCGCCGCGGCAATCGTGGCGTCGATATCGTCCTCGGTGTGGGCCGCCGAGATGAAGCCGGCCTCGAAAGCCGACGGGGCCAGGTAGATCCCCGCATCCAACATGGCGTGAAAATACCGCCGGAACTTCTCCGCATCCGCGGCGGCGGCGTCGGACCAGCGCCGCACCGGCCTTTCGCTGAAGTACAGACAGAGCATCGAGCCGACGCGCGGCACCGTGCCCTCGACTCCGGCGTCGGCGAGGGCGTCTTCGAGGCCCGCCTGCAGCCGTGCCCCGAGAGCCTCCAGCCGGTCGTAGATTCCCTCGTCCTCGTCGATCCGGGTCAGCATCGAAAGGCCCGCGGCGGTCGCCAGCGGGTTACCGGAGAGCGTTCCCGCCTGGTAGACCGGACCAACCGGGGAGATCTGCTCCATCAGGTCCTTCCGGCCTCCATACGCGCCGACGGGCAGCCCACCGCCGATGATCTTGCCGTGAGTCGTAAGGTCCGGAGTCACGCCGTAGCGTTCCTGGGCACCGCCCTTCGCCACGCGGAAGCCGGTCATCACCTCGTCGAAGATGAGCAGCGCCCCGTCCGACTCGGTGATCTCGCGAAGGCCCTCGAGGAAACCCGGCTCCGGCGGCACACAACCCATGTTCCCGGCCACCGGCTCGACGATCACGCAGGCGACGTTGCGGGGGTTGGCCGAAAACACCGCCTCTACCGACTCGAGGTCGTTGAAGGCGGCGTTGCGGGTGTCGCTCGCGGTGCCCGGGGTCACGCCGGGGCTGGAGGGCTCGCCGAACGTCGCCGCGCCGGACCCGGCCTTGATCAGGAACGAGTAGGCGTGGCCGTGGTAGCAGCCTTCGAACTTCAGGACGATCCTCCGGCCGGTGGCCGCGCGCGCCAGGCGCACCGCGGACATGGTGGCTTCCGTCCCGGAGTTCACGAGGCGAACGCTCTCGAGGGACGGCACCATCGAGACGATCTTCTCGGCCAGTTCCACCTCGCGCTCGGTGGGTGCACCGAAGGACATCCCGGTCAGGGCCGCTTCGCGCACCGCTTCGACGACGGCGGGGCAGGCATGGCCAAGGAGCATCGGGCCCCAGGAACCCACGTAGTCGATGTACTCGTTGCCGTCCACGTCCGTGAGCCGGGCGCCGTTCGCCGACTCGATAAAGGGAGGGGTGCCCCCCACCGCACGGTAGGCGCGCACCGGAGAGTTCACACCTCCGGGCATCACCTTCACGGCCCTGGTGAGCAGAGTCAGGCTGCGATCGATCTTGTTCAACGGTCTGCCTTTCTAGCCAGTTCCTTCGCGAAATAGGTGAGGATCACATCCGCGCCGGCCCGGCGGATCGAGAGTACCGACTCGTGCATGACGCGTTCGAGGTCGAGCCAGCCGTTTCGCGCCGCGGCGTGGAGCATCGAGTACTCGCCGGAGACCTGGTAGGCCGCCGTCGGCATCCCGAACTCCTCCTTCACCAGGCGGATCACGTCGAGATAGGGCATGGCCGGCTTGACCATCACGACGTCGGCCCCTTCCTCGATGTCGAGTTCGACTTCCCGGAGAGCCTCCAGCGCGTTGGCCGGATCCATCTGGTAACCCCGGCGATCGCCGCTCTGGGGAGCCGAGTCCGCGGCGTCGCGGAAGGGACCGTAGAAGCCGGAGCAGTACTTGGCGGCATAGGAGACGATCACGGTGTCTTCGAATCCGTCCTCGTCGAGCGCGTCGCGAATGGCGAGCACCCGGCCGTCCATCATGTCGGAAGGCGCCACGACATCGGCCCCGGCCCCGGCGTAGACGACGGCGGCCTGCGCGAGCAACTCGAGGGTTTCGTCGTTCTTCACGACACCGTCCTCGAGGATCCCGCAGTGGCCGTGGTCGGTGTACTCGCAGAGGCAGACGTCGGCCCAGAGCGTCAGGTCCGGCACGGCCTCCTTCACGGCAGTGAGCGCGCGCGGGATGATCCCGTCCTTGCGGTAGCCTTCGGTGCCCTCGGCGTCCTTGGTCTCGGGGATCCCGAAGAGGATCACGCCGCCGAGGCCGAGATCGGCCGCCTCGCGGCATTCCGCGATGAGGTGATCGATCGAAAGCCGGGCGCAACCGGGCATGGAGGCGATCTCCTGCCGGACGCCTTCGCCCTCGGTGACGAACAGGGGCAGGATCAGCCGCTCGGGGCCGAGCACGGTCTCGCGGACCATCGCCCGGAGGGACTCGGTCCGCCGCAGGCGTCTCATTCGCACATCGGGAAAGCTCATCGCCTCTCCTTGAAATCTCGCAGGGCCTCGATCAGGCCGGGCCTGTCCGCTGTGGATGCCACCATCGGAGAGACTCCCCGCTCGACGAGTGCCGCGGCCGTCGTCGGGCCGATCGCCAGAGCGGGGATCGTCAGGTCCCCCCCCAGTTCCTTGAAAGCCGCCACCGCCGAAGGCGCCATGAACACGACGACGTCCGCGCCGGCGGTCGCTTCCGGATCCAGTCGATCGACCGGCACGGGCCGGTAGGCAGTCACCCGGGTCACCAGGGCGCCGGCCGACTCGAGCAGCTCCGATAGCGTCGGGAGAGCCTGTTCGGAAGCCGGAAAGAGCACCCGCCGCCCCACCACCGGTCCGTCGTCGATCATCGCCTGCGCCAGGGCGGCGGCATCGTGCCGGTCCGGAACGAGGTCCACCACCCCGCCCTGGTCGAGCACCGCCTGCGCCGTCGCCGGTCCCACGCAGGCCACCTTCGATCGGCCGTGGAGCGGGAGGTCCGAGTATGCCACGGCCCGACGGCTCGTGAAGACGATCCAATCGAACTCCGAGGTATCGATCTCGCACGCCACCGCTTCGTACCGAAGAACTTCGGCGACCCGAACGGCGACGCCGAGATCGCACAGTTCTCCCGCCAGTTCTCCATCCCTGGTGAGCAGCACCGTGAGCCCGGAAAGCGTTCCACTCACGCCGTGCCCTCCCGAAGCTCGGCGAGGATCCGGTCCGCGCCGGCCGCAAGGAGTTCTTCCGCAAATCCACATCCCAGGCTCACGGGATCCGTCCCGCTCGAGTTCCCGCGGAAGAGTACGCCGCCGTCGACCTGCGTGACGACACCGTCGAACAGGAGTTCGTCGCCTTCGCCGGGGCGGGCCAGCGCGCCGGCGGGCACAGTGCAACCACCTTCCAACCGAGCGAGAAACGAACGTTCCGCGGTCACCGCCCGGCGAGCACAGGTGTCTTCGAGCGGAGCGAGCAGGTCGATGGTCCGGGCGTCGTCCTCGCGCGTTTCGATGCCGAGCGCTCCCTGGCCCGGGGCGGGCAGCATCGTCTCGTGCGGGATCGGACAGGTGACATGCTCCTGAAGCTCGAGCCGCATCAGCCCGGCCATGGCGAGCAGCACCGCGTCCGGGCCACCGGCTTTTTTCACCGCGGCGATGCGTGTCGGCACGTTGCCCCGGATGGGCTCGACGATCACCTCGGGAAAGGCCGCGAGCAACTGGCCGCAGCGGCGGGGGCTGGAGGTGGCCACGCGCGTGCCGGGAACAAGATCTTCGAGGGACGCCACGACTCCGGTCCGACCGATCAGCGCATCTCTCGTATCCGCCCGCTCCGGCACGGCGGCGAGGGTCAACCCCTCCACCAGGGAGGTCGGCAGGTCCTTCAGCGAATGCACCGCGAGGTCGATCCGGTTCTCGAGGAGCGCCTGCTCGATCTCCTTGGTGAAGAAGCCGATGGTGCCGGGCGAGCCGAGCGGCGCGTCCTTGATTCGGTCTCCGGAGGTCTTGATCTCGATGATCTCGACCTGGATGCCGGGATGCGCATCGGCGAGGAGAGCCTTCACGTGGTGGGCCTGCCACATGGCGAGCTGACTGCCTCGTGAGCCCAGGCGAAGGGAATCACTCATCTTTGTTCTCCTCGATGTCGAACAGTTCGCGCAGCGCGGCGACCAGGTCCTTACCACGGCCCGGTTCGTCGGCGGCGCGATGCAGACGGCTCATGGGACCGTGCAGAATCCGGTTGAGCAGAGACTCGGTGAGTCGCTCGGCCTGTTGCCGGGCCCCCTCCGGGACCCGTTTCAGATTGCGATCGAGTTCCTCTCTGCGCAGTTCGTCGAAACGTTCGCGGAGGGCCTTGATCGCCGGGACCACTTCGAGTCCCCGCTCCCACCGCTGAAAAGAGGCCACCGCGTGCTCGACCATCTCCTCGACGCGCGGCACGGCCTTTTGCCGGTTCGCCAGGTTGCGATCCATGATCGCCCCGAGCGCATCGATGTCGTGGTGGAAGACGCCTTCCAACCGACCGACCTCCTCCTCGATGTCGCGCGGCACGGCGATGTCGATCGTGAGCATCATCCGGCCTTTTCGGGCCTTCATCGCGGCCTTCATCTCGGCGTAGGTGAGGATCGGCTCCTCGGCCGAGGTGGAGCAGACCACGATGTCCGCGTCGCGCAGGGCGGGCGGAACACCGCAGAGCCCCGCGGGGTCGCCGCCGACTTCATCGGCGACATCCCGGGCGCGCCCCAGGGTGCGATTGGCCACGGTCAGGGTGCCGATGCCGCTCGTCTTCAAGTGCTGGGCGACAAGCCGGCCGGTCTCCCCGGCGCCGACCACCAGGGCGTGCCGCTGCGGCAGATCGTCGAACATCTTCCTCGCCACATCGACGGCCACGGAAGCGACGGAGACCGCACCCTCGCCGATGGTCGTCTCGGATCGGGCTTTCCGGGCGACCCGGACCGCGGCCTCGAGTGCACGTTGCAGCAGCGGCCCGGCGGTGCCGCAATGGGACGCCAGTTCCGCGGCGTCCTTCACCTGGCCCAGGATCTGGGTCTCGCCGAGGACCATCGACTCGATCCCGCAGGCCACGCGGAAGAGGTGGCGGACGGCGTCCTCGCCACGCATCACCCGGGCGACGCCGGTATCCGTCGACAGATCCACGCCACAGGCCCGCTTGAGAAGTTCCAGGAGAGCCGGAACCGGATCCCGCTCCTTCCGGCGATGCACCACGAAGAGTTCGGTGCGGTTGCAGGTGGAGAGCAGCAACCGCTCCGTGAGCGCCTCCGACTCGCCGAGTAGAAACCGGCGCGCGCGGTCCTCATCGAATACGAGGGCTTCTCTCAGGTCCACCGGAGCGGTCCGGTGATCGACGCCGACGGCAACGAGGCTCATTCAGCGCACCGAGTGCATGGCGGGCCAGATCAATGTCGCCGCCACCAGGGAGGCGATCAGGAAAGCGAAGCCGCATACCGACAGGTAGACGGTAAAGCGCCCGCGCCAGCCGACGAGGTATCTCGTCCCCAGGCCTATGGTGTAGAGCAGCCAGGCGGCGGTGGTGACGAGGAAGAGCGGATCGCCGTGCAAGTCCGCGAGTCGACCGGATTCGATGGCCCAGGTGTAGCCGGCCAGGATCGTGAGCAGCAGGAGCGCCCAGCCGATCACCGCGGCCAGGAGCGTCATCCGCGAAAGCACGGTGAGTGGCGGCAGGTGCCGGAACAGGCGCCCGTGGCGGTGGGTCTTGATCTGCCGGTAGAGCAGCAGATAGAAGATCCCGTGGACGCAGGAGATGGCCAGCGCAGCCACGGCGATGACCGCCGACGCGGAGTGGATGCTGAACCAGGGGTTTTTCAGCGCCGCCGTGACCTCCACGGGCTCGCGCCCGAAGATGGTGGCGATCGTGACCAGCACGAAGGCCAGCGGCAGGATCAGGATCCCGGTGGGACGGCTCCCCCGGCGCAGTTCCAGCACAAAGAACACCGCACCGAGCGCGAAGCCCATCATCCCGACCGCCTCGAGCAACGTCGCGATGGGACACCTGGCCGTCAAGCCCGCTTTCAACCCCAGCAGAAGGGCGTGGAACCCCACGGTAACTCCCAGAAGCGGGAGTGAGCCCTTCCGATATCCCCGCCCGCGCGTGACGAACGTGAGGATGCTGTTCGCGGCAGTCAGGGCATAGAGGACCGGTACCAGAACCGTCAGCAGGCTCACGGCGGATTCCATCCCGACGAGGATAGTTCTCAGGTACTGCGCAGGGATGGAATTTTCCTGCTTCCCGTCAACTCTTGGCACACGGGGCCCGGGACGACAGAATGTGCCGATCAGAGTTCAGGCCACGAAGGAGAAGCGAAAGAGGGGAACCAGCGAAGATCGCACCCGGCGTCGTTACCGGCAAGGACTACCAGGCCCTCGTTTCCGCGTGCAAGGCGGGCGGTTATGCGCTTCCCGCGGTGAACGCCACCAGCACGCACACGGTCAATGCGGTGATGGAGGCCGCCGCCGAGAATAACTCGGACATCATCGTCCAGTTCAGCAACAGCGGCGCGCAGTTCTTCGCCGGCAAGGGGCTTTCGGACGGGGCGAAGGCCAAAGTCCTCGGGGCTGTCGCCGCCGCGCAGCACATCCACTACCTGGCCGGGCACTATGGCATCTGCGTGGTCCTGCACACCGACCATGCGAACAAGAAGCTCATCCCCTGGGTCGAAGGAATGCTCGATGAGGGTGAGAAGTACTATGAACAGCACGGTCGGCCGCTCTACAGCTCGCACATGCTCGACCTCTCCGCGGAGCCGATCGATGAGAACCTCTCCGAGTGTGCGCGCCTGCTGACGCGCATGGCGAAGATGGACATGAGCATCGAGATCGAGCTCGGCGTGACCGGCGGCGAGGAGGACGGAGTCGGCGGCGAATTCGACGACAGCGCCGACAACAGCCACCTCTACACGCAGCCGGAAGACGTGCTCCGCGCGTACGAGATGCTGACCCCGATCGGTCACTTCTCGGTGGCGGCGAGCTTCGGCAACGTGCACGGCGTCTACAAGCCGGGGAACGTGAAGCTGCGCCCGGAGATCCTCAAGAACTCCCAGGACCTGGTGGAGGAGAAGCACGGCACCGGCAAGAACCCGCTGCACCTGGTCTTCCACGGCGGCTCCGGCTCGGAGAAGCAGAAGATCGCGCAGGCGATCGAGTTCGGGGTCATGAAGATGAACATCGACACCGACACCCAGTTCGCCTTCGCGAAGCCGGTGGGCCAATTCGTCGAGGAGAACGCGAAGGCTTTCAAGTTCCAGATCGATCCCGACGACGGCACCCCGTTCAAGAGGTTCTACGACCCCCGCAAGTGGCTCCGCGAAGCCGAGCGCGGCATGGTGGACCGCCTGACCGAGGCGTGCGCGGACCTCGGCAGCGCCGGCAGGTCGATCGCCGGCTGATTCCGTCGTCTGCACGAACGCGCACCCGGGATTGATCGGCATGCACCCGCACGCCGACGGCAGAGGGCTCAAGACCAGGCCCCTGCCCCCGATCCCGGGTCCGCGTCAGAGCGGGAAGACAACTCTCTGCCGGGCCCTCTTCCCAGACCGGCCTTACGCCAATCTGGAGTCGCAGGACGTCCGGAATCTGGCCCTCACCGACCCCCGGGCGTTTCTCGCATCCTATCCACGCGGAGCGGTCATCGATGAGATCCAACGCTGCCCCGATCTGCCCTCATGGCTGCAGCCCCTGATCGATGAAGACCCGAAGCCCGGCCGGTGGATACTGACCGGATCGCAGAACTTACTGCTGCTGGAATCCATCAGCCGGTCGCTGGCCGGACGAACCTCCATTCTCCACCTGGCTCCCTTTTCACGATCGGAGATCCGCTGCCTTCCGGACTATCCCGAATCACTCGACGAGACCCTGTGGTCGGGGTCCTACCCCGCGATTTTCGATCGCGGAATACCCCCCGCCGACTGGTATGCATCCTACGTATCGACGTATGTGGAACGAGACATCCGCACCATCACGAATGTGGGCGACCTGGTGACGTTCCAGAGGTTCCTTTCGCTCTGCGCGGGAAGGACGGCTCAACTGCTCAACCTGTCCTCACTTGCCGGCGATGCGGGGATCTCGCAGCCCACAGCTCGATCCTGGCTCTCCATCCTCGAGACCGGCTTCCTCGCGTTCAGGCTGACGCCGTATCGGACCAATCTCCGGAAACGAGTGGTGAAGATGCCGAAGTTGCACTTTCTCGACACGGGTCTGGTCTGCTGGCTACTCGGGATCCGGACACCGGAGCAGCTCCGAAATCACCCGCTGCGCGGCCCCATCTTCGAGACCTGGGTCGTCTCCGAAATAGTGAAGCACCGCTGGAACCGGGGAGAGAGAGCCGGTGTGCACTACTTCCGGGATCGGCATGGGAGCGAGGTCGATGTCGTGGTCGAACTCGGAGACCACATCCGGATCGTGGAGGTGAGGGCCGGGCGCACCATCACGGAGGACATGCTGCGCGCCGCAATGCGGGCTGCGGGGCTCCTCGCCGAGACCGGGTCTGTTTCTACCGCCATGATCCACGGCGGGGACACGCGCCAGTCCGGATCCGACCTCACGATCCTGCCCTGGGAGCAGCTCGACGCCGAGAACTGGATGCCGTAGATCTCGAGACGAGGGCAAGCGTCAGGTAGAGACCCCGAAGGTCTGCTTCACGGACAATGGCACTCTCTGCCGCCTCTCCGGACTATCCGACCTGGGCTGCCCTTCCGCAGATGATCCACCCAGACCGACGTGCCCACCAGAATCATGTGACACTTGTGCGACGACGAGGTGTCGGCCTGAGTTTCCTCTCGGACCCGCCAGGGGCGGCCAGGCGGCGGGCACTCCCAAGGGCGATGAGCGCCCCGAGGCCAGGCCGGACCGCGCATCCGACATTCCGAGCCGGCCGATCCACATCCGGGAGCGGTTGCAACGTCATCCCCCGGTATCTCCGACACGGCAATACCGCGGTCAGAAGTCGAACGAGAGGTGCAACCAGATCCCTCGGTCGATGATGAAGTCGGAAGTGGTCCAGCTCACGTACTCGAACATCAGGCGGGTGTAATCGTTCAACTGGATGCCGAGAGACGGCAGGTGCAGATAGGCGTTCGGCTGCCCTTCGGCGTTGTCGGCGGAGTAGTTGTACCAGGCGTCGATCGCCTGAAACCACTCGCTGTCCGGGTCAGAGTAGAGCCGGACAAAGAGCTCGAGCAGGTAGGCCCGGCCCTTCTGATCGGCCTCGCCCCGGTCGTACCACATATGCTCCGCGGTCAGCACGACCTGGGGAAGCCTCAGGAACCCGAGATCCACATCCGCGAACGTCATCACGAGGTCGAGTTCCCAATCGGTCTGGCTGAGCGATGCGGTACGCGTTCCGGAATGGAACCAGGGGAAGCCGTCGGCCTCGGACTCGCGGATTCGACCGGTCAGATACGAGCCGCCGAGAGTCCCGGTGATCCCAGCCCCGAGATCCGCGTTCAAGGCCAGACGCCCGACGTACTGGCCCCGCTGTTCGCGTTCGCTCTCGTCGGGGTCGTCGGTGAACTCCGGGCTCTGAAAACCGGTTCCTTCCAGGCCAAAGCCCGCGAGGGAAGATGGCCCGTCGAGATCGTCGGAGCGGACCAGGTAGGCAAGGGCGTAGTCCAGGGAGAATGCGCCGGACAATGGAATGTTCGACCGCACTTTCAGTCCCCAGTCCGGCTCCAGCATGGCGCCCTTGTAGTAGATAATCGACCCGTACCAGGTGTGATCCCACTCAATGCTGAAGGGGACGATGACCTTCCCCACTTCCACCGTGATCTCGTGCGTCGATCCGTCGCCGAGTTCGAATGTGGGCACCCTGGCGTAGACCACCGCCTCGTTGAACCACCACCGTCCCCATGGACTGACCGGCGTGTACCGCGGCGTGTCCCGAAGCCCCAGCCAGGTTCGGAAACCGAACGGGCCGGCATCCGCCGACAGGAAGAGGTAAAGATAATCCATGTCCAACCGGGCCCGGCCACTATCCAGACCGAGTCGCGAGGACGGGTTGTTGTAGAAGAGCCAGAGTTGGCCACTCAGGTTGAAGTTGATCTTCGACCCGAGCAGGCCCGGGTCGTTCTCGATCACACGCTTCACGCTCTGATCGAGGGCATCCTCATCCCGGAGATACTGCGCGAGCGCCGCATCGATGGCGTCAGAAGTCGGCTCGACCTCGCTCAGTCGCTCCTCCAGCATGCGTACCCGCTCTTCCAGCTTCCGGACCCGATCCGACTCGCCGTCCTTTGCCACGGCGAAGGGGGCGGTAACGGCAATCGCGATCAGAACTGCGGCCAGGGTCTTCATGAGTCCGTCCTTTCGCCGACGGCCTGGTGCTCCGGGGAAATCGAGTAGTCACCCTCACTGACCGGTTCGAGCGAGGTGGTGTGCTCCGCCGGTTGCGGCAGAACGGCAGCGCGTTGGGCAGGCGAAGGAGGCGCGCCGAGCAGGGAGACCACGATCAGCGTGAAGATGGAGAGGACGACGCCGGTTCCGACATAGAGGTAGCCTCGGGAACCGGTGAGCACATCCGGGAGTTCGATCGCGGTGTGGTACTCGAGGACGTAGGTGCCAAGCGTACCCACAAAGCCGGCGGCGATCGCCGCCAGCACTCCGGAGGCATTCGCGCGGCGCCAGAAGATCGCCGCAACGGGAACGGCGATACAGGCGGAGAGCACTCCGGAAGAGAGATAGTACACGTCCGCCAGGCTCTCGCTGACCAGGGCGTATCCAAGGCCGAGCACGATCGCCAGGACACTGATCCACTGCGCCCGCCGGGTCACCTTCGCCCGATCCGACCGGGATCCCCGGCGCGCACGCGGCTCCAGCAGGTCGAAGCTCATCGGCATCGCCGTCACGTTGGCGAAGGTGTCCACCGTGGACATCTGGCAGGAGATGAGCCCGAGGACCATCAGCAGTTGGAGCGCCGGGCTCATCCGCAGAATAAACGCGGGGATGATCCCGTAAGCGTCGGCGCCGACCGCCTCATGGGCCGCGCCTCCCGCCGGCGGGAATACGACGAGAGCCGCGAACGCGACCAGGGTGGGGATCGTGATGACGAACACCCCGATGGAGAAGAGCGCCAGGATAGCGCCCTTGCGAGCCTCCCTGGTGGTCGGAGCGGACTGGATGCGAAGCCAGAGATCCTGTTCCACCGCCCATCCCGGCAGATAGCCCACGAGGAGAGCGACGGGGAACACCCACCCCAGGAAGGCGAAGTCGAAGGCGTGTCCCTCACCGCTCCATGGCGGCGCGCTGTTGCCAATGGCGGTGAGCACCTCCCCTCCCGTCGCGCTGTTCGCCTCGCTGATGGCAGTCCAGCCGAGGGCGATCATGAAGAAGACCATCGCCAGAAACTGCACGAGGTCCGTCGTGACGATCGCCCGGAACGAGCCGAGCACCGTGTAGCCGATGATCGGCAGGACGAAGATGAGCATCACGAGCCGGGCCGGGACACCGAGGAACCCCTCGAGCAGCGACCCGGCCATGAACAACTCGGCGCCGGTCCAGGCGGTGAAGATCAGGATGGAGAGGATCGCCACGGTGATACGTGCGCCGGAGCCGAAGCGATGCTGGATGCTCTGCGGAAGAGACACCGCGGCCACACGCCGGACGTAGGGCACGAGGAAGATGATCCAGATGCAGAGGACCAACCAGGGGATCGGCAGAATCCACAGTCCGGTGACCCCGTACATGTAGATCTGGCTCATCCCGAAGCCGATCCAACCGAGCATGAGCCAGCCCGAGGTGAGCGAGATGGCCAATCGCCAGCCGGGAAGTTCCCGGTTGGCCATCCAGAACTCGAGGCCCTTCTCGCTCAGGCTCCGGACGCGTTTGCGGCGCCAGGCGACGAAGCCGATGGCGACCACCACGGCGGCGTAGGCCAGAAAGACGAGCCGGAATCCGAGATTCTCCATGCTTCCTCCCTCGCGGGGGGTGGAGAGCCGGCTCGATGCTGGGAGTCCGGGTCAGCGCGTGCAGGCCCCCCGATCGGCGCAGCCACTGCGCCGGGGAACCCTCGCTCAGTGCGGATGCCGCGCGAACGGCGGCATCGCTGAAAACCCACTGGTCATGAATTGGACCCCACGTCTGAATACCCACCGTAGCAGCGGGGAAGCCCCTGTCAATCGCAGAAATCCAATCACCGATCGCAGCTCTCCGAAGAACCTCGCCCTCTCCGCAGCCCAGCCTCAGCTCCGGATGGTTCACCGATGCGATCTCGGGTTATCATGCGGGTCCGGGGCAGTTATCGCGGAGGTGGAGCCATGAGTCGAGGTTGGATCATCCTGATCGTTGTCATCGTCCTTTCGGGCTGTGGCGGTGGAGGAGGTTCCGGTGCGGTCTTCGTTCCGTCTTCGCCCTCCGAACCGGCCCCGGCCACCCTCATCCTCGCCGCGGGGATGGAAGGTGTCGAGCCCACGGCCGATGACGACTGGGCCGGAGACGTGGACCTCGACCGGTTGGGCTGGTCTGGTTTCGATTCCGCCTTCGATCTGACCACGCCCTCCGGGGAGCCCTTCGCGTTCGAGTTGATCTCCCGCAGCGAAGCCAACCAGGGGATCGTACGCCTGTCCATCGCCCATGCGCGCGATGGTGCGACCACGCCGGGCGGCGGACCGGGCTCTCTGGCCCGGGCGGGGATGATCCCCTCCGCCTCCGGGACCACGAGTAGCGGTGACTGGCTCGACGCGCACGGAGACGGTTTCGCGCGTTTTACCGTCCGTGGAAACATCGATCGGGATCACATCATCGCGGTCGAGGCGAACGAGGGCGAGAACCGCTCGCGGGCGCTCGTCCGGGTGCGCATCGGGCCGGAGTCCGGAATCAATGCCGCGGCGGGCTCCGGGGGGGACTACCCCGGCGTGACAGAGGAGGCGACGGTCTATTCGAGCGATTCCTTCAGCTTCGGCCTCCCCACCATCGCGGTCTCAGGGGACCGCACGAGCATCGTCTGCTACGAGGGCGACCGGGCCGATCCCCGGAGCTACGCCCGCTTCGAGATGCGAATGCAGGTGGACCACTCGAGCGGCGACGTGACCGGCGGCGGATCCGCGGAGATCAGCCCCGACTCCGGCCATTGGCGCGACCACGAGATTGCGGGCCTCCACAACGTCCTCGCCCTCGTCGGCAGCGGCGGTGACCGCACCGAACTGAGGCTCTCCTTCGACCGGGGGGCGACCTTCACCCAGACCGAGCGGTTCGGCCCCGCGACGGAAAGCCACCGGCCCCGCCTGGCCACCCTGGCCATGGCCGCGGATTACAGCCTGGCGGTTCTCTACTGGCGCAGCAACGAGAATGGAACGAGCGACCTCGTCCTCGTCGAAGGGAAGCCCGACGCGGCGGATGGCGACGGCTCCCCGACGAGTTTCGACTTCGCGCCGGAACGAATCGTCTACCACGACGCGGGCGACGTCTCGCCACTGATCATGGACGCGAAGTGGTCCAGGGGCGGCGACCTGGTCATCGGCTACGGGTTTTCCCGGTTCACGCAACTCGAGGACGGCAGTTGGGAGAGCCTGACCCGGAACCGTTGCGCGGTGCGCCCGTGGGGAGGCAAGTTCACCGATACCCTGGTCGAGGAGGATCGGATCATCGGCAAGGACCCGTCGGTGGCGCTGACCGGAAGCGGTGAGGATCTCCGGATCTTCTTCGCCTGCGAGGGCCGCGAGGGTGTCAGGCTTCGGGTCAGCGACGACGCCGGCCGGACGTTCGGAAGCCCGCTCACCGTCGGGGACCCAGGCGCGCACACCCCCGGCATCTTCGCCCGGACCACCGATTCCACAACGCGCGTCGACCTGCTGTATCTCGCCTTTGCGCAGGAAGGCCAGGAGCTGCACCTGGTTCACTGGGACGACTTCGACGCCGGCGGCCCCAGGCAGTATCGGTTGACCACCGCGAAGATGGTGGAAAGCGGAACCCTGCCGCCGGATGCGGGCGCTCCCGGCGCCGGCGCCGCATTCGCCCCTCCGGACTACGGCTACCGGATCACGCAGATCGCCTGGATGGGCTATGACGCGGTGATCGATGGCGACGACCTCGTGGTGGTCTACGACGAAGAGACGGTCGATGCCTGGTTCATCTGCATCGGCGCCCCGTTCTTCGAAGGCGCCATGGCTCTGGAAGCGTTTGGCGCCGACGCCGCCCACGGGGGCTTTACGGCCGCCGAGCCGCCCCCCCTGGCCCCGGGCATGACGAAGGAATTGCCGGCGCCGGATCCGCTGCAGATGCATCAGTTGAAGTTGCTGCGTCTCGAGTAGGGAGAAGAAAAGGGGGCGACCCCCTGGCCTGACTTCAGGATTCCCGACCGGTAGGAGTACCCTTTTTCCCCATGGAGAAAGTCCTCTTCGTTCCCCTGGCCCTTGCGGACGGCGCGGGCAGCCTGACCCGGGCCGTGCCGCGTGAACTCGCAGCTCGCGTCGCTGCCGCGGCCGGGCTGACGACCCGGTTCGTCCCGTTCCAGCACGTCGTCGAAAATCGGCGCGTGTTCGGCGTCTATCCGAAGCGCTGGGCGGCGGACCAGTTGCGCCGACTCGTCGATGGATCGCCCGGCTTCGACCTGCTGGTGCATGGTGACCTCGACGCCGGGGATCCGTTCCGCCTGACCATCGAAGTGCTGCGCACCTCCGACCTCGGTCGCGTCGTCGAGGAGAGCTTTCAGGCGGCGCACTACGACGGATTTGCGGTGTTCAGTGCCGCCGCCCGGCTGGTGCTTTCCGCCGCGGGGCAGGCCACGGATGGTCCGGGACTGGACGAATTCCCGGCGCGGAAGTTCGATGCCTGGCTTGACCTCCTCCGCGCGCGGGAAGGGGCCGCCTCGATCGACACCTTCTGCGACCTCGAAGATCCGGAGGCGCTTTTCACCCCGTACTTCGACGCCCTCGACGCCGAACCGGGCCTGACCGCGGCGAAGGAAGAGCTCGCCATGTTCGCCGCGGCGATGGCCGCCGGGAGACAGGTGCCCATCGACGCGGCGGAGGAGGCGGTCCGACGCCTGACGAAGATCGACCGGAAGGGCTGGCGCTCATTCGCCGCCCTGGGGCAGATTCTCGGCACGAAGGGCGATCTGCACGGTGCGGAAGAGGCACTGCGAATGGCGCTCTCGATCGACCCCGGACGCGCGACACTGCGCTTCGACCTCGGCCTGCTCCACCTGCGCCAGGACCGGACCGGCCGCGCCGGGAAAGTGCTCGAAACGGTGAAGACGGACCCGCAACTCGGCGCGGAGGCGTGCTACCAGCTCGGACTGATCCGGGAGAGGACAAGCGACCTCGATGGCGCCATCAAGCTGTGGAGGCAGGCAGCGGACCTGCCCGGGGCACGACCGCGGATCTTCGCCGATCTCGGTCGCATCCTGGCCTCGCGAGGCGAGTTCGTCGTTGCGGAAGAGGTCTTCCAGCGTGGCCTCGAGCACGAGAACATCGGCTCCGCGCTACCCCTCGCCTACGGGGTCCACCTCGCGGAACAGGACCGTTTTGCAGCCGCCATCCCCCACCTGAAACACGCCATTCGCGAAGGCGGCCCGATCCTCGAAGCCCACTTGCACCTGGGCCGCGCCTATGCCGCCGACAACCTCCGGGTCCCCGCCCTGCATCATCTGCGAAAGGCGCTTCGGGCCGAGGGCCACCTCGCCGAACTGGCGCGCGAGGCGATCGGGGACGTGGAGCCTGCGGAGTACCAGGCGAGAATGGTCGAGATGCTGGCGGAGGCGGTGGAGCGCCCGGCCGACGAACAGGTGATCCTCCTGAAGGCCCTCCTGCAAGAGGAATCGGGATTCGTGGAGGCGCGCACCCGGCTGGGGATTGCTCTCCTGGCCACGAGGAAGGCACGCAAGAGCGAAAGCCAGTTCAAGAAGGCACTGAAGCAGATTCCCGACGACCCGGAGGCGCTGTCCGGCCTGGCCTCCGCGCTCCGCGCCCGCGGCAAGCTGAAAGCCGCGGTGGAAGCCCACCGCAAGGCCATCGAGCAGGCCCCGAACGCCGCCGTCTACCACCTGAATCTGGCGGACACCCTGCTCCGGATGGGCGAGGTGCAGCAGGCTATCGCCGCGGTTGAGTTGGCGCGCGCCCTCGAACCGGACCACGCGTTACTGCCGGGCTTCGTCGAGGGGATCAAGATGGCGCTGTCGCAGCAGGCCGCCGAGGGGTGATGCGCGCACATCGGGGGGGGCAGCGCCCTCCCGAGTTACGGCGTGGCGTGCCACCGGATCACCCAGATCCAGTTCGCCGCGACCGCCCCCAGCAGCAGCGCCCCGAGGATCCAGTAATCCGCTCGCCCGAAGTTCCACTCGACCCTCCATCGAAAGAGCAGGCGGAGCGCCAGGACGACACCGATCACCGTGAGGGCGAGCATCACCAGGGGATTCATCAGGAAACCGCCGAGAAGGTCGCCATCGAGCACCCGCAACACGGCGCGGGTCGAACCACAGGACGGGCAGGGGATGCCGGACACGGCGCGAAAGGTACAGAGCGAAAAGCTGCGCCCGGTCATCCGGTAGATCACCACGAGCGACCCGACGAGAACGGCCCAGATCAGGAGGGCGATCCACGGCGTGCCGATCCCGGAGAGACGCCGCTCGACTCGCTTCAGGCGCGGCCTCACCGACCGGCCTCGAACAGATAGACGCCGAACCCGATCAGCCCGATCAACATCACCAGAAGGCCGATGCACACGAGGATGACATGCACCATCGCGGCAATGCGCCCTCCCCTGGTCAACCCCATTCCCTCGGGGTCCATCCTCCCCTCCTCCATCTCCAGGAGGTCGCGGTTACCCATGGCCCAGGCGATGATCCCCAGCACAAAGCACCCTGTCACCCACGAGCAGATTCCAAGAATGAGGATGAGGACGCCCCGATGCGGCGAGAGGTCCGAAGGCGATCCGTCCGCCCCGGGCACCGGCGACGGGGGCGGCGGCCCGTTTGATCGCGGCAACTGCGGTGGTGACGGAAGTTCGCTCATGGATGTCCCGGTGACCGGAGGTTGTAGCCACTGGTGCCGCGAACGTCAAAGGAACCCGATTTCGAGTCCGGCGACAAACGGCAGAGGAATCCGGGCAGCCAGCACGCATCACAATCCCGGAGTTTTCATGCGGAGGCCCGGGTCATGCGCCTGATCACCCCGACCGGCGACTGCGACGGGCAAGCACGTGCTGCGGGGATGGCCCGCACGCGGAAACCGCCCGCATCCTGCCCGCCCTGACCGATTCGGGCTACGACACGGACGGCCTCCGGGCGGACGAGGATCTCGACCGGGCCCTGTAGACCGGGACGCTCGCGGAACCCGGAAAACGCTACCCCGAATCGGAGGAGCACCTTCCGAGAGGTTGATCAGCAGGCGTAGACGTTCGGCGACGCCATGCAGGCGGTCTGGATCTCGGTGCCCTTGTCGAGCTTTGGCCAGAGATCGTTCAGGAGTTTGCCGAAGCGCACGAAGTCGACGCGCCAACGAGTCCTGGTCTGGGTGAATCGGCCAACCCGGTCGATGTACATGAGGGAGTCCGGCTCCATCCGAAACTCCATCCCGTGGATACTGCCCCGCACGTAACCGTTGTTGCCGGTGGCGATGATCCGAGCCTCACCGTAGGACGGGTAACTCAGTCCCGGCCGAGCGTCAACGACGCTGTGCGCGTCGGCGATCGCGGTGCCGCCGGCGGAATGTCTGATGTGAATCATGCGTTGCCCCCTCTGATTATCCCGTGCCGCCGACGCCCGACCAAAAGGGCCACCGGCTACTTGCCATCATCTTCCTCTTGTACTCCTTCTTCGCAGAAAGGCTTGTACCGATAGTACGTCTCGAGCGTGAGCACGCCCATGCACGTCGTGTACGCCTTACCCGCAACGAAGTCGTAGTTTAGCACCGGCCAGGCCCCGGCGTCGCACCCTTCTTTGTTCTGCAGGCCGGGCAACAGTTCCTTGATGACCTCGTTCCATCGCCGGAAGAAGTGTCCGCCCATCTGGTGCATGGCCAGGGTCCCGTAGTACCAGGCGTAGGCCGGAAAGCGGTTCTGGCTGACGTACTTCGCGAAGTTGCCACCCTTCGGCATCCGCTCCATATTGTTTGCGAGGATGAAGTAGCCGGAGCCGATGCAGAACGGATGGCTGCGCCTGAAGCCCATGAACATGCGGGCCATGAGCCCGAAAGAAGTCGTAGCGTTCTCGGAAACCTTCGACTGGTAACCGGTCTGGTACTCGCCGCGGAAGGTCTTGCCCACGTCGTAGCCGTAGGCCGGGTCGAGGTCCATGTACTCCTCGCGATGCTTGGTGACCCGCTCCGAGTACGCGGTGAGGATCATGTCGCAACCCTCGAAGACGGACTCCCGGACAGGGAACCCGGACTTGTGCGCCACGCCGAGACCGAGGAGCACCCAGGACATCACCGAAGTATCCGTTTCCCGGGCCTTGGCCTGGTAGTGCCATCCGCCGAGTTCGTTCTGGATCTCCACCAGGTAGTTGATTCCGCGCCGGAGGTACGCCTCGTAGCGCATGTTGCCGGTGATGTTGAATGCTTCCGCGAGGGCGTAGATGGCGATGGGCCGCTGGTATCCCTGGAACCGGTCGGTCGTGGTGAAGTTCCCGTCGGCGGTCTGCCGGATCTCGATGTAGTCGAGCAGCCGCTGCAGCGTGTCCTTGTACTTCCCCCTGTCGGTGGAGTAGCCGCCGCCAAGGCAGGCGAGCGCGGCCAGGGAAGAGCACCCTACCTTGTCGAGCATGTGCCGGGCGCCGGTCTTCTTGCAGGTCGGCTTGCGCGAGCAGCGATCGAAGAACTTGTTCGGGTCGAGGCTGCCCTTCAGGGAGATGTGCCGGGAGATCCAGGCCAGACCGAGTTGCACCGCTCGCTCGGTCTTCGGCGTCTGCCGGAATTCGCGGTCCTTCTTCGTGAAGTCCTGCTGCCACTGGCGCCGATCGATACGGTACTCGCGCGGCTCGAAGAAGTTCTCGTTCTTGCTGAACCAGTGACGCCAGATGCCGTAGTCCGCACCGAAGAAGTGGCCGGTCATCTGCTCGAGCGCCAGCTCGACGGAGAACGCCTCCGGCGTGCCGGACCGGTGTCTCTTGAACTGTCGCGTCAGGAACTTGAACTCCTCCACCCGCCGGGATCGGCCGAGGATCGCCGCGATCTGGTGGACGACCCGCTTGTCCGAGGCCGCGTCGAAGTCGTCCTTGATGCGACGGTAGACATTCGGATTTGCGCACTTCCAGAGGTTCACCGCGGCGACGCGCCAGGTCAACTCGGTCTTCACGTGCAGGCGGGCGGCTTTGTACAGCACGTAGGCGGCGCCTTTCGCCTTGAGGTCGCCGGCGATGAACGCCAGGCAGCGGAAGACCATGTGCTGCGCGGAGTTTCGTGCGTTGGCGGCATCCTTCAGCGCTTCGACGACCTCCTCGACGATCTCCTGGCTCGCGCACTCCGAGAGCGCGAAGAAGCAGGCCCAGCGCACCCGCTCCTCCTTGCTCTTGATCATGCCTTTGAGGAGCAGCCGCTGCACCTCGATGTCCCGGGCTCCGAGACGACCGAGAGCCAGCGCCGCGGCGTAGCGGTACTTCATCGACCGGTTCCCCTGGAGGATCTTCTTCAGATCGTCGATATGCTCGGCCTTCGAGCTGCTCTCGATGATGCGGGCCTTGGCGTCGCCGGGCTCACCGGAGTCGCTCTTCAGGCGGCCAATGATCGCGGAGAAGATCTTCGGATCATCGAACTGCTTCAGGGCCCAGGCGGCGAAGGCGGGGTGGTCGCCGTCAGAATCCTCGAGGTGGTGCAGAAGGGCGGGGATGGCGCGGGGATCGCCGAGTTTACCGAGGGCGATGGCGGCGTTGCTCTTGACCTCCTCGTCCTGAGCCGACAGGGCCGACCTCAGCGCCGGGTAGGTTTCCGGCAGGCGGAGCTTGCCGAGGGCAATCAGGGCGTGGACCCGGGTCTCGACGCTGCCGCCCGATGCCATGGCCACCGCGAGTTCGCCGGAGCGCTTGACGGGCAACTCGCTGATCACGGCGAGGCCCATCCGGCGCCGGGCCCCGGGGCTCTTCACGCCAAAGGCCCTGCGACCAACCTCTTCGGCGACCCCCTCCGGATCGAGGTAGTTCAGGATCTCGCCGGCCAGCACGGCGATGAAGCGATCCTCGGCGGTCAGGCCGGACTCGAGCACCCGCTTCCGAAGCCCTTCGACCTCGACCTCCTTCAGATCCGCGCCGGCTCTGGCGATCGCCTGAAGGGCATCGCCGCGCACCACCACGTCGTCGTCGAGGACCTTCACCAGTTCTTCCTTGATCGTGCCCGCCAGGATCTTCAGACGCTTCGCCCGCGCTTCGGGGGGCTCTTCGGGATCGTCTTCCGCCCGCAGCGCCGGCGCGGCGATGACGAGCAACAGCAGGAGCGCCAGGGACAACAGCTTGATCGGGGACATGGCGAAACCTCTTTCGTCAGTACTCGAGCCCGCGCTCGATCCGGGAGCGGACGTGGCGGTGGGTTTCCTCACCCAGGCGGGTCGGGAGAACCCACCCGGCGAAGACTCCATCGGCGCCGCCCGCCGCACCGAACGCGAGCAGGGCGCCGGCGACCTCGATACGAATCCGCCCATCGTCATTGTCGACGAGGACGTTGAGAACCGGTAGAGACTCCGCGGCGAGGATTCGGCCGATCGTTCAGACCGCGTGGAGCCGGTAAGTATCCGAGCGGCCGGAGGCGGCGAGTTCGAGGAGGGCGGGGACCCTCTCCAGAGAGAAGACGCCTCCCGCCTGTCGTCTATTGGCGAAATGAGGCATTGCTTTGCAAAAAACCGGAGGATGCCGGGGCGAACACGCTTCTTCGGTGTCCACCGCAGGATCATGCTGCCCGATGCCTGGGTGATTCCGGCATTCTACGGGCTTCCCGTTCGGGGAGGAACCTGCGCGGGCCGCCGGGATCATCCCCCTGTTGAAGGAGAGACGGTGTGGAACCAACCGACACCCGCTATCGAGTCTACCTGGACATCCTGGGGGAAGAGCTGGTTCCGGCGATGGGCTGCACCGAGCCGATCGCCATCGCCTATGCCGCGGCGCGCGCAGCGGATGTGCTCGGTGTCATCCCTGAGCACGTCCTGATCGAAGCGAGCGGCAACATCATCAAGAACGTGAAGAGCGTCGTCGTTCCGAACACCGGTGGGCTCAGGGGCATCGAGGCGGCCGCCGCCGCGGGCATCGCCGCCGGGAAGCCGCAGAAAGCGCTGGAGGTGCTCTCCACTCTCGATGCCGCCGGACCGGAGAGGATCAGGGAGTTCCTCAGGGGCGGTGAGATCAAGGTAACAGAATCGAAAAGCGCACTGCCTCTCGACCTGCTCGTTACGGTCTCGACGGGAGGTGAATCGGCGAGTGTACGGATCTCCCACTACCACACCAACATCGTCCTGATCACCAGAAACGGCGAGGTGATGTACGAAAACCAGGACTGTGATGACCTCGAAACGCCAGTGCTCACCGATCGATCCCTGATGAACGTGAAGGACATCCTCGACTTCGCGGAGTCGGTCGTGCTCGAGGATGTCGAGGACCTGCTGCAGCGGCAGATCGACTGCAACATGGCGATTGCGGAGGAGGGGCTCTCCGGGGACTGGGGCGCCAATATCGGGTCCGTACTCCGGGATGCCTGGCAGGACGACGTGAAGATCCGGGCGAAGGCGCTGGCGGCGGCCGCGTCGGACGCCAGGATGAGCGGTTGCAGCCTTCCGGTCGTCATCGTCTCCGGCAGCGGCAATCAGGGGATCACGGCCTCGGTGCCGGTGGTCGAATATGCGAAGGAGTTGGGGGCGGACCGGGAGACGCTGCTGCGCGCCCTGCTCGTATCCAACCTGGTCACCATTCACCAGAAGACCGGAATCGGGCGCTTGTCCGCATACTGCGGCGCCGTCAGCGCGGGCTGCGGGGCCGGGGCGGGGATCGCGTGGCTGCATGGAGGGCGCTACGAGGAGATCGCCCACACGATCGTCAATGCTCTGGCGACCGTCTCGGGCATCATCTGCGATGGCGCCAAGCCCTCCTGTGCGGCGAAGATCGCCTCGTCCATCGACGCCGGTATCCTGGGATTCCTCATGTTCGAGAAGGGCCAGCAGTTCTACGGCGGAGACGGTATCGTCACGAAGGGGGTCGAGAACACGATCGAGAACATCGGGCGCCTCGGTCGCGACGGCATGCGGGAAACCGACCGGGAGATCATCCGGATCATGCTGGAAGTAAGGGGCCGCGCAAAAAGAACTTCGCAGGACGGAGAGCGCTGATGCGCCCGCCCGGCAAGGCGCGAGGAGCGCGCAACCTTACTGGTTTCGACCGACGAGCAACGCAGCTTAAGGGGATGCAGCAGCCCTCGAATCCCGTAGTTATTCTTGCGCGGCCCCTGGGGAGGCAGGAACCTTCACCAATCATTGGTGAAACGTCCCGGAGCAATCCGGCCCATCATTGGTGAAAGATTTCTGCCTCCGCATGTTGGTGTGCTGAGGGATTGAATTCTTGATCTGGTCTGCTAGTCTGGTCTTATCAGTTCATCCGGAGATCAAGAAGATGAAGGCCAACATCTATGAAGCGAAGACCAATCTCTCGCGCCTGATCCAGGCGGCGCTCAACGGAGAAGAAGTCATCATCGCAAATCGGGGGAAGCCTCTTGTCCGGCTCGTCGTGCATCCGGACGCCCGTCGGAGCCGACGCCTGGACGGGGCGGCCGGGGACATCGAGATCTCCTCTGATTTCGACGCCCCGATCGAGGACCTCGAGGAGTACACCAGGTGAAGGTCCTTCTGGATACGCATGCGTTCCTGTGGGCCATCAGCGACAGTGCCCGCTTGAGCCCCCGCGGAAGGGCCATCTTTCTCGACGATGACAATCAACTCCTCCTGAGCGCCGCGAGCGTCTGGGAGATCGCCATCAAGCTGGCTCTCGGCCGCCTGACGACGACGGATCCGCTCGGGGATCTTCTCGACCGTGAGATGAAGGCCAACGGCATCGGACTGCTGCCGATCGAGGTCGAGCACTGCCTGAGGCTGACCGACCTCCCGTTCCATCATCGGGATCCCTTCGACCGCATGCTCGTGGTCCAGGCGATGGCCGAAGACTGCCGGCTGCTCAGCACCGACCCCGTGCTCGACAAGTATGGAGTCCAGCGGATCTGGTAGAGCCCGGCACTCAGCCACCCGCCCCGGAACGACATCAATTCCATCCAGGATCAGGTCTATGGAACCACGGGGGATACCGGGACGGGATGTACCGTTCATCCACCGGCCCATCGAAGACCGATCGCCGCGCGGCTTGCTCGGGCGCAGCGGCGCTCTCGGTGCAACGGTCGCCCTTGTTTCCAGATGAGCCCTTTGCGGGGACGAGCCTCCAGGGATCTACGCCTTCGCGGTGCGGCGGCACCTCCACTCCATGACCGTCCAGTTCACCGCGACGATCAGCATCAGCAGCCCCAGGAGTGGCCAGGCATCGTGGTTCAGGAGGAACGGGAACGCCAGCACGAACAGCAGGACCGGCCTTGCGTACGGGATGCGCTGGTCCGGGCGGAAGCGATAGAGGACGCCGGCGCCGGCCAGGATCAGGGCGAAGAGGACGAACTGGCCCCAGCCGCTCCGGCGACCGGCGGAGTCCTTGCGGTCCACCGAGATGTCGAGTCGCGCTCCCCCGTTCAGCTTCTCGAAGCGGAAGGTCCGGCCCCTGACCGGCACCGTCACCGGCAGTGAGAGCAGGCCGGCCCGGCGCACCGCGGGCGCTCTCGGATCCGAGGAATCCCGCAGTCCCGGAGGCGAAGTACCGGACGGACCGCGATAGTACCCGCCCCCGCCGCCACCGCCCGAGGTGGGCTCCGCCGGGCTGATGTGCGCGGGATCCTTGCTCACAGCCTGCCCCGGCTTTGCCTCCGCGCCACTGATCCGCGCGATCTGCGCCTGCTCGGCCCCCTCCAGATTGGCCCGATCGAGATAGAGAACCGAGTTCGTCTGCGGGATGGCGGCCTCCTGAACCAGCGCAAACGATCTCCGCCACTCGGCCTGGAGTTCGTTCTTCCCCGCGTCTTCGCCGGGCTTTCGGGCCCTACCGATCGCCGCGTTGGTCTGCGGCCCCTTGAACGAGGCGTTGGGGTTGTCCACCCACTTCTGACTGACGACGTTGCGCTTGCCCTTGTACCGGTACTCCTGCCGCACGCGGTCCTCGGCGAGTTTCCTGGTCTCCGACGCCGCCTTCGCCAGAGCCTCCCGCTTGTCCCCGAGAGAACCGTCCTTCTGCTGCACCGTCCTGCCCGAGGCGCGGACGGCGAAGTTGTCCGTGAAGGTATCGTCGGCCACCTGCTTCCTCCGCAGATTGGCCTGGAGCTTTTCGACCTCCTCCCGGGTCATCTCGAGGCTCTGGATCTGCCGTTCGAGCATCTCGATGTTCACGCGGTTTCGAAGTCCGCTCTCGTCGGCGCGAGCCTGCTGGGCCACGTTGCCGCTCGTCTGCACCCGCACCACGCGCTCCTGCTCTTCCACCGCCTTTTCGTACCGCCAGAGCAGGCGCCTGGCCTTCCCGACCTGCTGCATGTTGCCGTCGAAGGAGAACCCGTATCCCTCCGGCAGATTCACGGTGTAGAAGGTCTGCTCTACCTCGAGGCCGTAGATCTCCGGCTCCAGGATCACCAGTTCGCCGATGCGTGAGAGGTCCACAGGCTTGTCCGGGTTCCCGAGGGAACGGGTCCAGTAGATCTCGACTTCGGTGGAGACATCCCCCACCTGCATCCGGGAGAGCGGAATGATGAGCCGCTCCTTCGCGCCGGCCCGTCGCCGGCCCGGCTTCACCGGCAGTCCGCCAACCAGGACCGCCTCGAGCATCGCCCCCTTCGGCATCGTCAACTCCAGGAACTGACGCGTGCGGTTCAGCACGGTGTAAGTCATCCGGTTTCGGGTCCAGCCGTCCCGGCCCACCGTCAAGAGCAGGTCCGCCGAGGAGATGAGCGCATCGGGGAAGTCCGCGAAGCTGTGGATTCGGAGCTTCACGGGCAGACTGAACCCGGCGCCGCGGCCCTGCCAACCCTGCAGGATCAGATGGCGTGGCAGAGCCTGCTCGTCGGGCAACCGGGGAAACGTCAACGGGTCGGCGTCGGTCAGGCCGTCCGGCTTGCCGAAGGTCACTTCGCCGCTGCTCAGGTTCAACGCGAAGGCATAGGAGGAGGCATTCCTGCCCTGCGGCTCCGGCGCGTGAACCATCGCCCCCCACTCGCGCTCCACCCCGGGCGCCGCGACCAGGCGTTTCTCGTAGACCAGGCGAAACTGGTAGATCCGGGTGGCGTCCTGCTGCAGGACGATCGTCAGCATCCTCCCCTTCCGGCCCTCCTGTTCGAAGTCCTCCCAGACGACGCTCCGGGTCTTGCTTGCCTCGAGAATGGGCTCATCGCCCTCCCCCTCGGGCAGAAACACCTGGAACGTATCCTCGCCGGCATTCTCGATCAGGAAGACGAACTGGGTGTCCACCACGACCCGGTCATCCTCCACCTGGAGGCGACTCGTGGAGAACGGGGTTACCCGCGCCTCGGGGAACGAGCGGGCCACGGCCAGACTGTACTTTCCCCCATCCTGCCGGTAGCCGTAGACGTTCGTCTGCGTCGCCGCGACCTTCTCCCATTTCGCGTAACGGCTGATGGGCTCCTTCACGAGCCCGGCGTCGTCGAGCAGCGTGAGTGAGAGACCAGGGGCGTGCGAAACGAGAATCCAGCCGCGCTCCCGGGAGACGTTTCTCGCATGGACCTCTGGGAGGTCGATCCGCGCGGCCGCGGGGTCCAGGGGTCGCCGGAAGTCCACGCGCACCGTGAAACCGCCCCGCACCGGAGAGCGCGTGCTGAAGGTCAGGGTGTCGCCGGCGCGCCACCAGCGCGAAAGGCCGTTGCCCTTCACCGACTCGATCTCGACGTCCGCGGGAATCGTCACCGGGAATTCGAAGGTCCCGTTGCCCCGCACATCGAACTGAAAACTCGCCCGGCTCACCAGCCACTCGCGATCGACGAGGTGCTGCACCGGGACCTGCACACGGATTTCGGCCTGGAAAGGCTCGGTCGTCACCGTCAGCCCGAGGGGGCGAAGGACGAAGCGCCAGGCGGAGTGCATCGCCGAGGGCCCGGTGATCAGGCTCGCGAGTCCCGGCACCGTGGCGCCGATACGATCGAGATTCCTCTGCCCCGAAAGGGTCACCCGAAGATCAGGTGAAGCCGCGATGCCGAGAACGCCGCGCTCGAAGACCGCACCGAGGGGAGCGAAGCTCGGAATGGTCACCGCGCGGCCCCGAACCCCGTCCGGAAGCTCGGCCACGACCGTCACCACCGTGCTTTTCTCGACCCTGCGTCCGAGCAGAACCCTGATGCGATCGCCAACGAGACTCCAGGACTTCACCTCGTTCCCGAGGACTTCGACGATCTCGTAGGCGCGGTCGGACTGGAACTCCACCTCGGTCAGGCCGCCGGTCACCACCCGGAACTCGCACTGCAACCGGAATTGCACGAGGCCGTCGCGGACATTCAGCATCTCGCGACTTTCGACCTCTACCCGGGAATCGATCCGCGGGGTCTCGGACTTCGGGCGGAAGGAGAGCTTCAGCAACCCGACCGGGCCGAGGGCGGCGGTGAGCCGGGTGCCTTCGATCCGCGGCGCGGAGGGACCGGCCAGAGTCACGTCGGCATTCTGGAACGGCAACTCGAAACCGAGCAGGGTGCGGGGAATGGCGGGCAGGGCCATCGCCAGCGAGAACCGGTCGCCCTCCTGGCTGAGAAGCGCGCGCAACTTCAGCGTCACGCGACGTGCCCCCGCGCCGCGGATGATGAGGACATGGGCGCCCTTCCTGGACATCACCCGTACCGGCTCGCCATCCACCAGCGCTTCTTCCACCACCGCGGGGGAGAGCGGCAGCGCCACCTCCACCCACTCCTCCGAGAGGATGATGAGATCGATTGTCGCCGTAATGCCGGCGGTCTCACCATCGACGATGCCCTCGTAGGACGCGCCGGTCACGAGCCACGGCACCGGGGCCCTGGTCGGCTCCGCGAACTTCCGGCCGGGGTGCGCCACGTTCCAGATCTCGCGGAAACGTTCAAAGGGAACGAAGACTTTCCCCAGACCATCGAGCGCGTCCGGGTGCGCCGGATCGTAGGGCACGTAAATGGTCTCGGCGTCCGGGGCCACCGGCTTCGGCTTCGGCTTGCCCCCGGCCTCGGCGGCGGACGCGAAGAGCACCACGGCCAGGAGCAGCGCCGCGGCGGTGGTGGCGGGCTTCGCAAAGGCGGAGAACTTCCGGGCGATGCCGATCACGATCATGACTCCGGCGGCCCAGACGGTCCCCTCGGCGATGGCGTCCCAGACCGTGAGATCCCTGGCGCCGAACCATGCCGGAGCGAAGGTGGCGAACGAGGCCACGACCACCACCCAGAGCAGCGGAGCGACGTAGCCGCTGCCACGCCTGAACATGCCGGTCATGAAGAGGGCGACCAGCGCGGCGATAACCGAGAAAACGTAGCCCTTCGCGGTGCGGGAAGACGCCTTGAGGTAGGTGAGGCGGACGTTCCCGGAGATCCCGAGTGCGCTCACCGCCTGGTGGGATCCGCCAGCGACGATGGGAATATCGAGCGAGAGACCGCCGGCCCTTCCGAGACGCGCCTGCACCTGCCGACGACGTCCACCGTAGCGACCGCCCACGCCTCCGCCCACGCCGATGGCGCCGTTGGTGGACGGTCCGCCAAACGGCGCGTCGCTGAGGGAATCCTGCTCGCCAGCAGGTCCTGCGTAGGACTGGTCGTTGTCGGTCTCGTTGTGGTCGGACCGCTTGGCGTCCTTGATGACCGGACCCTCCATGCCCGGCGCATCGTCGCCGGGCATTCCCATCTCTCCCGGGGCACGCGGCGGCTTACGCGGCATGGAGGTCGGCTGCGGCGCAACGGTGCCGCGATCCTCCAATTGCGCATGCTCCGCATCAACGGTGAGATCTCCGCCGTCCTGACTCGAGGTCGGCGCCATCATGTACGCCGCCTCCGACAGGATTCCCCCGCCGCCGCCCACACCCTCGAGGAAGCCACTCAACTCGCGGAACAGCCACGGATCCGGCGGGGAAGGCAGCCGCGCGCCGAATACTCCGTCGGCCCGGGTCACCCGGTAGCCCGAGGGGAACCACACGTCCCAGTCAGCCTCGGCCCCGGTCACCCCGACCAGCACCGGCGCCTTCAGGCTCAGCTCTCCGGACGCGTCGAGCTCCGCGCGCTGTGACTCGTACATCAGGACGACGTCCACCGGGACATCGCCGGTCGTGGTGACGAGCGGGATCAGATGAACGCCCTTTCCGCGGGAAGGCTTCACCGCCTGGCCGCCGACGAGGGCCCCCCACAGACGGGCGCCCTCAGGGAGCCTGACCGTGAGGAACTGCCGGTCGGCGTTCAGAATCCGGTAGGTGGCGCGCGTGCGGATGCTGCCGTCTCTCGCCACCAGCGAGAGCAGGCGGGCTTTCGTGACGAAGGCGGTGAGGACCTTCGCATCTTCGAACCGATCCGTCTTCAGAGTGAGCGACTGCGGATGCTCCGTATACTGGAAAGCGGCGAGGAGACCGCGCGACGGGCGATACCCCACCGGCCCCATCAGCGGGGACATCTCCTCCAGGCCGATCTCCCGGAGCCCTTCCGGCGAGACGGTGACCTCCATGTTGTCGCCGGAGAGGACCGCCAGGTAGCCGGTCTCGTCCTCGACGTCCTGCACCCTGACCCCGGGGAAGGTGAAGCCATCCTCGCCCAGATTCTGCTCGAGCGAGAGCGTGAAGATGACGTCGCCCCTGATCCGCGCCGGGAGGGTGATCGTATAGAGGTCGTTGCCGTCTTCAAGCCGACGGCGGACCGGTTCGGTGTTCATCGGCGCGACGACGTGCAGCCGATCCCCGAAGCCGCCGGAAACGATGAAGCTGAAGTTCCGGACTCCGGCCCGCTGGATCGTGTAGTGGAGATAGCCCGTGTATTGGACGGTCTTCTCGCCGGGGGCACCGAAGCCGAGGTAACGGACGGAGACTTTCGGCGCGCGCCGCGAAACCGCGAGCGTCCCGCCGGCGTCGGCGCTCCGCCAGCGATATCCCAGCCGGGCGCCGACCTGGCCGAACAGTTCCACCGGTTCGGAGGTGAGTCCGGCGAGTTCACTGTCCCGGATCTCGAACTCCTCACCGGCAAAGACCACGAGGCCGCCACGCACCTCGACGCCAACGCCCGCACGGGCCACCGGCAACACCATGGCGCGCTCGGTCCAGTTCTCGTCGCGCCAGTCCCGGTCGAAATCCAGGAGGTGGGCGATGACGCGAATCGGGGTCCCGGCCGCAACCCCCGAAGGAAAATCGATGGCGAGGGTTCCATCCGGCTGCCGCTCATAGCGGGATATCGCGGGCGCCTCGATCTTCACGCCGGCCAGTTCCCACTCCGGCGGGAGGCTCGGAGTCAACTGATAGATCCGCCCACCTTCGGACTTGAAGGTGAAGCTGACCCGGATCTCCCGGATGGCGCTGCCGAGGGTGACGACCTGGGTCACGTCGGCGGTGATCCGACGCTCGGGCTTCCTGGTGCGAACGGTGAGCGAGCGGGCCTTCGACCAGTAGCGATAGAGGGCCTGCGCGCCGCCGAGGAAAAGCTGGTCCTCAGACGGGGCGCGGTTTCGCGCTTGCCGCCGCCCCCGGCCCGCCTGGCTCTGTTTCCCGTCGCGCTGACCGGGAGAAGCGATCGGCTCGCGGGCGACCGCCACCGTGTTGATCACCCGTCCCTCGATCCCGGAGCTGAACGCCACCGCGGTAAGGCCGCGCTCGTCCACCGCGGAGCGGACCTTGACCTCGGGAAGTACGACATCGCCGGGGCCGTCGAGCGACCGCTCCATCTCGAGCACGACGGGGATGCGGCCGGTCACCGGACGCCTGAACGTGAGCTGGATGGTGCCGTCCGACACCGAAGTGAAACCCACCAGGTCCGGCGCGGCGACTTCCGTCACGGCCATGTCCGCGGGCACCTCGATGGTCAGTTCACCGAGCGCCTTGCGGTTGATGAACACCTCGAGCGCGCTGACGGTGGTCAGCAGGCGCGGTCCGACGCGGGAAATCGTGCGACCGCGGGAGTGAACCAGAGGCGACCGCGCACCTTCCTCCCGCGCCGGGCGATAGGCGAACTGAAACAGGCCGTTCGCCGGCACCTGGGCACGGAGGAACATCCCCTGCGGCGTCTCGACCGCGCGATAGAGGCGACCAAACGCTCCTTCGTGAGGCTCCATGCCTTCCGGAATGGTGAGTTCCACCGCGAGGCCGGCGCCGGTGGGAAGCCGGCCGGAGAACGTGTGCCAATCCTCCTCGCGGAGCATCTTCCCGGTCAGGGTGATCGAAACTTCGTGATCGCCCTCACCCTGCAGAAGGAGATAGGTGCCCAGGCGGTCGCGCGAAAGCAGCGCCGGCTTGCCGTCCGCCAGGGCGACGCCGACCGCGACATTCTCGACCGGGAAGTGGACTCGTTGGATCCCGGACTTCAGCAGCCGGACCCGATAGGTCACCGTGAGGTCGACCCGCTCGTCGCCGACCTGCCCGGTGACTTTCCCTCCGAGCAACACCGCGCCGCTGGCCGGTGGCTTCCCGGTGGTCAGCCCACCGCGTTCGGCGAGATTCCACAGTTTCAGGTACTCAAAGACGTCGAGGAGCACTCCCCGGCCGTGCTTTTCGACCAGGACGTCGAGTTGATCCTGCGGCACGTAGACGATGCGCCGCTTCACCGTGCTTTCCCCGGCCCGGTCCTGCGCCAGCGCCGCCATCGGCAGCAACAGGCCGAGGACGAGGAGCAAACCCATGTGGATCGACTTCATGGCTACTCCCCCTCCGGATCGGTGCCACCCTCGGCGTCGGCGTCCTTCGCCGAACGCAATCGCTCGATCGCCCCGATGCAGCACGGCCACGTCGCCTTCGCGCACCAGAACATCCCGGCGAGCAACCCACCGATCAGAAGCGCGGTCAGCACCTCCGCCATGCCGGTCGCGGCAATCGGGATCAGCAGCAGCGGGAAGGCGATGCAGAATGTCGTGAAGAACACCCGGGCCCCGCGTTTCGCGCGCCGCAGGCCGAAGACGCCGAACGCGAGCGTGCCGAGCAGCACCAGCACCTTCAGAAAAACGAAGGTCGGCGGGTGGGCGAACGTCACCTGCACCGTGGGGTCGATGGTGCGACCACCGAAGACGATCGGGTTCTGGTTGGCGGGGGCCAACTCGGAGATGCCCTGGGGAAGCCCGCGGCGGGAACCGGTGCCGGTGTTGAAATTGTTCCGTCCCGCGTTGAACATCTCCGGGAAGGATGCGACGACCGCGGACCACCAGGAGTCGCCGCCGGAGAGCAGTTCGAGGCTGCCGCCGGTCTGGGTGATCTTCGTCTCGACCGGCGGGTAGACATACCAGGTCGTTCCCTGGACCGGAACGGCGCCGCCCTGGATCACCGGCGCGGCGAAGGTCTGGTCGTGGAAGATCATCCCCGGCAGGTCACGCTTCAGCGGATAGACGAGCTTCACGAAGAACACGTCCTCCGGACCGGCGCCCGGGGGCATCTTCACCAGGATCTCTCCGTTCGCGCCGGCCTGCGGGATCTCGCTCTTGCGCTGAAACCGGCCGTTTCGGGCGCGCGTCCAGATCGAAAGGCTGTCGGGGCGTACCGGATCGCCGTCCTCACCCGGCTCGAGCAGGAGGGAGAGGAACTGCAGGCCGTTGTTCTTCATGGTCAGGATGACCTCGGATCGCCCGGCGCCCTCGTCGTTCAGGACGGTGATCAGGTGCTGGTGCAGCACCACCGCCATCAGCACCTCGAGGTACTCGTGCTTCTCGACGTTCAGGGAGAGTTCGTAGGGGTGGGTCAGGTACTTGAAGGCCAGGAAGACGTCCTTGCGCGCAACACCGGCCGGGAGCTCGCGGATGTCGATCGGTTCCAGGCGGTCGGAGTTGGAGTTGACCTGCAACACCTGGTCGCGGTACACGGCGAAGATGCCCTGCTCGCGGACCACGTCTTCGATGACCAGTTCGGGGATCGAGACCATCTCGGACTCGCCGACTTGCAGGCCCTCGTAGGGCAGGTCGTACTGCACGGTGACGACGTAATTCCCCATCACCTTGCCCTGCAGGATGATCTGCTGGCGGAACCGGGGCTCCGGGGTTTCCTCACCCTCGCCGGGCTCTTCGGCTTCGACGTCCGAGACCGGCTTCTCACGGATGTTGTTGCCGATCAGGTGGACCTTGTCCTTCCACTTCGCGGGCAAGGTGAAGGCGAACTCCTCCACGCCGGCGTACCTCACGTTCCAGGTGATCCGGTGCCTGACCGAGATGCGGTTCTGCTCCGCACGGAGCATCGTCGAAACGAAGGCGGACACTTCGGGGTCGCGACGGGTCACGGACAGGGTCACGCTCCGCTCGGTCTCCCGGAACTGCCAGGCCATCGCCACGCCCTCGCCGAACGACGCGGCCCCGACCGACACCAGGCCGACCGCATCCTTCGTCGCAACCTTCAGGGCCTCTTCGCGCTTGAGTCCGATCAGACCGCTCACCCGGTGCACGCCGACCGGAGTCAGGAAGCGGAGCGGAATCGTCGTGGCCTCGTCTCCCACCGTCACCGCGCGGTTGCTGTTGATGACGACGTTGAACTGTCCGATCCGGCTGCCCTTCAGGTCGAGGACGAGGAAGCGGGCGTCGTCTTCGGTGACCACGCGCCAGACGTCCACCACGTCCCGGGAGACATCGGTCACGGTCAGGTCCGCGGGGATCGCGATCCGCGCCTGGAAGATCGGCACCCGGGCCACGGTATAGGCAAAGGAGTCGGTGACGTTCATGCGGCGCTCGTCGAGGTCCACCCGGGTCCGGATGGCGACATCGACCAGCGGCTCGATCCGGGTCACATCCAGCTCGAGCGAGAAGGGATGGGCCGGGTAGCGCCAGGCGAACGCGAGGTCCTTCGCCCGGTGGCTCTTCGGCACTTCCGCAAAGTCGGTGCGGTACAGACCGGCGGCCTGCGGCAGGACCTTCACGTCGGCCGGAGCGCGCACGAGCACGAAACCCTGCTCGCGGGCGACGTCCATCGCGGTGATTTCCGGCACGGCCACCGCCCCCTGGTCCGGCAGCTTCACTTCGAGGGTCACCGCCAGCCGGTAGGAGTTCTTCGCCGGGGTGTGCAGTGCGACGGAGAGAACGCCGTCCGCCATCTCCCAACTGCGAAGGTTCTCGCCTTCCACGAAGAGGACCTTCGCGCCGGCGGGGATGCCGAGCCGGAGGGCGCCGAGCGGGGCGCGGTGGATGCGGTAGCTCATCTCCGCGCGGACGCGCAGCGCGAGTTCCTCCACCGTGGTGGTCACGATCGCGTCGGCGAAGACCAGCGCCGGGCCGGTCTTGACCGTCACCGGCTTCGGCTTCCAGGAGAGCTTGATCGCCCCGGCGCCGCCGACATAGGCCATGACTTTCGTCGCGCCGGATCCAGCGTCCGTCCGCGTGGTGGCCAGGTTCGGTTCGACGGTGACCCGTGCGCCCTCCTCGGGGATCGCAAAGACCAGACGCGAGACCGGGGTCGCCGGCACCTGGAAGGCAACCGTCCGGGTGTACTCGTTCCTGATCAGCGGCGCGACGAACTGCACCGTCAGCACGTAGGCGCCCTTTTCCGGCACCAGCACGCGGTATCCGCCCTTGACCGGCTCGAGCGTGGCCGGGCGGTCACCGAGCATGGCCGTGCCGAGCGCAATTCCGCCGAAGGAGAGCGGCACGGCGCTCCACCCCGCCCCGAAGGTCTCGAACTCGATCTTCGCGGTCACCATGGCCAGGTCGCCGTCCACCGCCCCCTCGTAGGCCGCCCGGGTGACGAGCCACGGCACGGGAGGCTTCGCGGGCACGGGGCGCTGGTCCAGGTTCGCCTCCCACAGCCTCTGGAACTCCTTGAACGGAACGAAGACACCCTGGCCTTCCTTCTCGAAGACGTCCTTCAGGTTCTTGAAGGGCACGTAGATCTTCTGGTCACCGGTGAGCTTGCCGTCCGCGGCGGGCTTGTCGGCGAGGGGCTTCTCCTCGAGCGGCTGCTCTTCGCCGTCCTGGGCCAGGAGGGTGGGGACGGCGAGGAAGAGCAACACCCCGAGAAGGGACAGGAACAGCGCGGCGTGACGGAACATGAAAGGCTCCTTCAGTGCGTGGCGGGATTGCGACCGCGAACATCATAATGCTCTTAGACGCAAACCAGGCTCGATGGTTCATTCTCGTCCAAAGGTGAGCCGGTGAACGTCACAGTCTGGTAAAGCCGGGGCCGAAAGAGGGTGCCGACCCAGGGCGCCGCGGCCGCCCCTCGGAGCTCGCACGACGGTGAGCGGGCCCTACCGGCGGCGCAGGATCGGCACGAGCGCGTCCGCCAGCCGTTCGCCGAGCAGAGCGTGGCCGGGATCGGTAAAGTGCCAGGTGTCCACAAAAGTCGTGGCGGTCTCGTCAGCGAAGAGACGGGAGAGGTCCACGTAATCAACCCCGTCCTGTTTCGCGAGGTCGGCCAGGCCCCGCCGGAGGGAATGGTAGGCGGCCCGGTACTCTTCGATCCGCCCGCTACTCGCCGCAAGTCCATCGAGAAGGGTGCGCTCGATCCCGGAAGGCGCCGCCCGCTCCGGCAGGCTCGGTTGGAGGGCGATCAGGAGGGGCGTGCCGGACTCCCGGGCACGCTCCGCGGCCCGGGTCATGTTGGCGAGGTAGGCCCGGACCCGTTCCGCAAAGTCACCCTGGTGCGGACGCTTCCCCGGTTCCTCATCCACTTCGGAGGAGGCGTCGGTCAGGAGCGTCGAAACCGGCGCGCCGTTGTAGAGGGTGTCCGCGGTCGGCCCCCCGGTGAGATCATTCAAACCGTTCAGGAACAGCACGAGGTCATAGGACTCCCCGGCGGCGAGCCGGACCATCAACCCCTGCACGTCCTGGTGCGACTTCCATGCTCCCGCGGCCAGCACGGTGATGTCGACGGGAAGCCCGGCACGCTCGAGCGCCCGGCCGAGCACGGAGAAATAGACCGTTTGGACCGAGGAGGCGTACGCACCCCAGGCCACGCTGCCGCCGAGAACCAGGATCCGGGCGACGGGCTCACCGTCCGGCCGGTAGTGCTGACAACCGTCCGCGTCCATCTCGAAGAGACCGGGTTCGCGCTCTCCGGTGACCCGCCAGCCGAGACGCGCATCAGGCGTGGGGCGGCTCAACCGGCTGCCCCAGAATCCATCCCGGGGCCCACTCTCCGGAACCTCGAGTCCGCGCTCGAGAAAGGTGGCTTCAAAAGCCTTTCTGCTGAGCGACCGTCCCCGCGCCGAGGGGCTCAGCCGGTCCACATAGAGCCGGTATCCGGCCACCGCGAGCACGATGGCAGGCACCAGGCACAGCAGTCGGATGACGGTCTTTCGCATCTCTTGATCCGTATTCCAGCGGGTGCGACCCGAGTATCCCTGTCTATCCCAGCAGGCACGGGAAACACAAAAACGAATCTTCCCGCGGCCCGCAATAGAGCTGCCGGCGCCGTGGTCGGGGTCGACCGCCCCCACGACCATGAGTCGCAACAGGCGACCGCCCTCCGGGATGGCGACCGAAGCGAAGCTCTGGACCCGCTTTCAGTTACGGATCACGGTGCAGTTCTGCCGAGATGTTCTTGTGCGGCCGTGTCGCGTGCGGCAGGTCAAAAAATGGTCCGTGCCCAGGCCGGGTTCTGACTGTAAGTTTCTTCTCTCTCGGGCTCCGCCCAGGCGGGAGAATCACCATAGCTGTCCGAGCGTACTTTGGAGACCTCGCAGTAGTGACGACCGCCAAGTCCTCCGCCACCCCCCACGAGCAACGCCTCGCTCGCTACATCCACGCCCGTGGTGATCCCGGCCTGGTCGAGGCGCTCCTGGGAGTGAAGGGAGTCGTGGTCGGTGGACGTCACCGGATCGAGACCCTCTACAACGTCGGTGGCGAGAGCGCCGTCTACCTCACGCGGGACAGGAAGAGGCCCGATGCTCCCCCGCTGATTGCCAAGATCCCCCTCTATCCGGTGCACCTTCCGATCGATCTGGATTCGAAGGTCATTCGGAAACAGAGAGCCGCTATTCGCGTCGAGGGGACCTTCCTGAAGGAGAGCGACAGTCAGTTCCTCCCCGAGTTCAAGGGGTACTTCGAGTTCCAGAATCCCCTCCTCGATTCCGCGCGCGGCGGGGCCTTCGCCGAGCCCGAGCCGCTCCTGCTGATGGAGATGCTCCCCGGCCGGGACCTCGATCGCTGGCTGGCTCGCATGCACCGTTCCAACGTACCGCAAGCCCGCATGAGGCGGTGTCTCGACCGGGTGGCGGTAGTGCTGCTGCAGGCCCTCGTCGATCTCTACGAACGCAACCTGATCTACGCGGACCTGCGACCGGCAAACCTCCGGATCATGGGCCGGCCGGAGCGGATCGTCAGGCTCCTGGATGCCGGCAGCCTGGTCCACAGGATCTACCAGGGGGATCGGTTCCCGCACGTGCCGTCGTACCTGCCCCCCCAGGTGTTCAAGGATCTGAAAGCCCGGAGGAAGGTCCACCCCACCGCGGAGATCCAGACGGTCATGGCCGGCCGGACACTGTTCGAGGCCGCCACCGGGATCGTCCCGCACGCCGGGAAAGAGGTGGATACCGGACTGCTGAAGACGAGCAACGTGTCCCCGCCCGTCGCTGAAGTCGTGGAGGGCCTCTGCCACGGCGACTTCGCCCACGTGCGCCATGCCTATCGCTTCCTGGCCCGGCGCGCCGCGCGGAGAGTCAAGGGCGGAAACGACCCGGACCGGATCACGCAGGTCGTCGAGTCCTACCACCCGAAGCCCCGCCCGAAAGCGAAACCGAAGCGAGTGCACGTCCTGGTGCGAAAGAAGCGTCCCTGGTGGAAAAGGATCTGGCGGTTCTTCCGGGGTTGACGCGGGGCGGTTACACCTTTTCCCGTGAATGCCACCGTCCGCGCCCTGCTCGACTGGTTCCCCTCGGCACGCCGGGATCTGCCCTGGCGTGAAGTCTGTTCCCCGTGGCGGACCCTCGTCTCGGAGCTGATGCTCCAGCAGACGCGCGTGGCCGTGGTGACGCCACGCTTCGAGTCGTTTCTCGAGCGATTCCCCGATCCGGCGACGATGGCCCGGAAGCCCGAAGCCGAGGTGCTGGCGCAGTGGTCCGGGCTCGGATACTACCGCCGCGCCAGGAACCTGCACGCCGCGGCGAAGATGATCGTCGCCCGGCACGGCGGAGAGGTACCGGATGAGCGTACCGCCCTTTGCGCGCTGCCGGGAATCGGGGAGTATACCGCCGGCGCGATCCTCTCGATCGCCTTCGGAAAACCGGAGCCGGTCGTGGACGGCAACGTGGAACGGGTCATCGCGCGCCGCTTTTGCATCGTGGAGAACGTGAAGCGCGGGGCAGCGAGAAAGCGGGTCCGCGAACTCGCCCGGGCCGCGGTGGAGGCCGGACCTCCGGGCGAGGTGAACCAGGCCTTGATGGAACTCGGCGCCCTCGTCTGCACGCCGAAGAGCCCGAAATGCGGCGACTGCCCGCTCGCCGCGGACTGCCGGGCCCGGGCGGACGGCACGCAGGAGACGCTCCCGGCCCTGCCGGCCCGCAAGGCGCCCGAGGCCGTCACTCTCGCGGTGGCGCTGGCCGGGCGGGACGGCCGGGTCCTGCTCGTCCGCCATCCGGAAGGCGGATTGCTCTGCGGCACCTGGGGGCCGCCCTTCGCCACGGTCTTGCCGGGCGAAGATGGCAGGGGGGTGGTGGAGAGGTCGGCGCGGAACCGCGGCCTGCGCATCGCCGTCGGAGAATTGATCGGAACCGTGCGGCACCAGATCACCCACCGGAAGATCACCGCGAACTGCTTCGCAGCCGAAATCGAAGGAGACCTGCCGTCCGGGGAAGCGCGATTGCTCCCGCCCGGCGAGTTCGACACCGTCGGCCTCTCCTCCCTCGCCGCAAAGGCCCTTCGCCATGTTCTGCCGACCTGAACCCGGTGCCGGCCGGCACTCGCCGGAATGCCGCGGGAGAGGTCGATGAGAGGGCTCACACTCCCTCCACCGAAATACGGCCAGCTCCCTGAAGACCCTTATCATGGCGGGTTCGATCCGCTTCGGAGATCCACCGTGAAACATCTGAAAACAGCTCTCGTTCTGGTTGCCCTCGGCAGTCTGGCCCTGGCCCAGGGCATGCCCCCGGTGGGCGTCATCCTCGGGACGGTGACGACCGAAAAAGTCCAGGGCACGATCACCGGCGTCGCCACCGTCGAACCGTGGTTGCGCACGACCCTCTCCGCCGAAACCGCCGGCCTGGTGGAGAAGTACCCTCTCCGCGAGGGCGACGTGGTCGTCGCCGGAAAGACCGTGGTCTGTGAGTTGAAACGCACCGCCCTCCTGATCGACCTGTCCGAAGCGGAGGCGCTGCTCGCCCGAGCCGAGGCGGAAGCGGAGACCTCGGTCAGGAACTCGCTCGCCACCATGGAGGAGTTGCGAGCCCAGAAGGATCGGGCGGAGAGGGAGATGACGCGCTCCGAGGAGCTCTACAGGAAGCAGGTCATCAACAAGGCCGACCTCGACCGGGCGGAAGCGGATGCCATCGCCGCGCGCTACCGGTTCGATCGCGCCCGGGAGGACCACGAACTGGCTAAGCGCGGCAACGCCCCCGAGTCCAAGGCGCGGCAGGCGGAGGTGCGCCGGGCGAGGGCACGGCTCTCCCGCGTGAAGGACTCGATCGAGAAGACGAAGATCGTCTCGCCGGCGAACGGCCGGGTCTCCCGGCGGTTGACCGAGGTCGGAAGCTGGGTCACGCCCGGCGAACCGCTCGTCGAAATCCTGACGCTCGATCCGGTGCTGGTGCGCGTCGGCGTGAATGAGAAAGTCGTCGCCGGCCTGGCCATCGGTGACCCGGTCGACGTTCGCGTGGATGCGCACCCCGGCCGACTCTTCAGTGGGAAGATCCGCTACCTGGTTCCGGAGGCGGCGGCGCGAAGCCGGGCGTTCCCGGTGCTGGTCGAGGTTGCGAATCCCGACGGAGCGCTGCTCGCGGGAATGTTCGCGCGGGTCGAGATCCGGAGCGGCGAGGGAGTCGAATCGCTCACCGTGCCGAAGGACGCCATCGTGCTCGGACCATCAGGCACGATGGTGTTCACGATCAAGGCCCCGGAAGGCAAGGGGATGCCTACCGCCGTGGCGATCCGGGTGGCAACCGGAGGAACGACACGTGACCGAATCGCCGTGACCGGCCCAGGCCTGGCGCCGGGGGTGCCGGTGATCACCACCGGCAACGAGAAGCTGATGCCAGGCATGTCGGTCATCCCGCAGGGCGGCGCGAAGAAGCCCGGAGACAGGAAGCCCGGAGACAGGAAAACGGGGGACGGGCGATGAAGCTGATCGAAGCATCGGTCCGCTACCCGGTGACCGTGCTCGTGGGAGTCATCCTCGCGGTGCTGTTCGGGGTGCTGGCGCTGTTCGGGATTCCACTGCAGATGGTTCCGACGGTGGACAAGCCGATCATCACCGTGGAGACGAGATGGTCCGGGGCGTCCCCGAAGGAGGTCGAGGAGGAGATCACCGACCGCCTCGAGGAGCAGTTGAACTCGGTGGAGGGACTGTCGGAGATCAACTCCAGCTCTTCGGACGGAATGAGCAGCATCGTGCTCGAGTTCGATTGGGGCACGGACAAGGATGTGGCGCGGCTGGAGGTTTCCGAGAAGATCGGCCTGGTGGGGAACCTGCCGGAGGAGGCGGACGAGCCGGTCATCAAGGCCGCCAACACCGACGAAGAGAACAAGATCGCCTGGATCATTCTTCGCTCGGAGTTGCCGGTGAACGAGGTGCGGGTCCTGGCGGACGATGTCATGCGGCCGCAATTCGAGCGAGCCGAGGGCGTCGGCAGCGTGGAGATGTTCGGTGGGGAGGAGCGGGAGGTCCACGTCGTCGTCGATCCCGATGCGCTCGCCGCCCGCGGGATCCCCTTCACCCAGTTGCGCACCACCCTGCTCCGTGAAAACCGCAACGTGAAGGCCGGCGGGCTCGAAGAGGGCAAGTCCCGCTTCGTCATCCGGACCGTGGGCCAGTTCACGGGTCTCAGGGAGATCGAGAATACGGTCATCGCCTGGCACGAAGGACAGCCCGTCTATGTCGGCGATGTGGCCACGGTCTGCTTCACCTACGCCGACCGGCTCGTCACGGTCCGGCAGAACGGCCGGCCGGCCATGGTCTTCGGAATCGCGAGAAAGACCGGCGCGAACTCCGTCGAGGTGATGAAGCGCGTGCGGAAGGTGATCGAGAACCTGAATCGCCAGTACGTACCGGTCGGGATCGAACTCGAAGCGGTGTACGACGAAACGGGCTACATCGACGATTCCATCGCGCTGGTCAGCAACAACCTGCTCTATGGAGCGGCCCTGGCGGTGGTGGTCCTGCTGCTCTTCCTGCGCAGCGGGATCTCCACGCTGATCGTGGCATTCACTATTCCCATCTCGGTGATCGTCACCTTCATCTTCCTCGAGATCTTCGACCGCAGTCTGAACATCATCTCGCTCGCCGGGCTGGCCTTCGCGGTGGGCATGGTGGTGGACAATGCGATCGTGGTGCTGGAGAACATCTTCCGGCACCAGCAGATGGGCAAGGCGCCGATGACGGCCGCCTACGAGGGAACGGTGGAAGTCTGGGGTGCGATCCTCTCCTCCACTCTCACCACCCTCGCGGTGTTCATCCCGATCCTGTTCATCCAGCAGGAAGCGGGACAGCTCTTCCGGGACATCGCCATCGCGCTCTCCTGCTCGATCGGGATGTCACTGCTCGTCTCCATCACCGTGATCCCGATGCTCTCGGCGCGACTCCTCAAGGTGAAGAATAGACGTGCCTTCGAGTTCATGGCCGGGGGCGGAACGGCCCTGGTGGACGGGATCACGGGCGCGGTGGCCTGGCTCACCGCCGGCGTGGTGCGCAAGGCCGCCACTTCGCTGATCATTGTCTCCGCCGCGGCGCTGCTCGCGATCCGGTTCGCCCCACCGATGGACTATCTCCCGGCCGGAAACCGTCCCCTGATCCTCACCATCCTGGAAACACCTCCGGGCTTCAACACGGACAAGATGGAGGAGATCCTCTCGCAGGTGGAGAGTCGATACCTGTCCCGCCCCGAAGTGAAGCACATGTTCTCGGTGGCGCTGCCGGACAACCCCATCGTCGGCGTGATCATCAAGGACGAGTACAGCGACAAGCACACCATGCGGAAGCTCACCGGTGAACTTTCCCGGATGGTCTTCGGGATCCCCGGCGTGTTCATCCCGATCGTCATTCAGCTTCCCCTCTTCGGCGGGGGCTTCGGAGGAGGTGACCTCGAGATCACGGTCCGCGGTCCGGACCTCGACACGATCCAGGGCCTGGCCGGCCAGTTGATGGGCAGCGCCGGAGCGATCACGAAGAAGGCGGGCTTCACCTACGTCCGGCCCACTTTCGAACTCGGCAAGCCGGAGGTGCAAGTCGTCCCGGATCGCGAGAAAGCGTCCGCGCTGGGCCTCACCGTCTCCGACATCGGGTTCGTCGTCGGCACGATGGTGGACGGGACGCTCTCGGGTGAATTCCGCGAGAAGGGCCGCAAGATCGACCTGCTCCTGCGAGGCCCCAGGGAACAGATGAGGCGCACCGAGGACCTGCTCACGGTGCCGTTGGTCACCCCCACCGGCGACCTGATCCAGCTCGGCGACGTGGTCAGGCTGGTTCCGGTTTCCGGCCCGGCCACCATCGAGCACAGCGAGCTCGACCGCTCGGTGAAGGTGCTGATCGGCGTCGATGCCACGGTACCCCTCGACGAGGCCCGCCGCATCCTGGAGGAGGAGGTGGTGACCCCCCTCCGCGCGCGCCTCCCGGGGCTCGAGTACACCATCGACCTGGTCGGCCAGGCTCGCGACCTCGACCGCACCTGGCTCGCGGTGCGAGGGTCCTTCCTGCTGGCGGTGATCATCGTCTACCTGTTGATGTCCGCGCTGTTCGAGTCCTTCACCATCCCGTTCGTGATCATCCTCTCGGTCCCGCTGGCGCTGACCGGAGGCATCTTCGGACTGGCGATCACGAGGAGCATCGACCCCACGGTGAAGATGGACGTCATCACCATGCTCGGGTTCGTGATTCTGGCCGGAGTGGTGGTCAACAACGCGATCCTGATCGTGCACCAGGCCCTGAACAACATCCGCGCCGGGATGGAGACCCGACCGGCGCTGATCGAATCCGTGCGATCGAGAATCCGCCCGATCTTCATGTCCACCACCACCTCGGTGATGGGCATGCTCCCGCTGGTCCTGGCGGGCGGCGCGGGCACGGAGCTCTACCGGGGACTCGGCGCGGTGGTGGTCGGCGGCCTGGCGCTCTCGACGGTGTTCACCCTGTTCCTGATCCCGGCGCTGTTCAGCCTGTCACTGGATTTGCGGAACCTGTTCGCCAGGCCGTTCCGGCTGAAGCCGCTGACGGAATCGCTTCGGGAAGCACAGCGCTGGAAGGTGGACTGAACCCACCGCCGGAGGGACGAGCTCCGGCTCGTCCGCGCCATGCCGGTGGCGAACGCACCAGGACCGTTCCGAGTTCCGTCCGCCGAATTCGGAAGACCTCCTCGCAGAGATCCGCGGCGCGCGCGAGGTCCGCGATCATCAGGGCCCGAACGGGAGGTCAGTCGACTTTCAATTCCTCCCCGTCGATGTACGGGACGTCTCTCCGGCCGAAGAGCGAAAGGATCTTCCCCACCACGAGCCCCGACAGTGCGGCGAGCGCGACCGTGATGACGATGCCCTTCAACTGGTCCATCTTGCTCAGACCCTCGACGGCGACGATGGCGGCCAGTCCACCGAACAGTCCCGGCAGGCCGTGGAGGTAGAGCACGCCGCAGGTGTCGATCTTCTTGACGGGGGACTGCAGGCGCTCCTGCAGCAGGGCGTATCCGGCGGTCGAGATCGCGCCGGCCAGGAGGCCGATCACCATGGCGACGCCCGCGGTCACCTGGTCGCACGTCGCGCCGATCGCCACACCACCGGCCAGCGCCGCATTGGCGATGTCCGCCACAGAGACCTTGCCGCGCAGCCTGAGGGACACCAGGTAGGTGGCCAGCGTCGAGCCGCACAGGGCGAAGATGACGTTGACGACGGTCATCGGGATGTCCTTCGGGGCTACCAGTGCGGCGCAGAAGGACGGCCAGAAGACCCACAGGACCATACTGCCGAGCAGGGAGAAACGATCGCTGGTGTCGTCGGACTCGACCGGCACCTCGAACTCCTCCTTCGTCGTCATGGCATAGGCGGCGCCCATCCCGAACAGCGCACCGAAGGCGTGGATGACAATCGAGCCACCGGTGTCGGCGAGGCCGCCCTTCGCGACGAGCCCGAGACCGCCGCCCAGCAGAATCCACTCGTTCAGGGCATAGCAGGGGACGAAGGTGATGCCGAGCAGCAGGTACTGGTGCAACCGCAGGCGGCCGAGCACCGCACCGGCCCCGATCAGGAGGCTCGCCGCGGCGAACTCCGCCAGGATCAGGCGCTCGATGTCCGACTCGGCGCCGCCGAGGATCCCCAGGCTGTCCTTCAGGAAGTAGAGCGGAATGGCGACGCTGACCAGCAGGTAGGTCGCGGTGATCGCGGTTCGGCCGTACTTCTTCACGAAAACCATCAGGAAGCCGAAGCCCACCAGGAGCATGGCCATGATGTGGATGGCGCGGAAGTACCGCTGCACATCGACGATGGAAGACAGACTGTCGTTCGCCGCGGCCTCGGCGCCGAACGAAACTCCACTCATCGCGGCAATGGCCAGAGGCAGTGCGAGGAGGAAACTCGTGCTTCGCATGAAACAAGCCCTTCCGTTGTGGGAATGCCAGCCCGGGTGCAACCGCAGACGTGGAATGGACCATTCAGTATATCGATCCGCCATAGCTGAAAACGACCGTGGGGCATGCCCTGCCACGGTCCCGTCAAAGTCCATGGAGTGCCGCGGGTGGGGCCGGGCCAGCGGTCTCGCGGAGGCTGGCAGGCTCGCGGAGAGCGTCCGTCACGGGCGAAGACCGGCGTTGCCGGGCGATTCGGGGAGGATGGCGACGCACCGGTCGCGCGATCGTCCGCCTTCTCGGTGACACGGGTCTTTGGGGGCGACTCAGGCGAGACCGACGAGACGCGCGCAGGCCTGCATACCGTGCCGACCGCGAATCAGGGCCGGAAAGCCAGCGGGAGCATCCTCGGGGGCTCGCCCGTGATCTGTGCGCACTCCCACACCAGGCGATCGCGAACCAGCGGCCAGACCGCAACCGCACGGACATTGTTCGAGAAGGGATCGACACACAGATCCGCGCCGGATGTCACCCCGTGTTGCCGGCAGGGCGTCGGCCGATCTTCATAGATCGAACACGCGCCGTCATCGAGGAACGGGCACGCCACATCGAGGGCGAGGTAACGCCGGGAGAGCGACTCCATCCGCGCCTCCTGGCCGGGATCGCCGGGGGTGAGGATCAGGCCTCCCTCGAGGTCGGCGGTGAGATCCGCCTGGTCGGCCTCGCTCCGGATCACCGCGGCACGCGAGCGCACCCGCTCCCGGTGCTCTTCGGACAGAGCCTCAACGACCCTCCGGATATGGAGCACCTCCGCGATGGAAACGCGAACGAGATAGTGGCAGCAGGCCGCGCACCCCTTCCGACAGGCGAGAGCCAGTCCCCGGTCTCGATCCTGCAAGAGCCTCCGGGCCACAGCCCGATCCGCCTCGACCAGCGCCGGGGGCACCAGCGCCAGGAGTCGTTCCTCCCGGCTCATCCGCCCTTCGCAGCGTCGACGATACGCTTCGCAATCGCCGTCGGCTCGGTGGTGAAGAGCTCCCCCGGCGGGATCGGGTCGAGGAGGTCATCGCTCCAGGCAACATCCGCCTCCGTAACGCCGTTCACGATGTCGTCGTAGCCGTCACCAAGGGCCGCCACCTTCTCCCGCAGCGTCATCTCCTCCTTGAAGTCGAGATGCAGGAGGGCCAGGGCGTTCACGGTGAAGCGATGGTCAACCAGGGGGACAATCGCGATCCGGCGACCGTCCTTCGCCCCCACCCCGAGAAAGGCGCGACGCTCTTGAACCACGGAGCGCTTGGTGCCCTTGAGTGGAGCACCGCCCACCGTGCGGGAGGGAATGCCCGCCGCCGAACCGGTCTGCTCGGTGGCGGAGATCCTGGCGTCCGGTCCCGCGGAGCCGTCGGGATCGAGCCCGTCAATGGCGTACCGTGAGAGGCCGGTGACCCCGGCGATGGCCGGCTGCACCATCTTCAGGCGCGCGCGGTCGCGGAAGGTGATCGCCGACATGGGGACGTCGATCGAATCTAGCGCATCGAAGACGACGCCGGTGGGCCGCTCCGAGGGGCGGCTCGTTCCCACGGTCACGATTTTCGCCTGGTGCTTGATGGCATCGATCGGCCGAAGCGTCTGGTCGATGGCCTCCACCAGGCACTCGAGCAGCGTGGCGTAGATCTCGGAGAGGCTCGGGTCGCGACCGTACTCCTCCATGAAGGAAGCCGGCGGGATCTGCCCCGCGCCGTACTTGAGCAACAGGATCAGATCGGCGGCGGTGGAGGCTTCGAGCGCCGAGGCAAACCGATGTCCGCGGAGGCGGGCCTGGTACTCGCGCCCGAACTTCGAAAGCTCCCCCACCACGGATGCTCCAAATCCGTCGAGCGCGGAGACGACCGTCGAACGGATTCGTCCGAGGAACTTCCCACCCTCGTCGATCGCCCGGGCGGCGTGGTAACCGAAGAGGTGCCCGGCCATGGTGCACATCACCATCGACAGGAGCGGCGAGGCCGCCGGCAGCTCGATCAGTTCCGCGGCGTACTCGTCGAAGCGCCGGTCGCCGGCGGTGGCGAACACCACCGGGATGGCGCTGTGCGCCTTGAAGATCGCCACGTCCTTCGCCAGGTCGGCGAGCACCGAGTCATTGTTCCCCGCGGCCAGCACCACGATCATCGACTCGGAGGAGAGATCGATGTGTTTCTTGTCCTCCACCGAGTCGGCGGAAATGGACTTGTAACAGAGCTCGGAGAGCTTGATCCGCACCTCTTCGGCGGCGATGCGGTTCGGCCCCGAGCCTACCACCGTCCAATAGCGGCGCAGCGGCGCACACCGCTCGGCGGCGGCCTCGATTGCCGGCCCGAGCTTGAAGACCTCCGACAGGAGCCGCGGCAGATCGCGAAGTTCCTCGAGGTGGCCGCGGACCCGTTCCTCGTCGATGGTGCCCGCCAGCCGGCCGAAGGCCAGCCCCAGCACGGCGCCGGCCACGACCTGGCTGTAGAACGCCTTCGTGGAAGCAACCGACATCTCGACGTCGCGCCCATCGGAAGTGTAGAGCACCCCCGCGGTCTTGAAGGTGATGTCCGAGTTCCGGCGGTTCACGATGGCGATGGTCTGCGCCCCACGCTCCCGGGCCAGGTCCACCGCGCGGTTGGTGTCCGCGGTGGCCCCGGACTGGGTCACCGCGATCACCAGGGTCTTCGACATGTCCGGCTCGAGGTAGAAACCGGAGAGTTCGGACGCCTTCATCGAGTCCACGACGACCCGGGAGCCCGAGAGGGAATCGCGGATGAAGGCGGAAGCGGCCAGGGCGGCGATCGAGGCCGTCCCCTGACCGACCACCAGGATGCGCCGGATCTCACCCCCGCGGAGCATCCTGGATACCTCCTCCGGGATGGTCTCACGCGCTAGCAGGGGCGCGCCGGCCAGGGAGAACTTCCCCCGGATCGTCTTCGCCACCGAGCCCGCGGCCTGGGAGACCTCCTTCAGGAAGTAGTGCGGGAAGTCGCCACGGTCCACATCGCGGGTGGTGATGCCCGCGGACTTCACGTCTTCGTCGGTAACCGTAACCGCCACACCGTCGTGGTGGCAGGCCTTGATGTTGCCGGGCCCGGTCGCCTCGAGGTCCAGCACGAAGACCTGCCCTCGCGTGCCGGCATCACCGGAGACTCGCTCCCGATCACCTTCCAGCTTGACGAAGCGGCCGGTCTCCTCGACCAGACCGTAGATCTCGCTGGCGATGATGTAGCCGGAATCCGGAACGCCGACGTACAGCGACTGCCCGGATCCCTTCAGGGAGAGATAGAGCCGGCCGGGCTCGAGATCGGAGGTCATCAGGATCGCGGCGGAGCCCTCGAAGTCCCGCACCGCAAACCGGAAAGCGTTCTCGAGGGTCTCCCCCGCGCGGAGGTAGCGGTCCACCCAGAGCGCAATGACCTTGGCGTCGGTGGTGATCCGATCGGACACCTTGCGGCCGGTCTCCTCCTCGAACCGCTGCTTCAACTCGAGGTAATTGTCGATGTCGCCGTTCAGGGCGACGTAGACCCGCGGCGTGCGCTCGCCGGCAGGGTGATCCGCTTCGAGGATCGGCGGCCCGTCTTCTCCCGCGCAGTGATTGTCGAGAGGATGGCAGTTCGGGACGTTGATGATCCCGTTGCTGGCCCAACGGGTGTGGGCGGCCACGAGCACCTGGCTGTCATCCGCGGCGAGCAGGGCGTAGAGCAGAGCATCCTCGCGCGCCTGCGATCGCAGGGCGGCCACGTTGTCACCGAGCTTGCCGACCTCCGCGGAAACCTTGTAGATGAACGAAGCCGTCCGCCCGTCGTCGGAGAGCGCGATCGACCCCTCCGGCAGATCCGGGAGGCCCGTCCGCGCCACCTTCACGTCGGTATGCCCGGCGAGGATACCGGCCAGGTCCGTGGCGTCGGGAAAGGAGACCTGCGCCAGGATGCCGGCGGAGTCGCGGCCACGGATCTCCAACCGATCGATGCCGTTCAGAATCAGGTTCAGCTTCCGGTATTCGCGGAGCGCCTTCGGCGTCGACGCGCCTTCACCGATCAGATCGCGGACCCGCTTGACGTTCACCGCAAGCTCCCGCTCGATCGCCCACGCCGCGTCCTTCAACCGGGTCAGGGCGAGGTTCACCGCTTCCTGGGTGGCGAGGTCGGGCAGCATCTCCCCCCGGTCGAGCAGGGCGTCCTCGGCGCCGACGAAAGCCCGGATCCGCTCCCCGAGGCCGGTGACCCGGGAAAGCAACCCACCGTCCTCGCAGAGCAGCGGAAACGTCGTCGGCCGGCGAAGCTCGTGGATCAGGCTCTCCACGGCCACCAGGGCGGTCTCGCCGCCGGCGTAGCTGCTCGTGTCGCCCGCGAAGAATGCCAGTCCGCCGGCCGGCATGGCCCGCACCGCTTCCTCCGCCGGGCCGAGGTCGGGGGCGGCGCCGGTCACTTCCCGCACCATCTCCACAATTCCGGCCAGGCCGCAGGCGAAGACAGCCCGATTCAGTGGAAAGAACACGATCGTCCCCCGGGGGAGGCCCCGGGTGGACCGGCAGAAGCGGATTCGTCCCAGCAGCTTTCGGATTCGCTCGAGCATCGACTACCTCTTTCCCTTTGCGGGGATTCTCCGCCACGGAGAATGCACCCCCAAGGAAAGGATCGACCATCCAAAAGTCAATCCTGACCGGAAAGCTCGACCATCACGATCTCCGGACGGGCGTTGAAGCGCACCCGGATCAGGTAGCCCAGACCGTTGCTGACGTAGAGCCGGGTGCGCCCGTCCACCTGGTAGAGCCCGGAGTAGTACTGGCGGTTGCTGACCGGCAACAGCGGCGGACCGAACACCGGCAGGTCGACCTGGCCCCCGTGCGTGTGGCCGGAGAGCACGAGATCGGCCCCCTTTGCGGCGATGTCGAAAACCGCGTCCGGATTGTGGTTCAGGACGATGCGAGTGTCCTCGGCGGGCAGGTCGCCCATCGTTTCCGTGACGCGGCACTCCCCCGCCCAGAGATCGCCGAGCCCCACCAGCCAGGTGCGGATGCCATCCCTGGCAAACGGGATCGCCCGATTGTCGAGCAGGGTGATCCCTTCCTCCTCGAGGAGAGCCATGACCAGCGGATCGCGGGGCCTGCTGCCCGAGCGGTAGACGCCGAAATCGTGATTGCCCGAGACGGCATAGACGCCGAGCGGCGCCTTCAGACGCCCCAGAATCGTCGCCGCCTCCCGCGCCGCGTTCCGGCCGTGCCTGGTGATGTAGTCCCCGGTCAGCGCGATGAGGTCCGGCTCGAGTTCGAGAGCGCGGTCGACACACTTCCGGACGTAGGCCGGGCTGACGGGCCCGAGGTGGAAGTCGGTCAGGTGAACGATGCGCTTCCCGGCCAGAGCGGGAGAAAGCCCGGGAATCCGGATCTTCACCCGGCTGGTCAGGATCCAGCCGGGTTCGAGCACAAACCCGTAGAACGCCCCGGCCGCCGAGATGCCCAGGGCGGTGCCGAAGGTCCGGAGCAGGAAGCGGCGGCGAGTGAGTTTTTTCGATTCCAAAGCGATCGCCTCAGCGAAGACGTTCGAGCATTCGCCGATATTCGCGCTCACCCCGCACCGGGTTTTTCATCCGGGGCGCATACTTCGTTCTCGCCAGCGCCCGCATGGTCTCGATCCGCTCGGCGTTCGTGGAGTGGCTGCCGAACAGATCGTTATAGAGTTCGGGAGAGTCCCCGCCGTATTCGAGAAAGATCTCGAAGATCCGGGGGAACTCGTTCACGTCGTAGCCCGCGTCGAAGGCGTACCTCATCCCGACCCGGTCCGCCTGGTCCTCCTGGTCGCGGCTGAAACCGCTGGTGAGGATACTGGTGGAGACATCCGCGGCCAGTCCGGCGAGTGCGGGCTCGCCGAGCAGCACTCCGGCGATCCCGGAGAGGACCTGGGCTCCCAGTTGGGTCTCCTGCTGCTTCTCGGCGGTGATGACCGTGTGATAGCGGGTCACGTGCGCGATCTCGTGCGCCATGACTCCCGCCAACTGGGCCTCGTTCTCGAGCCGCGTCAGGAGCCCCTTGTAGACGAACACCTTCCCGTCGCCGATGGTGAAGGCGTTCAGCTGATCGTCGTCGATCACCGTGAAGGTCCACGGGATGTCCCGGCGATCGCAGACCGCCACAATGCGTTCTCCGACACCGCGCACGTAGCCCTGCACGGCCGGATTTGGCAGCGTCGGAAGGTCGCGGTCGATGGATTTCATCCCCTGCGCCGCGATCTCCACCTCGAGTCGACGGTCGGAGGCGTCGAAGTTCTGCGGTCCCTCATCCGGAGGAAGAGAGGTGCACCCCACCAGGAGGGCAGCGAGGAGTGCGGCAAGCGGAATTCGCATCAGCCCGTGTGCTCTCCCGGCCGACCGAGGTCGTCACCGTTCACGGAGGAGTGGTAGGTCCGGGCCGGAGACTTGCCGGGCGCGGATTCCCGCTGTTCCTCTTCTGCCGGTTCGTCCGGCTCGGAGGGGATATTCTCCGCGAATCCCCCGGGGCCGGCCTCACTCTCTTCCGGCCCCTCCGCCGCGCCCTGCTCGAGGGCCTCCTTCTCCAGGACCTCCTTGACCATGGCGTGCTCGAGGTTCAACCGGCACGCGCTCACCGGCTCACCACCCTCTTCGATGTTCTCCACCTGGTACGGCTCGATGATGTTCTGGTCGATGGCCCGGTTCAGGAGTTCCTGCTTCTGTCCCCGATCGGAGAGCCCGCAGTTGTGGGGGTTCAGGACCTTGGTGGCCACGTAGCGGAGCCCCACGAAGTTGAGCTTCCGATCCAGATCACGGATCAACACGATGAACCCGCTCCAGTCGTACTCGTCCCACACCACCGGCTGGACGGCACGCGCAGCCCGAACGCCGAGCAACTCCTCGAGCGGAATGAACCGGTCCGCGCCGCGGATCAGTTCACGCCCGGTATCCGAACGGGCCCCACAGACCACCACGCGGCGGCCGGCGCGGCGAAGGCGCTGCATCAGGTCGTGGAAATCCGAGTCGCCGGAGACGATGACGTAGACATCGAGTTCCGGTTGACGGTAGAGCGTCTCGATGGCGTCGAGGGAGAGGGTGATGTCGGTGCGGTCGTCGCCATTCTCCTTGGTGAGAACGAGCCGTGGCTCGATCTGGCGCCGGCGGAACTCCCGGGGGTCGGTTACGGAAATGGACCAGTCGCCGTAGGCATTGGCCAGCAGCACGTGCCCGAACCTCCCGGCCATCTCATAGAGCTTCTCGCAGAGCTGCTGCGGGGTAGGCGGCGGCGAGAAGTGGTGCTCGATGGACCGGCGGATGTTCTCGTAGTCGAGGAAGAGCCCCACCCTGCTCTTCGGCCGGTCGAAGACATCTTCCGATGAACGGTCATAGCGATCCTGCGGCATAGCATCGTCCCTTTCTGTCCAGTGCAATAGTGAGGCGATGATAGCCGACAGCAGGGGGTTAGGATAGGGACGGAAGACAGAGAAGACCGGGGACACCTGCACCCGCTTCGCTGCTTCACTGCCTTGCCGCCTTGCAGCCGAACTTCGCATCCCCTTCCCCACGGCGCTCCCGCCTGATGACCCGGAACATGACGACGGCGTCATCCAGGACCATATAGAGACACGGGACCAGCACCAGGGTGATCGCGGTGGCGAAGAGCAGCCCGTAGCCGAGCGAGAGCGTCATGGGGATCAGGAACCTCGCCTGCCGGGAGGTCTCGAAGATCATGGGAGCAAGGCCGCCGAAGGTCGTCAGGGTCGTGAGCAGGATCGGCCGAAAACGTCGCACGCCGGAGTCGTGGATGGCGTCGTGGGCCGATCTCCCTTCCTTCCGCCGGCGATTTCCGTAGTCGATCATCACCAGCGAGTCGTTGACCACGACCCCGGCCAGGGCAACCAGCCCCATCATGCTGATCACGCTCATGCTGTAGCCCATGAGGACGTGGCCGAAGATCGCACCGACGACGCCGAAGGGGATGGCCATCATGACGATGAGGGGCTGCAGGTAACTCCTGAAGGGTATGGCGAGAAGCCCGTAGATACCGAACAGCGCCCCGATGAAACCGACCAGGAGCCCGGAGAGAGCGTCGCGCATGTCCGCCTGCCGTCCCTCGAAACCGAAGGAGAGCCCGGGAGTGTCATGAACGAGTTCCGGGAGCACTTCAGCTTCGAGGGAGGTGACAATCCTGCTCGTCTCGCTTTCCGGCGTCACGTTCGCGGTCACGGTCACGGTGCGACGGCCATCGCTCCGCTCGATGCTCGTGTAGGCGCGGTTCCGTTTCACCTCAGCGATCTGGCGCAGGGGTACCCAGGTGCCCGCGGGCGTGCGGATCATCAGGTTTTCGATGGCGTACTCGCTGGATCGCTCCGATCGGGGCAGGCGGACCAGCACTTTCACCTCGTTCCGGCCCCGCTGCTGGCGAAGCGCCTCCGCTCCATAGAACGCGCTTCGCACCTGCCTGGCCACCGCGCTCGAGGTCAGGCCCAGGCTGCGGCCCTCCACCTTCAGGCTGAAGTCGAGTTGGGGCTTGCCCGGCGTGTAACCGTCGTCGATGTCGTTCACGCTGCCGTAGCGCGTCAACGCTGAGGCCAGTTTCGAGCTCGCCTGTTCCAGCACATCGATATCACGATGAGACAGCTCGATGCTGATGGACCTTCCCCGTCCGGGGCCGCCCCGATCGGATTCGAACCGGACGGACTCCACCCCGGCGATACGGCCCACCTCCTCCCGCCACCGCGCGGTGAACTCCCCCGTGGCAATCGGGCGGACATCCGCATCGGTGAGGAAAACCACGACGTCCACCTTGTTCTCGACCACGGTGGCGAAGATGCCTTCGACGAGGCGATCTCCGCCGTTTCGCTCCCCCACCGCCCCCGCGGCCCGGACCAGGTGATCCCGAGCCCGGGCGGCGTCGGCCGGCGGACAACCGTAGGGCAGGACTGCGGTGACCGCGGCGATGTCCGACTCGGCCTTGGGCATCAGGACGAAACCCATCCGCCCGCTTGCTGCGTAACCGACGGTGAGCAGCAGGATCGCGAGCGAGATGGCGATCGTCACGTAGCGAAACCGCATGCAGAGGTCGAGGAACGGCCCGTACGCTCTCTTCACCGCCGCGGAAAACGCCCGGCTGAACCACTGCTGGCCTCGTCCGAGGACCTGGAAGATCCAGATTCGCGACGGCCGGCCGGCGTGGGAAAGGTGTGCGGGCAGGACGAGCAGCGATTCGACCCAGGAGATGACAAAGACCGTGGCCACGACGACCGGGATCACCCGGAAGATCTTGCCCATCATCCCCGGCAGAAACAGCAGGGGAGAGAAGGCGACCAGGTTCGTCAGGATGCTGAAGGTGATCGGAACGGCGACGTCCCGCGCCCCCTGGATCGAGGCCTGGAGCGCGCTCATGCCCTGCTGGCGATACTCGTAGATGTTCTCCCCCGCGACGATCGCGTCGTCCACAACGATGCCGAGAGCGATGATGAAGGCGAACATCGAGATCATGTTCACCGAGATGCCGAACACCGGCAGGACGAGGAACGCGCCGAGAAAGGAAACCGGGATCCCCAGCACCACCCAGCACGCCAGTCTGAATTCCAGGAAGAGACCGAGCAGCACGAGCACCAATACCAGACCGATCAGGCCGTTCCGGAGCAGCAGGTTCAGACGGGCGCTGTAGACCTCGGACTTGTCGTCGCTCACCGCCACACTGATCCCGGGGGGGAGGTCGGCCTCGATGGCGGGCAGGGCCGAGCGCACCGCGCCGGACACTCCAATCGGCGTCTGGTCGCCCACGCGGAAGATCCCGAGCCCGATGGCCGGCTGCCCGTCGTAGGTCGCCTGTCGGTTCGCGTCCGTAAAACCGTCGAGCACGTCGGCAATGTCACCGAGACAGACGACCGCGCCCTCCGCGCTCGTGACGATGGGGATCTCCGCAAACTCGTTCGCCCAGTCCTTCCGTTCACGCACCCGAAGCAACACCTCTCCGCCGGCGGCGTCGATGTCTCCCGCGGGAATCTCGACCGAGGTGGCCGCTATCTTCGCCGCGATGTCGCTCGGGGTCAGTCCGAAGCGCCGCAGCGTCTCCTGCGGCACTTCCACGTGGATCTCGTAGTCGCGCGCTCCGATCAGGTCCACCTGCGTGATCCCGGAAGCGAGCAGCAGCCGGTCCCGAACCTCTTCGGCGATGCCCCGGAGGGCCCATTCCGTGGCATCGCCGTAGACCTGGAGCTGGAGGACCTCCTTCCGGGCTACGACCAGGGTGATCACGGGGTTCTCCGCCTGCAGCGGGAAGGTGCGGATGCGACCGACTTCCTGCTGAACGTCCTGGTAGACGAGTTGCAGATCGCCCCCCTCCAGCACCTCGATCGAAACCCGGCCCACACCCTCGGAGGCGGTGGAATGGACCTTGCTCACTCCATCCAGACCGCGAACCGCCTCCTCCAACGCGAGCACAATGCCCTGCTCCACCTCCTCGGGGCTCGCTCCAGGGTAGGCGACGGCCACCGTCACCATGTCGAGGTCGAACTCCGGAAAGACCTCCTGCCTGATCCTCGTGGCCATGAGAAAGCCACCGACCAGGAGGGCGATCATCAGGAGGTTCGCCGTGACCCCGTTCTTCGCCATCCAGGCGATGGGGCCTCGCGATCTTCCCGTGGGCCTCTCAGCGGCCATGCGTGACCTCTGCCCGGGGTCTTCGCGCGACACGAAGCGGCATGCCCTCGACCGGAGCGGAAAGATCGGAAGTCACGACGAATTCGCCCGCTGCGAGCCCGGCCGTGAGACAGACCTCGTCCACTCCGCAGAACCCGACGGTGACCGGTCTGATCTCGAGCTTCCCCGCCGCCGACATCACCCACACGCTGCCGCCCTCCCGCAGGTGCCGGCGATTGATGGTGATCGCTGATTCGAGGCCGCGCCCGATGATCTCCACCCGCAGGTAGCTGCCGAGCAGAAGGGTCGGCCGCCCGCGGTTTTCCGGCAGCAGCGCGAACGGGTCCGGAACCGAAACGATCAGGAGGGCCATACGCCCCATTTCCTCCAGGCCGCCGGTCTGGCGCAGGACCGTGCCAGGGCGGTATCGATCCTCACCCCAGGCGGCCTCGTCGAACACGCGTACCTCGGCTCCGGGAATCTCGATCCACTTCAGGCGATCCGTCGGAACCGCCACCTCGATCCAGAATTCATCCGTCCCGGCGAGTTCGGCGATTTGCTTCGCCGGGGAAACCTGCGCTCCCACATCCACGAAGCGATCCCGGACCAGGGCGTTGAACGGAGCTCTCACCGTCGTCCGCGCCAGGTCGAGCTTTGCCCTCTCGAGGGCGGCGTCCGCGGTGGCCAACGCGGCACGGGCCGAGTCCAGCTGTGGCTTCCGCAACACCAGGCCCCGGTCGGCCACCTCCACGGTCTCGCCGAGGAGTTCGTACTCCCGGCGAGCCACGTCCTGCCGGCCCAGCTCGATGTCGAGGTCACTCTTCGCACGCCCCCGATCCGCCTCACGCTGCCTGACCGCCAGCTCATAGTCCGCCGGATCGAGCGTGGCGATCATCTCTCCTTTCCGGAGGATTCCGCCGGGCATCAACTCCTCGGAAATCTCCGTCACCTCGCCGCTGAGCCTCGACTGGATCGCGACCGCGTGGGCGGCGCGCACGATCCCCTGCGCGCAGATGGTCGTCTGCGCGGGACCGGCGGTCACCGGCGCGATCGTGACGAGCCGCGCCCGGCGCTCCGGTGCCCGCAGACTGGCTTCCGGGCCGCTCTTCAGGAGCAGGACCGCACCACAGGCCCCTCCCGCGAGCACCGCCAGGGGAAGCAGGAACCCGAAGATCGACGCAAACAGGAAACGTCGCAGAAGCCTCTTGTTCGCGGGGATCTGCCCGGGGTTCTCCGTGGCGTTCGTCATCGGAAGGTGACCTCCATGCCGGCGGCCGCACCCGCCGGTCTCGTCAATTCAAAGCCGCCGGCCAGGGCGCGGCAGAGGTCAATGCGGATATCGAGCAGCCCCCGGCGGGCGCCGAGGAGGGAACGTTCCAGGCCCTGGGTCGTCAGGATCGCGGCGAGGACCCGCAAGTAGTCGACGGTGCCGGATGCGTAGCTCTGGCCGATCTGGATCAGGCTCTGTCGTGCCAACTCCAACTGTTTCTCGAGGCTCTCGATCAGTTCCCCCTGCCGCTTCTCGCGAACGAGAGACTCTTCGACCTCCCGGAGGGCCTCGAGCACCACGCGGCCGTACTCGTTCAGGGCGGCGGAGGCCGCGGCCCGGGTACGCTCCACCTCGGCATCGCGGAGACCGCCGTCGATGAGGGGCGTGACGAGGTTCGCGGCGAGGGCGCCGAACCAGTTGGAGAAGAGGTCATCGAGCCGGTTCGCGTCGGTCTCGATCGACGCGGTGAGGGCCACGCGCGGGTAGCGGTCGGTCACGGCGACGGCCACCCGCCGGTCGGCGGCGAGGACGCTGTCCCAGGCGCTCTTCACATCCGGACGACGCCCGACCAGCTCCGCGGGGAGGCCGGTGGCGGGCAGGGGAGGAACTCTCGCCAGCTCGTCCGGTCGGTCGGGAAGGGAGCTGGTCGGCGCGCGCCCCAAAAGGACCGCCAGGCGGAGGGCGGTCACTTCCAGGTTTGCGTTGGCCGCCACCCGGTCTCCTCTTCCCGCCTCGACGAGCTGTCGCTGCTGGAGCACGTCGATGGCGCCGGTAGCGCCTCGGCGAAACCGTAACGTCACGAGTTCCAGCACCTGCTCGTTGGTCCGGATCTGCTCCTCGATCAGGCGCACCTGCCCGGTCTCCTCCACCAGGCGGAACCAGGCCGACGCCACTTCGGCGGCGAGCGTCACCGCGGTGGCGCGGACGTCCTCCGCTCTCGCGGCGGCCTCGAAAACGGCGGCGTCCCGGTTCGCCCCGAGCCGGCCGAAGAGGTCGATCTCCCAACCGGCCGCCAGCCCCAGTGACAGGTTCGTGGCGCCACCGGATCGGAGGTCCGTCCGGTTCTGGGAACGGGATGCCCCGGCGGTCCCGTCGAGGGTTGGAGAGAGGGCGGCCCCGGCCTTCCGGGCGGTGGCTTCGGCCTGCGCCAGGCGATCCCAGGCGATTTTCAATCCGGGGTTGCCCTCGAGGGCACCGGTCACGAGGTCGTCGAGCAAGGGATCATCGAAGGTCGTCCACCAACGATCCGGCAAGTCCGCCCGGCCGGACCGGGAGAAGCCCGCCGGAGGCGCGACCGGTGAGTCCGGGGCCCCGGACACAGCCTGGCAGGAGACGGCCGTGAGCAGAATGCCGAAGAGGAGGAATCCATGCCACGCCGGCGCAAACCGTGCGACCCGGAGCTCCATCTCAGCCTCTTCCGTCTTCGTCATTTCGTCCTCGATGCAGATGACTCCGGCCGATCCGCGGTTTCGCGGGGGAAAAATCGGATATTTCTCGCCGTGCGCGTGGCTACCCCGACAATCGAGCCGTGTCCAAACCCGAGGAAACCTGCTGGACTCTGATCAGGGACGCGGCGGTCGGGGACGCCAGGGCCCGAACGGACTTTGCGGGCACCTACCTGCCGGTGGTCCGGGCGTACCTCGGCGCCCGCTGGGCCTCCGGGCGCCATCGCGAGCAGATCGACGACGCGGTGCAGGATGTATTCCTGGAATGCCTCCGCGGCGATGGCGCCCTCTCCCGGCTGGATCCCTCCCACCAGGGGAGGTTCCGGACGTTCCTCTTCGCCGTCGTGCGAAATGTCGCGCTGCGCTATGAGGAGCGGCAGGCGAGGGAGCGGGTCAAGCGCGCCCCCCCGCACGCGGCCGAACCGGAGGCTCTTCCGGCCAGGGACGCCCGCCTCTCCCGCATCTTCGACCGAGCCTGGGTCGATACGCTGCTCCGGCGCGCGGTGGCCCGGCAGGAGGCGGCGGCGGCGGATCGGGGAGAGGCCGCTCTCCGGCGAGTGGAGTTGCTGCGCCTGCGTTTCGCGGAGGGGCTGACCATCCGGGAGATCGCCCGGCGGTGGGAGGAGGAGGCGTCGGTGACCCACCACCAGTACGCCCGCGCCCGGGAGGAGTTCAAGGATGCGCTGCGGGAGGAAGTCGCCTTCCAGCACCCCGGTCTGCCCGGTGAAATCGAGCGGGAATGCCAGGCCCTGCTGGACCTGATCGAGTGATTTCCGGAAATCCCGCGGCGAAACCGCGCGCTCGTCGGAGTCAGCTTCTGAAGGGAGGTCTCCTTGAGCGAGGCCCGTGAAGAGAGTCGCTGGGATGACGCCATGGAGCGGGCTTTCGCCGGCCGGCGCGCGCCGGTCGATGACAGCGTTCTCGGGCGGCTCAAGCTGAAAAGTGGCCCTCCCCATCCCGTGCTCCTTCGTCAGATTTCGGTGAGAGAGGAACTCCCGCTCGTTCGTACCGGAGGAAGCGAAGAGGTGCCCGCCGGGAAGCACGGGCGATACCAGGTACTCGGCGAAATCGCGCGTGGCGGTCTGGGAATCGTCCTGCAGGCTCGCGATTCCGACCTCGGCCGCGACGTGGCAATGAAGGTCCTGCCCGAGCGGGACGATCGCCGCGAAGCCGACATCTCCCGGTTCATCGAGGAAGCGCAGATCGGCGGCCAGCTCCAGCATCCGGGGATCGTGCCGGTCTACGAGCTGGGTCTGCTCGGAAACGACCGTCCCTATTTCACGATGAAGCTCATCCAGGGGCGGACCCTCTCCGCACTCCTTTCCGATCGCGCGGACCTGGCGGAGGATCGGCGGCGCTATCTCCGGATCTTCGAGCAGGTCTGTCAGACCATGGCCTACGCTCACTCCCGGGGAGTGGTGCATCGAGACCTGAAGCCCGCCAACGTCATGGTCGGCACCTTCGGCGAAGTTCAGGTCATCGACTGGGGATGCGCCAAGGTCCTCCTGCATGGAGGCGTTGCGGACGAGCAGCGCGCCCGCCGGGAAAACGACGTTCTGACCGTCCGCAGCGGCCCCGGCGGGACGGAGACGATGGCGGGGTCCGCGATCGGGACCCCCGCATACATGGCTCCGGAGCAGATTCTCGGGGACACCGAGGCCATCGACGAGCGTACCGACGTCTTCTGTCTGGGGGGAATTCTCGCGGAAATCCTCACCGGGCAGCCGACCTATGTCGGCGATCTTTCGGGTGGGCTGGCCCAGGCCATCACGCGCGGTGACCTGGGCGAAACCTGGCGGCGGGTCGAGGAGAGCAGCGCCGACGACGACTTGAAGGAGATCGCCGCGGACTGCCTGCGAGCCTCCCGCCTGGAGCGCCCCCGCGACGCGGGAGAAGTGGCGAAGAGGATCTCCACCTACCTGTCTTCACTGGAGACCCGGGCCCGCGAGGCAGAACTCAAGGCGGCGGAGGAGAAAGCGCGGGCGCAGTCGGAGAGACGGGCCAAACGTCTGGCGATCGGTCTCGGCATCTCGGTGGTCCTGGCGGTCATCCTGGGAGGCGGATCCTACTTCCACCTGCGGGCGAAGCGCCAGGCGGCGCTGACCGCGACGAGCCGGGAGGTGACCTCGATCCTCCTCATGGCGAAGAATTTCGCGGAGTCCGGCAACTGGAACCACGCGGTGGACACGGTTCGCCGTGCGGAAACGCGGCTCCACACGCGGGCGGTCGAGCCCGGAACCCGCCAACTTGTGGACACTCGCTTGCGGGAGTACCAGACCCGGGCGAAAGAGGAGGATCTTCTCCGCGGGATCGAGGCCGTCCGTTTCCGGGAGGACGTGGATCTCCGGCGGGCGGAAGAGAGCTACACCGAGGGGTTCCAGGCCATCGGGATCGACTTTCAGTCGGCATCCGTGGACGAGATCGCCGCCGGGCTCCGGGCCTTCTCACCGGAGACGGTGGAGCGCCTGGTACGCGCCATCGACGACTGGGCATCGAGACACCGGGTCGAGCCCGAGGTAGCCCGGAAGCTGATCGAGAGCGCCAATGAGGTGGACCCCGATCCCTGGCGCCAGAAGCTTCGACTGGCCATGCTCAATCACGACCGCGATCTCCTGACGAGCCTGGCCGCTTCACTCACCCGCACGCCCCGCCCGCCGGAGAGCATCCTGCTGCTGGCTCACGCCTTGACCGGACCGCCGGAGCAGGACGATGGAACGGCCGCGCTCGAGGTCCTCAAGCGGGGCGCCAGGATGCATCCGGGCGACTTCTGGCTCCATTTCCGCACTGCCATGACGGGACTTCGGCACCCCGTCGGAAACGCGGAACTGAGTCTCCTGCATGCCCGGATCGCCCAGGCGCTGCGACCCGACAACCCCCAGGTGCGAGCGGTCCTCGGTCTGACGATCCTGGCCCGGCCGGAGTCGTGGGAGGGCGGGGCCGAGGCGATCGAGGCGATCGCGGAAGCCCGGTCCCAGTTCGAGTGGACCCTCGAACGTTCCCCCGGCGATCCCATGGCCCGCATCGGACTCGCCGGCTGCCTGGCCCGCGAAGGCCGGTCCCGGGAAGCCTTCGAGGCCGTTGCGGAACTGCTGAAGGAGAACAAGGCCCCGCCGCATGCCCGGGAGTTCATCCACCGGTTCCTGCGGAGGTAGCGCCACCCGCCGCGGGAACCGGAGATGGGATCACTCGAGGACGATCTCGGTGAGCCCGATGGCCGAGTTCGGCCCGATCATGAAGCCGAAGAAGCCCCGATCCTTGTAGATTGTGACGGAGTGGACCTGCTTGCCGTTCACCTTGATCACGAGGTTGTCGCCGGTGGCGGTGATCTCGAAGTCGTTCCACTCCTTGTCCCCGACCCACTCGTCCTTGATATCCACCGCGTTCGGCTTCTTCTCCGCGCCGGCCTTCTGGTCGGCGGGGGGGATCAGGCGGGCGATGAACTTCGCGCCCACGGTGCCGCGCTGAACCTTGAACAGTACGCGGTAGTTCGTGAAGACGAATTTCCGATAGATCAACTCCGCGGGGTTGGCCTGGTCCAGGGTCAGACCGATGATCTTGCCGTCCTCGACCGTCCAGGCTCCGTCCGGCCGGCCTCCCCAGTCGGTCAGGTCGGAACCGTTGAAGATCTTCCGCCCGCCCTCGAGCCCTCCCGCTCCCGCACCGGCGCCGGGATGCGGCTGGTCGTTTCCTCTTCCTCCGAACCGGCCGCCGGCATCCGCGCCGCTCTCCTCCGCATGCTTCTGCCAGATCGCCGTATTCTGCACCACCTGCCCCTTGACCTGGATGTCACGGATCGTGCACTTGCCTCCGGGGATCAGCCAGAACTGAGGAGCATAATTCTGGGGCGCATCGATCTTCGCCTGCCAGACCTCCCGGCCGTCGATCCTCAGGGTCACCTTCTGGCCCTTCGACTCCCACTCCACCTGGTTCCAGTCCTTGTCGCGATCGAAGTAGTCGTCGATGGCCGGCACCCACTCGCGCTTGGGACCCGCCCAGAGGTGGAGGCCGCGGGTATCCGCACTGGCCTTGAACCGGAACACGTGATCGCGGAAGACGACGCCGGTGTAGACGAAGCGCCCGAAGTTCCGGGGGCCCTGCGGGAGTCTCCCCTCGATCCGCTGGTCGGCGACCTTGAAGGCATTCTGGAACTCGGGACCTTCCGAGGCCATGACCCATCCTTCGATGCTCTTGCCGTCGAAGATCCGGACGAATCCGTCCTTCGGTTGCTCCTGCGCCCTGGAGACCACCAGGAACTTGAGCATCGGCTTGCGGAAAATCGCCTCGCTCCGCCTGGTGAGCTTGATGGCGAAGGTGTACTCGGGGCCCTCCTCGACCTGGACCGATTCCCCCTTGTCGTCGTCGATCCGCACCTGGGCCCTGCCCTTCTCGAGGGTGAACATGAAGCGGTGCCAGCCCTTCTTCGCCAGCCCGCGCTTCTTGAAGGGCACGAGGATCCGATCCCCCTCTGGCGGCACCAGGTAGAACTCGAGGCCCTTGTACCTGGAGCCCCCGGTCACATCCATCGTGAAGCGGAACCCGTTCGTGAACCTCCGCTTGATGAACAAGAGACCGGTATCCGCCTTGCTTTTCGGGCAGACGATCAATGTGTGGATGTCGTCAGAGGTATCGTCGATCGTCCACTTGCCCGGGCCCTCCTTCTTGAAGTGGTAGAGGTCCTTGTCGGCGAGGGGGTCGATCTCCATGACTTCGGTCCCCGCGCCCGCCGTCCCGGCGAAGAGGAAGGCGGCGAGGAGTCCGATGGAGAGTACGCGCGAGAGGTTCATGGGGTCCTCCGGTTGAGAAGCCAGGCACACAACTCCGAGGACTATAGCTTAACAGTGCCCCAGGGGGGATTCCGGGACATTCGAACGGTGACGGAACCGGATAGATCGCTCAGGTCGGGACGGCACCCGATCCTCCGAGGGCGGTTTCGCCCTGCGCGTGATGTTGCTCCGCCAGAGTCGGCTTGATACGCCCTGGCCGGACCTACCGCCTGCGGCGTTTCATCAGCCGCTCCAGCACATCTTCCGCCCGCTCGAAGGGAGAGGCCGGCTCGGACCGGGGCTTCGGAGCGGGGGCGGATCTTGCTCGCGGGGGGGGCGGGGGGGGCGGCGCGGGGTGCGCCGGCTCCGGTGGCGGAGGTGGCAGTTTCGGGGGCGGCACGGGACGCGCCGGGGCAGGCGGCTTCTCCGGCGCGATACTCTCGAAGACAGCGGCCATTCCGGGATCGAACGAGCTCTCCGGAGGCTCGAACATCTCGATAGGGCCGGTCGAGACGGGGGTCGACGGTGCCGCGATCGCCGCCCGGGTGTATCCCTCCGAAAGCAGGTCGAGCCGGCCGGTGGCGGTATCCACGAGCAGCGCGTGGAGCGGGATGCCTGGTGGCAGCAGCGGACTCTCCCGCATCACCTTCGCCGCCTCCATCGTATTCGATCGCTCGCTGGCGATCAGGCCGAACCACGCCCGGACGTCCTTCGAGCCGAAGGCCTCGCGAGAAAGACCCCGGGCTTTCATCCCGTCGAGGACGTCGACCGTCGTGGACCCGCACATCCGGCAGTCGGTGTGGCCGATGACGAAGACCTCGTCAGCCAGGCCGAGCACGATCGCGGCCACCGCCGAGCGCACCGGGTCACGTTCGGGATCGAGTGCGCGATTCCCGGCATTGCGAATCTGGATCATCTCATCGGACGCGACGCCCATGACCGCCGGAAGCAGCGCGGTCAGGCGAGGGTCCATACAGGTGATGACGAGCAGGCTCTTCTCGCCGAGCGAGGTCGGCCGGGGCACCGGCGAACCGGCCAGATGTTGCCGGTTCGCCAGGAGAACCTCGTGCAGCAGGGTGTCGCGCGGTTCACCCATCGGCTACGCCTTCTTCTTGTCATCCCCGCCTGCATCCTTCGGGGCGTCCGACCGCTCGACCATGCCGGGGACCTTGCTGATCAGCTTCTTCAGGTCGATCCCGGAGAGGGACTCGATCACCGGAGGAAGCTGAGCGACGATGTCGGCCACGTCCTGGGTCACCTTGCTGGCGCCCGCGCCCCCCGCTCCGCCGGAGTTGACGATGACGATCTTCTCGGTCTTGGACAACGGCTCGGAGATGTTTTTTGTGATCTCCGGCAACGCCTCGACCAGCATCTGGATGACGGCCGCCTCGGAGTACTCCTTCCAGGAGTCGGCCTTCTTCTTCATCGCCTCGGCTTCGGACTCACCCTGAGCCTTGATGACCTCGGCGCGTGCCAGTCCCTTGGCCTTGTCCGCATCGGCGTCGGCGGTCCCCTGACGCGTCACGACCTCCGCCTCCGCGAAACCGCGCGCCTTGGTGGCCTCGGCAGCGCCCTGGGCCTCGGCCTCGAGCTTGTACCGCTCGGCGTCGGCGAGGTTCTGGATCCGCTCCCGCTCCGCGACCGCCGGCTTGATCACCGATGCGTCGAGGTCCTTCTCCTTGCGAAGGATCTCCTGCTCCTGGACCTTGATTCGCTCCTGCTTCTCGATCACCTCGACCGCGACTTCCTCCTTCTTCACCATCTGGCTCGACTTGAACCGCTGCAGGTCGTAGGCAAGGTCCGCCTCGGCCTTGCGCTCGTTGATGGACGCCTGGTAGTCGGCGGCCTCCATCTCGTAGTCCCGGTTGGCCTCGGCGATCCTGGTCTGCGCCTGGTACTTCGCCACCTGCCCGGCCTGGTTGGCCTCGGCGGACTTGATGGTGGCGTCACGGTCGGCTTCGGCCTGCCCGATGACGGCGTCCCGCTTCACCGCGGCGGTCCGCGGCTTACCGAGAGCGTCGAGGTAGCCCTCATTGTCCCGGATGTCCCGAATGGTGAACGAGACGATGTTCAGCCCCATCGAGGCCATGTCGCCGGCCGCCACCTCCTGCACCTTGGTGGCGAAGGAGTCCCGGTTCTGATAGATCTCTTCGACGGTCATCGTTCCGAGGATGGCGCGCAGGTGCCCCTCGAGGGTCTGGAGGGCGATCCTGGTCACGTCGTTCTTGCCTTTGGAGAGATACTGCTCGGAGGCCACGGCGATGGAGATGTCGTCGCCCTTGACCTTGATCTGGGCCACGCCGTCCACCATGACCGGCACACCGAGCTGGGTGTAGACCTCGGGGGTCTTGACGTCGATGGTCAGGAGCTCGAGAGAGAGGATGTCCACCTTCTCGATCACCGGCCAGACGAAAGTTCCGCCCCCCTTCACCATGCGAAAACCGCGGACCACCGACCGCCCTTCAATGTCGCGTCCCTTGTGCCGGCGACCGGAGATGACGAGCACCTCGTTCGGCCCCACCTTCGTAAAACGGCTCGCCCAGATGATGGCGATGAACACCAGCAACGCCACGAGTCCCAGTGAGATGGTGACCGAGTTGATCAGCCCTTCCGCGATCATCCAATCCATGATTTCTCTCCCTACAGAGGTTTGACGTAATAGACGGTCCTGGTGATTCTGGCGATTCTCACGGTTGCGCCCCGCCCCACTGCCTTTCCGCTGACGGATCTCGCCGGAGCGGAGAGCCGGGTACCCCTGGCCACGTAGGAGATCTCACCCACGCCTCCCTCGGGGATGGGAGTGATGATCTCCGCTCTTCCGCCCTTGAGTGCGAAGACCCTCACCTCGCTCGAAGATTGCAGGGAGGCGAAGAGCTTGTTCATGCTCCAGAAGACGAAGAAGGAGAATGCGAAGCCCCCGAGGAGTCCGGCGAGCACGCTGAGGGGGATCCCCGCCTGCATCTCGGTCATGCTCAGGTAGCCCGCCGCGCCGAAAGTGCTGACGAAAGCGCTGAGCACCGTGGGAGACCAGGGGCTGAGCCCCGGAAAGCCGTCTCCGATACCGACTTCGACGTGACCGTCACCACCGGCATCGGCGATGGCGTGGTCGAAGTCGTGGCCCATGTCGAATTCAGCGCTGGGGCTCGCCTCCGCATGGCCGACATCCAGGTCACCGGCATCGAAATCGGCGGCATCGAAGTCGGCGGCATCGAAGTCGGCGGCATCGACATCCGCGGAGGTGCCGGGGCCGGGATGGTCGTGCCCTCCCGCGACACCGGCCAGGAAAGCCGTGACGACGGTGAAGAACAGCCCGGTGAAAAAACAGACCAGGAAGGCGTCTTCCATCGAGAAGGCCTCCGGAAAGTAGCAGAACCCAAACCGGCGCACAACGACATGGTACGCGGTTCATTACGCCGTCCCGGAGGAACATATTCGCGCCCGGGAAGTGCTTTGTCTCAAGCGGGGTGGCGAGGATTCCCGACAGAGAGGAGAAGGCCCATCGCCCGGGCTCCTCTTCGTCCCGGGCCGGCCCGGAGGTCTGACATGAAACGCACGACCGTTCTGATGACTGCCGCGACCCTGCTGCTCCTCCTGATCGGCACGCCGGCCCGGGCCGGGGACCGGGTCACGCTTGCCTCGGGAGTGGTGATCGATGGCAATATCATCATGGAACATCCTTCCCTGATCGTCCTGGAACTGCCCGATGTGGGCACCATCCGGATTCCGCGGGGAGACATCGCGAAGATCGAGAAGAACGTGCACCAGACGGGCGGGAGCAGGGTCGAACGCCCCCGCAACCCCGAGGGAGAGAAGCGCGAGACCCACCTCCTTCGCTACGACGACCTGTTGCCCGGCGCCGAGGTCCTGCTCATCCTCACCGGGGAGGACCACGACCAGTGGCGAACTTCCGGGCAACGTCACTTCTGCCGCATCGAGATGAAGAGCGACCGCCGCTTGAAAGTCACGACCAACCCGGAAGCCGGTGCGCTCGGCGAGGTGTGGGTCCCGCGGGACAGCATCGACCGCATCGTCGATGTGAAGAAGTTCCCGGACCTCCGGTTCATGCTCTTCGACGGAGCCCAGACCGGTGCCTGGCTGCGGCTATCGACCGCTGACGGCTCGCTCATATCCGGCAGGCTCGAAGAGGTGACGGAAAACGGAAAGGTCACTCTGGCGATACCGCGAGAAGGCAAGCTCGAGAAGATCGGAGTCGACCTCGGGGAGATCCGGTCCCTGCAAACGATCAGCCGCAAGGCGCCGCTCGAACTGGACCTGACCAGCCTGGCGAAGGGGGAGCCGATCGCCCTGCAGATCTGGGGGCAACCCGATCCGGTCATCGGAACCTTCAACGGAATGACCGACGGCTTTCTCGACATCGAAACCCACCCCACCGGCGGAGGCGAAGCCGTCACCGTGAAGGTTTTCAAGGATGCTCCGATCACTGCGGCCCGGCGTCTGCCGGTGGAGATCCGCAACCTCTACGGCGGTGTGGCCCACGGGGACACGATCACGGTCCGGACCACCAGTGAGCAGGACGGCAACCTGGTCCGCCGGGCCATCACCGGAAACCTCATCGACATCGACTTCGATCAAGTCACGATCCAGGCCGGCGCCGAGGCCGAGGCCATTCCGCACGACCGGGTTTCCGCGGTCGATATCCCGGAGAAGTCACGGCTGGCCGCTCTCCGCGGGGAGTTGGACGCAAGGCAGGTCAAGGGCGTCCCCAAAGTGTTGCCGGGGATGTCGGAATCCGAGGCGAAGGCGGTCCTTCCGGCCCGTCACCCCGGCCTCGACATCACGTTCGAAAACGGCCGGGTCGCGAAGATCGCCTGCCGCGCCCCCTGGTCCGGCAGTCCGTTCAATCTCCCGATCGGAGGCAGCCTGGCGAGCGCGAGCGTGATTACGGAACTGGTCTTCGACACCCAGATCGAACCGAAGGAGGGCGGATTCACTACAGTGAAATCCCACTCCCTGAAGGGCCTGGTCGTGACGCTCTACGTGTCCGCGGACGGCAAGATCCTCGGTGCGGAGATCACGCCGCGGTAGCAAGCCACCAGGCGGACAGCCACCCCGGGCGTACGGAGGCAGAAACCTCTCCCCCAGGATCGCTTGAGCGCTCTCCAGCAGTCCCTTCCGCGCGGTTGCCACTGGTGATCACGCCAAGAGATGGCTGCCTGGATACTCTTCCAATTCGGAATGTTCACTCAAGGGATCCAACGCCGCCTGCGGGGCGCTTTGATCGTTCACACTTTCGTCAGAAATCGAGGTTCAGCCGCAGGCCGAGAATGACGGCGTTGTCCACATCAGGAAAGGCGCTCTTCGTCCACTGGAAGTCGAGCGTCAACCGGGCCGCCTCGGCAAGAGCGATGTTGTAGTAGACCTCCATCCCCGCGATGGAGGTCCCCAGCCGGAAGCCGGACAGGGTTCGCGGGTCTCGAAGTTCATTGTGGAAGTACCCGATCGCGCACGTGTCATCGTCGCGGCCGGGGATGAGGCCGCGCCACGAGAGCCCACCGGCGAGAGTGAGCGAAGCCGGGTTGGTGCTGCGGTCGGCGAAACCGATGATCGCAAAGAACCCCAGGCCCTGCAGATCCTGCTCACCGTTGTCCGGAGTGATCTCCTCCGCGGATCCCTCTTCGACGTAGAGGTACTGCCAGGCGTTGCTGAAGACGGCCCAGGTGCGCTTCTTCGTGTCCAGGGAGAGCCCGGGCCCGGCACCGATATTGATCCCACCGATGCGAGCGAAGTTCCGGCCGAAACCAAGCGCCGCGGAGAGGTTCGCCCCTCCCGGCAACTCGCCGAGAGCGAATCTGAAGTCCGCGCCGGTGATCCAGCTCGCGCCCTCTCCGAAGCCGTCGAAGCCGCTGGTGGTGGACGCCTCGTCGAGGTTCAGCAGAAGACTGCTGACGGTCACCGTTCTGGAAGGCATCCACAGGAGCCCGGCGGCGAGCGTGCTGTAGGGCGCGATCTGGGCGGTGACCGCGCTGTACAGGAGCTGAAAATTCATGAACTGGGTGCGCCCCTCTCCGCCCGCGAACTCGTTGGAGCTGGAGAGGGTCGTGACCTTGCCGGCCAGCAGGGCAAACTCCGCGGAGAGAAACTGCAACCAGTTCAACTCCGTCACCGCGATGGAGACGTTGTCGTCGAGTTCCCGCGTGTACGGGAAGAGGGAGGAGGTGTTCGGGGGCAGAAGCAGTCCCGCGTCCCCGTTCACGGTGTTCCCGAAGCGTGACTGCCCCCGCACGGTGACGACCGCTCCCGGGAGGATCCCCATCCGGTCGAGGTCGAAGTGAAAGAGGTAGTCCAGATTGGTGACGTAGGTAGAGCGTTCCCGCAGCCCGCCATCGACGACCCCCTGCCCCACCTGGAACCACCTCAGGTTGAAGGTGAACCCATCTTCCGCCCACTCCTGGCGCCGGCCGCCCCAGTCGCCGGTCAGATTGGTGCGGGATCGAAAGTCGCCGGAGTAGTCGGGCACGGGCAGGATGCCGGCACTCACCTGCTGATCGATGGCCTGATCAACCGCATCCGTCTCCGCCAGCCCCGGTACCGCGGCCAGGAACAGAACCAGCAAGCCGACGATTGACCCGGGACCGGTGCGAAGCATGATGTCTCTCCTGCAGTATTGACGCTCGAAATCTCCGCAGCACTCGCTGAGGCTGCGTGACGTTCCCGGACCGCCAGCACGGTCGATACGGAGATCGACCCACTATTGCGGCAGATCGATGAGAACCGGCGACATGCCAGCGCTCCCCCATCCCCGCGAGCGGTCGCGGTATCCCCCATGAAACCCGGGAATCCCCTGGTAATTCCGCTCCGGCAGGGACACTACTGACACGATGTCAGCAGGTCAAGATTCACATCGTAGCCGGTATCCGACCCCCCGGGGGGTACGGAGGCAGAGGTTGCGGCTGATCCAAGGATCCGCGCAAGAGCAGCTTCGGGATTCGAGGGCTGCCGCATCGCGATCACTTCGCGCGAAGGGTGCCCGAAACATCGGTCCAGTGGAACGGCCCCTCGTCCTCCTCGGTGGGCTTCAGGATGCCATCCCAGGAGTACACGCGATCCGGCAGCAGGGGCAGTTCCTGACCGAACCAGCGGGAAAAGACGAGGCGGAAGGTATTGACCGGGCTGATCGTCTCCGGCACGTCCCCCGCGGACAGTCCCGGTCCCTTGTACGCTGCCAGCAGCCCGGTGCGGACTCGCAACTGGGCGGCCCTCGAACCGTCGAGATCGTCCTCTCGCAGGTACGGTCCCTCGTCGGCCTGGATCACGATGATCGGCTCCTGGCGGGAGATCGAAACCAGGTGGTCCACCACCTCGAGCAGTTTCCCGTTCACAAACTGCAACTGCCCGAGGAATCGCGCCTTGGAGCCTTCCCCATACTCGGAATTCGCCGGGATTCGACGTCCCTCCCGGTCGTAGACGAAGGGACCGTGGGGCAGCAGCAGATGCACGACGACGAAGCGGGGCTGATCGGCAGGTTTCAGATGAAGGAGCCGGTCGAGTTGAAAGGCACCGATCTCGGCGTGATGCTCATACCGGATCCCGAGACCGAAAAACGACTTGAGCGGGGTCATGCCGAGGAGCGCGCAGGCAAATTCGGAAAGCGCGCCGGGGTACTTGATGCTGGCGTCGGCGAGCTCATTTTCGGAGGTCGGTCCGTACCAGCTCCCGAGATGGAGGTAGCGATAGCCGAGGTTCTTCAGAAACTCCCCCACCCGGTGCCCGCGCCTCAATCGGGCGACCACGTCCCGCTCCCGGCAGGGGTTCGGATGGAAATCCATGTCGAGGGCGGCGGCGATGCTGAAGGCGCTCTTGGCGTAGTTGCTGCGGCTCTTTCCCGCAATGATGAACCCGCGTTTCTCCAGCCCGGCGAGGAAGGGGCGGTTATCGAAACCGTAGGCGGTCCGGAGCGTCTCCCCGGACGGATAGCGATCCGGGACGATGTAGAAGAGATCCGGCGTCGCGGTGACGCCCCGCACTTCGAGGGAATCGAGTCGTTTCGGCGGCCCGCTCATGGAGAGGATCCCGGAGCCGATCCGGAAGAGGGCAAGGAGCACGAGCGCCGCGGAGACCCGGTTGAGGAGACCGGTGAGTCTCGCCAACCGGCCACTGCTCCGGAGGATGAAGGTCGCCAGAACACCGAAAACCAGGATCAGGACGCCGAGCGCGACGCCGTGGCGAACCGAATATCCGTAGGCGGCAAGCATCTCGATGCCGGCGTGGTCGTTCAGGTCGATCAGTGCCTGGTGGACCGCGGTGAACGAGAAGGTGAGCACGATCAGGAGCGACACCAGCAGGCCGGCGCGCGGCGGGGCGACCCGCAGGAGTCGGAAGAACACGAAGAGCACGACCGCGGCGCCCACGGTCAGGAGGAGCGGGACCGCGACATCCATCGCCTCCGTCTCCCGGATGTTGGCGGCGAAGAGGTGCAGGACGGGCCAGGCCGCAATCAACCAGGGGAAGATGACCCGGACGCGCTGGTCAGGCATCGGCCGCCCTCAGCTCCAGGAACAGCAGCATCCGCCCGGCTCCCGGCACCGCCTCCTCGCCGAGCAGATCGAAGTCCTTCGCCATCTCGGCCTTGAACTGCTCGAGCGTCGGCGCATCCATCGGCCCCACCCGCCTCTTCAGCAACTCCCGGAACATCGGGTCGTCTCCCGGCACGAACTCCACCACGGCGTACTTCCGGGTGAGAGTGGCGAAGAGTTCGCGGACACCGGCGGCCGGCAGGTTCCCCGTGACCATCAGGTGGTGCACGAGGGCCAGGCCGAAGACGCAATCGGACCGGGCGCGCTCGATGAACGACTCGCGCTCCCGGTTCAGAAATCCCATCCCGGGGGTCGGGTTGCCGAGATCCACCACGGCCGGAGTGACCGGCAACAGGCCATCCCGGACCCGGCGGTAGAGCATCTCCACGGCATCGTGGTCGCCATCCACCGCGAAAACCTTCGACCCGCATTCGGCGGCCAGAAGGGAGTAGTCGCCGGTGTTGCAGCCGAGGTCGAGGACCGTGCCGGGTCGATGCTCCGTGAGGAACGCCCGGATCCGTTCCCGCTTGGTGCCCGTAGCCCGGTCGTCATAGGTGCACACGTCGCCGTACTCAGCCCAGATGCCCCGCGTCCGATAGCCCGCGGCGAGCTTCGCGAGCTTCTTCTGCAGGCGACCGAGATTCAGGATCTGGGCCCTGGCGTCACCGCTTCCCTGCTTCTCGATCACCTCGTTCGCATCGACCTGCCGGCCGAGCTTGCGCCGGCCGAGAAACGCGGGGAGGGAGACGTCGAGCCACGCACTCGGCCGCCACCGGCCACTCCGCCCCAGGGCCTGCGCGGCCTGCTCGAGGTCGATGCCGCCGAGATTGGCGAGAAACATCGTGCGAAGATCACGGCCCCGGGAAACCTTCAGCATGAGCGGAAAGGTGAACATCGGTCCGAACTGCCCCAATGCCGGCCAGAGGTCGAGCCGCGCGGGACGCTCGATCGAGCCGAGATCGATGAACACCGGGCGGCCCCGTTCGAACTGCAGGTTGTACGCGGTGGCGTCCTTCAGGGAAAAGCCGCGCTCGATCAGGCGCTCCTGGAGCGAGAGCGTCTTGATCCCCGCGTCGGCCAGCATGGAGACCGTCCACTCCGCGGGGAAGGTGAGCGGCGCGATCGTCTCGTGCGCGAGGAATGCCTTGAAGGGCTCGTGCTCAGCGCGCAGTTCGGCCAGCAGCGACGGATCCTCGACGAAGGAGGTCCCGACGATGGCGCCATCCCGGATCAGGGTGTCGAGGAGTCCCCCTTCGGAGAGATCCGCCAGCACCCCCCGGCAATCCTCGTCGATGGCGCGGTAGAGAGTCCCGCCGCGAGTGAACACATGGCCGGAAGGATCCCGGAAGGAGCCCGCCACTCGAACCGAAGCACCCACGGAATCAGGCGGGAGGGTCGGTGACATCACGGTCGGAAGGGGGCAGATCGGAGTTGCTCGAGGCGGATTCACGCCGGTTGAACATGCTCACAAAGCCCCAGATCGATCGCCGGAAGAAGGCGATGCCCCCGATCGCCGCGGCGATGAGCGCCTGGAGCAGCAGTGTCCCGGAAGCGGGATCGATATAGGCCAGCAGGTTCTGCATGTTCTTCACCGGATCTTCGAGTACCAAACCTCCGATATACCCGCACCTACGCCGGCAGGCAAGGCAGGACGAAGGGTCACCGCTGGCCAGGCGACGCCGATTCCGGCACACCGACCGCCCCATGAAGATCCTGATCGCGCCGGATTCGTAAAAGGGCACCTTGACCGCGAAGAGGGCACCGGGGAGTTGATCCGGGCCGCGCTCGACGCCGGGGCGCGCGAGATCATCCCCGGCCCCGGCGGCTCGGCCACCGTGGACGGAGGAACGGGCTGCCTGCGGGCGCTCGGGGTCCGCCTCCAGGGCTGCTCCGGCGCGCTTCGTTGATCGTCGGTTGAAACCAGTAAGGAGCGCCCTCCTCGCGCCCTTTCAGACCTGCATCAGGACCCTTGCCAGCGCGGCGTGGTGACCGCCCACCGGCGCGGCGGCGGCCAGGCGCTCGGCGAACCTGGGGAGGTAGATGGTCACGTGCTCTTTCAGGAACTTCGCCTCGGCGTCGCGGCAGAGTTCCGCCTGCTCCTCGTCTCCCTCGGCGCTTTCCCAGGCTTCCTTCAAGGCCAGGAACGAGAGGAACTCGAAGATGGTGGAGAAGTGGTCCGGGGCCTCCGAGAGGGTCGGGGTGAAGCCAAACGCATGGTGAAAGCCGGCGGCATCTCCGAGTTTCGGGCCCTTGTCGGCATACCCTTCCTCGATGTAGTTCGAAGCGGAGATGGGCACGATCCCGGCCGGCCCGATCAGACGAAAACCCTCGGCCTCGACTTCTTCGTCGGTTGCCGTGAGCAGGTCGTCGACGCCATCGAACTCGCCCGGGGGCAACTCCGCGGCGATCGCGCGGAGGTCGTCCTGCCGACCCGGCCCCGGCGGACAGAGAGCGAGATGGAGAAACCGTCTGATCGCGGCTTTTTCGAGCGTCGGGCGGAGTTCGGTGGCGGCGCTCACGGCCTGGCCTCGGCGAAGCGGACCGGGACCCAGATGGAGCGCATCTTCAGGGAACCGCTCTGGTTCTTCGAGCCGTTCCAGACCGCGACGGAGACGTAGGTGGTTTCCCCGGGACGAAGGATGCCCGCGGCGGCCGGAGTCGTGTCGAGCGGGCGGGTGATGATCACCGTCCAGCGGCCATCCTGATGGATGCCCTCCCCGGAAGAGGTCTGCTTCCCGGCGTCCGTCAGCGTGCCGAAGCCCTCCGCGGTCAGATCCTGGGTGGCGCTGATTCGCTCAACGGCGGCCATGGGATTGCCCACCGCGACCGGCGGGTTGTAGAGCTTCTTCAGCACCGCGCGGGATTCCGGTGTCGGCCCGGCATCGGGAGGATAGTGGTCCACACTTCGATTCGGATAAAGGGCCTCGACTCCATACGCCTCCCCCATCAGGCGCCGCTGCCAGGCATTGCGCCAGAGGATGATCGAGACCGGCTTGCCCTCCTCCCCCATCATGGAGTCCGGGACGGGTCCGTCCGGGCCGGTGGCCGGAAACTCCAGCGCCACGGCGTCGGTGGACTGGTCAATCTCCACCAGGTCCTCGGCGGTGGCGTCCGCCCAGTCGAGCCGGAAAGCCGCGCGGACTCCGTCGTGGAGCGCCCGCAGACGCAGTGTCTCCACGCCCTTCTCGGTAAGCCGGGGTTCCGCCACATCCTGGACAAGGAGCGTGACCACGACTTCCCGAGCGTCGTCCCACGCCGGATCGGCGGGGTCTTCAACGGGCAGCGCAGCGGTCACCTTCGTGATCGTAAGTCCCTTCGCCGCCAACGCGGGACCGTCCCCGCCGACGCTGCCCTTCCCGCACGACGGGAGCGCGATCAGGAGACCGGCGACGATCCAAAGAATTCGTATCTTCATCCGTTTACCCTCGGTTGCTGCTCCTAGGTAACATTGAGCCGCGGGACATCGCCCTTCATCGGAGCGCGCACCCACACCGGCTCTTTCACGGGGACCCGGACGATCTCGCCGCCCTTCTCGTCGTACCCGGCCACCTGGTCGCCGATGACCTTGAAGCGGTGGATCGTCTTCGGCGTACACCCGAAGAGCGACAGGAGCGCCACGAGCACCGGATCTTCCGCCGCGGCCTTGTAGGTGGCGAGCGCATGCTCCACACCGGGTCCGAACATCTGGTGCAGGAAGGTCTTCGGCGCGTGGATCGGCGGAACGTAGTACACATTCGGCTCGAGCCCGAGCTGCGGCAGCAGCGGCAGGGCCAGCTTCCGGATGTGCACCAGGTAGTCGAGCGGGTTGTCCTCCCGCGCGTCCTCGGGGCGGGAGAGGAAGCCCTGATTCCGAATCTTGCCGATGCAGTTCTGGAAACAACGGGGCTGCTCGTTCTGCTCGATCAGCGGGTAGCAGCCGATGCACTTCTGGGAGACGCCGGCGTCCGCGTTGAAGAAGACCTTCTTGTACGGGCACGCCTTGACGCACTCGCGATAGCCCCGGCACTTCTTCTGATCGGCGAGAACGATGCCGTCCTCGGGGCGCTTGTAGATCGCGCCGCGCGGGCAGGCCGCCAGGCACGCCGGGTACGTGCAGTGATTGCAGATCCGCGCCAGGTAGAAGAACCACACCGCCTGCGGCACCAGCAGTTCCAGCCCCTTGTCGATCAGGGCCTCGGCATCCAGCGCATCGTCTTCCCCGAGGTTCGGGTTCGCGTAGTCGTCCGCGGCGGGCCGCCAGCCGAGCACGCGCTCCCCCTCCCGGGCCGCCTCGAACAGCGTCCGGCCCTGGTAGACACCGTCTTTCCAGTCGCCGGCGCCGAGAAGCTCCAGCGCGTGCACGTCCCAGGCGATGGGGTAGAACCCGAACGGCTTGGATTCCACGTTGTTCCAGAGCATGTATTCCTGCCCGCGCCCGGATGTCCAGGTGGTCTTGCAGGCGATGGTGCACGTCTGGCAGGCGATGCACTTGTTGATGTCGAAGATCGCCGCGAACTGCTTTTTGGGCCGCTTCTCCGCGTACCAGTAACTCATGTCCCGGTCGATCTGCCAGTTGTTGACCCGTGCCATCTAAGCCCCCCCTCCAAGACCACCCTCGAGATAGCGGCGGAAGACATCGCTCTCATACTTCGGCCGAAGCCCCAGCGCGGCGGGGCGCCAGAGCCCCTCTCCGCCGAGACCGCCGTCCTCCATCTTCGTGATCTTCACAAAGGCTTCGCGCGGCGCGCCGGTCGGGCAGTGCACGTCCGGCAGGAAACCCTTGCCGAGCGACTGGCCGGCGACGGACTTCCGCACCAGGCTGTCGGTCATCAGCGTCGGACGCAGCCAGCCACGCGTCGCGCTCTGATGGCTCCCGCCCCGGAACATCGCCTGGTAACCGGTACGCGGGTTCTTGGCCAGGCCGTCCTTCCTGGTCTTCTGCCCCTCGACGCTTCCCGGCGTGGCGCCGTACATGTTGAACCACATCCGGGTCACCCCGCGCGGCGTGCCGGGATAGTAGCGCGCTCGACAGATCATTCGCGCCACCTCGTACATCTCCTTGTCCTTCTCCCATCCCTTGAAGGGCCGGTCCTCGGGGTCGGCGTCGATATACACGTAGTCGCCGTCCTCGACCCCGATCTCCCTGGCGTCCTCCGGGTGGATATCGACGTAGCCCTCCCCCACGAACGGCTTGCGCTTGTCCCTCCGGTAGATGTCGCCGAACGGTCCGAACAGGAACGCGATCATGTCCGTGTCGATCGGCATCGTGTGGGCGCCGTGGCGGTACTTCGGCGTGTGGAAGACGAAGTCGTAGCCGTCCTTGACGAGCGGGTGCTCCGATCCCACCAGCGACTTCCAGTCGTAGAGCACGTTGCGCACCTGGCGCGGCTCGCAGGAGATGTCGTCCTTGTCGATCCCCCACGCCTCCGGGCCGATGGGTACGACCGCGGGGTGTTTCGCGGAGAGGATGGCGTTCGGCACGTGGAAGGTGGAGTCCACCGGCTCGCGGTGGATGGGCAGGTTCTCACCATGCTCCCGGAATTCAGTCTCCTCCCGGTAGAACTCCAGACGGCCGGTCTTGGTCCACCACGGGCGCGACTCCATAGTCTGCTCCCACCCCACGCTCTTGGGATAGGTCCGATGCTCCTGCAGTCTGGGAATCCCCTGCCTGGCGAGCTCGTGCAACTCCTTGAAGTTGTTGCCGCGCGCCGCGGTGCTGAGATCGAGAATCCGCTGGAGGTAGATGTCGGTCTTCCCCTCCCGAACGTACTTCCAGTAGTCGTCGAAGCGCGAGTCCCCGGTGAGCCGGGCCAACGCCCCACCCACCTTCGCCAGCACTTCGATGTCGCCGACCGTCCCCGCCCCCTCCTCGGAAGGACCATGGATCCGCGGCAGCGGCGTCGCCGGGAACAGGGTGAGGAACGGGTTGGTCACCGACGCCGTCATGTCCGGGTGCTTCAACTCCGCCCAGGAGTCCACGCCGAAGACCACGTCCGCCCACTCACAGCTCGTCGACCACCACCACTCGTTCACCGCGATCATCTCGATGTGCGGGAGCACGTTTGTGACCAGGTGGTAGTGCCACTTCACGTTGCCGAGGATCGAGTTCGCATTGGCGAACCAGAGCGAGCGCGTCGGGCAATTGATGTGGGTGTCTCCCGTGAACATCTTGTTGCCGACGCGCAGCGGCTTGTCGTCGTGGTTGTAGAAGTGCGCGGATTCCGCTCGCCAGTACTTCTTCACCCGGGCCGGCTGGTCCGGGTCGAGCTCGATATCGAACGGGTTCTCCCCGATCCACTGCGGGAAACCCGAGAGCAGCGCCACCCGGTAGTTCCCGGCGAAACTCCCGACGTTGCCGCCGATCCGCCCCACGTTTCCGGTGAGCGCGGCGAGCAGGAACTGAGTCCGGTCCTTCTGGTCGTTGTTGAAGAACTGGTTCGGCCCCATCCCGACCGCGAACAGCGTCTCTCCCGGAACCGCGGCGATATCTTTCGCCAGCGACACGATCGCGGACTGCGGCGCCCAGGTGATCGCCTCGACCGCCTCCGGCGTGCAGGAGTCGTCGAGGTACTGCTTCACGAGGTCGAAGACCGGACGCGCCTTGACCTCGCTGCCGTCCGCGAGGGTAACGGTGAACTCGCCGGTGAGTTTCGGGTCGATCCCGGTCTCATCGAAGTACTTGCCCACGTCGTCCCGGGTCAGGACCGCCGGTTCGCCCTTGCCGGAATCCCAGCAGACGTGGTCGCCGAATTCGTCCCGGAGCTTTCCGGTCAGCACCTGGTCGACCTGCTGCCAGGACGGCAGTGGCTTCTCGCCATCCTTCAGCACGGTGGTTCGCTCGAGGTCCCGGTTCTCGTACCCGGCGACGACGTCTTTCGCGCGGAGCATCGTCAGGGTGTCCATCCGGACGAGCAGCGGGAGATCGGTGAACCGCTTCACGAACTTCTCGTCGTAGAGATTCTCCCTGATGACCACCTGGGCCAGGCCGAGGGCGAGGGCCGGAGTCGTGCCGGGCCGGACCACGATCGCCTGGTCCGCTTTCGAAGAGGTCGAGCTGTACTCACAAGCGATGACCACGATCTTCGTGCCCTGGGCCCGCGCCTCCGTCAGCCAGTGGGCATCCGGCATCTTCGTGGTGATCCAGTTCATGCCCCAGACAACCACGATCTTCGCGTGCTCCACCGCCGAGAGGTCGAAGTCCACGGTCTGCTGACCGGTGACCATGGGGTGCCCGGGGGGCAGGTCGGTGTGCCAGGAGTAGTTGTCGAAACCGCTGGCCCCTTTAGCCTCATCGGGACCGACACCGCGGATCTTGCTGTCGAGCAGCGCCAGCGAGTTCGCCATGCGGTAGAGTCCGAAGACCCGGGTCATGCCAAGCAGAGGCATGCCGCCGCGAAACTTGAGCGATCGCGTCCCGGCGCCCTCCATGGCCTCGATGCAGGCCGGATCGACATCCTGCGCCTCCAGCCGCTTCCTGCCCTCTTCGCCGCTGTAAGTCTCGGCGATGTTCTTCAGGGCCCGGGCCACGACGCTGGTCGCCTCGTCCCAGGTCACCGACTTGAAGTGCTCGCGGGCGCGGCGGTGATACTGCAGCGGGGGCTTCCCGGTGTCGGGGTCGCGGGGGAAACCGTCGTTCGCCCACTTGAGGAAGCCGTCGCGGATCATCGGCCCCTTGATCCGGCGGTCGCCGTAGAAACGCCGGGTGAGCGCCAACCCCTTCTGGCAGCACCGCGGGTCCCAGCGCGCGCTGGGGCGATTGCCCTCGAGGTCGGTGGCCTTGCCGTAGCCGTACGAAGGGCCGATGCGCACCACGACGCCATTCTTGACGTAGCCGGTGAGCAGGCAATTGTGGGTGTCGTTCGGGGCGCAGAGGAAGTTGAAGGTGGAGTCGACCTTGAAGAGGTCGCGGTAGACCTGCTCCCAGTCCCGGCCGACCTTCTTGAAGAGCGGGTTTTCCGTTCCTCCGAAGGCGAGCCCGGAAAAGCTCTGGGCGATCAAGGCCGCGAAACCGAGTTTCCCGGCGCCCTCGAGGAACTCCCGCCTCGTGGTGCCCTTCCTGTTCCTGTCCTGGTTGCCCATCAGTTCTCTTCCTTCTCTCCGCCCAGAAGCGAGCGGATGAACGAGACGATGTCATCGACCTCCCCGGCGGACAGCCGGGGGACCTTCACCTGATCCCGGTTGAACCCGGGCATGGCGGTGCCGCCGCGACCCCTGATGATCGTGGCCTGCAGGAAGCCGTCGTTCGCGGCGGCGAGAAACTCGGGATTGCCGAGGGCCGGGCCCTCCTTGCCTTCGCCGTTTGTTCCATGGCACGCGGCGCAGGTCTTCGCATAGAGCCTCTGCCCGTTTCGCGGGTCACCGACCACGATGCGGCCGGCGGCCTCGACCGCGGACCGGCCTCCACGTTCGACAAGCCAGGTGGCGACGTCCGACAGCCCCTGGCGCTCCACGTCCGGAGGAGGGGTGCCGGCCGCATCGAAGCACCGTCCACGGGAGTAGCTCAAAGCGATGAATGCCTTACCGGCGGAAGCCAGGAATGCCTGCTTGCCGATGCCCGGACCGATGCCACCCTCGCCTTGCGCGCCGTGGCAGCTCGCGCAGGACGCCGCAAAGACGACCTGCCCGCGCTCGACGTCTCCGGCGAAAGCTGACACTCCGGCCAGGTCCACCGGCTCTCTCGCCCGTTCCGAAAGAGAGCGGAGGTGAGCGATCAGCGAACGGATCGCCGCGGCGTCGAGCTCCCGGAAACGCCCCATGGCGGTGCCCGGGCGTCCGCCGGTGATCGCCCGGTGGATGAACCGGTCCGTGGCGAGGTCCTGGAAAGCCGCGGACCGGAGCGAGGGGCCGATGCCGCCTTCGCCGTTCGCGCCGTGACAGACAGCGCAGCTCTTTGCGTAGAGTGCCGCACCGGCGGTGGGATCATCCGGCGCCGCCGCCACGACGTCGTACGTCGGTGCGGTGGGCTCCTCCGACCGCAGCCGGCCGATCAGGCTCTGGACTTCGGCGTTCCGCAGCCCTCCTTCACCGCCGCCCCAGGCCGGCATCCGCCGACCGGAACGACCGGTCTCGATCACCTGCCGGAGAAACTCATCCGAAGCCACGGCCAGGAAATCGGGGTTGACGAGCGAAGGCAGCGCCTGCCCGAAGATCACCCCGTGCGCCCGGCCCGAGCCGTCGGCGCCGTGGCACGCCGCGCAGAAGACCTGGTAGAGCGTCTGCCCGTCCGTTCCGAACTCCCGCTCTCCGAGCCGCTCGGCCCTGGTGCGGTCGGGGGGCCAGTACTCCCCGGGGATCTCGGCTCGACGCAGCGAGAGCAGGTAGAGCGCGAGCGATTCGGCCTGGGCCCGGGTGAGTCCCTGGTCGGGCATCAGGCTGCCTTCCACCACTTCTCCCGGGGAGAGCAGGTGCTCGACCTGCCAGGAGGCGAAGGTCCGCTCCGCGCGGAAGTTCCCGGGGTACAAGAGCTCCTCCACGCTCTTCTTCCCGACTTCGGAAAGGTCCGGCCCCTCGCTCCCGCCGACGCCGTTCACAACGTGGCAGCCCCGGCAGCCGAGTTCGTGAAAGAGCCTCTTGCCGCGCGCCAGGCGAGGCATGGCCACGAGCGTCCCGAGGTATTCCGAGATCGCTTCGACCTCGGTGGGCTCGAGATCGCCGAAGCTCTCCGCGAGCAGCCCGTCCGCCTCTTCCCGGCGCCGCGCGAGGTGGCCCTCGTACCAGTCGGCGGGGATGCCGCGAAGCCCGACCCCGGAGAGATCCGGCATCGATTGCGTCTCCATGCGGCCACCTCCCCGGCCGTCCACCTGGTGGCAGGCCAGACAGTCGTAGCGCTCGAAGAGCTGCCTGCCGGTATCGGCGAGGGCGAGGCGGCCCACCGGAATGGCCGAATGGCACGATCCGCAGCCCGCCTCGAATTGATCTCTCTCGAGCAGCGGTTCGAACCAGTGTTCCGCCTGCCCGTGTGCGGTTTCGTGACCGGTGGCCCGCCCCTGCCCCCCGTGGCAGAAGGTGCAGCCGATCTCCTCGGGCTCGTGGGGTATCGCCGGGTGTGCGCCGAACACTGGGTCCCCGGGAATGGGATCTCCCGGCCCCATGCCCACGTGGCAGGATGCGCAGCGATCGACGACTCCGAGTTCCTTCAGCCAGATCTGCTGAATGCCGGGATCGATCGGGGCGACGCCGATGCCGGCGGCGACGGTGTTGTACTGCCGCTGCGTCGCGCGCCACTCGGAGAAGTAGCTCTTCGCCGGAGCAAACGCCAACGAGGCGACGAACACCACCGCCAGGACCGCGAAGGTCCAGATCATCAGGCCGTACCGGAGGTTCGTGGGCCGGGCCATGTCAGTAGATCCCTTCTCGCCAGGGGAAGGTCAGCGCCCAGCCCGGTCCGCGGAAGAGAGTCCCGACCACCGTGAGCACGACGGCCACCGAGAGGAACCAGAAGAAGACGTAAAAGGGGATCGATCGGGAGCTCAGCCAGGAGAGCAATCGGCCGTGGGCGCCGAGATAACCCGGGAGAGCCATGATGATCCCGACCACGACCGTGGGAATGATGATCGGCCACACGGTGTTGTGAGCCGCGACGTTGAAAAGGAAGGCGACGGCGAACGCGACCAGCAGGACGAGAGTCGCCCGTCCGGGGCGCGGCGCGGTCCAGAGCGCTTCGCGTTTCAGGTTCACGTCGAAGTACGGGATCTGGATGAGGGCCATCACCACGAGGCCGGGCAGGAGGACCCCCGCGACTAAGGGCGGATAGTAGTGCAGCAGTTCCTGCAGCCCGAGGAAGTACCAGGGCGCCTTGGCCGGGTTCGGCGTCATCGCCGGGTTGGCGATCTGCTCGAGCGGTGCGTCCGCGAACAGCGAGAGCAGGACGAGGAAAAGGGACATCCCGAGGAGGGCGATCGCCTCGCGGAGCACCAGGTGCGGAAAGCTCATCACCTTGGGCTCGTCGCGGTCTTCGACGGCGAAACGCTCGTCTTCCTGCACCTCGGCCACCCGGACCGGGATCTGCCTGGCGTCCTCGCTTTCGGCCGGTGTGAAGGTGCGTTGCTTCGTGGTCATCGGTCCCCCTCCCCGCCTTTGCCCTTCAGGGGCGGCAGGTGCAGCCCGCCGTCCTTGCGAACCCTCCAGAGGTGCAGGGCGATGACGCCCGTCAACGCGAGCGGAAGCACGACGCAGTGCAGGACGTAGAAGCGGATCAGGGCGTTCTCTCCGACCTCGGTTCCCCCGAGCATCAGGAACCGGATGTCCTCACCCATCACCGGCACCGCTTTCGCCATGTTCGCTCCGACCGTGACCGCCCAGTAGGCGAGCTGATCCCAGGGCAGCAGGTATCCGGTGTAGGAGAGCAGCACGGTGAGGACGAACAGGATCACACCGAGGACCCAGTTGAATTCTCGTGGCGGTTTATACGCCCCCGCGAAGAACACGCGGACCATGTGCAGGAACACCAGCGCCACCATCACGTGGGCGGACCAGCGGTGGAGGTTCCGGAGGAAGGTCCCGGAGGAGACGACGAACTGCAGGTCCTTCATGTCCTCGTAGGCGCGCGGCACGGACGGGTGGTAGTAGAACATCAGCAGGATGCCGGTGATCGTCAGCGTGCCGAAGCAGACCAGGGAGAGCCCGCCCAGGTAGAAGGTCTGGGTGAACTTGATGGCGCGGAGCCGCACCTTGACCGGCTGGACGTGCAGGAAGAAGTTGCTGAACGTGGCGAGGGCGCGATTGCGGTTGGTGTCCGGAAGTCCGTGACGGAAGAGGGAACGGAACACGCGGTTGCCGTGGAGAAGCGCCATCAGACCGCGGCGTTTCTCCCGTTCGGCGGTCAGGGTGGTTTCCTTGGTCTCGCTCATGTTCAGACCTCGGTGACGGTGCCGTGCGGCACGGTTTCCTTGATGTCCACCACGAGTTCCCCGCCGTCGATCTCGAGGGACACCTGGTCGAGCGGTCTCGGCGCCGGGCCGCCGACCACATTCCCTTCGAAGTCGAAGCGGCTCCCGTGACAGGGGCAGAAGAACTCTTCCTTCGCCTTGCTCGCCGTCTGGTGCTGCACCATGCAACCGAGGTGCGTGCAGACGGAGCTCATGGCGAAGCAGCCCTGGTCGTTCCGGGCCACGAAGATCTTCCGCTTCGGGATGACGAGCACGCTGCCGATCGGGATGTCCTCCACCCTCCCCACCTTGAACCGCGTAGCCGGCTCGAAGAGTACGTTCGGGCTCATGAAGCGGAGCAGCGTGACGATGCCGCCCAGGCTCGCCACGCCGAGTGCTCCCCCGCCGAGGGTGAGCAGCGCCCGACGCCTCGTGATCTCGCGCTCGGAGATCGGTTCGTTCAGGTCGTCTACGAGTGCCATGATTGCCTCCTCCGGCCGGTACCGAGGCGATTAGTCATATGCGAACCTCCGCCGGATCGACGACCGGCATCTCGTCCGCCCGGTAGAAGCCCCGCATGGTGATGCACTGCACGGGGCAGCGGCGGGCGCACAGTCCGCAGCGGATGCAGGCGGTCTCGTCCTTCAGCAGCGCCGCTCCGGTCCCGGTGTCGATCAGGGGAATGAACGGCGAACCGTCCGGCAGGCGCAGCGGCTCCGGCCCATCCTTTGCCGATACGATCCGGGCGAGGGAGACGAGGTCGAAGCAGTCCATGGGGCAGACGTCCACGCACCCGGCGCACTGGATGCACTCCGTTCCGTCGAGCGCGCGGGAGTCCACCACGGTGTTGATCCAGCAGCGCAGGCAGCGGCTCCCCTCCGCGCGGGCCTGGGCCTCCTCGTAGCCCAGTTCGACGGGGAGAGTGAGGGTCCGCCGCTCCGGCGGTATCTCGGGCACGCGGCCGCGGGGCAGCACCTCGTAGTCGCCCCGGGCAAACGGGTGATCGTAGCCGAACGTGTCGAAGATGCGGATCGAGACCTTCTCCGGCTCGTCCGTCCGCCCGGTGATCCGCGTGTCGATGGCCTTCGCCGCGCGCCGACCGTCGGAGATGGCCTCGATCGCGATGCGGGGACCGAACGCCACGTCGCCGCCGGCATAGACGCCCTCCCGGGAGGTGGCGAGCGTCGCCCGGTCCACCGAGACGGTCTGCCGCGGGGTCACCTCGATGCCGTGATCGTCGCCGAGGAAGGAGAGGTCGGCGACCTGCCCGATCGCCAGCACGACGGTGTCCGCCTCGAGGTCCTGCTCGGTGCCCTCGATGAACTCCGGAGAGAACCGCCCGTCCTCGTCGAAGACCCGGCTGGCGTTGATGGTCGTAAGCCCGGTCACCCGCCCCTCGTCGTCCCCGAGCACCGCCACCGGACCGCGACGGTGGAGCAGCGTCACCCCCTCGTCCACCGCGGCGTCCACTTCTTCCGGCTCCGCGGGCATCTCATCGCGATCCTCGAGCGAGATCATCGTGACTTCGCGATGGAGCGTCTTCGCGGTGATGCGCGCGGCATCCATCAGCAGGCGGTGGTGCTCCTCTTCCGGCTCGGAAGTGCCGCCGTGCAGTTGGACGCTTCGGGCGGCATCGGAAGCGACACTGCCTCCGCCGATCACGATCACCCGCTCGCCCACCTCGAGCGCGTGCCCGAGGTTCACCGCGGCCAGGAGATCCACCGCCGTGATCACACCTTCGAGATCGCTGCCGGGGATGTTCAGCCCCCGACCGCGACGACACCCCGCGCCGAGAAACACGGCGTCATACTCCTCGAGCAGGTCCGGGAACATGATCTCCTTCCCGATCTCCACGCCGAGCCGGATCTCGACTCCGAGGAACTTGACGAAATCGACCTCGCAGTCGATCAGCTCACGCGGGAGGCGATAGGCCGGGATGCCCAGCCGAAGCATGCCGCCGGTGACTTCAGAAGCTTCGAACACGACCACTTCGTGCCCCATCAGGGCGAGATCGTGGGCGCAGGCGAGGCCCGCCGGACCGGCGCCGATGACCGCGATCTTCCCGGGACTCTCCGCGGGCGGCCGGGGCTTGTCCACGACCTCGAGGATCTCCTCGAAACTCCGCTCGCTCTCGACGCCGTACTTCTCGCACACGAAGCGCTTCAGCGCGCGAATGGAGATGGGATCGTCGATGGCGCCGCGCCGGCAGGCCGCTTCGCAGGGGTGCGAGCAGATCCACCCGCAGATCGAGGCCATGGGGTTGGGTTTACGGGCGAGGAGGAAGGCGTCGTCGTACCGCCCCTCGGCGATCAAGGTAACGTAGCCGCCGGCGTTGGTGCCGACCGGACAGGCGGCGCGGCAGGGAAAGTTCGACGTAAGCCAGGTCAGGTTGCGGGTGGCGTCGGTCGGTGGAGGCTGGCCCATGAAACGCATGAAACGCAAAGGCCGTTCCACGGATCGTCGAGGTGAGGGCGAGGGTGAACTGTTACGTTTCGCCCCGGTTCAGCGGGACAACGTTACGTTTGGTAACGGTGAAAAAGGGGTCAGACCAGTTCCTCGGCCGACTCCTTCAGCGACGCCGGGGCTCGGCCGTGACGGAGCACGTCGGGACAGAGATCCACGCCGTTCGGCCAGACGATGGTGCCGAGTTCGTCATCCACGCGGACCTGCCGAAAGACCTCCGGGCGACCGTGCTGGCGGTCCGGGAGCGTCACGCAGAATCTGCGTGGGCCGCGAAGGTCTTGAACATCAGGGGTATCGGAGATACTCGCGGCGTCAGGGGAATGACGACCCGATGACCGGGGTCGTTGAGCCTCGACCGGGTACCCGCGGATCAAAGGAGGTCGCCATGCGGCAAACTACCACCCCGGCCCTGTTGCTCCTCGCGCTCTTCGTCGCGGGCTGCCACTCGCTCGTGGCGAGCGAGAGGTACGCGTACGACGCCGAACCCGTCATGGAACAGGCATCCAGCCTCGTCGCCCCGCCCGCGAAGGCGGCGAGCACGATCCAGAGCTTTCCTCGCAGCCATGACCGCGCCGGCACGACGGTCGTTTTCTCCGACACCGCCTTCATCGACGACTTCGACGTGGAGGCGGGGTCCGGGGCGCCCCCCGCTCCGGCATCCGCCGAGCGCCTGCTCGTCTACTCCGGCCACCTCGAAGCGGCGGTGGGCAACGTGGATGAGGCTCTCGACGCGGCGCGGGACATGGCCGAGGAGTTGGGCGGCTATTTCCAGTCACTCTCGGACCAGGCGATCACGCTCCGCGTACCGGCGAACCGCTGGGAGGAGGCCCTGGCCCGCGTGGCCGCGATCGGGCGCATCCTGAGCCGCCAGATCGAGGCTTCGGATGTGACGGAGGAGGTGATCGACTTGAGGCTTCGGCTCCGGAACTCCCTCGCCCTCGGAAAGCGCCTCGAGGAACTGCTCGCGATGGCGAAGACGGTCGAGGAGACGCTGAAGGTCGAGACGGAGCTGAACCGCATCCGCACGGAGATCGAGCGTATCGAGGGGAGGCTCCAGTTTCTCTCCGACCGGATCGCCTTCTCCACGCTCGTGATCCGGTTCGTCGAGGTTTCGAACGCGCCGACCCGGCCGCAGGCGTTGCCGTTCCCCTGGCTCCGGGCGCTCGGACTGAACCGCCTGCTGGGGCTTTCGGGAGGTGGGCGATGAGAGCTCTCGCGATCGTCATCGTTCTCGCCGTCTTCGGACTCGCGGCCTGTGCGGTGACGCCGGAATCCAGCATCCCGGAGGGCTACGTCTCCGTTCCGACCCGAGGGGACGAGGTCGCTTCCGCCGTCGCTCCGACCGGCAACCGGATGGTGGTGAAGCGACACCCCAATCCGCCCGAGGGCACGCTCGAGTTCTGGCGGGACGCGGTCCGGAACGAGCTGGTGGACGGCCGCGGCTACGAGGTCGTGGAGTCCCGGGGTGTCGCGGGAACCGGGGGCGCCCCGGCGTGGGAGATGCTGTTCAGGGTGATCCGCCAGGAGGGCCCGTACCTCTACCTCGTGACGGTGCGGGTCGCCGGCGGCTCCGTGATCGTGGCCGAAGCGGGCGGGCAGGAAGCCGCGATCCGTCCGGACCTCGCCGGGCTGAGGCAGGCGATGCGGTAGTGGACAGGGGCGGGGTCACGGCAACCTGAAGAGATCCGGTAACTGACCGGAAGAGAGAAGGGCCTGGTGGCCGGTTGGCGGTTCGATCAGAAAACCGTCCAAATCGCAACCGGCCACTCCCGCAACCACAATCACGTCGTCCTCGGCGCCTCCGCCTCAGGGCCCGTCTGGAAAAAACTGCCGCATTCGAGGGTGCAGCAGCGCTCTCGGTGCAGCGGTCGCGCCGGTTTCCGGACGAGCCCTTGCCTCACGTCGCCAGGCCGTACTGCCGGATCTTCACATAGAGCTGCTTCCGGGAGATGCCGAGCAGGCCGGCAGCGCGGGTCTTGTTGCCTTCCGTGGCCTTGAGGGCGCGGGCGATCGTCTGGCGCTCGGCGTCCTTCAGGGTGACCGGCTGGGGTGACGCGGGATCGGCCCCGGGAACCTCCGTCCCTCCATCGAGGATCTCACGGCTGAGATGGATCGCGAGGATCTTCCCCGCCGGGACAAGACGCGCGGTCAGGCGCACGACGCTCTCGAGTTCCCGGACGTTGCCCGGCCAGGGGTGATCCGCCAGGCGCGCGAGGGCCGCCTCGGTCCAGGGGAGCACCCGGGCACAGAGTCCGTCGGCGACGGCCTGGCGGGCGAAGTGCCCGACGAGCAGCGGAATGTCATCCACCCGTTCCGACAGGTCCGGCAGGCGCACCACGAGGTGGCGCAGGCGATAGTAGAAGTCTCGCCGGAGGTTGCCGTCGTCGAGAACGCGCTCGAGCTTGCGGTTGGTGCTCGCCACGATCCGGATATCCACCGGAATCTCGCGAATCCCGCCGACCGGGCGTACCGCGTGTTCCTGCAGTGCCCGGAGCAACTTGGCCTGCGCCGTGACCGGCAGCTCCGTCACCTCGTCGAGGAACAGAGTCCCGCCCTGGGCCGCGCGAAAGAGCCCCGCGTGATCGGAATGGGCGCCGGAGAACGACCCTTTCATGTGCCCGAACAGCTCGCTCTCGATGAGGTCGTGGGAGATCGCCGCGCAGTTCACGGGCACGAAGCTCGCCAGGGGGTCGCCGGAAAGCGCGTGGATGGTCTGGGCGGCGAGTTCCTTCCCGGTGCCGGTTCCCCCGGTGATCAGAACCGGTTCCCGACTGCCCGCCGCCATGCGCAAGTTCGCATAGACCTTCTGCATGGGAGCGCTCGCGCCGATCAGTCCGCAGAGGCGGCTCGCCTGCTCCTCCGGGCCGGGAGATGGAGCCTCGCACGAGGAGTCGTACTCCGTTCCCGGCGCCCGGCGGGCGGGGCACTGCTGGTGGTAGGCATGAACGATCGCGATGATCCGCTCGCGCCGCAGGGCTCCGAATGCCACGGCGAACTCCAGGATCTCGTCTTCATCGACGGAGAGCTCCCGGAGGATCGTGGAGAGGCACTCCCCGAGCAGGTGCAGGGACCGGCAGGACTCCAGGTACGGCACTTCCTGCTCGTGGTAGAGCTTTCCCTGGAGATGAAAGGCCCGGGCGAGCCCCTCCGGCCCCTCTTCCCGCATCAGCGTGAGGATCGAGTGAACCTGATCCCGGAGTTCACGGGAGGTCCGGTCCGGGGCGTCGCTGGCGCCCGCCGCCAAACGGTTCTCCCAGAGCGCGGCGACGGCGGGCTCATGTCCATCCAGTGCGGTAGCGAGCCGCGCCAGCAGAGAGACTTCGCGCTCGGTCAGGTGGATACGGCCCGCCCCGCGATCGGGAAAGGAGGCACAACCCCCACTCTTTGTTTCACGCTTGCTCACGTTGGCTTGGTCTCGTTTCGCACCCCGGCGCGAATGCCGCGTATTCTACCCTTCCGGAAGGGCGACTTGCGAGACATGGACTCAGACTCCGCGAGTGAATGCGGACGTCGGATGGCGATCGCCGTTGATCAGGCACGGCCGAAACGGAGTTCACCGCTCCGGATGGTGCGCCATGGTGGGAAAAGCGGGCTAGAACAACTCCTGGACGATCTCAGCCAGGCCCTCGAGGTTCTTCTCGGCGACGACCCTGGAAAGCCAGGCCTCGTTCGCGCCGGCGTTGTGGAGGGCCTTCTCGGCCTGCTCCCAGAGCTTCGCCTTCTTCTTCTCGCTTTCGGCCAGGTAGAGCTCCGTCACGATCTCGCCGAGCCGCTGCGTGGAGATCTGCTCGCGGTTCTCGTAGTACCGACGGATGAGGCCCTTCTGGTAGTTGCTGCGCTCTGGTTTTCCGGACATGGGGGGAGCTTAACGGGAGCGCGCTACTTCACCCAGCCAAACACGTCGCGGATGACCGACCAGCGCGGTTTCTTCTTCGCCGCGGTCTTGCCGAGAATCCAGTGGTCGTAGAGTTCATCCACCGTCCCGTCTTCCCGCTTCAGGCGGAGCCAGGTGCTGACCACGCGTTCGAGTTCCGGGGACCGCTGCACGGCGAAGACGATCGGCACTCTCGTCCGGACCCCCTCGGGGATCACCACCGCGAACTCCGGCTTGATCATCGTGTAGATCGACCCGCTTTCCGCGGTGGTGAGCAGTGCGTCCAGTTCCAGACCACCATCCTCGTCGCCAAGAAACACCTCCGCCGAGGGGATCAGCACAACTTCGAGCCCGGGGATGCTCTCGCGATCGGTGCGCACCAGGAGACCTCCTTCGACGCAGGCGATGCGCAGCCGATCGGCGGCGAGAATCCTCTCCAGGGTCTTGAACTCCTTCACGCGGTGGTCGCGGACGACGAGCGCGGCGTGCAGATCCAGGTAGAGGTCCGACTCGGCGAACTGATCGAGGTTCCGGATGGAGGAGGGGATCGCCCCGACCGCCACGTCGAAGTGGTCGGCGGCGAAACCGGCGCCGACCCCGCCGCTCGCCACCGGAACGAAATCGATGCTGACGTCGAGTTCCCGGGCGAGATGCTGGACCAGGTCGATGTCCAGGCCCACGAGATCCCCCGCGGAGGTGCGGTAGGAGAATGGCGGATTCTTCACCACATATCCCACACGCAGGATCCCCGCGCGCCGGATCCTCTCGAGGTGCGTTTCACCGTCCTCGAGCGCCACCGGGTTCGGACCGGGCTCCGAAACGACCCGGAACTCCGCCACCTTCTTCCGCAGTTCCATTCCCGCCACCAGGTTCACCGGAGGCTCCTGACCGGAAATCGCCTGCTTGATGACGAGGTTGTTCAGCACCATGGCGATACCCGTGGCGACGACGGTCAGGACCAGAAAGACCGCGAGTCTCGGCAGCCTGATCCTTGCGACCCCCCGGCTCCAGGCGCTTGTGATGACCGTGAAGGCGGCGAGGTGCACCGCGCCGAGAGTGTCCCCCAATCGGGCACACCAGATCCCGGAGATGAGGAACAGGGGGAACAGGTCCGCGGGAAGACGGAACATGTCGAGCAGGAACGGAAGAGCCGCGACGGGACTGCCGAAGAAGGCCAGGAGGCCCACCGTCAACAACATCGGATAGTCGGTGACATCCAGGGCCTGGCCCGAGTACCAGGCCGCGAAGGGAATGAACAACAGGCCCACGACTCTTCCGGCGTTCGGGAACGGGTACGCCAGCGGCACCAGCATGTCCGCCGTGGTCCGGGCCTCTTCCTCCGGCACCTCCCGGTAAACGAGCAGGTCCTTCGCGTTGTCGATGATCATCGGCAACACGGCGAAGAGCTTGCTCGTGGCGAAGGCCATCATGATCGCGGACCGGCAGCCCTTCAGGAACTCCAGCATCCGGTACGGGGTGACCGCCGCGACCAGGGCCGGAAGGACCACAAATCCGAGGAGGACCACAGCGAAGGTGTAGGTGCCGACGTACCCCATCAGCTTCGCCAGTTCCGCCGGCGACAGGGAACCGGCCGCACCGGCCGTCAGGGCGAAGGTGCCCACCGGGGCGAGCCTCATGATCAGGCCGGAGATCACACCGAGCGCATCACCGATCACCAGGAACGGTTCGAGCACCCGGGCCTTGGCCGGGATGGAGATCAGGGCGACCCCCAGGAGAATGCTGAAGAGCACCGTCGCCGGAACGATGTTGTTCGCGATGGAGTGGAACGGATTGGTGGGGAGGTAGAGGTCGATGAAATCGAAGGGCGCGGGACGCTCGACCAGGCTGGCGCTGAAAAAGGTGCCGGCATCCCACTTCGGGAGGGACAGCGGCAGCAGGAACACCATCGCCAGCGAGATCGCCCAGAACGCCAGGAGCACGAGCCCCGCCCGCCCCGCCAGTCTCTTCGCGGAGTCGATCGTCAGCGAGCCGATCTTGGCGATCAGGGAAACGATGACGTAGGGCAGCACGGTCATCTGGAGGAGGCTGACGTAGATCCTGCCGAGGATATTGAGCGGTGCGCTCCGCTCCCCGAGGAAGACGCCGACGGCGATCCCGGCCACGAGGCCGATCGTGATCTTCGTTCCGAGGCTGATGGGTCTTCGCCCTCTTGCGTCGCCGCCCGTTTCCATCGGTCGGATCGAACCTCCATGCGCAGTGCAACCAGGCCCTCAAAGCTGCGCAGCGCTCGCAGAATCCACGCGCCACTCTCCCCGGGGCCGGCACGGCCGGGACAAAACCCGACCCTCCGAGCGTGGCTGTGCCTCGCCGCGAAAGATACAGCAGTTATGCAAAGACAGCGTATCTTGCGTAAATGCCAGAGCCAGTGACGACGAACGACGAGACCTACCGGGGCTTCACACTCTACCCATTTCAAACGGACGCCATCGCCTCGATCCGGAACGGACACTCCGTCATCGTCGCCGCTCCGACCGGAGCGGGGAAGACCCTGGTGGCGGACTTCGCCATCGAACACGCCCTCGCCCGCGGTGAGCGGATCGTCTACACATCGCCGGTGAAGGCCTTGAGCAACCAGAAGTACCGCGACTTCAAGGCGATCATCGGCGACGACGTCGGCATCATGACCGGGGACGTGACGATCAACCCCGAGGCGCCGCTGCTGATCATGACCACCGAGGTGTTCCGCAACACCATCTTTGAGGCCCCCGACCGCGTGGCGAACATTGGTTGGGTGGTGTTCGATGAAGTTCACTACCTCGACGACCTCGACCGGGGCACGGTGTGGGAGGAGTCGATCATCTTCGCGCCGGAGCACATCCGCTTCCTCTGTCTGTCCGCCACCGTCCCGAACCTCCGGGAACTCGCAAAGTGGATGGAGCAGGAGCGCAGGCACCGGATCGACGTGGTGGAGAGCACCTGGCGCCCGGTGCCGCTCAGGCACTTCGTCCATCTACCGGGGAAGAAGCTGGTGCCGATCGAGGAGGTGCGGGCCCGCCGCAACCGCAGAGCCCGGATCCCACAGGTGAAAGACCTGCTCGACATCCTCGGCAAGCAAGACCTCCTGCCGTGCCTCTATTTCTGCTTCTCGCGAAAGGACTGCGAATCGCTGGCGACGGGGAATGCCCGCCGAAGCCTGCTCACCGAAAAGGAACGGGAGAGGATCCTCGGACTCTTCGACGACCTGAAGACGCGCTATCAGCTCGCCGACAACGCGAAGACGGAGCGACTCCGGAAGGCCGCCGCCAGCGGGGTGATGTACCACCACGCCGGGATCCTCCCCATCCACAAGGAGATCGTGGAGCGGCTGTTCACCTCGGGGCTGATCAAGCTGCTGTTCACGACCGAGACTTTCGCGCTCGGCGTGAACATGCCGGCCCGCACCGTCGTCTTCCACATGCTGAAGAAGTACAACGGCGTCGCCTTCGACTGGCTGCGCACCCGCGACTACTACCAGATGGCCGGGCGGGCCGGGCGGCAGGGGATCGACACCACCGGCCACGTGGTATCCCGGTTGGACCTCCGCTTCGACGAACCGTCGGAGGCGACCCGGCTGATCACGGGAAAGGTGGAGCCGGTCCGCTCCCGGTTCAACCTCTCGTACTCCGGCATCCTCTCCCTCTATGACCGGATGGGCGAGGAGTTGATCACCGCCTACGAGCGCTCCTTCGCGAAGTTCCAGCGGCAGCGGGCGAAGGGCGGCGGAAAGAAGGGCAAGGGCCGGCACAAGGTCAGGATGCCGCGCGAGGAGCAGTTGATCCGCCGCCGCCTGGCCGTCCTGCGCACCACGGGCTACATCGACGAGGACGGTCTGACGGAGAAGGGACGGTTCGCCTCGATCCTGAACGGCTACGAAGTGCAGGCCGCGGAACTCTTCGGCTACGGCATCTATCACCTGGCGAACGAGGCCCAGCTCGCGATGCTGATGGTGGCCATCGTCTTCGAGCAGCGGAAGGGCGACTTCTCGAGCCACCTCCCGCCGCGGACGCTGGCCGAGATCAAGTCACTCTCCGAGAAGCGGATCCGCGACTTCCGCCACGTGGAATTCGAGGCCGGCATGGTCGACCTTCTGAAGGAACCCGACTTCCGCATGGCCGCGCCGACCCACGCCTGGGCGAAAGGCGCATCTTTCGAGGAACTGCGCGAGCTGACGAGCATCTCCGACGGCGACCTCGTCCGGAACTTCCGCATGGCGCTGCAGCTCATGCGCCAGATCAGGAGCCAGGTCAGGGGCGACCGCGACCTGCCGGAGAAGTTCGGCGCGGCGATCAGGATGCTCGATCGGGACGAGGTGGACGCGAAGAAACAGTTGGAATTGGGCTGAGGTGCCACCCGCGGGGCGCCTCGGGGAGTGGTCACCCATTCCCACGTCGCGACGTCTCACGGCAGGATGTCGACATCCACCTCGACCCACTCCGGATTGATCGTCATCTTCCGCTCCATCCCCAGGCCCGCGCCGGCCAGGTAGGCACCGGTGTTCGGGAGGACCGTGAAGGTTCCATCATCCCGGAAGAGCACGTTGACGCCCTCGACCAGGCCGTCCTTCGGGCCAACGCCGTACTCTTCGCACCTGTGGGTCGACGGGTCTGTGGAGTGGACCTTGACGACGGTGACATCTTCATCGCGATCGTCGAGCAGAGTGGTCATGCGGATCATGAGCAGGCCCGTACCCTCCGGTCCGGGCGTCAGGCAGACGTGGCGGATGGCGAAGCCGTGCCGGGAAGACTCGACCGTGACGTTGCTGATCTCACCGGTCTCGGGGTCGAAGGCGAGCTTCAGATCCGTCCGCATCCGGTGGAAGACGCCCTCCCGCGTATCGCGCCAGGCTTCGGTCTCGTACTCCCAGATGAAGTTCTGAGTAGCACTCGGATCGGCCCCGGGGAACCGGACCGAACCGGAGCCGACCAGTTCGAGATCTCCGGATTGTCCGACGTAGATGGTGCGCTCCGGGGCACAGCCGATGACGAACAAGGGGACGAGCAACAACAGGAAGACTGAACGCATGGAATCTCCTTCGACCTGCCCGGTGCCCTCCACCGACAGGAACTCTACCACTCGTACGGAGACCGGCAAGGATCAGAGGCTCTCGACAATCCTCCGAAGCGCATCCTCCACCGGGCCGGCGACATCGGCCAGGTCCTCGCGGCCGGCCACGCCCATGCTGATCGTCGGACGGACGGCCTTCACCGCCGTACCGCCCTCGACCCCGTGGACCACGACGTTGCAAGGCATCAGCACGCCGATACTGATCTCCTCGGATATGGCCTTGAACGCACTCGGCGGGTGGCAGGCTCCGAGGATCATGTAGGGCACCATGTCCTCGCCGAGCTTCTCCTTCATCTTGGCACGGACATCGATCTCGGAGAGCACCCCGAAGCCCTCGACAGCCAACGCTTCCTTCACCCGGGCGATAGTTTCGTCCTGTCCGGTCGTAACGGTCGTGGCGATCACATAGTCAGCCATGGCGCAGCCTCCTTCGGTGGCGGGTGACGTGACGAAGAAGTGTCCCATGAGATCCCTGGATCTGCGAAAATGTAGGCGAAACAATCCGAGGGCAGTTCTTGACGGGAGCACACCATGAAGACGATCGGAGTCGTTCTATCGGGATGCGGTGTCTACGATGGCGCGGAGATCCACGAGGCGGTGATCACCCTCCTCGCCATCGATCGCGCCGGCGCGAAGGCGCTCTGCATGGCGCCCGATGTGGAACAGTTGCACGTGGTCAACCACCTGACCGGCGAGGTGGCGGAGGGCGAAAAGCGAAACGTCCTCGTGGAGTCCGCCCGGATCGCGCGGGGTGAGATAAAGGACATCGACGACGTGGCGCCCGACGACATGGACGCCATCATCCTCACCGGCGGCTTCGGCGCGGCGAAGAACCTCTGCACCTTCGGCGTGAGCGGTCCGGACTGCGAGATCAACGAGACGGTGGCGCGCCTGATTCGAGGCATGGCGGCGGCGAGGAAGCCCATCGGGGCCATGTGCATCGCCCCGGCCACGGTGGCGAAGGCCTTCGAGGGCACGGACAAGACCCCGAAGCTGACGATCGGCAACGACGCCGGTACCGCCAGCGGCATCGAGACCATGGGCGCGCACCATGAGGCCTGCCCCGTGCACGACTTTTCGGTGGACGAGGAGAACCGGATCGTCTCGACCCCCGCCTACATGCTGGCGGGGAGCATCAGCGAGGCGGCGGAAGGGATCGAAAAACTGGTGAAGAAGGTGGTGGAGATGGCGTAGCCAGCTACTCGAGCGAGGCCAGCGCCGCATCGACCCGGGCGGTCAGCGCGGCGAGCGCCCGGGCCGGATTCTGGTTGATCCGCTTGCTGTAGATCACATCCCAGTCGCCATCGATGATCTTCCTCACCGGGCTCTTCCTGATCGCCGCGGCGGCGCCCTCCGGTTTCAGGGCGGCGAGGCCGTCGACCACCACACCGTAGGCGGGCAGCCAACGCTCCCAGTCGGAGATGTGCATCTGGTCCTTGCCGAGCCGCTTGCTCTCGAGGATCCGGTCGAGGTGGGCGAAGGAGGTGATCAGCGCCGCGCCCGCCTTCTCCGCGCCGATCACGGCCATGGCCTTCGCGGATTCGATGAACACCGTGTGATCCTCGGAGCCGAGACCGGCCTGCAACCCCCTGAAAGCTCCCGCGTCGCCGATTCCGCCAAGGGCCCGGGCGGCCTGCGCCTTCACGTCGTCATCGGCCTTCGGACCGCGCAGAAGACCCGAGAGGGACCTGACCGCATCCGGATCCTTCAGCTCGATCAGACGATCCGCGGCCGCCGCGGCCTTGCCGCCGCCGAGTCGAATGTCCTTCAGGAGGGCCTTCAACTCGCCCCTGGCCTCCGCACCGGCGCCGTACTCGAACGGGTCCCCGAGGAACAGCTTCTCCTCCTTCGACACCTTGGCGAAAAAGGAGGATCGCACCGCCGCGGAGGGCGGCAAGGGGCGCTTGCCGCGCATCACACAGAGGCGCCTCACATCGAAGAAGTCGAACAGATCCTTGCGGATGGAGGGGGGGAATCCGTGGCCCACGCCGGTCAGTTCGGTGTAGATGAAATCCAATCTGGTCTTTACGAGCTGGCGCGCCGCGGCCCGGTCGTTTCCCGGCGGGACCACGTTGTCGTCGGCACCGTGGAAGACGAAGAGCGGCGTGTTCGTCTCGACGAAGCGGTTGATGCCTCGCCCCCCACCGGCCATGGGCGAAACCGCCGCGAACCGCTCCCCCATCTCCGCGCCGAAGTACCAGGAGCCGAAGCCCCCCATCGAGTGCCCGGTGAGGTAGACGCGATTCAGATCGACGTTGTAAAGGAGTTCGATCTCATCGAGCACGGCGGGGATGTACTCGCGGTTCCCGGTGCTCGCCCACGGCGCGGTGCGAGCGGTGGGGCAGACGACGATGTAGCCCCGCGCGGTCGCCTGGCCGATGTAGAAGTTCATCGCGGAATCCCCGCTCCCGACGACCGCGTCCCCCCTGGCCCCACCGCGACCGCCGCCGTGCAGCCCGAGGATCAGGGGCCAGGCTCTCTTCGGGTCGTACTCTTTCGGCACGAAGAGGGTGTAGACGCCCGGGTGCTCCTTCGCGCCGAGCGTCAGGGCCTGGTTCACGTGGAGCCCTTTTTTCTGATCGAGGGAACGGATGATCCGGTCGAGGTATCGTCGTGGGAGGGTAATCCGGTGCTCGCGCTTCAGGCGGCCGAAAGCCCCCTTCCGCTCCTCGGGATCCCTGATCAGAAGGTACGCCTCGATCGCGGCGCGGGCGGCGGCATCGAAATCCGGGTTGCCGCGTGCCATCCTGGGGAACTTCGAGCGGCCGAATGCCTTCAGCGCATCCTCGTTTCCGGGGGAAAACCGGAGCGCGTCGAGGAGCGCCAGCCCGCGCTCCTCTTTCAGCTTCTTCTCCTTGCACCAGGCGGCCAGTTCGAGCAGGCCGACGACGTCTCCCGCGCACTCCGCCCGCCGCCGGACGAACTCCTGGAAGGCGGGCTCATCGAGGATCACCTCCTTCACCCGGGACCGGGGAATCGTCTGCACGTCGAAGACCATTCCGGGATGACGGGAAAAGTAGGGATTGATGGTGAGGCCGCCGGGCTCGTCCTTTTGAACCCCGCACCTGATGGGCTTTCCGCTCGAAAGGACGACCGTGTCCGCGACGGACCGCCCTCCCGCAATGAGAACAGCGAGTACCAGAATGAGAGTGGCGCGCTTCATGGTCAGTTGATTGTACGATTCTGACCGCTTCGGGTTGCACAGTCCCCGGCCAGGTGTCGAGCGAGATGAACGGGTGCACGGCATGGCCGCGCCCCAGGCGTTGACAATAAAGAGCTTACGACGCATTGCCGCTGATGGGGGCGGGTGGTACGGTCCTTGCACCACCCGTCGGCAGGCACTGAAGTGCCCAGTGAAACCAACATCGAGGCCGGTAAACCATGCGTATCCTCTACCTGACGCCGCGGCCGCCATTTCCGCCGGAGGGACGCGAAACCGTCCGTCCCTACCACCAGATCCGCTCGCTGGCGCTACGCCATGACGTGGACCTGATGTGCTTCTCCGGCATCGGTCTTGACGAGTGGGAGGCTCGGGAACAGCTACGCAACCTCTGTCACCGGGTCCAGATCATCCCCATCGAAACTCCCCCGCAGCACCCCGAGAACATGCGCAACCTCTTCGCGCGGAGACCGCTCGCCTACCGCCGCTACTTCCGGCGGGAGTTGCTCCGGCGCCTGGAACCGATCGGCGAGGCGAAGCGTTACGACCTGGTGTTCTTCCACACCGCGGCGATGGCGCCTTATCTGGACGCATTCCCGGAGACGCCGAAGATCCTCGACCTCGTGGAGGCCGGCGGCCTGCGCTGGGCCGAGTACGCCAACATCGCGAAGTTCCCGGCATCGGCCATGTACAGGGCCGAGTCCACGCGCCTGCTGCAGACCGAGGTGAAGGCGGCCCGGAAGGCCCAGCGGATCATGTTCGCCGCCGAGAAGGAAGCGATCGCATTCCGGGCGGTCTGCCCCGACAACGAGCGCATCATCACCCTGAAGACCCCGGTGAACCCCCGCACTCCGAACCACGGTCCCTGGGCCGCGGAACCGACCGTGCTCTTCACCGGCCACTTCGACCACTTCCCGAACGGAGACGCGGCGCATCGGCTGCTGAACGACATCTTCCCGCGCATCAGGAGCCTCTCTCCGAACGTGCGCCTGACCCTCGCCGGCCGCAATCCCACGCCCGAGCTTCAACTGCTCTGCGAACGGCCGGAGATCACCCTCACCACTCATCCCGCGGACCTGCCGCTCCTCTTGAAGGAAGCCTGGCTGGCCGTCGCCCCCCACCGGGTGGAGCGTGGTGTGCGCAACGAGATCCTCGAAGCCATGTCCGCCGGCTTGCCGGTGGTCGCGACGGAAGCGGCGGTGGCCGGCCTGGACGTGCTGGCGGGCCGCGACCTCACCGTGGAATCGAACCCGGCGCGGTTTGCCGCCGAAGCGGTCCGGTTGCTCGAGGACCCCCGCAAACTGGACGAGATCGGCGACGCCGGCCGCAAGGCCATCCACAACAACTACTCGCACTGGAGTGTGGCCATCCGCATGGAGGAGTTCGTCAACCAGGCCTGTGCGGAGCGGTTGGAGGTGGCACAGTAGCACTCGGGGATCGGGCGCCGTCCCGACCGCCAAAGAGCACCGCTGCACATCGGAGGGGGCCGGAACGAGATCAACCGGAGTGGCGTTGATACCACTCAGGCGGGCTCAGTAGTCACTTGCCATCCAGATTCCGTCTTGCTGCCTTACCGGTGCCCTTCCGAGTGTGGCGGGCCGCCTCACTCTGGTTCGGGCGGACACGGGCGAGTATCCTTGGCGGTTCGCGATCGCATGGCGCAGGAGCCCTTCCATGACCATCCGGAACCTCGTCACTCTCGGTCTCCTCATCTTCCTCGCCGTGCCGGCGCCGGCCGCGCCGGAGGAGACGGCGGGGTTCCTTCCGAAGGACGACCTCGGGGTCACCACGCTGCAGAACGCGATACCCGAAGCGGATGGTCGCGGGGTGATCGTCGCCGTGCTCGACACCGGCGTCGACCTGCTGCACCCCTCCCTGGCAAAGACTCCGGACGGTGAAAACAAGCTGATCGACTTTTTCGACGGAACCGATTCCGGCGTGGTCGACACGACGGTGGAGGGCACGGTAAAGGGCGGCACGGTGATCGGACTCTCCGGACGGACCCTCCGGGTCGGCCCCGATGTCCCCGAGAAGGTGCAACTCGGCGTCTTCCGCGCCGCGGAACTCTACCCCGGCGGCTTGCGGGAGAGACTCCGGCGGGAACGTCGCGAACTGCGGGACCGGGTCAGGCGCCTGGCCGAAGATCGCGCCGCCGGGGGAAAAGCGCCCTCGCTCCCCCCCGATCCGGGCGACCCGGTGCATGACCTCCTGCTCTACCAGGCCGACGGTGAATGGCGGTTGCTGCTCGACACGAACTGCGACGGAGACCTGACCGACGAGAAACCGCTTCGCGAGTATGACCTGGCCCAGGACGTCGCGGTGCTCGGCAACGGTGCCCGCCTGGGTGTCGGCATGAAGGTGCTCGGAAACGGGGAGAGCGTCTCCCTCCTGTTCGACGGCGGCGGCCACGGCACGCACGTCGCGGGCATCATCGCCGGATACTACGCGGAAGGCTCTCCACTGAACGGCCTGGCTCCGGGAGCGAAGATCATCGCCGGCAAACTCGGCAACAGTCGCTACGGCGGGCCGACGACGCACCTGGCGATGCTGCGCTGCCTCGACTGGGCGGGACGCATGGGAGCGGACGTGGTGAACATCTCGTTCGGCGGCCCCACGCTCTACGGTGACGGACGGGAGGTCTCCGCCCGGTTCATCGACGACGCGGTCAGGAAGTACGGCTACATCGTCTGCGTCTCGGCGGGCAACAACGGCCCGGCCTACGTCACCGTCAGTTCTCCGGCCACCTCGAGCGGGGCCCTGTCCATCGGCGCCTGGTGTCCGGAGGCGACCCAGCGTTCAAATTACGGCGTGATCCGGCCGAGGGGCAGCAGCCTGTTCGGCTTCTCCTCGCGCGGACCGCTGCCCGGCGGCGCCACCGGAGTCGACTTCATCGCCCCGGGCGCGGCGGTGAGTGCGGTCCCCGAGTGGAAACTCGCCGCGGGCCGGAACATGAACGGCACGTCGATGGCCGCTCCCCAGGCCTCCGGCGCGGTGGCTACGCTGATCTCCGCAGCCCGCATCGAAAAGCTGCCGCTCTCCCATGCCCGCCTGGTGGCCGCTCTCCGGCAGAGCGCGAAGAGCATCGAGGGATTGCCCGAAATCGAGCAGGGCTACGGCCTCCTCGACGCCTCCGCCGCGCTCGATGTGCTTCGGAAGACCGCCGGGACCCCGGAACCCGTCCCGTTCCAGGTCGAGCGGATGACCCCGAACGGTCCAGGTCGCGGGTTCTTCCTGCCGGTCTCCCGGGGCGACAAGCCGATCCCGATCTCCGTTACGCTCACGCCCGATCTCCCGAGGAGCGCCACGCCAAAGCGAAAGGCCCGCTTCACGCGGATCCTGAAACTCGTCCCCGACGCGCCGTGGCTGACCGTGGCGAGCCCGGTGCACTCCTCCTCACGCGGCGTGACCGTGAAGGCCTCCGCCGACCCCCGCGGCGGCATGCAGCCCGGCCTGAACAGCGCGACCATCATCGCGATCGACATGGCAGGCGGTCGCGAAGTGGCTCGCATCCCGGTGACGATCATCCGCCCCGACCTCGTCCCGGAATGCGGAACGTGGGAGCGCCGCACCTTCACGCTCTCTGCGGGAGACCGGAAGTCGGCGTTTCTGCTGGCCCCGCCCGGCGCCACCCAGCTCCGGGTCGAGGCCCGGGAGACCGCTACCGACAACGCCACGCAGATTGTGGTCCGCGCGGCGGACTTCCGGACCGAAGAGAAGAGCGCCGGACTGGCCGCCGAGCCCGTCCCGGGACAGGGGAAGATCCTCCACCGGGCGGTCCGCGCGGGCGCCACCGTGGAGATCACGCTGTACCGTCCCTTCCGCGCCGGCGAGGGCGCAACCGAGGTCGTGCTGGTCACCTCCTTCAAGGGCCTGACTCCCGGGACGGATCGGCTGGTCATCCCCGCCGGCCGGCTCGGAACGCACCTGAACCTGCGCGCCGCAGGCCCGGTGGCAGGACGCTTCGAGTCGTCCCTCACCTACCGGGAGGAGGCGCTGCCGCTGACCTTCAGGACCGTCCGCGCGCGAAACGCCGATCCGTTGCTCGGGGAGGAGACGCTGTTCCGGCATCGGGGCCGGGGGCAGTTCGACATCGGCCGCGACAAGGGCGAAGTCCGCTTCGACCTCCGATTCGAATCGCCCTTCGCCGACTACCTCGACGACTCCACCTACTCCATCGCCGATCAGAACGGCAAGGTCGTCCAGAAAGGTCACATCTGGCGGGGGCCGTTCAACTTCCGGCCGCCCCGCCGGGGCCGGTACACGATCACCATCGAGACCTTCGAACGCGGTCGCCGATTTCATCGCGGAGGGGGGATGTACTCGGCGCTGCTGCTGCGAAAGCAAAGGTCGGTTTCGCTTCCGGTGAAGCACGACGTCTACGAAGGCGTGGTGCCCGGCGGTCCCGGCGGACGGAACTTCGACCTCCCGGACGGAACCGCCACCTCCGCGCTGATCCTCCGCCCGAAGGAGGACGAGACGCTTCGCGGCACCCTGAGCTTCAAGGACCGGGGCTGGGGGGTGAACCTCTTCACGCTTCCCGTCCGCGTGGAGCCGAAGAGCGCGCCTTCGGCGCCCGAACGGATCAAGACCGAATTGACGCGGTTCTTGCGAGGGGAGATCCAGGCGCTGCTCGATCGCGACGGGGTGACGCCAGCGGAAGTCGGCGAGTTGCGAAAGCAGGCCGACGTGGGCCGGGCCGCGGAAGTCCTGCGACCGAGGGATCAGGCCGACCTCCTCCTCCTCGCCGCGAGAGTCGGCGACCAGGAGGCCCTCGGTGAGCTGGTGATTCTCGAACAGCAAACGAAGAAGGGCGGTGGCGGAGACTACCAGGCCGCCGTGCGCGCGTTGATCGAGGCCGCGCTGCGGGGCGACGACCAGGAGAAAGCCACGGAGATCCTCTCGCAACTGCAGGGGAACGATGAAGCGGCGCTCACCGTGCGCTTTCAATACGCCCGGGCCAGGGGAGACGCGAAGGGAGCATTGAAACACCTGGATCGACTGCTGAAGACCGCTCCCCCCCGGCCGTCCCTCGCCCGGGCGCGGTTCGAGTTGCTGCTTGAACTCAGCCGCACCGCGGAGGCAAGGCGCCTCCTCAGGGAGTGGACTCGCAACTTCCCGGCGCTGGCCGGCGAGGTCGAGGGCATGGCGACCCGGCTCTCGGTCAAGAGCAAGGAGGAATAGGGCATGCCGCGCCGGCATGAGATCTCCCGACCGCGCGCCGCGATCGGGGCGGCGGTGTGGGGAGGGCTCCTCCTCTTCGTCGCCTTTGCCGTCTTCTCGCCGGAGGGGGCCGCACACGCTCCGGCCGGGAAACTCCTAGACTACGTCGCGAAGAGCCCGCGCGACCTCACCATTTCGTTTCCCGCGGGCACCAGCCTCTCGCGAGGGGATCCGGTCTTCATCCGGGATCCGGAGAAGTTCCTGCTGCGGATCGGTCGCGTCGAGGAGGTCACCAGGGATGGCGCCGTCCTGGCCCGGGTTTCCGTCTACCCCGAGTACGGCGGCCTGCTGCGGACCCAGACGCGCGCGGAGTCCTTCGTGGTGCGGGTCGGCGCGAACTGGGTGATCGAGACGCTCCTGCCGCCGGATCGCCTTCGGGAGATCCGGGAGGAGGCGGCGCTCTTCTTCGAACGCGAGGGCGCCGCGGTCCGGAGGGCGTTGTGGCCGGAATTGAAGATCGCCCTGGTCGATGTGATCAGTATGTACGAAGAGGAGTTGCCGAAGGCCCTGGCGGCCCGCTCCGTCGAGTGGAAATCCATCTACGAACGCCACCGCGAGGGCGTGATGAAGACGGAGCTGGCGCCGGTGCTGGAGGAGGTCGTCCTGCCGATCGCAAAGGCCCGGCTCGAGCCCTTCCTGACCGAGGTGGGCCGGGAACTCTGGGAGGAACTTCCGATCTGGTCGCTCGGCATCCGCTACGTACTGGAGCGGGTCCCCGGAACGGAGGAGGATCAGGTCGAGAAGAAGTTCAAGGAGTACCTCGATCAGAAGGCCGCACCGATCCTCGAGAAGCACTCGCCCGAGGCGATGCGCATCGCCGGCGCCATCCTGAAGGAGACGGTCGATGACGAGAGAGTTCGCCTCGCCCTCGGCAAAGTGGCGAAGGAGCTCGCCGCGGACGAAGATCTCTCCGCCCTCCTGCGGCAGACGGCGAACGAGCTGATCCTCGAGAACGACCGGCTCTCCGGCATCCTCATGGACCGGTGGGAATCCGGGTTGCGCGCCGCGGTGCTGGATGCATCGCGGCGACTGGATCCCCTGGTCCGGGAGGTGGTGAACGGCATCGTCCTCAATCGCGAACGGAACGGGATCAATCCCCGTCTGGCCCAGGTGCTCCGGACCGCGGTGTTTCGGAAGGACGGCCGCTGGGTGCTCCTAACACCCGGTACGGGCAGTCCCCTGCCCGACGAGGCGGTGCTTTCCGGGAGCCGGTACGGTGAGTGAGGGCGGCATCGCGATCAAGGCCGAAGGGCTCCGAATTCGGGCCGGGCAACGCACCCTGCTCGATCGGGTCGACCTGGCGATCGAGCCCGGTGAGGTGGTCCTCCTGGCGGGGCCGAGCGGCGCCGGGAAGAGCGTGCTCCTGCGCCTGCTCTCGGGACTCCTGACCCGTGATACTCCCGGTTTCCGCATCGAGGGATCCCTGCGGGTGCGCGGCCGGGAGATCATCGGGAATCCCGCGGCGGCCCGTGGCGCGGTCGGCATGGTGTTTCAGGACTTCGCGCTCTTCACCGGACTGAACGCCCGGGAGAATGTCTCCTTCGCGCTCGATCACCGGCAGCCCCGGCTCTCGACGGAAAAGGCGAGAGAGGTGCGGGAGGGGCTCCTCTCGGAGTTGGGCATTCCCGCGGAGGCGGAGGTGCGCGAGCTTTCCGGAGGCCAGCGCCAGCGCGTGGCGATCGCGCGCGCCCTGGCCTACGCGCCGGAGATCCTGGCCTGGGACGAGCCGACCAGCGGCCTGGATCCCGCCATGCGGGACCGGGTGGCGAGGAGGATCAGAGCCACCAGCCGCGAGCACGGAACGACGACCCTGGTGGTGACCCACGACCTCGCCGGCCTCCTGCCGATCGCCGACCGGGTCATCCTGTTCGATCCGTCCGCGGCCGACCTGAAAGAGGTGGAAGCGGCGAGGGCCGAAGCGGAGCTGGCGAATCTCAGCACGCCGACGACTCCCCCACCGAAGACACCGGGCGCGATCCGGCGCGCGGGCCGAACGGTCCTCCGGTTCCTGGAAACGACCGGACGAACATTGGAGGGACTCGGCCAGGCGGCTCTCGCTCTTCTGCCGCGGTGGCCGGATGTCTCGTGGGGCCTGCGGTTCTTCCGGCACTTCCTGATGACCGTTGCCGGCCCCGGTGCGCTGCTCTACTTTCTGCTGGCCGGGGCGGTGATCGGCCTCGTCTCCGCCTACTTCACTTTCACCTTCCTCCCGGAACGCGGTTACACCGAACCGCTGATCCTCGACGACCTGATCGGCGGTCTCGGCTTCGGGCTCCACCGGATCCTGGTGCCGCTGATCATGACCCTGCTCCTCGCCGCCCGGGCCGGTTCGGCGGTAGCGGCGGACATCTCGACGCGCGTCGCCGGGAAACAGACCGATGCGATGCGTTCCTTCGGCGTGCCCCCGGCCCGCTACCTGTTCACCGGAACCCTCTGGGCCTTCCTGATCGGGACGCCGATACTCGCGGTGCTCTCCTATTTCGGCGCGCGTATCGCCTCGGCGGCGGTCTTCGCGGTCATGGCGCCTGACCTCTCGATCCATGCTTTCGACGCGATGTACAATCGGCTTCTGATCAAGCCGGGCGAGTTCCTTCCGGCCGGCACCTCCTGGGTCGCCATCAAGGACCTCACCGCCGCCTTCGGCACCGCCACCATCGCCTACTTCGCGGGCATCAAGCCGAAGGATTCGCCGGAAGAGGTGGCGAGCAGCATCACGCAAACGGTGATCTGGGCCACGTTCCTCGTCCTGACGGTGCACCTGGTCTTCGCGTTGGTGGAGTTCTGATCGGGAAACAGATTGCGACGCGGCCCTCGCAGCAGGTCGAAATCACCGCGCGGGATAGCCCCGATCACGAAGGAAGGCCGCCACGGCATCCCGATGTTCCCCCTGCAACTCGATGCCGGCCTTTCCGGCGCTGCCTCCGGTGCCGCAGTGATCCTTCAGTTCGCGGGCCAGAAACCTGCGATCCTCGGGAGTGAGCACCAGGCCATCCAGCACCGTCATCACACGGCCACCCTTGCGCTTCTCGAGCCTGACCTTCACCCGCTGCTCCGCGGGCGGCAGGGACTTCGGCTCCTCCGCACGCGGCTCTCCCGGGCGAATCACCTCCCAACGCCTGCCTTTCGTCAGCTTCTTTCCCATGATTCGAGTTCTGGCATTCCAGTGTCCGATTTCATCGGGGACATCCTACCGTACTGACGTTCCGAATCGCCGCGACAGACCCGGGTTCCCGCCGGCACCCTCGATCGCTCCGGCAGGGTCGAGGTCGGCATCGAGCCCGTGGACCTGCCGACCGAAGAACACAAACCGCGATGCCGGACCACTCCTGCGTATCACCACCCGCACCAGTTGCGGTATGATCCGGGGGGATGACATTCCCAGGGAGAAAAGACATGCACGCCGTCCAGTGCCCCCGCTGCTCTTCCACCTTCGATGTGTCCCGACTCGAGCCGGGCTCGGTGTTCATCTGCGGATCCTGCCGAACCGAACTCACCGTCCCTCCCCGCGGCGCACCGGCGCCAGCCGCGCCGGCGGCGCGCAAGCCCAGGCGGCGCGCTCCGGTCAACGTCACACCGGTGGGTCCGTCCCCGGCGGCCTCGCCACGCCCGCGCGCGACCTCCTCCTCGCGGAGATCCAACCCACGGAGAGCCGGCCCGCGAAGAGCGTCCCCGGACACCGGCGGATCGAGCCGCCTGCCCCTCATCCTCGTCGGCGCCGGGGCCGTGGCGGCCGTGATCGCCATCGTGCTGGTCTTCGTCTTCTCCGGCGAATCGGATCCGGACACCGTCATTGCGAACGAGCCGGCGACCGATACCGGACCGACGTTCGCGGAGCAGGTCGGCACACTCGAGGACAAGCTCCTCGAGTATTCCGGGAACACGATGGAACTCGAGCGGATCCACGGCGAGGCGAAGACGCTCAAGGCTTCCGGCCTGGCGCGCAAGGCCGCCGAGCAGGCGCTGCGGCTCGACGAGCAGCTCGCGTGGGCGCACCTCGAGATGGGCCACGTGAAGTTCGACGCGAGCGACCTTCCGGACGAAGACGCCGTCGTCTACACCACTCCCGATTGGGACATGCTGCTGGCCGCACAGCAGGAAGGCTGGCTGTCGGCGGACCGGCAGGCGGAGCTGACGGAGGCGAAGGACCGCTTCCGGGCTCACATGGAGCGGCTCAAGTCGGATGGCCACTACAAGCGGATCTGTATGTGGCAATCCAACGTCGCCAAGCACCCGGTCTTCTCGCATTACAACTACACGACCGTGGAAGAGGGGCCGTACCTGATCTTCATCCAGAAGAGTGACGACCGGCGGAAGGCGGCTCAACTCGAGGAGATGGCGAAGCGGAAGGCGGCAATCTACCGCTGTCTCTACAAGACCTTCCTCGACCGCTTCGGAGAGAGGTTCAAACTCGGTCCGCTGCATTCGAAGAACTTCAAGGACGACCGCGTCCTGAAGGCCTGGATCTTCGCGGATCGAAAGAGCTTCGACGAGTACCACAAGTATATCGGGATGCCGATGGGCGACAACGTGGGCGCCTACTTCAACCCGGTCGATCAGTGGATGATCATTCCGAACGAGGTCGGCGGCGGGATCGGCAACATCGGCAACCAGAACATGGACGTCAACGTGTCGTTCCATGAAGGCACGCACCAGCTCATCCACTACTACACGAAGCGCCTCGTGCAGAAGGCGGTCGGCGAGGAGATCAGTTGGACCGACAGCCGCCTGAACTCCAACTCCCACTGGTTCCAGGAGGGGGTGGCGGAGTGGTTCGGCTCGGCGGTGAAGCAGGGCGATGGGTGGGATCTCTTCCAGACGAACATCTACCGCCTGATGCACTGGAAGAGCGATCGTCGGGGGAAGCTCGAGGAGTGGAGCTTCGAGGACCTGCTGGCCGCTTCGGACAACGGCGACCTGAATCGCCGGGGCGGTCGAATGGGCGCCCTCTACTACGCACAGGCCTGGGCTTTCATCTCCTTTCTCTGGAATTTCGAAGACGGGAAGTACCGCGAGAAGTTCCTGACCTACTTCGGACGCGAACTCACCGGCGAATCGGGATTGAGGGTGTTCAAGGAGGTCTTCGGCATCACCGAGATCAAAGGTTCCACGATCGAGAAGGAGTACCAGGAGTACTGCAAGAAGCTCATCGACGGAGTCAGCCTGCCCAACAACCGGTAAGGGCTCGCGCCAGGATAGGTTCGCAGGACCGAGAGCGCTGATGCGCCCGAGAAAGCAAGGCGCGGGGAGGGCGCCACCTTGCTGGTTTCAACCGGCGAACAGCAGAGCGCAGCGGGATGCAGCGGCCCTCGGATGCAGCAGTTCTTTCCAGGCGGGCCCCGAGTCCGGATCACAAGGAGGGGTTGCGAAAACCCCCGGAATCGGTTGAACTCTCTCGGTCCGTTGACTCGGGTCAAGGCTCACGCAAGAATAGGTTCGCGGGACCGATAGCGCTGATGCGCCCGCCCGCCCGGCAACGCGCGAGGAGCGCGCAACCTTACTGGTTTCGATCGGCGAGCAACGCGGCTGGGCGGGATGCGGCAGCCCTCGAATCCCGAAGTTGTTCTTGCGCGGGCCCTTGGGAGTGGTGATCGATGAACACCCTGGTTCGACAGCCGGCCCCCGCCTTCACCGCGAAGGCGATCATGGGCAACGATCTGCTCAATGAGGAGTTCAACCTCGAGCTCTACCCGGACAAGTTCGTCCTGCTGTTCTTCTATCCCCTCGACTTCACGTTCGTCTGCCCATCCGAGATCCTCGCCTTCGACGAGAGCCTCGAGGAATTCCTCGACCTCGATTGCGAGGTGGTCGGGGTTTCAGTTGATTCCCACCATGCGCACCTCGCCTGGAAGCACACGCCGGTGGATCGTGGCGGCATCGGAGCCATCCGGTTCCCGCTGATCGGGGATCTCGACAAGAGTATTGCCCGGAAGTACGGGGTGCTCTCCGAAGAGTCGGTCGCCCTCCGGGCCACCTTCCTGATCGACCCCGAGCGCATCATCCGTCACATGGCGGTCAATGACCTCGACCTCGGCCGCGGCATTCCGGAGAACCTCCGCATCCTGAAGGCGCTCCGCCACACGCGCCGGACCGAGGAAGTATGTCCGGCGAACTGGGAGCCGGGAACGGCCGCGATGACGCCGAGCCCCGAAGGCGTGACCCGGTACCTCAAGGACGCCCGGTCCTGAACACGATGTCCCAGAAGGGCTGGGTGATGCCGTAGAGCCGCTCCGGGTACTTGTGGTGGTGCTGCAGGTGGTATTTCCTCAGGTATTTCCCCGTCCTGCTCTTCATCCGCTTGTGGTGGGTGGCGTAGTGGGTCATGTCGTAGACGATGTACCCGCTGAGCAGGCCGGCCATGGTCGCCAGCGCCATCGGCAGCGGCAGGACCGCCCACAGAATGGCGAAGATCAGCGATGAGACGATGATGCCGCCGAGGGGCGGAAACACGAGACGGGTTCCATCCCACGGATCCAGGTGATGAATACCGTGCATCAGGAAGTGGAACCGGCATCCGAACGAATTCTTCACCGGGAAGTGAAAGACGAAGCGATGCAACGAGTATTCCGTCAGGGTCCAGAGGAAGGCGCCGAGGAGCGCCCAGATCCAGACTTCCGCCAGGGGCAGGCCCGTCAGCGAAACGGCCGCATAGAGGAGGGCGGAGATGATCGGGATCCACACGAGCGGAATGCTCCACCACTTGATGTGGCTCATCGACTCGAGGAGCGTATTCTCGAAGATGCGGAGAGACGCCGGCCAATGGGTCGCGACCGGATCTCCGGACTCGATGAGATCGGAGTTGGCCCTGGCCGCGGCTTTCGGAGCAACGCTCCGGTGAACCCAGGTCATGTACTCCGGGCCGAGCGCTCCCACCTGGGCGAGCAGGGGCTTTGACAGGTCCACTCCGCCCCGGTCGTGACTGACTGGCTTCGCTGATGCCATGATTGACCCTCGCCTGCTCCACCTCGGTTATGGGCTCGCCTGGAAACAAGTGCAACCGTTGCGCCGAGAGCGCCGCTGCGCCCGAGAAAGCAAGGCGCGAGAAGGGCGCAACCTTGCTGGTTTCAACCGACGAGCACGCCGCTTTGCGGGATGCAGCGTCCCTCGAGTGCGGCAGCTATTCCCAGACGGGCCCCATGCATCCCAGCCCGATTATTCACGCTCACGGTGAAATAGGAAGTTCGAGGTCATCGGCAGGGAGACAGATCGGCGCAGCGTCGATAGAATTCCCCTCTTCCCGGTCGAGGCGAAAGGCATGGCGGAGCAGAACAGCGATTCACAATCTCCGGCGATGGGCCACCGGGGAGCCTGGCGCGCGCCGGACATCCCTTCGCAGGCCATCTTCACCGCCCTGGCGCTCGCCGCGGGTCTCGCCGCCCAGGGACAGTTCGTCCTCTACAACGAAAGCCAGGCGGGGATCGTGCTTCCCGATCCGATTCTCGACTCCTTCGCCCCCGTGGACGTCTCCAACCTGACCTTCCCCCTCATCTACGGCGCACTGGTCCTGGGAATCGCCGCCCTGGCGCGAAAGCCGAGCCTTCTGTTCCATGCCCTGCAGGCCTATTCGCTGCTCGCGCTGATCCGCGTCGGCATGATGTCGCTCATGCCCCTCGATCCCCCCATGACCATCATCCCACTGCGGGATCCGCTCGTGGAGTTGATCGGCAGAGGCGCGCCGCTCACCCGGGATCTCTTCTTTTCGGGGCACACCGGCACACTGTTCCTGCTGTTCCTGGCCCAGCCGCAGGGACGAATCCGATCGATCCTGTTCGTCCTGGCGATGGTCGTCGGATCCTTGACGGTGCTGCAGCATACCCACTACGTGATCGATGTCGCGGTGGCGCCATTCGTGGCGTACGGCTGCTATCGGCTGGTGGGTCGCTGGCGGATGAGCCCGCACTCGCGCTGAGGGCCCGCCTGGAGATAACTCCCGCATTCGAGGGCCGCTGCATCCCGCAAAGCGGCGTGCTCGTCGGTTGAAACCGCAAGGTTGCGCCCTCCTCGCGCCATGCTTTCTCGGGCGCGGCGGCGCTCTCGGTGCAACGGTCGCAACTGTTTCAAGACGAGCCCTGATCCTCGACAGGTTCTATAATCCCCCGCTGGTGAGTGGGCAGTATCCGGGAGGAGGACGCTTCATGCGGGCAACCGTCGCACTCATGTTGATCGGATTCTTCATCTTGGCTTCAGGTTGCGTGTCGGCTTCGCCCCCGGCGCCTGCCCGCGCCGCCGAGACCGGCGGGACGGCCGAGGCTGACGCGCCGTTCTCGCCGAGCGTTCCGGAACCGACGAAGTTCGACTGGATCCGGCTGACGTCAGGGGAGTGGCTGAAGGGCGACCTCACCGTCCTTCGCGATGACCGTCTCGAGTTCGACAGTGACGAGCTGAACGATCTCGAGCTGGACTGGGACAAGATCGCCGAACTTCGATCCACCCGCCGCAACTCTATCCTCATCGACGACGGAGACCGTGGTCAGAGCCACACCGGAAAACTGACGGTCACGAACGAAACCGTCACCATCGTCAACGCGGAAGGTTCGCAGAGCTTCCCCCGCGACCGGCTCCTGGTCATCGTCCCCGGCGACCTCTCCGAGAAGAGCTACTGGGATGGCACCATCTCCCTCGGCGTAGCCGGAAAGGCCGGGAACGTCAACCAGGTGGACCTGACGCTCTACGGCATGGCGCGCCGCCGGACGCTCGAGAGCCGCTGGGTGACCACCTACAACGGCGCCTTTGGTTCCGTGGAAGACGAGAAAACCGTCGACAACCACCGACTGAAATCACAGTACGACTGGTTCCTCGGGCGCAAGTGGTACCTCACGCCCATGGCCCTCGAGGTCTACCGCGACCGTTTCAAGAACATCGACTACCAGATCACCCCCGCCGCATTGGCGGGCTACCACGCCGTGGACCGGAAGAACGTGGAGTGGGATCTGCAAGCCGGCGTGGGTTACCGATTCACGGCCTTCGACTCCGTGGAGGCGGGCGAGGACAATTCGGACGGCACCGCGGCCATCATTGCCGGGACGACCTTCAACTGGGACATCACGAGCGACATCGATTTCCACTTCAACTACAGCATCCAGATCGGCGCACCGAACACCGTTGACACGAACCAGTTCGCGTTTCTCACGCTTTCAATCGACCTGCTCGGCGACCTCGACCTCGACCTCTCCCTCACCTGGAACCGGGTCGGGGATCCCCAGCCCATTGCCAACGGAACCACGCCCCTGAGAGATGACCTCCGGTACACGGTGGGCCTTGGTTGGGACTTCTAAGGCCAGGGTTTCCGAGGTGAGGGCTCGCGCAAGAACAAGTTCGCGGGACCGAGAGCGCTGATGCGCCCGCCCGGCAAGGCGCGAGGAGCGGCGCAATCCCCGGTATCAGGGATGCCCCGTGACTCACAGCCAGGCGTAGCGGCCGTCCTTGCCGACCAGCCTTCGCGGGACGGGATCCAGCTCGTGGTAGAGGAAGTTCAGCCAGCCCTTCTCCGTCGACTCCGCGAGTAGCTCGATCTTTCGCTGCGCCACATCCGCGGGCATCAGGTCATAGGCCATGAACCGCGGCGGAGAGAGGTGGAACCGCGTTGGCATCAGGTCGCCCCAGAAGAGCGCCTGATCTTCGAGGATCACCACCTGGTGGCCGGGAGTGTGGCCACCGGTCCGGCGGACGGCCACGCCCGACAGAGGCTCTTCCGCGCCGTCGACCAGTTGGAGCCGCTCCTCCGGCGGCCGATCCGCCCGGCGGTAGGAGCGGCTGTGCAGGACGTTCGGCGAAGTCATCGCCTCCCATTCGCGAAGCTGGGCGATGCAGGTCGCGTTCGGAAAGCGGTCTCCAGAACCGGCGTGGTCGAAGTGCAGGTGGGTGAAGAGGACGTGGGTCACGTCTTCGGGGGCGACGCCGTACCCGGCGAGCGATTCTTCGAGCGTCGGCTCCTTCGTGATCGCAAACAGCTCCCGGTCCACGTCGCCGGAAATGCCCGGCTCCACGACCAGGGTGAAATCGTCGCCGCGCACCAGCAGACCGTGCGTCGCCAGCCGGATCCGATTCCGCTCGTCCGGGGGACACCACTGCTTCCAGCGCTCTCGAGGCACCATGCCGAACATGGCCCCACCGTCGAGGCGGAACTCGCCGTCAGAAAGGACATCCACTTCGAGGCGACCGAGAGAGAAGCTCACTACAGGCGGCCCAGGAGCTGACGGGCGATCACCAGGCGCTGGATCTCGGAGGTGCCCTCACCGATCTCGCACAGCTTCGCGTCCCGGAGGTAGCGCTCCACGTGGTACTCGCGCATGTACCCGGAAGCGCCGAGGACCTGGATCGCCGAATCCGCGGCCCGCATGGCGACTTCGGACGCGAAGAGCTTGGCGGTGGCGCTGTGATGCTCGAGCGGCTTGCCCTGATCCTTCAACCACGCCGCGTTGTAGACCAGGTGCCGCGCGGCCTGGATCTCCGTTGCCATGTCCGCGATGCGATGGCTGACACCCTGGAACGACCCGATCGCCTGGCCGAACTGCTTGCGTTCCCGCACGTGCGGGATGGCCTTGTCGAGAGCTCCCTGTGCAATCCCGAGAGCCATGGCCCCGATGGAGATCCGGCCGCCATCGAGGGTCTTCATGAAGAACTTGAAGCCCTTGCCGAGCTCGCTCTCGCCACCGACCAGGTTCTCCGCGGGGATCCTGCAATCCTCGAAGAACACGACGCGGGTATCGCTCGCCCGGCACCCGAGCTTGTCTTCTTTCTTGCCGACGACGAACCCCGGAGTGCCCTTCTCCACGATGAACGCCGAGATCTGGCGGGGTTCCCTGCTCGTCACCGCGGTGAAGATCAGGGTCCCGGCCAGCGAGCCGTTGGTCACGAAGATCTTCTGGCCGTTGATGACCCACTCGTCGCCGTCGCGAACCGCGGTGGTCTGGGTACCGGCCGCGTCGGATCCGGCGTTGGGCTCGGTCAGGCCGAAGGCGCCGAGGTACTCCCCGGCGGCCAGTGCCGGAACGTACTTCTTCTTCTGCTCGTCGGTCCCGAACTCGTAGATCGGGGAGGTGCCCAGGCTGACGTGCGCGGCCAGCGTCAGGCCGAGAGAACCGGATACCCGCGAGAGCTCCTCCACCGCGATGGCGTAGCAGAGGACGTCCATGCCCGCCCCGCCGTACTCCTCCGGGAACGGGATGCCGAGGAGCCCCAGATCCTTCATCATCTCGAGCAGGTGGTGCGGAAACTCCTGGCTCGCGTCCCGCTCGACTTCACCGGGCTCGACCTCGTTCACGGCGAAGTCCCGCACCGCTTCACGGATCATTTCGTGCTCTTCACGAAGATAGATCATCTGGTCATCGCTCCCAGAGAACGAGGAGGGGCGGCCCCTCCGAATACAAAAATGACAGGCGTGCCAACTCCGAGGAGATCGGATCCCGGGCCTCGCTCTGCGCGGCGAATATCAGGTCCATGAACGTCAGCGGGCGCTTGAATTCAATCACGTCCGCCTTCTTGATTCCGGCGAGTTCCTTCAGCTTGGCGATGGCGTCGGAGCGGTAGCCGAGCTGATCCACCAGGCCCTCGGCGTAGGCGCCGCGACCGTTCAGAATGGTGCTCTCGAGCGCCCGGACGGACGCCTCGGTGACCGGCTTCGCCCCCTTGCCGGACCGCCCCTCGACCACGATCTTCACGAACTCGTTGAAAGCGCCATCGACGAAACTCTGGATCAGGGCCCGCTCCTTCGGCGTCATCGGCCGATCGGTCGAGCCGATGTCCTTCATGGGCGCCGACTTGACCGGGTTGAAGGTGACCCCGATCTTCTCCTTCATCAGCACTTCCCAGTTCATCGTGTTCCAGATGACGCCGATGGAAGCGGTGATGGTGTCGTCGTGGGCGACGATCCAGTCCGAGCTCATCGAGACGTAGTATCCGCCCGAGGCGGCCACGTCCTTCATCCAGACCACGATCGGCACCTGGTGCTTCGCCTTGAACTCCTTGAGCGCCTTCAGCATGACCGCGCTCGCGCGGATGCCGCCGCCGGGGCTGTTGACGCGCAGGATGATGCCCTTGAGCTTCTTCTCCTTCCCGGCGTTGTCCAGGCACTTGGCGAGCCAGGTGACCGGATTCCCGCCGGGAGTGGTGGCGTCGATGATGACGCCCTCCACCGGGATCTCGACGAAGACGCCCTGCTCATCATCGACGTCGTCGAGCACGGTGCGCCGGCCGGTCTGCTCGGAGAGTCCGGCATCCATCGCCGCGGAGACGACGACGCCGATCATCACGATGAACCCGACCCCGAGGACCAGGACACCGAGGAGCACCCACGGCCAGATCGCGCGGCGCTTCTTTTCCGGAAGAGGCGATACCGGGGGCATCAGAGGGGGTTCCATCTCAGACCTCCTGCGCTTCACGCTCGAGGCGTCTGCGGCCGATCTCATCCTCGAGATAGGCGATGTACTCGTCGCTCCGGGCGCCCGGGCGGAACATGCGGCCCACGCCCATCCCGGTGAGCTTCGGCATGTCCTGGTCCGGGATGATGCCGCCGCCGGTGACCAGGATGTGCCCCGCCCCTTCCTTGTCGATCAGCCCCATGACGCGGGAGAAGATGGTCAGGTGCGCCCCGGAGTGGACCGAGAGCCCGATGGCGTCCACGTCCTCCTGGATGGCGTCCCGGACAATCATCTCCGGAGTCTGCCGGAGTCCGGTGTAGATGACCTCGAAGCCGGCATCGCGGAGGGTGCTCGCGACGACCTTGGCGCCGCGGTCGTGACCATCGAGCCCCGGCTTGCAGATCAGGATGCGGATCTTTCGTTCCATGCCAGTCTCCTAAAACTCAGCTCCTAGAACTCAGCGGCTTCGCGGTACTCGCCAAAGACGTCCTTCATGGCGTTGACGATCTCACCGAGGGTCGCGTCACCCTTCGCGGCTTCGATCAGGTGCGGCATCAGGTTCTCTCCGTTTTCACAGGCGGCGCGGATACTTCCGAGCAGCGGGGCCGGATCGGCCCGGCGCGCGCGAAGCGCCGAAAGGCGTTCCGCCTGCTCCTCCCCGGCGCTCTCGTCGATGTAGAGCAGCGGGATCTTCAGGTCCTCGGCCTCCTCGACGTGCTTGTTCACGCCGACGACGATCCGCTCCTCCTTCTCGAGCGCCTGCTGGTACTCGTAGGCGGCCCGGCCGATCTCGCGCTGGAAGAATCCGTCCTCGATGCCCCGGATCATGCCGCCGAGTTCATCGATCTTGCTGAAGTACTTCTCGGCCTCGTCTTCCATGGTGTTGGTCAGCCACTCCACGTACCAGGAGCCGCCGAGCGGGTCGGTGATGTAGGGCACGCCGGACTCGTGCGCGATGAGCTGCTGGGTGCGCAACGCGATCTTCACCGCCTTCTCCGACGGCAGCGCCAGCGTCTCGTCCATCGAGTTCGTGTGCAGCGACTGCGTCCCGCCCATCACCGCGGCGAGCGCCTGCAACGCGGTCCGGACGATGTTGTTCTCCGGCTGCTGTTCGGTGAGGGAACAGCCCGCGGTCTGGGTGTGGAAGCGAAGCAGCCAGGAGCGCGGATCCTTCGCGCCGTACTTGTTCTTCATCCGCCTGGCCCAGATGCGGCGGGCCGCCCGGAACTTCGCGACCTCCTCGAAGAAGTCGAGGTGGCTGTTGAAGAAGTGGGAGAGGCGCGGGGCGAAGCTGTCCACGTCCATCCCGGCGGCGATACCGGCCTCGACGTAGGCGAAGCCGTCGCCGAGGGTAAAGGCGAGTTCCTGCACCGCGGTGGAGACGGCCTCCCGGATGTGGTACCCGGAGATCGAGATCGTGTTCCACTGCGGCACCTTGTCCGCACCGAAAGCCATCATGTCGGTGATGACCCGCATGCTCGGCACCGGCGGGAAGATGAACTCCTTCTGAGCGATGTACTCCTTCAGGATATCGTTCTGGGCGGTGCCCCCAGCTTCTCGGAAGGAACTCCCTGCGCCTCGGCGGCGGCGATGTAGAAGGCCCAGATCACGGCTGCGGGACCGTTGATCGTCATCGACGTGCTGACCTCCCCCATGGGGATGCCGTCGAAGAGCACCTTCATGTCGTCGAGACAGGCGATGGCCACGCCGCACTTCCCGACCTCACCCTCGGAAAACGGACTGTCGGAGTCGTAGCCCATGAGCGTCGGCAGGTCGAACGCCACGGAGAGGCCGGTCTGGCCGTTGGCGAGCAGGTACTTGTAGCGCTCGTTGGTGTCCTTCGCGGTGCCGAAGCCGGCGAATTGCCGCATGGTCCAGAGCTTGCCCCGGTAGAGGTTCGGGTGGATGCCCCGCGTGTACGGGAACTGTCCCGGGTATCCGAGGTCCGCCTCGTAGTCGATCTCGACATCGGAGGGACCGCACAACGGCGGCACCGGCTCGCTGGAGACCGTCATGTACTTCTCCGGATCCTGGCGGAACCGCGCTTTCTCGTATGCTTCGGCCCACTTTGCGCGGGCTTCTTTTTCCGTCATCGGGAAACCTCCTTCAGGATGCGCTCGGCGGCCCGGCGTGGGCTCTCCGCCCCCTTCATCACCTCGTCCACCAGTTCCTCGACACGCTCGCCCGCTGAAAGGAACCGCGCCTCGATGGCCTGCGTGACGATGGCCCCGATGCGCCTCTTGAGCCGCAAGCGCCGGTGCTCGGTGAACTCCCCGGACGACCTCAGGTGGGTCCGGTGGGCTCCGATGGCCTCCGCCAGTTCGTCGATCCCCTTGCCGTCACGGGCCACGGTCTTCATCACCGGCGGCCGCCAGGTCGACCGGGCCAGCCGGAAGTCGAGCATCGACTCGATCTCGATCGCCAGCCGGCCGGCCCCCTCCCGGTCCGCCTTGTTCAGCACGTAGACGTCGGCGATCTCCATGATCCCGGCCTTCATGGCCTGGATGGAGTCACCGGACTCCGGGGAGAGCACGACCAGGGTGGTGTCGGCGGCGCGGGCCACATCCACCTCGGCCTGCCCCGCCCCGACCGTCTCCATGATAATCGGGTCCTTGCCCGCGGCATCCATGACATCGGCCACTTCCTGCGTCGTTCTGGCGATGCCGCCGAGTGCGCCGCGACTCGCCATTGAGCGGATGAAGACGTCGTCGTGCGCCGCGGCCTCCATCATCCGGATGCGGTCGCCGAGCAGTGCACCGCCGGTGAAGGGGCTCGAGGGGTCGACGGCGATGATACCCACCGCCCCATTGCCCGGCACACTGCCGCTCGACGCGAAGTTCTGTGCGAGGACACCGACCAGCGTGGACTTGCCGGCGCCGGGGGGACCGGTCACGCCGATGCGGTAGGCCCGGCCGGCGTGCGGATGGATCTCATCGAGAATCGCCTCGGAAATCGAAGCTCCATTCTCCACGAGGGTGATCGCCCGGGCGAGTGCGGGCACCTGACCCGCCCGGAGGTCGTCGACCAGCTTCATCCGAGGTCCTTCAGGAGTTGACGGGCGATGACCAGCTTCTGAATCTCGGTGGTGCCTTCGTAGATCTCGGTGGCGCGGGCGTCCCGCATGTACCGCTCCACCGGGAAGTCCTGCGTATATCCCGCCCCACCGTGAATCTGCACCGACTCTTTTGCGCAGTAGTTCGCCGTGCGCGAGGCCATGAGCTTGGCCATCGAAGCCTCGGCGACGTGCGGCAGAGCGTTGTCCTTCAGCCAGGAAGCCTGCAGCACGAGGAGCCGGGACGCCTCGATGCGGGTGGCCATCTCCGCGAACTTCCACTGGATGGCCTGGAACTCCCGAATGGGCTTGCCGAACTGCACACGCTCGCCCGAATACTTGAGTGCGGCGTCGAGACAGGCCCTCGCGATGCCCACCGCCTGCGCCCCGATGCCGATCCGGCCGGCGTTCAGCATCGACATGGCGATGTGGAAGCCACGGCCTTCTTCGCCGAGGAGGTTGGCGGCCGGCACCCTCGCATCCTCGAAGATGAGTTCGGTGAGAGATGAACCCCGCAGCCCCATCTTGTACTCGGACTTGCCGATGGAGAAGCCCTCGGTATCCTTCTCGACGATGAACGCGGAGATCCCGCGGTGCGCCTTCTCGGCGTCCGGGTCGGTGCGGACGAAGACCACGAAAGTACCCGAGTGGCTCCCGTGGGAAACCCAGAGCTTCGTGCCGTTGACGACGAAGTGATCGCCGTCTCTCTTCGCCGTCGTCTTCAACGCCGCGGCGTCGGAACCGGCACAGGCCTCGGAGAGGGAGTAGGCGCCCAGGGTTTCACCGGTGGCGAGTTGCATCAGGTACGTCTGCTTCTGCTCCTCCGTCCCGTAGGCCAGGATCGCACCGCAGACGAGCGAGTTGTGCACCGACAGGGTCACTCCGGTCGAGGCGCAGGCGCGGCTGATCTCCATCAGCGCCAGCGAGAGCGCGACGGAGCCCATTTCGGCGCCGCCGTACTCCTCCGGCACGAGCATCCCGGCGAAGCCGAGTTCGCCGGACTGCCGAAACTGCTCCCAGACGAACTTCTTCTCCCGGTCCGCTGCCTCGGCCAGGGGGGCCAGAACGCTGTCCGCGAAGTCGCGGGCGGCGTCCCGGATCATTTCCTGTTCTTCACTCAGTCGAAAGTCCATCGGACCCCCATCGCTCGAGTAACGGCGATCACCTGCTGTAGTCGTAGAAACCCCGGCCGGTCTTGCGGCCGAGCAGTCCGGCGGCCACCATCCGCCTGAGCAGCGGGCAGGGGCGGTACTTGCTGTCGCCGAGTTCCCGGTGCAGCACCTCCATGATGGAGAGGCACACGTCGAGGCCGATCAGGTCGCCGAGCTGGAGCGGGCCCATGGGGTGTGCGCAACCGAGCTTCATCACGCCGTCGATGGCTTCCTTCTCCGCGACGCCTTCCATCAACGTGTAGACCGCCTCGTTGATCATGGGCATGAGGATCCGGTTGGCCACGAAGCCGGGATAGTCGTTCGCCGAAAGCGGCACCTTGCCGAGTTCCTCGCAGCAGGCGATGACCTGCGCCGCGGTTTCGTCCTCGGTGAGCTCGCCGCGAATGATCTCCACGAGCTTCATCACCGGCACCGGGTTCATGAAGTGCATCCCGATGACCTTGCCCGGCCGGTTCGTGAGCGCCCCGAGGGTCGTGATCGAGATGGAGGAGGTGTTCGAGGCGAGGATGGCGTCCGGACCGATCGTGTCGTCGATGGCCTTCAGCACCTTCTCCTTGATCGCGAGATTCTCGGAGACGGCCTCGACGACGAGGTCGCAATCCGAGAGGGCGGGGATGTCGGTCGCGGTTTCAATCCGGCCGGTGATCTCCGCGGCGTACGCGTCCTCGTCCTTCTCCTTCTTCTTCGCCACGCGGCGCGCGTTCTTGTCGATGCGTGCCACAGCCTGGTCGAGCAAGCCCTGATCGATGTCCACCAGGACCACGTTCGTGCCCTTCTGGGCGAAGACCTGGGCGATGCCGTTGCCCATGGTCCCCGCGCCTACAACTCCCACCTTGTTCATGGAATGCTCCTTCGTATTCGCCGCGTTGCGCCTCGGTGAAGGCTCCGTTTGTTAACGCTCGATAGCCATGCAGACCGCGCCGCCGCCGCCCAGGCAGAGGCCGGCCAGGCCGACCTTCACATCCTTGTCTTCCATGGCGTGAAGGAGGGTGGTCAGGATGCGGGCGCCGGTAGCGCCGATGGGGTGGCCGAGCGCGACCGCCCCGCCGCGGATGTTCGTCTTCGCCGGGTCTGCTCCGAGCTCCTTCATCACGCCGCAGGAAGCGGACGCAAAGGGCTCGTTCAGCTCGATCAGGTCGAAGTGGTCGAGACCGACGCCCATCTTCTCGAGGAGAAGGCGGACGGCCTTGATCGGGGCGAACATGACCCTTTCCGGCGCCATGTGGGCGCTGGCATAAGCCACGACCTTCGCGCGCGGGGTCCAGCCGTTCGCCTGCGCGAAGTCGGCGGCGCAGATCACGGTGGCGCAGGCGCCGTCGCTGAGCTGGCTGGCGTTGCCGGCGGTGACGGAGCCTTCCCGGTCGAACGCCGGGCGCATCTTGCCGAGGCCCTCGGCGGTAGTGTCGCCGCGGATTCCCTCGTCCTTATCGAAGTCCCAGGGCTCGCCCTTCCGGGGCTTGATCGGGATCGGGACGATCTCGCGGCTGAACTCGCCGGCTTCCGTGGCGGCGGCAGCGCGGCGGTGCGACTCCGCGGAGTACTCGTCCTGCATCTCCCGGGTGATCTCGAGTTCCTTCGCGATGAACTCGCCGGTCATGCCCATGTGCTTGTTGCTGTACTTGTCCCAGAGACCGTCGTTCACCATGAGGTCCACGAGCGCACCGTCGCCCAGACGCAGACCGGAACGGGCCTTGGGGATGGCGTAAGGGGCGTTCGTCATGGACTCCATGCCGCCGGCCACGACGAGTTTCGCGTCGCCGAGCCGGATCGCCTGGGTGGCGAGCATCACGGCTTTCATACCGGAGCCGCACACCTTGTTGACGGTCATGGCGTCGATGGTGTCCGGAAGACCGGCGCCGATGAGCGCCTGGCGGGCGGGGTTCTGGCCAACACCGGCCTGCAGCACATTCCCCATCAGCACTTCATCGATCTTCTCCGGATCGATACCGGTGCGGGCGACGACCTCCTTGATTGCAATGGCCCCCAGGGCGGGAGCATCGAACTTGGCGAGAGTGCCCTGGAACCTACCGATAGGCGTACGGACAGCGCCCAGGATAACTGCTTCTGACATGGCCCACTCCTCAGTCTGCGGTGTGTGTTGAGAGAGAAGGTCAATCCTAGTTTTTCCCTGGGTGCGGAACAAGCAAAATGCACGCTTATCGGATCGAACGCTCGTTCAGATAAGGACTTAGGGCTCGTCTGGAAATCAGGGCGACCATTGTACCGAGAGCGCCGCCTGGCCCGATCCGGCAAGGCGCGAGAAAGCCGCAACCATACTGGTTTCAACCGACGGGCAACAAGGCGTGGCGGGATGCAGCGGCCCTCGAATGCGGCAGTTCTTTCCGGACGGGCCCTGACCGCAGTCGCTGCCAGAGGGCGGCAACAACCCGGACACGCACCGACGCTGCTCCACTGCTCCACTGCTTCATTCGAGGTTCGTATGCAGCCGCGCCATCTCGCGTTCGGTGAAACCGCGCTTCTGCATCAGCACGATTACCAGGGCGTCGAGCGTCAGGAGGAGCATCTGCTCGAAGAGCGTGCCGAGCGGTTGGCGCGTCTCGGCCTGCTCGCCCACCGGGACGAGGTAGACGTGATCCGCCTTCTCGGCCATCGGGGAGGTCGGGTCCATCGTGATCACCGCCGCGGCGGCGCGCGTGGCGTGGGCCTTCTGGATGTAGTGCAACTGCGAACCCGAACGACCATAGCGCGTGCAGCAGAGCAGCAGGTCGCCTTCCTCGATCGAGGGGGTGGTGGTCTCCCCCACCACGTGGACGTCGAGCCCCAGGTGCATCAAGCGCATGGCGAAGGAGCGCGCCATCAGCCCGCTGCGCCCCATCCCGGTGACGTAGATCCGATCGGCCAGGTTGATCCGATCGGCGAGGTCTCCGAGCGCAGCTTCGGAGGTGCGGCCGGCGATTTCGGTGAGTTCCCGGAGGATCCGCTCGAGCGGACCTTCCTCGGGCGCCGCTCCCACGGCTAGTGCGACCCCATGAGATCGACCCGGAGGTCCCGGATCTCGAACGTGGGCCCCTGCTCGCACGACTTCACGAACTGGTAGTCGTCACCGTCGCGTTTCGGGACCACGCAGCCGTAGCAGGCGCCGAACCCACAGGCCATGATCGGCTCCACCGAGATCTCACAGGGATTGTCGTGCCCTTCGAGCTTCTCGTCGATCGACTTGAACATCGGGGTGGGGCCGCAGGCATAGAGCCGGTTCGCGGCGTCGCCCAGGTACGGCATGAGCAGATCCGTGACCAGGCCGTGGTGACCGTGCGAGCCGTCATCCGTGGCGGTCTCCACCTTCGTCGCCAACTCCTCGAAGAGCTCGAGCGCGAAGAGATAGTCCCTGGTGCGCCCTCCATAAAGCATCACCGTCTCCGTCCCCGGAGCCTCGTCCCGAAGCGCCCGGGCGAGGAATGGAAACGGCGCGCTCCCGATCCCGCCGGCGATCATGACGTGGCGCTTCGCGGCGTGCTTGTAATCGAACGGTCTGCCGAGCGGGCCGAGGATGGGAACCCGATCGCCAGGCTGCATCTCCGCCAGCAACCCGGTGCCCTTCCCGACGACGGCGTAGGCGAAAGAGACCATGCCGTCCACCGCGTCCGCGATCGAGAGCGGGCGGGAGGTCAGGGGGTCCAGGCCATCGGAGCACTTGACCATGGCGAACTGGCCCGGGAGGGCCACCGCACTCATGTCCGGCACCTCGACATCCATCCAGAAGGCGTCGGGCCCGATGGGCCGATTCACCACTACGATTCCCATGTTCCGGAGCATCACCGGGAACGATAGCACTCCCGGGCGCACGCGTGACCGGAATCTCCGGGCAGAGCGAGTGCGGGTCCGGTTCAATGGAAATCTCATGGAAAGCTCCAGGCAGGACATCGTCGACTTCATCGTCAAGGAGACCCCTCTCGAACCCGCCGAGGCGGCGGACATCATCGAGACTCCCCCCGATTCCAGCCGGGGTGACCTGGCGCTGCCCTGCTTCAAGCTGGCGAAAGCACTCCGCAACAAGCCGGTGGTGATCGCCGAGGACCTGGCCGCGGCATTCCAACCGACCGAACTCGTCGAAAGCGCCCTGGCCACGGGGCCCTACCTGAACTTCCGCCTGGCCCGGACTCCGTTCCTGAAGGCCGCGCTCGAGGATCCCGCCGCGCCAACCCATGACGGCGACGGACGGACGATCGTCCTCGACTACGGCTCCCCCAACATCAGCAAACACCTCGCCTACCACCACCTCCGCACCCTCTCCATCGGCTTCTCGCTGAAGAGGATCTTCGACCAACTCGGTTACCGGACGGTGGGGATCAACCACCTCGGCGACTGGGGCACCACCCACGGGAAGCTCCTCGCCGCATGGAAGATGTGGGGCGAGGGGATCGACCTCACCGAAGACGGCGTGACAAAGCTGAACGAGCTCTACGTCCGCTTCAACCAGGAGGGCGCCAAGGAGGATGGGCAGGACTGGTTCCGCCGCCTGGAGCAGGGCGACGCGGAGGCGAGAGCCCTCTGGGAGCAGTTCCGCGAGATCTCGCTCGCCGAGTTCGACGAAGTCTTTTCGATGCTCGGAGTCACCTTCGACGTGATGAAGGGCGAGTCGCATTACGCCGATCTGGCCGAGGACGCGATCCGGAGGGTGGAAGCCACCGGACTGGACGAAATCTCGGAAGGCGCACAGGTGGTGATGCTCACCGACCTCGACATGCCGCCGTTCTTCCTCCGCAAGGCCGACGGGGCGACGGTGTACGGGACCAGGGACCTCGCCGCCGTGTTCGACCGCTACGAGCTGTACGAGTTCGACCGCTGCATCTACGTCGTGGACATGGGCCAGTCGCTCTACTTCAAGCAGCTTTTCGCGGTACTCGAGCGAATGGGGCTTCCCTATGCCGGCCGCGTCGAGCACGTGAGCTTCGGCATCGTTCGCTTCGGCGGCAAGAAGACCGGCAGCCGAACCGGCAACGTGGTCCTGCTCCGGGAGGTGGTCACCGAGGCTATCGAACGGATCCGGGCCATTATCGAGGACAAGAACCCGGACCTCGCCGACAAGGAAGGCGTCGCCCGGGCCGTCGGCGTCGGCGCGCTGCTCTTCTCCGATCTCTCCGCGAAACGTGTCAAGGACGTGGAGTTCGTGTGGGAGGACGTGCTGACCTTCGAAGGGCACACCGGCCCCTACCTGCAATACACGCATGCGCGGTGCGCCTCGATTCTCCGCAAGGCCGGGGAAGACGTCGGCGACGATGCGGACCTGTCCCTGCTTACCCTCCCGGAGGAGTGGGAACTCGCCAAAGTGCTCGCCCGGTTCACCGACCGCGTCCGCATTGCCGCCCGGGACGCCGAGCCGTCCGTAATCTCCCAGTACCTGCTGTTGCTCGCCGAGACGTTCAGCCGCTACTACAACCTCGGCAACGAGAACCCCGAGTTGAAGGTTCTCGCTCCCGATCCCGCCGCGCGGGCCGCCCGCCTGGCTCTGGTCGGGGGAGTTCGGGACGTTCTTGCGAGGGGGCTTTTCCTCCTCGGCATGAAAGCACCGGAGGAGATGTGAGCACGGAGCTTGCGAGACGGATCGCCGACCACGTCGAGGAGATCGCCGACTTCCCGAAGCCCGGGCTCCGGTTCCGGGACATCACGCCGATCCTGCAGGACGCCGAGCTGTTTGGCGACGTGGTGGACGCCTTCGCCGAGGAGTTCAAGGACCGCGAGATCGACCTGATCTGCGGCATCGAGGCCCGCGGCTTCCTGTTCTCCGCCGCCCTGGCCTATCGGCTCCAAATGGGCATGATCCCCATCCGCTGGCCGGGCAAGCTCCCCCCCGAGACCCAGAGGACCGTCTTCGAACTGGAGTACGGTTTCGACGCCCTCGAGGTCCACAGGGCTGCCTTCGCCGGCGGAAAGTCGGTGCTGCTGGTGGACGATCTTCTGGCTACCGGCGCCACCATGCGCGCGTGCGTCGATCTCGTTCGGCAGGCGGGGGGCAAGGTCATCGCCGGAGCGGTGGTGGTGGAAATCCCCACGCTCGAGGGCCGGGAAAAGCTGAAGGACATGGAGATCCACGCCCTCGCCAGCCTCTGAAGGACTCGATTTTCTGGAGGATTCCCCACCGGCTGACGTCCAAGAACCCGCGGTCGCGCGGAAGGCACCCCCGGTGGTGGTGTCGATCCCGCCATCCTCGCAACGTCAAAGGGGGGAGCATGAAACCGCTCTACGCCGTTCTGATCATCCTGCCCGCAGTGGGGCTGGGTCTGCTCGTGGGGATCTTGATCACCGTCCCGGAGACCCGCGAAGACGAGAGCATCGAAACGGCCCGGGGGGAGACCGTGAGCGAACTGCAGGAGGCCCTGGCGACGAAGGAGCAGCAGCTCTCCGGGTTCACCGTGCGACTCGATGCACTGAAGGCCGAACTCGAATCCCGGAACCGGCGTATCGAGAAACTCGAGGAGGTGATGTCGAGGGCCGCCGCGGTCGAAGCCGCCCTGGCTCCCATCAGCGGCACTCCGACGAAATCGCCCATCGATCGCATCGGACCCCGCCGGCCAAGGCCCGAAGCCCTGGCGAACGCACCACCGGCCGCGGATCCAGAGTCGATCGTGGCTCGGGAACGCCCCGTTTCGACCACGCCGGCCCCGCTCTTCGCCGAAGCCTACGGCGGCGCCCTGTCTCGCGTGGACTGGAAGATGATCGGCACCAGCCTGAATGAGCTGACCAGGCTCACGCCCCGGGTTATCCGGTTCCTCAACCGCGGCCGGCCGCCCTCCGTCGACCTGTCCACGAGCGTCGCCGACGTGAAACGCAAGGTCATGCTCCAGGTGCTCCGGCTCGGGCAGGATGTCCCCGGCACCGGCGTGAACGGGAAGTTTACCGACCCGGCCTGTGCCGCGAACGCGATCCTCGTCACGCTGTTCGCCGCCGATCTGCCGCTCAGCCCGGAACAGACCGCGAAGATCGAGGAGATCGCGACGCGGACCATGCAGGAAGATGCAAAGCGCCGATCGAGCTACGGCGACGGGGCCTATGAGCTCGCGAAGCTTCTGGACGAGGTCGAATTGAAGGCGCGGTTCTTCGGCGAGTGCTTCGAGGTGCTCACCGTGCCGCAAGCGAAGGTGCTGAGCCCCGAACTGTCGAGAGGCCGGCTCCTGGTGGATCCCTTCTCGGAGGCAGCCGTCTTCGGAGACTGGGTGCGCGTCCACACCTTCAAGAACGCCAACAGCCTGGCGGCCGACGTGCACGATGCGGTCCGTCGGCTCCTCGGTGGTGACGGCGCTCTCATTTCACAATCCCGGGAAACAGTCCTGCGCTGGGCGGAAGGACTCCCGAAAGAGGAGATCCTCGCCGAGCAGGACACGCTCGACCGATCGGGGATGATCACCGCGAAGCGAGCCCTCACCTGGGGTCGACTGGTCCTCGATCTCCTGAAGTCGCTGGTCGAAGACCTGCACATGACGGAGGAGAGGGCGCAGTCGATCCGGGAGCTGACCACCTTGTCCGTTCCGGTGAGATAGGGCTCGCGCTGGCAGCCCGTCGGGGTAACGCGTCCCCTGCAAGTAGGCCCGTCCGCCCGACGGTCTGCTAGTCCGAATTGTTCGAGCCGGAGTTCCGGTCCGCAGCCTCCCGCAGGAAGGCCTCGGCCTCGTCCCCCCGATCCACCGCGTAGAGGAATCGTGCGAACTCACCGGGAGTGAGCCGCCCCGCATCGAGCAGCCGCCGAAGCCGCCGTTCCGCCTGCTTCTCCCGCCCGGCCTGCACCTCCGCCCAGGCAGTCAGGCGCTCGACCCCCGGATCCTCTCTCACCGACTCCGGCTGCTTCTCGACCTGCCGGAGAAAATCCCGCCCCCTCTCGAGCTGAAGATGGGCCTCTCCGAGGTGCTTCAGAAGCTCCACATTCTCCGGCCACTTCCGGAGTCCGCGTTCGGCGATGCGAACCACCGCGGCCGGCCGACCGGCGGCCAGCGCCGCCTCCACGAAGAGCAGGTAGTCATCCGGCCCGGCACTCCCGGACTTGACAACCACGAGGAATTCCTCCATGGCCCCTTCGTCGTCGTGGCGCTCCTTCAAAATCCGGCCTCTCATGGACCTGGCCGCCCCTTCGTCGGGGTGGACTTTCAGCAGCTCCGCGAGCAGGTTGAGAGCGAGTTCGGATCTCCCGCGGACGCGGGCGAGGTCGGCCCGCCAGAGCAAGCCCGCCCGATCCCACCGGTTGAGATCCACCAACTCCCTGAGCAGCGATTCCGTCCGCTTCAGATGCTCCGGAAGCTCGCTCCGGGATCCCCCGGCGCCAAGGAGATCCTCCATGCGGAGCGCGACGCGCTTGCGCAGGACGCGAAGGTTCCGGGGCTCCGCCCCAAGAGCGCGTCCGTAGAGTTGGTCCGCCCGATCCAGCTCCCCCGCCGCGCCGGCGAGATCGCCCCCCACCTCGAGCAGTCTGATCTCGTCCGGGAACTTCAAGAGCGCGGCGCGGACAGCTTCTCGCGCCAGGTTCGACATCCCGGCCCGGCCGAGCGCCTCCGCCCGCGAAGCCAGAACTCCGGGATCGTCCGGCCACCGCGATGCCACCTCGTCGAGGAGTTCGATCAGAGCCCCGAATTCGCAGGACTCGGCCAGGAACCCGGCCAACGCGAGGCAGGCAGCCGGGGTTCCATGCTCGCCGACTCCCTCCTCGAGGATCCGCCGGGCCGAGGCCACTCGACCGTTTCGGATGAGGAAATCCGCGTAGCTCGCCCGGCATTTCGCGTTTCCCGGGTCCGCCTGCAGCGCACGGATAAAGGCCCGCTCGACCTCTTCCGGGCTGCTGCGGGCGTCCTGGTCGAGCAGCAGGGCCAGCGTCGCCGTGGCCTCCGGGTCTTCCGGCAGATCGTCGAGGGTCAACAGCACTTCATCCCGGGCCAGGTTGCGCACCTGCTCCCACTTCTCCCGATGCACGGCGGCACCGCGATGCCCCCGATCGGCGAGCAGGCGGTGCAGTTCGAGAGCGGCGAGGAGCAACGGGATCTCGCGGCGGCCACGGGAGATAGCCCGGGAGTAGTTCGCAGAGGCATCTTCGAGCCTCCCGAGAGTGGTCAGGATCTCCGCCGCCATCACGCGAGCCTGAGCCTCCGGGGCGGCATCGAGGTGCACGAGAGCCTCGGCATAGCGATTCTCGCGGGCGAAGATCTCACCCAGATGGAGTTGGGCCCCGGTCATGCTCGGATCCAACTCCAGCGCCGCCTTCATCCGATCCATGCCCGCGGACTTCTCACCGAGACCGAAGAGCGCGGCGCCGAGGAGGAAGTTGGCGCGGGGACTCTCCGGATCCATCCCGAGATACTCGCCGGCGAGGTCCTTCGCTTCATCGAACTGCTGCGACTCGACCGCCCGGGAGGCCTGCCACAGCAGCTCGACCGAACGGCCACCGGCGGAAGGCAGGAAGGCCGACCAGATCCCCACGAAGACGAGGAGCAGGATCAGCAGGGCGAGCAGGATTCGCCGCCGGAAACCCCGGAGCAGACTGCGGAACCCTCGTCGCCGCCTGCGGACGGATGTGCGGACGCGAGTGCGCATCACTCGAGGCTGGGGTGCCGAATCAATAGTTCTCCCGCACGTACTCGCGCCACTGGTTGTCGACCTCCTCGAGTGTCCAGCCGAAGACCTCCTGGAATGCCTCTTCCTGGTCCTTCTGGCCATGCCCCACGGCCTTCAACCACTGCAGGAACTTCTCGCGGTGCTTGTCGAACAGCCAGGAGATCACCGACCAGGCTTTGACGGACTGGTTGTATTGAAGGTCCTTTGTCCTGACCTTGAAGATCATCCGCAGGTCGGGGTCACCGGCCTCGAGGACTTCCTTCTTGACGAGATCCCTCCAGTTCGCCGACTCGCCCCAGTCCTTCATGCCCCCGCTCGGGCTGTTGTAGTCGCCGAGCGCCACGCAGTGGGAGTGGGTCGATTCGAGAACCTTCACCGTGTAGTAGTAGGCGAACCCTTCTTTCAGCCAGGCGTGGTCGATCTTCCAGTAGTGGTACACGAGGAAGTGGGTGGTGCGATGGACCATGCCGTCGATGGTGCTCGCCAGATTCCCCTCCTCTCCGTAGCGGGCCGCGTTCAGGTTCGGGTCGCCTGCGGAGCCCTGGCACTTCTTGGTGAACTCCTTGCTCCGCTCGTCGCCGCCCACGTAGTTGTCCACGTACCGGTGCCACTGCTCGACGCCGTCCAGCACCAGGAAGAACGCGCGCCGGCCAAAAGCATCTTTGGTCTCGAGTTCGCCGACATCGCGCATGAAGTAGGCGTAGGTGGTCTCGCAGTTCTTCACGAACTCCTTCAGCACGCCCACCGGGTAGACGGTCTCGATGCGGAAGTGAGCGGACTCCATCTTGTTCAGCTTGATGCCGAGGCCGGCTTCGTAGCGCGAGGGGCTGTCGTTGACGAGCTTCCCCTCCTTCGCTTCCTCCCGGGCGCGCTTCTGCTTCTCGGTCAGCCACTCCCCGTTCACCTTCTCGTAGCCGAGCCCCTTGCGAGCCACCGCGTTCTCGGGGTCGCGCACGACCGCCTTCTCCCAGGCCTTCCGCGCCTGGTCGTCAAGGCCCTCCTTCGCGCACCACTTGCCGAGCCCCGCGTACTTCTTTGCCGCATACTTGTCGGCGTTTTTCTTCACCTCCTCGTAGCGACGCCGGGCCTGCTCCTTGAAGAGCTGCTCGGAAATCCCCTGGGGCCGGGAGTTCGAGTTGGGGAGCTTCTTCGCCTCATCGGGGTCGAGAACCCACTCGCGCCCCTTGCGAACGTATCCGAGCGCCTTGCGAGCCTTCCTGTCGTTCTCCTGGTAGGTGAGAACCTCCTCGTAGATCATCCGGGCGTACTGGGACAGCTTCTCCTTCTTCAGCGTCTCGCCGGCCTCGACGTACCTGGCGGCAATCGCCCGGAGGAAAGCGGCCTCCTTGTCGGCGAACATCTCCGAGGGCTTCTTCCGCTGCTTCGCGAAGCCGGGGAGGGAGAAGACCAGAATGGCAAGAGCGATGAGGACAGACCTTGGACGCATGGTAGATCTCCTGGCGCCGCGCCCCGCGACGCCGATGCAATCCTAGCCCCGAAGTCCCGCGAGGGCACGCGGTTCTCGGCCGGGAATGTGCCCGGCTCCCTCCGGGAGACGAGAGCGCCCGGAATACTCGATGCCGCCCTCGGCAACGGTGAAGGGCAATGCGAGCTGCCCTTCCGGTCCGGACCGCGGCGGCCCCGGGAGGAGCCCGGCGTGAATGCGGAGCTCCCGGACCATCGCCTGAAGGCCCTCCTCCCAGAGCCGCGGCGGTTCCGCGGTGTCGCGGTAGCGACGCCGATAGCGTCTGACCAGGCCTCGCCGCTCCTTCTCGAGAAACCGGTAGAAGGAAGGCTTCGCCGCCGCCGGCAACCGGAGCCCGTGGGCCCTCACCCAGACCGCACCGCACCCCGCCGCCGCCCGGACCAGGGCCTCGAGGGTTGAAAGACGATCCGTGATCCCGGGGAGGACCGGGCAGATCTCGAGTCCGGTGCCGACCCCTTCCGCCGAGAGCCGGGAGAGGATCTGAAGGCGATCGCGCGGAGTCGGAGCCTCGGGTTCGAGCTTCCCCGAGAGCGTGGGCGACAGCGTGGCGATCACGATTCCGACTTCCGTGCCGCTCCTCCTGAGGTCCGCGATCCGCCCCGGAACATCCGGGCCGCGCACGGCGACGTACCCCGCCCTCGAGGTGGGAAGCTGGCGCCGGCCCCCCCGGCCGGTGCGCCCCTTAGTGTGTTGAGCCTCGGAATTAAACATCATACAAACAGAATACCATCCCCCTCCGACATGACCTGCGAACCCGGTCCCGGTACAGTGTGCGAATGCGGATTGCACGAAGCCTGACCGACCTCATCGGCAAGACCCCGCTTCTCGAACTGACGCGGTTTGCGCCCGAAGCCGGAGCGCGAGTGCTCGCCAAGTGCGAGTTCATGAATCCCTACAGCGTGAAGGACCGGCCGGTGCTGATGATGATCCGCGCCGCGGCGGAGGATGGGCGTCTCGAGCCCGGCGGACTCATCGTGGAGGCGACCTCCGGCAACACCGGCATCGCCATCGCCTCCCAGGCCGCCGTGCTCGGCTACCGGGCCGTCCTGGTCATGTCGGACATGGTGAGCCTGGAACGTCGGCAGGTGCTCGCGGGCCTCGGCGCCGAGGTGGTCATCACCCCGAAGGAGGACGGCACGAAAGGTGCGCGCGTTCGGGCGAAGGAGATTGCGGCCGAGCGGGGGGCGCTCTACATCGGCCAGCACGACAACCCGGCGAACCCGGTCGCCCACGAGACCACCACCGCGGAAGAGCTCTGGGCCGACACCGATGGCGAGATCGACGTATTGGTGGCCGGAGCGGGGACGACCGGCACCCTGACGGGTGTGGCCCGGGCGCTGAAGCCTCGAAAGCCCTCGTTCCGGGCCATCGGCGTGGAGCCTGCGAACTCACCGTTTCTATCGCAGGGGATCTTCTCGCCGCACAAGATCCTCGGTACGTCCCCCGGATTCCGGCCGGGGGTCTACGACCCGGATCTCGTGGATGAGTTCGTACTCGTCTCCGAGGAGGATGCCTATCGATCCTGCCGGGAGATCGCGGAGAAGGAGGGGCTGCTGGTGGGGATCACCTCCGGCGCCACGGCGCTGGCGGCCCGGCGGCTCGCGGAACGGGACGATCTCGCCGGGAAGACGATCGTCTGCGTGTTCGCGGACACCGGGGAGCGCTATCTCTCGATGGGTGTCTTCGGATCCGACGGGTAATCGTTAGTCGCAGCCCCTCGATTGTGTAGACCATCCCCACACATGAGCCGGCCCATCATCATCGTCGGAGGGGGATTCGCGGGGGTCGCCACGGCCTGGCATCTCGTGAGGTCGGGACCGGTCCCGGTGGTGATTCTGGAGCGGGACCGCGCCTGCGGGCAGCAGTCTTCCGGACGCAATGCGGGGATGATCCGAACGCTGATTCCCAGGGCGGACGTGCAGGGAATGGCGATCGAGTCCGCGGCCCACATCGCCTCGCCCCCCGCCGACCTGCCGGTGCGGGGCGTGTTTCGGCGGACGGGCGGCATCATCCTCGGTTCCGGGGCCGATGTGCCTGGGTTGCGCGAGGCCGCCCACCGGAGCCGCGCCGCCGGACGGGAGGTGATCGAGCTCGAACGCCTGCCGGAAGGCGTCGCGGGATGGGTGCAGGAGAACGACTTCGAAGCGGCGTTTCTGACGCCCGATGACGGAGTCGCCGACATCCACGAGTTGCTGCAGGGATACCTGAAGGGTGCCCTGGCCGGCGGCGCGGAGTTCCGTGGCGGCGTCGCGGTGACCGATCTGCTCGTCGAGGACGGGAGGGTTCGCGGAGTCCTGACGGAGGGCGGCCCCATCGAAGGCCGGGCGGTGGTCAATGCCGCGGGCGCCTGGGCCGGCGAAGTGGGGGCACGCGGCGCCGGCGGGTCTTTCGACCTGAGCCCCCGTCGCCGCCACCTGCACTGCACGGGCCCGGTCCCCGGCATCCACCCGGATCTGCCGTTCGTGTGGAATGACACCGAGGGCTACTACTTCCGACCGGAGTCCGGGGGCTTCCTCCTCTCCGGTTGCGACGAGACGACCCTCCCCGCCGGGGATCCGCCGGTGGACCCCGCCGCGGAAGATCAGCTCGCAAAGAAGCTCCTCTCCCACGCTCCGGCTCTGGCGGACCTGACCGTCCGGACCCGCTGGGCGGGCCTGAGGACTTTTTCGAAGGACGGCCTCCCCATCCTCCGCTGGGACCCGGTCCTCCCCGGCCTGTTCTGGCTGGCGGCGCTGGGAGGCCACGGCGTGACGCTGAGCTTCGCCGCCGGAGAGAGAGCCGCCGCCGCCATCCTCGCCGCGCTCTGATCTGCCCCGGGGGGGCGACATTCGCGATCAGAACAGGCGCAGCTGCGCGTCGTCCCCCGAGACATCCGCGAAACGGCGGCCCATGAACGGGAGGATCGCGTCGGCGATCGGTTCCAGCACCCGGCTGACGTAGTGGTCGTGGTCGATGCGCTCCGGGAGGGCGCCGTCTTTCCCGAGCGGCGCCGGGCCGTCCCTCGTGATCACGTAGCGGATCGTCCCGCCGCGCTTCTTCCCGGCCAGCTTCGCCGCCTTGACGTGAGGGGGAATCGCGCGCACGTACTCGTCGGGATTCTTGCGAAGGCGCTTCCGATAGACCAGGTCCCGATCCATCGCACCGGCACGAAGCCGGCGCACATATCCGCGCACGAAGTCGTCCAGTTCGCCACCGGCGAAGACGCGGGTGAGCAACTCCACCTGGAATCGCTTCCCGGCTTCCGGCCAGTCGCTCCGGACCGCCTCCAGTCCGACGATCCGCAACTCCGGCTCGCCCCCGGTCTCGACCAGTCCCGCGTACCGCTTCTTGCTGCCCTCCGAGCCGCCGCGCACCTGGGGGAGGAACAGACAGTGGTAGATACGCTCCAGCTCGAGCTCCAGTTTCGACTCGACGTCGTGGGTCTCCATCGCCCACGTCCGCATGTGCTCATTCACGACGACCCGGATCTCCTCGCCGACCAGCTTAGCGGCGGCGAAATTCGCGGCCCGCGTCAGCACGAACACCGAGTCGGTGTCGCCGTAAAGCACGTCGTAGCCCATGCCCTCCACCACGTCCTTCGTCCGCCGGAGGATCTCCCCGCCGAACGAAGTGATGGCGTTCGCCACCGCGGCCTCGGCAAAGCGGCAGGAGTTGGTGCCGAGGACCCCGTAGAACGAGTTCATGAGGAGCTTCACCGCCGTCGAGACCTTCTCGTCACCCTCCCGTTTGGCGCGATCGCGGCGATGCCAGAGGCGCTCGATGACCTTCGGCAGGATGCCCTCGCCCCGGAGGAACCGCGCCCCGTTCGGCGCCTGCAGCTCCCCCTCCTTCCGGTCCCCGATCCCGGTGAAGGCGTAGGGATCGATCCCGAACGTGCGGATGATCGAGGGATAAAGACTCTTGAAATCGAGCACCGCCACGTGGGGAAAGATCCCGGCGCGAGAGTCGAAGACCGTTCCCCCCACGACGTAGCCCCGTGGCATGTCCTTTTGCACCACCGGCGCCACCCGCCCCTTCTTCCGGAGTTCCGGCAGGTACAGGAAATCGAAGGTCGCCACCGACGCGCCCACTCGGTCGAGCGGCATCCCGGTGAGCAGGCTCCGCTCGAGGGCCAGAGCCAGCGCCCCGGTCTTCTCGAGCAGATCGCTCACCAGGCGGGCGTCTTCGAGGTTGTACTTCACGAGCCACTCGGGATCCTCGCGGAACGCGCGCGCGATCTTCTCCACCCGGTCCCCACCCTCGGCGAGCTTGCCCTGGCCGAGCACCGCCGTGGCGACGGTCTGCAATCGGAAGTCCTCGAACTGCGAGCCGGTGTCCCGCACGATGCCGATGCCGTCGAGCACCATCCGCCCCGCCAGGTTCGCCCGCCTCTGACGGGTGAAACCGGGATCGTCCTGGATCGAAATCTTCTCCTCACCGCGGCCGAGCTTCAGCGGAAGGCCGAGTTCCGTCGCCCGGCGGTCCAGCACGGCCAGGTCGAAATCCACCACGTTCCAACCGGTGATGATGTCCGGGTCGGCCCGGTGGAAGTGCTCCGCGAGCCCTTTGAGCATCGAGCGTTCATCGGGGTAGGCCTCCGCACCCTTTACCGGCCGCTCCGAGTGAATCAACACCGTCTCGAGCCCCGCACCATGCAGCGCGATCGAGAAGACCCGCCCCGCGCTCCGATCGGTCTCGATGTCGATGCTCAGCACCTTCAGCTTCGGCGTGAACTCGCCCGCGGAGAACTCCGGCCGGCGGAACACGAGGTCGGTGTATCGGCCCTTGTCGGCGGCTCCCACCACCGTCGCCGTTCCGCGGATACCCCGATCGATCATGGTGCGATAGGCGAACCGGATGTCCGCCTCGAGGCAGGGGATGCCGGCCGCCTCGATCGCGTCTCGGGTGCGCGGCACGGTCCGGGGATCGAGCATGGTGATCCGGGCGACGGGGCGACCGTTCATGTCGGTGAGTTCCGGTTCGGCCTCCGCCGACACCGGATCGGCGATTCGCCGGGCGGCTTCGAGGTCCGCGGCCGGCACGAAAAAGTAGGGCCGGATGCGATCGTCCACCATCAGCACGGACTCCCCCCGGTCGGAAATCCCGTAGAGGTGGACCACCGGCACGCCGCGGATCACACGCCAGGTGGGGACCAGGATGTAGACGAGTCTCTCGGTGGGCGGCATCGAACCCATGCTATCCGCCGGATGGGAGGAACGTGAAAACGCTCCCGAAGAGCGACCTGGTTCTGGAGAATGGCGCCATGGATGATGGCATGACCCACGTGAAGGTGAGCATCAAGACCCCGCACGGTGAAATCGAAGGCGGCATCGGCGTGCCCCACCAGTTGATGACCTCGGTGGACCTGGTCCCCGGCGCCCTCGACCTCACCGACAACATCGTCGGCCTGGCGATCGAGCACGCCAACTCGCAGGACCTCCGGGTCAGCTGCCGGAAGGGATGCTCCATCTGCTGCAATCAACTCGTGCCGGTCTCGAAGCCGGAGGCGTTCTTCCTCCTCGACCTGATCCGGGAGCGGCTTCCACCGAAGATCCGGAAGATGGTGAAGGGGCGGCTCGGGATCGCAGCGGCGAAGCTCGGGGAATCGGGCATCGCCGCCCGGCTCGACAAACCGACCATCCTCGATGAGGACCACGACCAGGTTGGTGAAGACTACTTCAAGCTCGGCATGCCCTGCCCGTTCCTGGCGGACCAGGGCGCGTGCGGCATTCACCCGCTCCGTCCCACCGCCTGCCGGGAGTACAACGCCCTGACTCCCGCCGCACTCTGTGCGGATCCGGTGAAGAATCAGGTGCGAGTGGCGTTGCCGGCACTCAAGATGTCGATGGTCCTGGCGCAGCTCTACGCCCAGGAGACCGGGACCGCCGCCGAGTTGATGCCGCTGGTCCTCGCTCCCGGCTGGGCCGCGGAGCACGAGGAAGAGCGGGGCCCTCCGGTCGAAGGTCCGGAACTGTTCGGGCGATTGATGGGCATCGTCTCCCGGGCGGGCTGGGCGAAACCGCCGGAATCCCCGGGCGGGCCGGAAGCGGACGAAGGGTCCACGCGATGACCGGAGTGAAGCGATGAAGACCGCGCAGGGCCTGCTACTCGCGCTGAACGAACATCTGGAGTTCACGGCCGCGACGGAGCCCCATTCCGTGGGTCGCCTGCACGTCGATTCCGCGGTGCGCTACCTCCTCGGCATTCCCCGGACGCTGCCGGATGAAGACCCCATCGACGCAAGATCGGCGGACCTCCGGGAAGGAGCAGCCCCCATCCTCCCCGGGATACGGCTCGAGGGGCGCGACGGAAGGTGGATCGAGTTCATCCGGCGGACGCCGGGCCGGAACTTCAGCCTGTCCATGATGGAAGGGGAACAGGACCAGACCATCGATGAGATGCAGGCGGTCAGCCGCCTCCGGTTGTTCATCGAGCACTGGGGGGAGGAGACGCAACTCACGTCGGAGATTCGACTCTCCCCGGAGCAGCGGCGGAAGATCGCCGATCTGGAACGTACCCGGGACACGGCGCGCCGGGAGCGCCGGGCCGACGGCGACCTCTCGGTGATCTTCCGGAAGCGGGTCTACATCCTGCTAGGCGTACTCTTCGTGGTGGCGGTCTGCAGCCTGGCCGCCCCGCTGAACTTCCTCATCGGTCCCGGCGGCGTGGCCGGCGCGGCCGCCGCGGCCATGGTCGCCCTCGGCGCCCTGGGGGGACTCTGGCTCCTTTTCAAGACGTACCGGGTGGAGGTCGACCGCAGGGCGGGGTTCCTCCGGGTGATCGCCATCGACGGTGCGGCGCCGGTGGGGGAACTGGACGAGCTGAAGCATGCGGACGTCACGGAGCTTCCGAAGAAGCGATCGCGCCACAGCGTGTTTGTAATGACGCATCGCGGCGAGAAGTTCACGGTAGGGAGCCGGGCCTGGACGGCCGGGGATGCCGAGGAACTCGCCAATGCGGTCAACGATGCCCTCGACCTGCCCGAAGCGGACCGCAAGTTCCTCGCCTACCGCCGGAACAAGTGGCGAGACCGCGCCTGACGGGCTGATTCCGAGGACCCCCTGTCTCCCGGCTCAGGAGCCTGACCGGGGCAGTGACCCTGGTCTCCGACCGGTCTTCGCGGGGCCGGCGTAC
>JAJSAM010000051.1 GCA_024274785.1 Planctomycetota bacterium | reverse complement strand
TGCCGGGCAGGGCGTGCTCCTGACCCAGCACGGCTCGAAAGCAGCGCTTCACCGTCAAGAAGGCACACCGCGGGAGAAGTCCCAGCAGACTTCGCTCCCGGAGGAAGAGCTGCCGCAGCGCCACCGGGATGGTGAAGATGAAGTGGCGATGGTGGACCGGCGCCAGGATCTCTTCGCGGAGCTTCTCGGCAAGGAGGACGGCGCGCTTCTGTTGGCATGAGGAGCAGAAATTCCGGACCTGACAAGAGAACGCACAGAAAAATTCGGCCTTGCACCGCGGACAGCTCGTACAGCCGCACCGCTAGCTTCTCGGCGAGGTTCCGCGCCTCGACGAAGTCGCTGCGGTTGAACGCGGCGAAGATGTCCCGTAGCTCGAGGTCGCCGAGGACGTCGAGCGGGTTGGCGAGCAGGCGGGGGTACTCCGTGCCCGCCACGGGGATCCGGTTCGGCCCGTGGTACTCGCCGTAGTCGACGTAAACCAACGGCGCGCCCGCGAGGAAGCCGGCCAGTGCGGCCGAGGACGACATCGACTTCTTGCCGCCGGTGGGGTCGACGAAGATCTGCCGAGGAGCGATGCCGGCAGAGCGCAGGAAGTCGCGGACTGCGCGGTAGATGTCCGCCTCCCCGGGATCACCGGCCTCGACGGATCGGATCCGGTCGTGCTCGACGCCCGACAGCCGGCTGACGAGCGTCAGCACGCCTTCGCCGGCGACCTTCAGCGCCAGCGACTCCTTCGTGCCGATCACGAGCATCCGCTCGGGCTGGGCCCAGGCGGCCATCAGGGCGACGGGCTGCCACGAGAAGCCGAGCACGCTGACCAGCGCCCGCGGACGCGCGAAGTCGTCGGGCGCGCCGTGAAGCGGCAGCTCCGCGAACCGTGGGGTGAAGGCCGGAGCGAACTCGGAGGCGTACAGCTCGTCCTGCTGCCTTCGGGGCAGGCCAAGCCATCGTTGCTGGATGATCTCCAACGGCTCGCCGAGCTGGACGGTCCTGGGGCGCCCTTCGATCGGTGTCAGGCCACTCACCTCCGTCCGCCTCCGCGCCCTCGCCCCGCGCCTCTGCGCTGACCCGGCGGTGATCCCTGGCCCCTTCCACGAGAGGACGACTGCAGCACGGGGAGGCCGGCATCGCCGGCCAGGTCACGCAGGGCATACCGATCGCCACTCCCCTCATTCGCCACGAACCAGCGGAAGGACTCGCCCTCAGGATTCGGTGGCCCAGGCTGGCCATCGTCGGTGGCTCGTGGGTAGTGGATGGGGAGGTCGTCTCCGAAGCCCCGGCAGGCGGAGAGGAATGCCTGGATGAACGAGACCCCTTCGAAGCCTCCACCACCTCCCGGAGAATGTGCTCGAGCGGTCGCGCTGTGGAACGCGTCCGCGGCGCCCTGGCGAGGGTCTGGCCCGGCAGATCCGGCTGCCCAGCTTGAGTATCGGCCGCGACGCTCATCTCCGGTCCGGACATCGCATGCCGCGATCTCCAGCCGTACGCTGCCGAACCCCAGGGGCTTTCCGCCGCCGAAGCGAAGGTAGTGCCCGTCGGGTAGAGACAGATCACCCCGCCGGGACCGGCCCCACGCGGGGCAATCCGCACGGAGTCGCGAAGGTCGTCCGCGGCGGCGTGCAGGGTGGCGGCCACCGCGGCGTGCCGGTGGAAGGCAGAGGTGTGGCGGCGATTGGTCAGCTCACTCGATGCCCAGAGCGTGTAACCGCTGAACATGGCGACACTCGCCAGGGAGAGGTAGGTGATCAGTTCGATCAGGGTGAAACCGCGTTCGCTCCTCATGGCTCCCCCCGCGCTCGCAAGGTCACCAGGGTGAGAGGCGCCGCACCGCGTCGGGGTGCGGTCACCGTGACCCGGGCCAGCCCGGGCTGAAGGACCTCCACCTCGAGCCGCCCCGGCTGCCCATCGCCGGGCACCGGGAACTCACTGCCGGAAGCAGCGACCAGCTCCTCGAATTCCCATGTCCCGGAGCGCTCCAGGACCGATACCGCCGCTTCCCGCGCCGCCGCCGCTTCGCGCACCTGGATCAGGCGGGCCCCCCGGCTCGAAGCCGCGAGAAAGAGCGACGAGGAGATGACGATGATCAAGGTCATCGAGACAATCGCCTCGACCATGGTGAAACCGCTTTCCGGTTCCTCCCGGTCGTAGCGGATCGGCGGTGGTGTGATCTGATCGACGTCGAGTTGCGAAAGTCCCAGGGGGATCCGGGAGCCGGAAATCGCCAGCAGGAGGAAGCGCAGGGTCGCGGAATGCAGGGAGAGGAGCAGCGCCAGCCAGAGGGCGAGTTCACCGTTACCGGTCAGAACATGCGCGACCATGGCCGGCACATAGCGGTACGGCTCGAAGCCGAGGGCGGTGCGGTGCATCATGCCGAAACGGATGCGAACCTCGTTCACGAGGAACAGGGCCGGCAACCAGGGAAACACCGCCGGACTCCCCTGAAAGACCTTGTATCCCAGGGCCCCGATAGCGGTGAAGAGAAGGAGCCAGATCATCTCCGCGGGACCGGGCTGACGCTTCCGGAGCCACACCAGCTCGGTGGCCACCAGCAGCATCGTGACGAAGAGGATGGCCCGAAGGTCGCTCATGGGGAAACCTCCGTGCCCAGTGCCCGCACGACCTCCTCCACCGTGGTCCGCCCGGTGACGACCTGCTCGATCCCGTCGGAGAGCAGCGGAGTGAAACCGGTCTCGAGGGCGGCCCGTTCCAGCTTCCCGGTGCCGGCCTTCTCGGCGATCAACCCGGAGAGACGGTCGCCGAGGACGAGCAACTCGGTCAGCGCGAACCGGCCGTGAAAGCCCGTCCCCAGACAACTCGGGCAGCCCTTGCCCTTGAGAAACGGTCCATCGAACTCAGGCGCGTACTTCTTGACCAGATCCACCAGGGCCGGGTCCGGCTCGTAGGCGTCGACGCAGTGTTTGCAGAGCCGACGGGCCAGTCGCTGCGCGAGGACCGCCCGCACCGAGGAGTTCACGATGTAGGGCTCGATGCCCATGTCCATCAGGCGCGCCAGCACGCCGCAGGCGGTGCCGGAGTGAATGGTGGAAAGGACGAGGTGTCCGGTCAGGCCGGCCCGCATGGCGATCTCGCCGGTTTGCGGATCGCGGATCTCCCCGAGCATGATGACTCCCGGGTCCTGGCGCAGCACCGAGGTCAGGGCCGAGGCGAAAGACAACTCGCTCCGGGAACTGACCTGCACCTGCGCGAAGAGGCCCAAGTCGTATTCGACGGGGTCCTCGATGGTCGTGATCGCGGCGTGGTCGCCGTAGCGATCGTGAATCCGCTTCAACGCCGCGTAGATCGTAGTGGTCTTGCCGGATCCCGAGGGGCCGGTCAGGAGGATCGTCCCGGAGAGCCCCCCCAGGAGGTGCTCGAAGTTGACCAGGGTGGGTGAGGAGAACCCCAGCTCCTCCAGTTCCATCAGCCGGCCCGCGGCATCGAAGGCGCGGAGAGCGAGTTTCTCCCCCGCCACCGTCGGCAGGATGGAAACCCGGAAGTCCGCGCCCTCGATCCGGATTCGCCCTTCCTGTGGAATGTCCCGGCGATGGACGATCAGCCCGGCCATCACCTTCACGCGGGCCACCATCTGCTCCAGCACTTCGCCGGGCAGTTCGACCACGTCGCGGAAGTAGCCGTCCACGCGGAACCGGACCTTCAGCATCCCGCGATACGGCTCCGCATGCACGTCGCTGGCGCGGTGCATCACCGCCTGCGAAAGGAGCAGGTCGAGGGCCTCTTTCATGTGACGGTCGTCGCCGCCGAGCATGGAGAGCAATTCCTCTCCGAGCGCTTCGGGAGTCATGCGGCCGTTTGTGGGAACCGTCAATGTCATGGGCTAACCCGCCAGCATCTTCTGGAGGGAAAAGATCGGCAGGAAGACGGAGAGCACCATGCTCCCCACCAGCAGTCCCACGAGCGCGATCAGGAACGGTTCGAGCAGGTAGGAGAAACGGGCGGTGATGGAGCGAAGCTCACTCCTGAGATAGCGGGTCAGCTCGGCCAGCGTGTCCTCGAGCGTGCCCTGTTCCTCGGCCAGCGCGAACTTCCAGACGAAGGTCTTCGGAAAGATCGAGTTTCGCCGGAGGACATCGGATACCCGCCGCCCCTCTTCGGCAGCCTTGCACATGTCCGCCACCGTCTGGCGGGCCAGGTTGTCACCCATGGTCCTCGCGGTGAGATCGAGCGCCGGAACCAGGGAGACGTTACTCGCGAGGAGCGCTCGAAGCGTCTCGCAGAAGCGAAGCAGCAGCACCTGCCGGAGCAGCCGTCCGTAGAACGGCAGCCCGAGCGAGAATTGCCGGAGGCACCTTGCGCCGGAGTCGATCCGCCGAAGAATCATCACACCGATGCCGATCCCCAGAAGGACGCCGAGGACCACCATCCAGTGCCGGTTCAGCCCCGTGGCCAGCGAGAGATAGAATTTGGTCATGCCCGGCAACTCGATATCCAAGGCGGTGAAGACCTCCTGGAACTTCGGGAGGATCGCCGTCAGCAGGAAGTACATCAGCCCGCCGGTGATGAAGATCGCGAGAGTCGGGTAGGTGAGCGCCGCCCGGACCCGCTGCTTCAGGAAGAGCATCGATTCGGAGTAGTTGGCCAGGCTGTCGAGCGCCGCAGCCAGATCCCCGCTCTCCTCCCCCGCGCGAACGATGCCCAGGTAGAGGTCGCTGAACACTGCCGGATGGCTGCGGAGCGCGTCGGAGAGCGACTGCCCCTCTTCCAGGTCCGCAAGCACGACGGTGATCAGCTTGTGGAACTCGTGACCGTCGACCTCCTCGGCCAGGCTCCTTAGCCCATCCGGGAAGGGAAGGTCCAGTCGGGCCATCGAGGCCAACTGGCGATTGAAGAAGCTCAGTTCGTCGTGTCCGAGCCGGCGGGTTATCGTCCTCATCTAGCGATCCTCTTCTTGCGGGAGGAGCACCACTTCGCTCTCCTCGCCGATCAGTACGCGGTCCGGAAGGACCTCCCTGACGGGGTGTCCGCCGATCGTCTCCCCCACCCGCACCGCCACGCCGTCGATCACCGCGAAGCTGGCGGAGGGGTCCGTCGGATCGATGACGATGTCGGAGAGGCGAAGCGTCGTCGGGTCCACCGGCACGATGACCGGCGGAGGCGGGAGGAGCACCGGCAACGGCTTCAACCCTGGCACGGGCACCTCGATCTTCGCGACCTGCCGCGGTGATTTTGGCCTCTCCCGGGACGTGGCCCGTGCCCGTCTCGGCGACGGCCGCGGCGACGGCTTCTCCGTGACCGCCTCCCAGAGCAGCATATGGCGCTGATCGGCGGCCTGGCCATTCCCGGGGCGGTTGTGCTCGCGGTCGTCGCCGTCCTGGGGACGGGGCTCGTGGGGTCGCACGGCACATCGATATCGGTGATGCCCATCTTCGTGTTGGCCTCGATCGTCGGCATCGGTGTCGGCTTCCTGCTCTCGCTGATCTCCTGGAGCCGCATCGGCTCGAGCGGCGGCCGCCTGCGTGGGCTCGGCTTTGCCATCACCGGGACCATTCTCCCTGTCCTGCTCGGCCTGGTCCTCGTGCCCCTTGCCGTGTTCCTGGTGATGCCGGTCGAGGAGGCCATTGAACCACCCGTAATGTACACCGGTGAGAAGATCGGCATCGGTGGGGGCGCCATGCCCCGTCTTGAGCCGCCGATTCCGCCAGGTTCGCAATCGATCGTGATCAAGGGGGGGATCAGCCTTGGGCAGGGCGAGAGAGTCGCCATCGCCAATTCGATCAGCCACCGTCTGCAACTCCTCCTCCAGTGCGACGCCGAGGATCCCCTTACGAGTGTGAACATTCGGAATCTCTGCGGGGATGATGCCCTGATCCCGGCCGTTGAGTCCGACGACCCGCGGGACTTGGAGCTGTTGCGGGTTCAGAACCAAACGGGCCTTCCCCTCTTTCCGCCTGCGAAACTGCCGCTGCCGCTCAAGACCTACCGGATCTTCGAGATCCAGGTCGCCGCGGACGGCCGTACCGCGAAGGTCAGGGCCCGGGCGGGGGCTGCCCACGGCATGGAGTTCGGGATGCGCGAGAGCCAGGGTCAATCGCCGAGGAACTCCGCCGGACGAGCGACGAGATCGACGACACGGAGCGGCGCCTGACCGCCGCCGGGGAGGACTGGGCTGCCCTCCGGGCCAAGAGCCTCACGGAACGCGAGGTCGTCGACGCCCTCCGGCGGCTCGACCCGATCTGGGACGAGCTCTTCCCCCGCGAGCAGACGAGGGTCGTGAAGCTCCTCGTCGAGCGGGTCGAGGTCTACCCGGAGGGTCTGGAGGTCCGGCTCCGCGGCGACGGGCTCCGGTCGCTGGTGGCGGAGGTCCGCCCCGACGCGCCGGAGGAGCAGAGGAAGGGAGAGGACGAGTGAGAGAGCCAGCGGAAGACAGGCATGCTGACGGGCCCACCGTGGAGCAGGACGGGGACCAGGTGGTCATCCGGGTGCCGATGAAGTTCAGGAAGAGGGGAGGGCGGACGCAGATCATCGTGCCCGAGGGGCTCGCCTCCCCCACACGGCCGAAGCCGCCGGAGAGCGAGGCCCTCGTCGTCGCCCTGGCCCGGGCCCACCAGTGGAGGGACGGCCTGGAGTCCGGCCGCTACGCGTCGATCTCAGAGCTCGCCAGGGATCTCGACGTGCACCGGACCTACGTGGGCCGCGTCCTCCGGCTGGCCCTCCTCGCGCCGGACATCGTCATGGCGATCCTGCGCGGCGACGAGCCCTCCGGGCTCTCCTTCCGGAAGCTCCAGAAGATCCCCTTCGCCTGGAGCGAGCAACGAAGTACGTTCTGCTTCCCTCACCAGTGCTGATCGACTCTGATCGCCGTAAGGTGCCTCTCGATCAGGGTCCACGCGCGCTCTCGGTATGGCGAGTCCTGCCCACCCATTGACGTCGACGGCTGTGCCGGCCGCAGGTAGCATTCGATCCGCGGCGATGGGGAGCCATGGAGTCGGCCCCGCAATCGCGGATTGTGTCCTCTTCTCAGCGGGCGAAGCTACGCCGCCAGACCCCGCTTGCCGGCTCGGGCTCGAGTGAGAGGTCGAGTTCCTCGATGATCGTGTTTCCCTTGAGGATCCGCAGGACGTAGTCTCCGGCGAGGAGATCGATGTTCCGGCATTGACCCTTTGAATCGATGACCGCCTGCGGAGTCGGTCCGACGGCGGGCGCTCCCGGCAGAGTCACGAGAACCGACAGGCCCTCATCCTCGGGGCCGAAGGCCAGCTCCAATGGCCATCGACGGGCGTCTGGGATCACGAACACCCCCTTCTCCTTCGCCGGTTTCAGGGAGGGAAGCCTCCCGACGGGTCTCCAATCGGGCAGTGGCGACCAGACGAGCCTCGGTGCCTCCGGACCGTCTCGCCCTTGGATCAAGACGAATCTCCCGTCGCCGTCGGTGTCCGCCGTGCCATCGGCCGTCCGAATCCGTATCCCCGCCGCCGGACGGCCGTCCTTGTCGACTACGCGTCCCTCCACCACCTGCGCCAGCCGGAGCTTGATTTCGACGAATTCCGGGGTCACGACGAGGACACGAACCACCGGAAGGAACCATGGAGCATGGACTCGGATCTCGACGGTCCCGAGGATCTTCCTGGTCCACCTGCGCGCCAGCTTCCCCACGCTCTCGCCGGTGGGCGACGTTGGCAGAAGAGCGCGAGGCAGAACGTCCACGACCGATGGCGCGCGGCCGTCAGGCCCCGTCAGGAAGTCGCCTCCCCCCATCACAGCGAGGACTCGGACTTCGGCGTCCTCGACGCCTCGCCCGTTTTCCGCCTCCTGCACGCGAATCCCCTTGAGCCTTCGCGTCGAACGCGTGAGCACCACCTCCGTGCCTCGCGCCCTGTCCCTGACCTCCGAACAGCCCGCCACGCCGTCGAGCACGGCGACGACCCGGAGTCGGAGGCCCGCAACATGAGGCCACGCCTCGGCGGAGTATCTTCCTTCCTCGTCTGCGTTGACAATGGAGGAGACGAGCGTCAGGTAGCCCTCTGGCTTCTCAGCAAAGAGCCCGACCTTCGCCCCGGCGGCCGGGGTTCCGTCCAGGAGCCGAACCTGTCCCCGGATCAGGAGCATCTCCGGCGTCGCTGGCGGAGGGACTTCGATCCGAATCGTGGGGGGATCGCCATCCACCAGGCGGATCATCGGGATCTTCAGAAGGGGGTCAGCCTTGAACGAAAGGAAGTAGCTTCCCGCGGGAACGTCCGTGAAGCAAACGACGCCTTCTTCGTCCACGATCGTCTTGAGGTGAAACGGAACGTCGGCGCCTGTCAGACTTGCCTCGGATCCACGAAGCGAATCCTGCAGTCCCAGCGCGACGAGGGTCCGCGAGCGTCGCATGGAAATGACGACATCGTCGGCCCCCGCGGATACTCCAGAATGCCATCCGACGAACCCCGGCACCTGCGCCACGAGCCCCCAGACTCCATCTCCGACGCGCTCCACCGCAAAGCCGCCGTCGCTCCCGGTGACGACCGTGGAGGTCAACCCAGGGGTGCGGAGCAGGGTTGGTAGACGACCTGGGTACGCGAGGTGCACGGAGGCGCCGGCCAACGGCTCACCGTCCTCGCCAATCACGCGCCCGGAGATGGTGTGGCCCGCCGTTGCCTTGATGGTGATCCGGCTCGTTCCCGGTGGGACATAGACGGCTTCCCGGCGGATCACCGGCAGATCCCGATGAACCACCACGACATCGTAGAGATGAGAAGGGCGCAACTTCGTCAGGGTGGCCAATCCGGAATCGTCAGACTCTGCGGACGAGTTCCGGCTGTCCATGCCGGGCCTCACCTCGCGCTCCCGAGCCCAGACCTCGGCGCCCGGACAAGGCGCGCCCGAAGCCGAGAGCACCTGAACTTCGAGAAGCGGATAACCGCGTCGCGCCGGGTAGTCTCCGGCGGACGCGGCCATGTTGCCCGTGCAGGCGCCGAGCGAGCAAGCCACTAAGACCGTGGCTCGGATGATCACTAGGCGTAGGTTCCGCTGGCGAGGACGTTCCCGGCCGGATCCGTGCGCACCCAGGTCTGCGGGGGGCCAGGATACATGAAGAGGTAGTCACCGTTGGGGAGCTCGTAGGCGTTCTTCAAGCTGTCCCACCAGACGGTCCCGGCGGTCCCGTCGTTTCCCGTCCAGTTTCCCGCACCGGGCCCGGGACCGATGTCGAGCACCCCTCCGAGGTCGGGCGGCGGGGCCGGAGCCGTCTGGGTCAGGGTGTAGGTTCCGGGTGGCACCTGCTGGCCCGGCGGCGGCCAAGCGAAGGCAACCGCGGCCAAGACACACAGGGTTACTCCTACGAGTATTGGAACTCGCATCTCAATCTCCTCTTATCCGAGAGCAGAAACCGCTGCAAGGGATGCAGCCGAAGGACACCGCCCGAGTCCGGCCACCGACGCATGCCAGAGCAAGACCACGATCGGAGTGCGGTCGTCGGACCCGACAAGGCGGCAGTCCACCATCTGCTCTCATCCCCAACCAATCGCCAAGGACCCCCTTGGACCTAGACAACCGGCTCACATTGAAGGGTATGGAGTAGCCATGGCCCCGTCAAGTGGAAACAAGAGTCCCCTGCCTACTCGCGCCACGTGCTGCTTCTCCCGAGAGGCAGCAGCTATGCCGAGCGGCTCGCGCGAGAGCGTCGCGTCACCGTCTCGGACCTCACGGGCCACGAACCGGGCGCGGAATGCCTGGTGGGCACGTCATCTCCTGGAGCCCGTTCCGGGCCCGGCGCAGGAAACGCGTATCTTGTAGGAGCGGGTCCACGAGCCGTCGGGGCCGCTAAGCGGCCCCGGAACGGGCCGATCGAGGGATCTCTGTGTCTCGCATCGGAGGCGTGCGGGCGCCACGCAGTGGGGCCTGCAGCGCAGGGATGTCGCCATCCCTTGGGGACTTGTCGAACGGCGACGACGAATAGACGTTTGCCTGCCTATGCACATACGTCAGCCGTGGCCTGCAGCGCGTCGAGAGTCACCGAAGTCCGCTCCATCAGTCGCCGGGTCACCCACCCGAAGAGATCCGGTGGTGATCGTCGCCTGTTGAGGCGGTAAACGAACTCGCCCACATATGCCGGCAGGTACTTGCGGCTCACGCCGTGAAAGCGTCCCAAGAGCCAGGTCTTCAGGTTGCTGAACAGGAGGTGGACAGCGTCGAGCACCGGATGAAATGT
>JAJSAM010000050.1 GCA_024274785.1 Planctomycetota bacterium | reverse complement strand
GGCCAGGAGGTGCTGAGAGTGTCCCAATGGGCAGAGATTCGCTACATGCATTTGACCGACGGCGTCCCCAAGAAGGAGATCGCCCGACGCCTGGGCGTGGACGTCAAGACCGTGAGGCGAGCCGTGGCGTCGGACGATCCGGAGGAACAGCGCGCACGTTCGCATCCAGCACAGACGCCCCTGCACAAAATGCAAACGACTTGCTGACTATTACGTGTGAACAGGAAGTCCCACTCGCGGTTCGAAAGGCTCGCCGGCGAGCTACTCGTCGCTCTCGGCCTCCTCGCCTTCCCCCGTCCTCAGGGCCGGTTGTCAAACCACCGGTGATGGTAGAGGCCGACCGCGGTCGTCCGGAAACCGGCCCCCTGGTACAGGCGCTGAGCAGCGATGTTCCGCCCCTGGGTCACCACCGAGAGGGCGCCGGCGCCCTCTCCGGTAAACCAGGCCACGGCGGCCGCAACCAGCGCCGCCCCCAGCCCCGCTCCCCGGTGCCCCCCCCCGACGCCGACGAGGCCGATCCGCCCCCGCGTCCCCTGCTGCTCCAGGTGACAGGTGATGAAACCCGCCGGATGGCCGCCATCCACGATGGTCAGAACCCGATCGGCATATCCCTCGACACTGTTGCGAATCCAGCGGCGATACAGGGCAGAGCAGAGTTCCTCGGTATAGCCCGGGTCGAAATAGTAGCGAGAGTCGACGTAGCTGCCTTCCGCGATCTGCTCGAGAATCGGCACATCCCTCTCCCCGGCCGCTCTGATCTCCCGAACCGGCACCGCCCGGGGCTCCGGCGCGCCAAGCCGCATGGCGAGGGTCATCCTCACATCCACGAGCGAATAGTGGTGCTGACGCGCCAGCCGGATCGTCATTGCGTCGTCCGGGCGCGCCAGAAAGTAGAGGCAGCGGATGCCCTCAACCCTCGCCCATTCATCGATGGCCACGACGTTGTTTGCATCCAGGGTGTCGCCCAGAACCCGGCCGATGCGAAATCCGAAGTGCTCCGAATCCCAGGGCAGAAACTCGCAGACCGCCTCACTCATTTCGAGCTGCCCCCCCCCACTTCGGCTTCGATACTGTAGGTTGGCTGCCCCATCAGGCGGATGTGCATGCGCGCCAGGTACTCCCCGAGAATCCCGAGCGCAAAGAGTTGGGACCCGGAGAAGATCGCGATCACCGAGGCCAGGAAGGTGAACCCCTGCACCGGGCTCCCCTGGATGGCATAGCGCCCCACCACATACAGGAAAATCCCCACTCCGAAGATCGTGAGGCCGAACCCGACGATGCTGGCCAGGCGCAGGGGAAGGGTCGTGAAACCGGTGATCATGTTGAGCGCATGGACGATCAGCTTGCGCATCGTGTAGTTGGATTGCCCCAGTTTCCTCGGATCGTGCCGCACCACTGCGGTAGCGAACCGGGAGGCACTCCAGGTCAGCAGAACGTCGATGGAAACGTGCGGTCCGCGGAAGTCCCAAAACCCGTTCCGAACCACCGTACGGAAAGCACGAAAAGCGCTGATGTGCCGCGCGGTGTCCGCTCCCATGCCTTGCTGCAGGGCGATCTTGGTGATCCGGGACGCCCAATTCCGATAGAAGCCGTGCGTCAGCTTCTCCGGCCGCCCGTAGACGACTTCAAAGCCCTCGTCCAGGCGATCCAGCAACACCTGGATTTCCTCGGGCGGGTTCTGGAGATCGTCGTCCATGGTCACCGTCACGTCGTATCGGGCACGGCGAATGCCGCAGAGCAGGGCATTGTGCTGCCCGAAATTCCGGGTCAGATTCACGCCGCGGATGCGATCGTTCCCGCGGGCCAGATCCTGAATGACCTGCCAACTCCGGTCCGCACTGGAGTCGTTGACCAGGATCACCTCGGATGGCCGCCCCAGATCCCGCAAGACCTCCTCGAGCCGCTCGATGAGCACCGGCAGCGACTGCTCGCTGTTGTACACCGGAACCACCACCGTGAGGCCCTCGGGAAGACGGTCCGTGGATGGCCGCGACGCATCTCGATCGTTCACTATCGCCCCCACTTCTCAAGCCCCTCCGAGGGGCGTTTCACATGCTCTCCAGGAACTCTCCGACGGCGGCGATGACCCGATCCTGGCTCTCCTCCGAGACATCGCGAAAAAGCGGCAGCCGGACCAATCGACGACTCAGATCTTCCGTTCGCGGGAGAGAGCCGGCAACGCAGCCGAAAGAACGGCCCTTCGGAGAAGTGTGCAGGGGCACATAGTGGAACACGGCCGTGATGCCGTGATTCCCAAGGTGCCGAATCAGGCCGTCACGCTCCTTTGCACCCGGAAGGATCACGTAGAACAGATGGAAATTCGACCCGCATTCAGCCGGCACGTGCGGCATGCTGATCCGGCCGTCATCCGCATAGGATCGCAGACCGTCGGCGTACCGCTCGAAGGCCCGCCGTCGAGCTTCCGAAATCTCATCCATCATCTCCAGTTGCGCGTAGAGGAACGCGCTGCAGATTTCGCTCGGGACGTACGACGAGCCCACATCCACCCAGGTGTACTTGTCCACCTGTCCGCGGAGGAAGCGGCTCCGGTTCGTACCCTTGTCGCGGATGACCTCGGCACGATCGATCAAAGCGGGGTCATTGATGCAGATCGCGCCACCCTCGCCCGAGATGTAGTTCTTGGTCTCGTGAAAACTAAACGTGCCCAGTTGTCCGATCGACCCGAGCGCGCGGCCGCGGTACGAGGCGTTGACACCCTGGGCGGCATCCTCGATCACCAGGAGGCCGTGGCGGTCGGCGATGTCCATGATCCGGTCCATGTCGCAGCCCACTCCAGCGTAGTGCACCGGCACGATGGCCCGCGTCCGGGGTGTGATCGCGGCCTCGATCCCATCCGGATCGATGTTGAGCGTATCGGAGCGGATATCTACGAAGACCGGCCGAGCGCCCTCTCTCACAAACGCATTGGCCGTGGACACGAACGTGTACGAGGGCATGATCACCTCGTCGTCCGGCTCGAGAGCACAGAGCATCGCAGTCATTTCCAGCGCTGCGGTGCACGATGGGGTGAGCAGCACCTTCTCGATTCCGAAACGTTCCTCGAGCAGGCGACAGCATTCCTGCGTATAGTGACCATCTCCGCCAATGTTGCCGAGGGTTACCGCCTGGGCGATGTAGTAGAGTTCCTTCCCGGCGATAAACGGCTTGTTGAAGGGGATTCTCTCGCTCGCGGGCTCTGGCGTACGGGTACGGCAGCAAGTCCCCGTCCCTGCATCCAGCCAACCCGCCTCCTGACCAACCCGGCGCAATGCGGCGCCCCATCGCTCCCGGCAGACGAAAGCTTCGCGCATTCACAGGGGGGGCGGTCGAAGAGAAGAAGAGTGGCTCCCCGTGTTGGACTCGAACCAACGACCTAGCGGTTAACAGCCGCTCGCTCTACCAACTGAGCTAACGGGGAGTAGTTGAAGCCGGGTTTTATACCCCCGGGGCTCGGTGGCGTTCAAGGAATCCGTGCGGAGGTCGCACCGGAAGGGAGGCGCCTTCCGAAGATGCCCGCAACCGGCAACGCGCGCCCGCCCGGAGGGGATCACCGAAGCGCGGCCACCAGTGCGTGCCGACTGGTCGTGGCGGAACGGCGATAAGAAAAATGCGAGTCCGTGCAGATGGTGCAGGCGGGGCCCAGGAGAGTAACGGGGAGTCCAAGGGCCAATTCCGTCGCGCGCTTCAGGTCCAGGTGCGGATTGCGGCCCACGGTCCCGGGAATGACCGCTTCCGCAGGAAACCGGCTCGCTACCTCCTCCCCGACCTCGTAGCAGCAGGGCCCCGCGCACGGAGCCAGGAAAGCCAGCATCCCGCGACGCGGCTCGAGCGCCTGCAGGATACCCGCCGCGAGGCCCCTCCAGCCGGCGTGCGCCACGGCCACGGCCGGGGTTTCCGGGTCGTAGAGGCAGAGCAGCGGGCAATCCGCGCCGAGGATCATCAGGGGGAGGCCCGGAAGCCGGGTCCGCATACCGTCCGCCCTCGGACACATTCCGCCCACAACCACCTCACCGACCCTGGTCCCGTGCACCTGCTCGCACGTCGCCAGACGGGCGGGGTCGAGATCGAGGGAGAGCAGGAATCTGGCGCGGTACCCGGGGTTCGACCGCGTCATGCTGCCGTCTTCGACACTCGACACCGCGAGGATCAGGCCATCGGGGGTCACCTGGATCGCAGCACTTCCTCGACGAATTCGGCCATGGCCAAACCCATGATCCGGTGCGCCTTCGCATTCGGATGGTGATCCTTCGGATGCACGATCAGGTCCTTCGTAGCCAACCCCCTGAAGGCGGGTTGAAGATCCAGAACCGGGATCCGCTGGTTCTCACACCAGTCGCGGATTTCACGATGTGCGGCCAGCAGCGGGTAGTCGCCACCCACCTCGAAAAAGATCGGCTGGATCGCCACGGCGAAACGGGCGCCGTCCCGCTTCGCCGCGTCCCGCATCTCGGCAAGGTGGATCCTCGATCGCACCCAGGCGGCTTCCGGCCCCTCATACATGTTTCGGTACCAGTCCAGGGTCGCCCCCGTCACCCGCAGGTCATTCATCCTCTGTCGCACGACTCGCCAGAGGTAGGAGCGGGATTCGCGCTCGCTTCCACGGTGGCGCAGCATGATCAGGTCGAAAGCCGGATAGTCGTCCTCGGTGCCATGAATCGGATCGTTCAGACAGTACGCCAGAAGCACGAGGTCGGGGTCGAGGCGAGGAATCAGGAACCGGGCCAGGCCCAGCTCGTCACTGCTGGCGTAACCGGAGACCGCGGCATTGATAGTGTCCACCCCACCCCGGATCCGCTGGTCGAGCACACCATCCATGATCTCGGTAGAGCGCTCACCCACGGAGACTCCTTCGCCGAACGCGAACGAATCCCCCATCACCAGAATCCGGACGGCGTATTGCGGATCGCGATCGGCGAAGGGCGGCTCCCGGAATCCACTCTCGTTGATCCGGTACCGGATCGTCAGATCCTCGGGCAGGGTTCCGTACGGGTCACCGTCGTAGATTCCCTCGAACTCGGAATTGGGAGTGAAGCCAAAGGGCAGGCCGGTGATCGGCGCGGGTAAGTCCATCGCGTAGTCGATCTCGACGTCGCGCCGCGGACGAAGTTCCTCCCAGAAAACGCGGACGAGCACCTCACCGATGCCGAGCGCGACGATCAAGCCCCCGAAAACGAGGAGAAGCCGGGCGGCGGTCTTGCGGATCATCAGGCCAGGCAGTATTCCAGGATCCGCGCCAGTTCGTCCCGCATGACGTCCCGCGAAATGATGCGATCGATAAAGCCATGCTCCAGCAGGAACTCCGAGGTCTGGAAGCCCTTCGGCAAGTCCGTCCGCAGCGTGGTCTGGATGACCCGGGGGCCGGCGAACCCGATCAGGGCCTTCGGCTCGGCCACGATGATATCACCGAGTGCGGCGAACGACGCGGTAACCCCTCCGGTGGTCGGGTTGGTCAGGACGGAGATATACGGTGCGCTCGCCACATCCCGAAGCCGGCCGATCGCCGCGGAGGTCTTGGCCATCTGCATCAGGGAGAGCGCACCCTCCTGCATGCGAGCGCCGCCGGAGGCCGAGAAGACGATCAGCGGGATACCCTCCCCGGTCGCCCTTTCCACCGCCTCGGTGATCCGCTCGCCGACGACCTGCCCCATGGACCCTCCGAAGAACGAGAAGTCGAGAATCCCGATGACGACGCGCATGCCCTTCAGCGTGCCGGTCCCGACCACCGCGGCCTCCGTCAGGCCGGTTTTGCCCTGGGTCGAGTTCAGTTTCTCGGCATAGGGCTCTCGATCCGTGAAGTCGAGAATATCCCTCGGCAGGTACTCCTCGCCGAATGCCTCGAAACTCTTCGGATCGAGGGTGATCTCGATCCGCTTGGCCGAAGAGATCTTGCCGTGGAATCCGCACTCGGGGCAGACGCTGAGTTTCTCCTGCACCTGCTTCTGATAGACCATCTTCCCGCAGGCCCGGCACTTGGTCCAGAGCCCGCTCGGCATGTCCTTCTTCTTACGGAATGCGAATCCCATCTGTCCACCTCACGGGGATGCCCGAAGCGCCCGGATCCGGAATTGATCCCGGCAATCCTACGACAACCCCTGGTATTCGGCCACCTCAACCGGTGAAAGCCCCCGGCAGATCTGAAAGACCTTTCCGGCGGGTTGATCGTTCATCGCGCACCAGATCAACCCTCTCGGGCTCTCCGATGCAACCACAATGACCGAGCCCTTCCGGTGTTTTTACGGATGAGACGCAACGCCGACGAAGCTCTTTTCGCCGGACCGACAGGGATCAGGCGTGTGCTCCCGGAACGCGCACACCATCTCTCCAATGCCATCATGCCGCTTCATTCATCGGCGGATCGGCCGCGCCGCTTCCGCCCGCGACCTGAGATCCGCGATCGCCAGGGCGGGGTCGTCGGCCTTGAAGACCGCACTTCCCGCTACAAAGACGTTCGCTCCGGCGGCCGCACAATCCGCGATGGTCTCCGGGCCGACGCCGCCATCCATCTGCACATCGCCGGTGAAGCCATACTCCTCGCGCAGCGCCCGGGTCTTCTCGAGAACCTCCGGCATGAAACTCTGGCCGGAGAATCCGGGCATCACGCTCATCACCAGCACCATCGAAACATGTGGAAGATGCTCCTTCACCGCGGTGATCGGCGTGTCCGGCCGAACCGCGATGCCCGCGCGAACTCCGAGGGAATTGATCTTTAGAGCCGTTTCCGGGCCGCCTTCCCGGCACTCCACGTGATAGCAGAGCACCGAAGCCCCGGCCGCCGCGAACTCCTCCGCATACGTGGCCGGGTCGTCGATCATGAGATGCACGTCGAGTGGCGTGGTCGCCGCCCGGTGAATCGCCCTGACGATGAACGGCCCCATCGTCAGATTCGGCACGAAGTGGCCGTCCATGACATCAACGTGCATCCAGTCCGCACCGCCGCCCTCCACCCGCGCGATGTCCTCCCGCAACCGGGAGAAATCGGCGGAGAGAAGGCTTGGTGCAATCAGCATGCGGTCAGTGGGCATGAACGTTCCTCTCTGCACCGAATAGCCGGGGGGACCGGCCTGCGAACCCGTTCCCCCGGACGCGGCAATCAGGGTTTACTCCGAGAGGCTCGAGGCGAAAGCCATCAGATCGACGACGCGGCTCGAGTAGGCCCACTCGTTGTCGTACCACGAGATAATCTTCACCAGGCGCGGCCCCAACATCATGCACGCGGTGGCATCCACGACCGAGGAGTGCGGGTTGCCGACGATGTCCGAGGAGACGATCGGGTCCGTGGTGACCTCGAGGATGCCCTGCATCGGACCGTCCGCCGCGGCCTTCAAGGCAGCCAGAACCGCCTCGAGATCGGTATCGGAGTTCAACTCGGCGACGAGGTCGACCACGGAGCCGTCCGGAACCGGAACCCGCATCGCCATCCCGTCGAGCTTTCCAGCCAGTTGCGGGAGAACCTTACCCACTGCCCGGGCCGCGCCCGTGGTCGTCGGAATGATGTTCGCCGCCGCACATCGGGCCCGGCGCAGGTCCTTGTGGATGCCGTCCAGAATGGCCTGACCGTTCGTGTAGGCGTGGACTGTGGTCATCAGACCGCGCACGATCCCGAACTCCTCGTCCAGCACCCTGGCCACCGGGGCCAGGCAGTTCGTCGTGCAGGAGGCGTTCGAGATGATGCGGTCCGACGCCTTCAGACTCTCCGGGTTGACTCCAAGGACGACCAGCGCGTCGATCTCATCCTTCGGCGGCACGGTGAGCAGGACCTTCTTCGCGCCCGCATCGAGGTGCTTTGCAATCTGCTCCCGGTTGCGGAACACTCCGGTCGCCTCGACCACGAAGTCGATCTCCTGCCGGGCCCAGGGCAGGTCCGAAATGTTCCGCTCGCGAAAGACGCGGATTCCCACGCCGTTCACGACCATGCCCCCGTCATCATCCACGGCGACCGTCCCACCAAAACGACCGTGCACGGAGTCATACCGCAGCAACGTGGCGAGCGAATGGGCGTCCGCGAGGTCGTTCACCGCCACCACCTGGAAGCGGTTGTCGTTCGCGAGCACGCGGAACACCAGCCGCCCGATTCGTCCAAAACCATTGATAGCTACACGGATCGCCATAATTCCCTCCAACCTAACCCTTTAACTGCCAACATGTTGCAACTCACATTCCGAGCGGGATTCTACCCCCGGTTTTGAGACCTGCCAACGGTTTTTTCCCGGCGCACATGGAAGTAACATGAACCCGTGGAATTCGTCGACACCTTCCTCCGCCAGGCCCGTGAATTCGCAGGGTATGAGCCCACCGCCGGCGCCGTACTCGCGATTTCCGGCGGGCCTGATTCCATGGCCCTGCTCGACCTCCACCACCGCCTGAACCAGGGCCGCTTCGTCGTGGCCCATCTCGACCACCGCCTGAGGCCGGACTCCGCCGAGGACGCGACCTTCGTACGCACCCAGGCCGAGGCCAGGGGATTCGCCTTCGTCGGTGGCGTATGGGTTGCGCCCCACCAGGCCGGCGGCATCGGTGTCGAAGCCGCGGCCCGGGCGGAAAGGTATCGCTTTCTCGCGTCCGCGGCCCGCCATCACGGCCTGTCGCATGTCGCGACGGGCCATCACCTCGACGACCAGATCGAAACTGTGCTGCACCGAATCATCAGGGGGGCCGGACCGGGAGGACTTCGGGGGATTCATGCCCGCCGCCCCCTCGAGCGGGGCCTCACGCTCGTGCGTCCGATGCTCGGCCTTCGGCGCGCCGCGATCCTCGACTACCTCGAACGACGGGGTCTTCCCTGGCGCGAGGATCCTACCAATCGCGACGGTGGAAACCTCCGGGGGACGATCCGGGCCCGGCTCCTGCCCTTCCTCGAGAGAGGCGTTTCAGATCTGCCCCTCCGCCTGGCCGAGCTTTCGACCCGGACCGCGGAAGCGAAGTGGCCGGATCCGCCGAAGGGCGCCTTGATCCCGCCGGAGGTGCTGCACCGCCCCCTGCTACTGCGCAAGGCGATTGGCGCTCTCCTCGGCAGCGGGGCGCCGCCACTCGAAGCGCACACGATGTGGCGCATCCGGAAAGCACTGGTCAGCCGCTCCGGAAAGGTCGAACTCGGCAGGGGCTATGGACTGGCAGTGAAGGGCGCAACGGTATCCGTGCGCTCACCGGACGGCCATCGGACGGCCTGACGATAGACCAGAGAGCCTACTCGCTCTCCTTTTCGCCCGCCTTGTCCACCTCGTCCTTGATACCTTTCAAACCCCCCTTGAACTCGGAGACGCCCTGGCCGAGAGAGCGCGCGACCTTCGGCAAACGAGTGCCGAAGAGCAGCAGCGCGATGACCAGAATGACGATGATCTCCCAGTGTCCGAGGAGAAATGCAAGGGGCTGCATCATGGTGTCCTCCGTATTCCTGAAGAATACGGGCAGAAAGCGCCCCCGGTCAGGGAATTAGCCCGGCCGGGGGCGTTCCTGCGCAAGGCAGGTCTCAGTCGATCTTCTTGTCCACCGCGACGACCAGGCCGTCCGGGGTCAGGAAGTAGAAGATGTGGTCGGTCGTGTTCCCGATGAAGATCGTGTCCTCCGGGAACTCCACAGTGCGCAGAACGTCCCCGCTGGCGGTGTCCATGGCGGCGATCTGCCCGGGACTCGTCATCGGATAGACCGTATCACCGCGGCGGCACAGGAAACGAGCCGGACCACCGTAGCTCCAGAGGAGCCGGCCGTCTTCACGCGAGAGAGCGTGGTACCCGGCTTCGTTCACGAAGTACACCTGGTCCCCGGCAGGCCAGGCCTTCGCGAGCACCCTTTCGCCGGAGTAGTTGACCCAAACCGGGCCGCCGGTGATCCGATCGAGCGCCCAGAGGTCGCCGCGCTCCGAAGAGACCAGGAGCAGGTCGTCGTCCAGAACCGGCTGATGCTCGATCCGGCCGTGAACCATGGAGGACCAGTGCGGCTCCGGCGCGGAAGACGCCGCGGGCTCCGCCGGGAAGGCGAACACCGCGCCGGACGCCGTGGCCACGTACAGCACGGGCCGCCCGGAGGTTCCGCCCACGAGCGGTCGCACCGTGATCGAACCGCGCGTCGCGCGGCCCCACCCCTCGGTACCGTTCGCCAGGTTGATCGTCGAGATCGTGCGGTTTCCGTTGACGGAAGCCAGCGCCGGCACGTAGCCCGTGGAATCGGTGCCGGCGGGACCGGCCGACGGCACGAATCCCAGGGGGTTCACGCTCAGCTGGTTCCCGTAGCGGCGGTCGATCTCGTACAACATGCCGTCGGAAACCGCCAGCACCGAGACCGAGGTCAAAGCCGGAGGGAACTCCATGGGACCATTCATGCCCGTGAAGTTCCACATCGGCGCGAGAGTCAAACGATCGAGGGCCAGGAGGCCCCCGTCGGCGTACTCGACCAGCAGAATCCCGTCGAGCAACCAGGCGCCCCGGACCGAGACCGGTCCGTCAGCGGCAAGGTCGTTCGAGAAGATCCGACCATCGGGAATGAGTTTAAGAGCCGCTCCGCCATACTGCGCCTCCACCTCCTCACGGGTCGGTGGACTGCTGCAGGCCGCCACACTGACGGCGAGGCACAGAGCGATGACTGGAACCAGGATAATACGAGTCGATTTCAACGGCATCTGCTCCCTCCCAGGGAGACGGTAGCCCGCCCCGGAAACTGCGATGCGGATATGCCCTCAGACGGATGAGCCGAAAGCATAAATGCGCCATTCGCAACCGTCAAGGCGAATTCAACCGTCCATCCGAGACGGTCTCCGGCTATCGAAAAACGTTGACCGGATTCTTGCCCCGTTGCTAGCATCCAGATCCTTTCGGACCGGCCACGGATACCGATCATGAGACCCGAAAACGCGCCGGTTGGCAACCCTGAGAAACTGAAGAGAAATCTTCAGGAGATACAGACTAGAATCAGGGCTGCGGCGGCGCGGTCCGAAAGGGATCCGGCCGATGTGACCCTGGTGGCGGTGACCAAGGAGGTCAGTGCCGCGACGGCGGCGCTCCTGCCGGTGGCGGGCATCCTGGATCTCGGGGAAAACCGGGTCCGGGGCGCGGAAGAAAAGTTCGCGCGCGCTCCGGCGAATATCAGGTGGCACATGATCGGCCACCTGCAACGGAACAAGGTTCGGAAGGCGCTCACGATTTTTTCGCTGTTTCACTCGGTTGACTCCGAGAGACTGCTCACGCACCTCGACAAGCTGGCGGCCGGGGGCGAACGAAAGGTGACGGTGCTCTTGCAGATCAATATCTCCGCAGAGCCGCAAAAGCACGGGGTCGAGCCGGGGGCGCTCGCGGGACTTCTGTCCCGGGCCGCCGATCTGCCCAACGTCGACGTTCAGGGGTTGATGGGCATGGGGCCGCTCACTGCGGAGCCGGAGACCTGCCGCCCCCTTTTCCGGATGTTGAAAGAGCTTCGGGACGATGCGAATGACCGGTCGCGCTACCGCGCTCCAGTCACGGAACTGTCCATGGGCATGACCAACGACTTCGAGGTCGCGGTCGAAGAGGGAGCAACGCTCCTTCGGATCGGGACCGCCCTCTTCACCGGACTTGCGCCGGACGGAGCGGGTTCCACCGACGGCACTTCTTCCCGAAGTGCAAGCGAGGAGCGATAGCGTGCCGATCGTCGTCGTAGAGCGCGGTAACGACAAGGGGACGGAAGTCACCGTCGATGACGGCAACGTCTACGTCTTCGGTCGCGATCCGAAAGTCGCCGCCATCACGCTTTCAGATTCGCTGGCCTCGCGCCGCCACTTCGAGATCCGGGCCGACGGAGGCTCCTACACGCTGACCGACTGCAATTCGACGAACGGGACCTTCCTGAACGATGAGCCGGTCAAGTCCGCCCCCCTGAAGATCGGTGACAAGATCCAGGTGGGCGACACCATCCTCTCGTTCCTCTCCGACCAGCGGCAGGAGACGCAGCAGGGGTTGGTCGGGAAGACGCTCGGTGGCTACCAGATCCTCGAGCGCGTCGGCCGCGGTGGAATGGGTACGGTTTTCAAGGCGGTGCAACTGTCGCTGCACCGGGAGGTCGCCTTCAAGGTTCTCTCCTCGCGCCTGCTGAAGGACAGCAAGTTCATCGAGAAGTTCGTCTCCGAGGCCCGGGCCGCCGGTCAGTTGAACCACCCGAACGTGGTGCAGGTCTACGACGTCGGCACCGACCGGAACATCCACTTCTTCTCCATGGAGTTCATGGATGGCGCGTCCCTCCAGGACAAGATCGGAAAGGACGGAACCCTCGACTGGGCGGAGACCCTCGATGTCTTGGAGCACGCCGCCCGGGCTCTCGCTTTCGCCGAGCGCAAGGGCATCGTCCATCGCGACGTGAAGCCGGACAACCTGATGCTCACCTCCGACGGTCAGGTCAAACTGGCCGACCTGGGCCTGGCCCGACACCTCGAAAAGGGGAAGACGGCGCAGGAAGAGGGTATCTTCGGCACTCCCCACTTCATCAGCCCGGAGCAGGCCCTGGGCAAAGAGGTCGATCACCGCGCCGACCTCTACTCGCTCGGCGCCACCGCCTACCGTCTACTCGCCGGCAAGACGCCCTTCACCGGAGCCAACGTCAGTGAGATCATCCACAAGCAGATCCACGAAGATCCGGAGCCTCTGAACAAGCTCGTTCCGGACTGCCCCGAGGAACTGGTCGATCTCGTCCACCGCCTGATGAAGAAGAACGCGGACGAACGACCGGAGTCCGCCCGGGCGCTCCTCACCGAACTGGAACAGATCCGCCTGCAGTACAAGATGAAGGCCGCCGGTGTCGGCAAGGGCGGAAAGGGCATTTTCATCGCGGTAGTCATCGCCCTCCTCGCGGTCGCGGCCGTCGTCGTGATCGCCCTGAGAAAGGACAAGCGGAAGCCGCCGGTCGTCATCACGAGCGGGGGCACGACCATCGTCGGCACGCAGGGCCCGACCTACATCGAAAAGGACGACCCGGAACTCGATGCCAAGGTCGCGTTCCAGGACCTGAAGATTGCAGAGGATTTTGGAAGGCTCAAGGACACCTGGAAGACGCACCGAACCGAATGGCTCGCCCTCGCGAAGCGCTATGAGCAGGTCGGCGCCGACCACTCCGGAACCCAGTTCGCAAAGACCGCGACCGATCGAGCGAAAGAGATCAAGACGCTGATCGAGACCCGCACCCGGGCCGAAGCCGACGCCCTGCAAGAGGCCGGCAACGCCTGGAACAGCCTGAAGGCACAGGTGACGAACGCTCTGGACGACGGGCGCCATGGCGATGCCCTGGCCGCATTGACCGAAGCCCTGAAGGACGCGAAACTCACCGCGGCTCTAAAGCTCCTTTCCGATGCCCGGGAGCAGGTCGATACCTGGAACTCCCAGGCCGGCGGGTCCATCCGGGCCCGGTTCGCATCCGCCTTCACCGCCACCCGGAAGAACGCGGACCAACTCCGGAAACAGCGCAAGTTCGCCGAGGCGGTGAACATCCTGCGGGAGTTCATCGGCAAGGCATCCGGAGAAGCTGCCGGCCAACCTTTCGATCGCGCCCGCGCCGACGCCCGGGCGCTCGCGAAGGAGATGAAGGCCGAGTACCGAGCCATTCTCGAGGCGGAGGTCGAAACCGATCGCCTGCTCTTCTACAAGACGTACCGCGCCGCGCGACACCACGCCGACGCGCCCGGTTTCGAGGGCGCCAACCCGGTCTTCGACTTCCATTTCGAGCAAGCCGCGAAGATGTTCGAAGATATCCTCGCGACCAACGGCGGCTCCGGCAGCCTGGTCTCCGAGCCCTACCGCGAACGCGCCCGCTCCAAGGCCGCGAGCCTGAGCACGATCCAGACCCTGATCGACACCCTCGTCGAGCGCATCAACTCCGCCCAACTCGACCAGGAACGCCTCGACTTCCCGCGGGAATTGAACGGTGGCCCGGATACGAAGATCTCATTCAACCGCAGGAAGGATCCGGTGGCCACCCGCGACGGCATCGAACTATCCAGGAAGATCAAGGTTCGCGGCACGACCGCAACCGTGGCCGAGTTCCTCGATTTCAGCGACTTCACCCCGCTCCAGCTCTGGGAGCTGATGTTCCTCTCCGGCCAGCGGTTCGAGATGACCCCCGAGCTCCAGTGCGCCGCGGCCGCCTTCCTGGCCGAATGCGGTGTCGAGCTCGGCCTTGACGAGTGCCTGACCGCCGCCGGCGACGCGATGGACCCGGCCGAGAGAACCAGGCTTTCCGCGGAACTCGCCGCCATCAGGGCCTGGAACCGTCTCCTCGCCTCACGCGCGGACACGCCGCCCGAAAACTGGAACATCGACGCCAGCCAATTCGTAAAGGAGCACCGGAAGACCGACTTCTTCGTGCTGATCTACGGTTTCGACGGAGCCGGTCGGCAGTCACTCCTTCCCGATGCAGTGCTGCAGTCCTTCTATGACGAACGTCTGGCCCCTCTTGAGTGGAAGTAGCCGGTTCGACGTGGCTCACACTCTGCGGGCCGCGCAACCCGACGGGGCTTCCCTGAGATCACGCCGCATGACGCGTTTGCGCCCCGGGCCTTCGCGGCGCGAACGGCGCTGCTCCCTCCACGGGGTGCTGGCCTCGACGGTAATGACTCGCGCCCCGGCAACCTGCCGGTCGGAGGTGTGACATGACGATACGATTGGGTGTCCTGTTGTCCGGGGGGGGGACGACCCTGCAGAACTTCATCGACCAGATCGCCGCCGGCGCCCTCGACGCGGAGGTGACCGTCGTCGTCTCCTCGCGCCCCGGCGCGAAGGGGCTTTCGCGGGCCGAGGCGGCCGGAATTCCCGCCCACCTCGTCTCGCGAAAGGGCTGCGCGTCCGGCGCCGCATTCTCCGATCGCATCACCTCCCGGCTGGACGACCATGCCCCGGACCTCGTGCTCATGGCCGGCTTCCTCTCTCTCTGGACGATCCCGCCAAGCTACGAAGGCCGGGTGCTGAACATCCACCCCGCCCTCATCCCCGCCTTCTGCGGGAAGGGCTACTACGGTATGCACGTGCATCGCGCGGTCGTCAAGGCCGGCGTGAAGGTCAGCGGCTGCACCGTCCACTTCGCCGACAACGAGTACGACAACGGCCCGATTGTGCTGCAGAGAACGGTGCCGGTTCGCGCGGAGGACACCCCCGAAGCGGTGCGGGACCGCGTCTTCGCCGAGGAGTGCCAGGCCTACCCGGCCGCCGTTCGGTTGTTCGCGGAAGGCCGGCTCGTCATCGAGGAGGGCCGGGTCAGGATCAGCGGCCCGGCGTGAACCCCGGCACGGGGACGAAGCGATCCCCGGCGACGATCGTCCCCACTCTCGTTTCCGCGCCGACACGCTCGGCGGCCCGCCGCGCATCGGCCGGCCCCATCACGTATCGGCCGGAAACCGGCAGGAACGCGAGATCCGCGTGAATCTCCGCCATCTCCGGGATCAGGTCGGTGGCCCCGGCGTGGTAGACGCGGACCTGGCCGTCGAAGAGCACCCAGCCGAGCCAGCCTTTCTCCCGCGGGAAGAAACCGCTGCGGACCGTGTAAGCCGGGACCACCCGGATCTCGAGGCCCCCGAGAGTGTAAACGTCGCCTGGCTCGAGTGCGAGGCCCCCGCCGACCTCGTCCGCGACCTCGCGCGGCCCGGCGACCACCGTGTCCTTCCGGCGGATCAGTTCGATATCCTCGAGCGAGCAGAAGCCCGGCCGGGGGTTACTGACGAGGATCACGTCCGCGGACTCGGCCCCCTTTTCCTTCAATAGAAACGGGTCGATGCAGATCGTCTGCCCGGCCATCTCGAGCAGGGCGGCGGAGTGCCCGAGCCAGCGCCACCTCATGCGAAGTCTCCCGACTCCTCCTGCACCAGGTGGAACAGCACACCGTGGGCGTCTTTCGGGTGGATGAACGCCTCCCGGAGCGGACCGCCGTCGGCCCGGAGATAGTGCGAAGTGGTGCGAACGACGCGACCGCCCGCGCTTCCGACACGCCGCACGGCACGCTCCAGATCAGGAACCAGGATACTCAGGTGGTGCACGCCCTCGCCCCGCTTGCGGATGAAACGCGCCAGCGCGCCGTCATCATCCACGGATTGCGCGAGTTCGATGGCGGGCAAGCCAGGCCCGCGATCACACTCCATGCAGAGGACTTCCTCGGTCCGCTTGCCGGAAACGGGCCGAAACTCCTCCCCGAGCATCAGGCTGTACATCCGGCTCGCCTGCTCGAGGTTGCGTACCGCAATGCCGATCCGTCGGATGGTGAACGCGCTGTCCATGGTCACGCAGACAATAGGTTCAAAGCGCTCCGGCGAGAAGGAAAACCACCCTCCCCCTCAGTCGCCCTCCTCACCATCGTCCGGCTCACCGTCCCCCATTTCCTCCTCGTCGCCAGGCACTCCACTCCCGGTCTCCAACTCGTCTTCCGCTTCCCCGGCCCCGGGCTGCTCATCCTTCGCCGGTTTGACGAGTGGAACCTGCAGCCCCTTTTCCACCGACTCCGGCTCGCCGCCCGGGGACAGGATCTGCACGACCGGCTCGGCCATGCGCTTCTCGACGATGAACACATCCGGCATGAACTCGCCGTCCCGCCAGGCCCTGGCATAGAAACCGTCCTCCATGCGATCCCCGAGGTCCACGCCGTACTCCTTCGGGTCTCCCCCCTCGTTCAGCACATAGATCCGAATCGAGAGCTTCAGGTTCTCGTCCAGTCCGTAGTCCGCAAGGCGTCCTTCGGCCGGGCCGACCCAGCGGACCGCGGTCAGGGAGAGCAGCTTGCTGACCACGCCGTTCAGCGCAGCGGAGTTGGTCCCTACCGGCCACCGGCCGTCCACCGTGGCGAGGTCGACATCCTTCCCGCCGAAAGAACGAACGATGCGGTGGACCCGCTGGTCGGCGAGTCCATCTTCGAAGAGCAATCGCTTCTTGAAAGCGTAGTAGCTCCGCTCGACGAGTTCGACGAAGTCCGGCCCGGCCTCGTAGGCCGTGCTCCCATCCCCATCGCGCATCACGTACACCGTGTCCTTCTCCGGCACCGGGGCCCCGATGAGAATACGCACCAACGGCTCCGGGCGCTCCCCGGGAGCCTGCTCCTCCCCGGCATCCTCGTCCAGCGGCCCATGGTCGTCCTCGCTTTCCACCGGAGGCCAGAAGGTCAGTTCTCCCGCAGGCTCGGCGAGACCGAGAGCGGCGAGGTCCGGCTGGTCGATGAACGCTTCGGCGGCCAGGTCCCGGACCCTCGTGAACCACTCCTCCACCTCGGCCTGATCGAGGGCCATCCGCTCGGGCTTCACGAGGTGCCACTCGCCGTGCACCCGCTCGATCTCGCAGTCCTCTCCCCCCTGCCTGATGCGGAATGCTCCCACCGCTCTCCAGCCGAGCCGGGTGAGGTTGCGGTCACGCCAATCCGCCGGGTCGCCGGCAAGCAGGTTCAGCAGATCGCCCCGCCGGCCCGAATAGACGAAGGGCTTGCCCGCCTCCATGAAGTAAAGGAAGCCGACGCTGCCGGGCACTTCGGCGCCGAGGAGCAACGTGCGCAACTCGTCCGGATTGCCCTTCTTCGAAAACTCGAGGGTGTACCGCGCCGGGGCCAGTCCGAACCGGGCGAGATCGGCTTCCTCCGCCCCGTCCTTGACGAACTCCGTCACCTCGAGTTTCAGGGCGGAGGAGAGCAGATCGCTCTCCATGGCCCGCGGATCGACGTATCCGGTAAACGGCACCTTCGCCTGCCAGAGTGTGTTCTCGGCGGGATCACGCACCGCTTCAAAGATGACCCCGTCACGTCCGCTGATCTTGATGCCGCCGATGTCGTAGATCGACCAGGTCAGTATCTCGGTCGAGCGCAACGCCTTCGTTTCGAGTTCTCCGATCGTGTCGAGAAGGCCGTCATCGATGAGCAGGACGTCGTCACTCCCGTCCTTCTGGGCGTACACCGTGTCCCGCATCTGCCCCGGAGCGCCCATGAAAACCTTCTGGGTCTCACCACGCATGACGAAGGAGATGAAGTGCGCCGGCGGGGTGAGCAGGTACTGCTGCCGCCGCGTCGCCGTGGCCTCCCTGGCGGGGATCTTCTTCTCGACGCGGATCCGATCCAGTTCCCCGAGGACATCCTGCACCGCGATCTCCGATGCCGGCACGGTCATGCCGGACACCAGGACCACCCAGCCGTCGTCCACGCGCTGAACGGTGACCGGCGGAGTCCCCCCCACAGACCAGGTCATTTCGCTCACGTCGGTGAGCAGGAACCCCTCGAACAGATTGCGACTCACCTCCGGAACATCGTTTCCGTCTTCGATCAGGAATACCCCGGCCGCCAGGAGCCCGAGCAGGACGAGGAGGATCACCGTGGTCTTGACGTTCATGGACTATCTCCTTCTCCACCACCAGACCGCAATGCCGAGCAGCAGGACGAACCCTGGAACGGCGTACACGCCGATCACCTGTGCCAGCCGTATCTCCTTCTCTTCCAGGGCGACCGATTCCCGCTCGAGCGTCTTGGCATCGATGGCGATCAGCGACTCACGCTTCACCGCCCATGAAACGGCGTTCGAGTACAGCGTCGAGTTCCCCGGCGCATAGTATCTGCTGCGCGGATCGAGTCCGAAGGTCGTGGCGAACCGCGCGCCTCCGAACACCACGATCCGGGAGATCTTCTCGTCGTCACCGGTTCCCTGTCTTTTCTCCGCGGACACCGCGATCGACATCCGCTCGAGCATGAGGTCGTTTCGCGGATCCTCCCGGAACGGATCGCGCCCGGGGAAGAGCTTTGCACCGTAAGACTTGAGATCCAGCCGATCGGGCCAGTTCCGGCGCACATAGACCAGCGGCTCGACCGTAACCCCCTCCGCATCCTCCCGCTCTTCGACCATCACCGGACAGGCGTCGGGAAAACGCACGGTCAATCCCTGGCGGGCGAGGTCCCTCACGATGGGATCGGAAGAGTAGTCGCCGGTCAGAATGGTCAACCCGCGCTGCAGGCTCATCTCGCCGGTCGTGCTGACGGACGGGTCGTAGTCGATGCAGACCATGTCAGAACGGAGCCGGACACCGAGCTTGAACAGGTAGTCCTCGAGTCCGAACGGAACATACTGGGCGCCGGGGTTCAACAGATCGAGCTGCGGTCCGACCATGAGGATAAGGGATCCGCCCTGCTCCAGATAGCCGGTCAGGATCTCCACCTCCTCCTTGAGCAGCGGAGTCTCCGGACCGGCGATGATCAGCAGATCGGCATCCCTGGGGATCCGGCCTTTCTCGGCAATGGAGAGGTCCGCGGTCTCGAGCGCCAGCTTCCGCGTCAACTCCCGGGCATCGCTCAGGTTGACCTCACCGCTGCCAGTGGTCTCGAATTCCCCGTGCCCCTTGACGAAGTACACCTTCTTCCTGGGGTAGATCACGTCCTGAATCGCCGAGGTGTATAGCTGCTCGCCCTTGAACTTCCGGGTCTGGAGCTGGGTGGTCTCGATGAAGTTGAAATTCGACACCGTCACGTCTTTGCGATTCGGGACATCCTCCCCCGGCGGCAGGTACGTGAAGACCACGGTCGTCTCGATGCCGAGATCCGGTTTGACGATACCGAGGGCGCGAAAGTGGTCCTTCAACTCCTGCGATTCGACGACCCCGTTGAACGACTTCACCTTGAAGTGCGGCGAATAGTCCGAGTACTGCTTCAGGAAGTCCAGGCCGCGATTGCCGAGCGCCTCTTCGCCCCGCATGGCGCGCATGGTGGTGCCGAAGTCCACGTAGGTTGCGGTCAGCCGACCGGGCATCTCGCCCAGTTCGTCGAGGATCTGCTTCGTCCGGTCACCGAGGGTGTAGACCTGCGTCTCCGTCGTGTCGATCGTCCCGAGGTGGGTGGGCAGCCAGTTCGCTCCGAACCAGTTCACCAGGGCCAGCAACACAAGCCCCAGTTTGAAGAGGAACGCCACGTTCCCTGCGACCGCGGTGCGGGGAGTCCCCCTCTTCTGCCCCCTGCCCTTCGTCAGGGTATAGAGCAGGGCCCAGATGCCGTCCAGCGCGATCATCACGCCGACCACACCGAGCCAGAGCCGCATACCGGTCAATCCGGTCTGGTTGCCGAACGCCGTCGCGAACTCGAGGGCGAGGGCGCCGTTCACCACGATGGCGATCGCCAGCCAGTAGTCCGCGAGGAACGCCACCACCGCTCGGCGGCTCCGGAAGATTTCGAACGCCATCAGGGCCGCGCCGGCGATGAGCATCGCGAGCATCAGGGCCTTGAACTCCTGCTGGACCAGGTAGCCCACCAGCGCGATGCTGGTCAGGAGCACTCCGAAGCTGAAGAACCCGGGGCCGCTTCTGCGCTTCTCGTCGTTCTTCATCGTTACCTCCACTTCCGGCTCTCGATCGACCTGACGGACAGGAACAGGAAGAACACGGTGAAGCTCAGGAAGAAGACCACGTCCCGGGGATCGATCACTCCCCTCAGGAACGGTTCGAGATGCTCATCGGTCGGGCTCAGGTACACGAGGATGTCCCCCACCCACGTGTAGGTCACGCCGAACACCTCCGCAATCGGCTTGGAGAGCATCAGCAGGATGACGAGCACCCAGGCCAGGATGGCAGCCATGATCTGGCTGCTGGTCACCGAGGAGGCGAAGAGCCCCAGGCTGACATAGAACCCGCCGATCAGCACCATGCCGAGCATGGCCGAGATGACCGGGCCCGGGTCGGGTTTGCCGATCTCCCTGCCCACCTCCACGAGGATGAAGTAGTAGAGGAGCGAGGGCAGGAGCATCGCCAGGTAAAACACCATGGTACCGAGGAACTTCGCGACCGTGACCGCCGCGTCGGACACGGGAGCGGTCATCAGCACTTCGATCGTCCCCTCGGCCCGCTCCCGCGCGAACAACCCCATCGTCAGGAGCGGAAACAGGAAGAAGCAGATCGAAGCGACGGACATGAACACATATCGCACGCTCACATTGCCGGTGCCCCGCAGGGTGGCCCAGAAGAGGAAACCGGTGAGGATCAGAAAGAGGAACAGCACGAAGTACGGGATGGGCGTGGAGAAGTGGGTAAACGTCTCGCGCTTGACGCAGGCGTAGAAGCTCGGCCAGAGGCGATCGAACAGAGCGTCGCAGCCGAGCGCCACCAGGGTCATGGGAACCGCGCCGGCAACGAGGCCGATGATGAAGAGCAGCGGCTCATTCAGGTACCAGAGCCCCACCCCCCCCACGAACAGTCCGGTCACGATGGCCAGGCCGGGAGCGAGTTTGAGTGACGGCGCGAGAACCCCCTCGGCAAACCCCTCCTCACGAAGCCGGAGGAACAGCCCGAGGATACCCGCCAGAACGATGATGCCTCCGGGGACGCCGGCGCCGATAAAGGCCCAGGTCATGACGCCACCTCCTCGTTGACCACCGGTTCCGCGGCGGAACCGAAGGTCAGATCGCGGAAGACCTGTTCCAGCCCACCCGAAACTCCGGCGGTGAGTTCCTCGATACGGCCATCGGCGACCACCAGGCCCCGGTGGATCACGATCACCCGCTCGCAGACGGCTTCCACCCAGGGTATGACGTGCGTGGAGAACAGCACGGTCCGGCGCTCCGCCAGTCCCCTCACCAGTTCGCGAACCTCGGCGACCTGGTTCGGGTCGAGGCCCACCGTCGGCTCATCGAGGATCAGCACCTCGGGATCATGAACCAGGGAGTCGGCGAGACCGACCCGTTGGCGATAGCCCTTGGAGAGGTGGCCGATGATCCGGTCCTGGTGGTCGGCGATCTGCACGCGCTCGAGCGCCTCGTCGATGCGCGAAGCGCGATCCCTCCGCGGCACACGCTTCAGCGCGGCGCGGTATCCGAGGTACTCCCGGACTCGCATCTCGCGGTACAGCGGCACGTTCTCCGGGAGGTAACCAATCTTGCGTCGCACCTCCTCGGATTCCGTGAAGACGTCGTGCCCGGCGACCCGAGCCACCCCGGTCGTCGCCGGGATGAAGCAGGTCAGAATCCGCAGCGTCGTGGTCTTCCCCGCACCGTTCGGCCCGAGGAAACCAACGATCTCCCCGGGCTCGATCTCAAACGAGACCCCGTTGACCGCCCTCGTCGGACCGAAGTTCTTCGTGATGTCCTTGACCAGAATTGCAGGCATGCACCACCTCATCGCTGTGAATCAGCAGAACGGGCCGGGGGCCGATCATGCTGCGGCCCCCGGAACCCCGTTCTGGAATACGTACTTCCGACCGGAGGGTGCGGCAAAAAATCCACCGCACCGTCCGCAGTCTACTCTTTCACCTCGAAGTCCGCGTCAATGACCTCCTCTTCCGATGTGCCGGCATTACCGGACGGCGGCGGCGGCGGCGTCTCCGGACCGGGCTCGGGCTGCTCACCCGCCGCGGCGCCGGCATCCTTGTAGAGGATCTCGGATAGCTTGTAGGAGGCCTGCGTCATCTCCTCCATCGCGGCGTCGATAGCCGCGACGTCGTCACCGGCGGCGGCAGTCTTCACTTTCTCGATGGCCCTGGTGATGGCTTCCTTGTCCGCATCTTCGAGCTTATCCTCGTGTTCCTTCAGGGTCTTCTCGGTCTGGTGCGCCACCGAGTCGGCCATGTTCTTCTTCTCGATCAGCTCACGCCGGGTCTTGTCCTCGTCGGCGTTGGCTTCCGCCTCCTTGACCATCGCATCGATCTGGGCCTCGTCCAGGCCGGAGCTCGACTTGATCTCGATCGACTGCTCCTTTCCGGTGCCGAGGTCCTTCGCCGAGACGGAGAGGATGCCGTTGGCGTCGATGTCGAAGCTCACCTCGATCTGCGGCACGCCGCGAGGCGCGGGCGGGATCCCGTGGAGCTGGAACTTGCCGAGGGTCCGGTTGTCCTGGGCCATCGGGCGCTCGCCCTGCAACACATGGATGTCCACTGACGGCTGGCTGTCCGCCGCCGTCGAGAAAGTCTCCTTCTTCGAGGTCGGGATGGTGGTGTTCCGCTCGATCAGCTTCGTCATCACCGCACCGAGAGTTTCGATGCCGAGCGACAGCGGCGTCACGTCGAGCAGCAGCACGTCCTTGACCTCCCCGGCGAGCACGCCGCCCTGGATGGCCGCACCGATGGCGACGACCTCATCAGGGTTGACGCCCTTGTGCGGATCGCGGGCGAAGAACTCCTTCACCGCCGCCTGCACGAGCGGCATCCGGGTCATGCCACCGACCAGGATCACCTCGTCGATGTCGCCGGTGCCGAGTTTCGCGTCCTTCAACGCACTCTCACAGGGGATGCGCGTACGGTCCACGAGGTGCTCGACCAGCTGCTCCAGCTTCGCACGGGTCAGGCTCATGGCCAGGTGCTTCGGGCCACTCGCGTCCGCGGTGATGAACGGCAGGTTGATCTCCACCTGCATCGCGGTCGAAAGCGCGCACTTGGCCTTCTCCGCCTCATCCTTCAGGCGCTGCAGGGCCATCTGGTCCTGGCGCAGGTCGATCGACTGCTCCTTCTGGAACTCGTCGGCCAGGAAGTTGATGATCACGTCGTCGAAGTTGTCGCCGCCGAGGTGGGTATCACCGTTGGTGGAAAGCACCTCGAAGACGCCGTCGCCCACCTCGAGGATGGAGACGTCGAACGTGCCGCCACCGAGGTCGTAGACTGCGATCTTCTGATTCTTCTTGCTCTCGAGCCCGTACGCGAGCGCAGCGGCGGTCGGTTCGTTGATGATCCGCTCGACCTTGAGCCCGGCGATCCTGCCGGCGTCCTTCGTGGCCTGCCGCTGGCTGTCGTTGAAGTACGCGGGCACCGTGATGACCGCGCGCTCGACCTCGGCGCCGAGATAGTCTTCCGCCGCCTCCTTGAGGTAACGCAGGGTCATGGCGGAGATCTCCGGGGGCGTGTAGGTCTTGTCCCGGATGTCCACGGATACGAGCTCATCGGCTCCGCCGACCACCTTGTACGGCACCATCGTCTCTTCTTCTTCGACCTCGTTGTGCCGCCGCCCCATGAACCGCTTGATGCTGAACACGGTGTTGCGGGGGTTGGTGACGGCCTGCCGCCTGGCAAGCTGCCCGACCAGACGCTCACCGTTCTCGGCGAAACCGACCACGGAGGGCGTCACCCGGTGTCCGTCACGGTTCGTGATCACCTTCGCCTCGCCACCTTCCATCACGGCGACGACGGAGTTGGTTGGCCCCAGGTCTATTCCGATAATCTTTTCAGTCTTGGCCATTAGGTAGGTCCTCCCGATGAGGGGGCACTGGCTGGGGAGCCCCCGACGGGGGCGGATGATCAAATCCCGTGCCAGCGCCTGCGCGAGAGGCATCTGTGGCACAACCTCTTTACCACCCGAGACTTCCATCACCCGGTGGCGAGCCGGGCACGAGAGCCCTGACAGGATGACAGCCCCGTCTACTGCCAGACCGCACCTGCCGGACCGCTACTCCTCGATCTCGTAGCTCTTGATCTTCCGGTAGAGAGTCCGCTCCGATATCCCAAGCCGGGTCGCGGCCTTTTCACGGTTCCCCTCGACCTCGGCGAGCGTGTTCTCGATGAGGGTCCGCTCCATCTCCTGGATCGTCACTCAACCGGTGCTCACCTGGTCCCGCGGGCTCCCGCCGGACTGCCGGATCCAGGCTGGAATGTCGGCGAGCCGGATCTCGGGCCCGGGCGCGACGATCACGGCACTCTCCACGGCGTTTTTCAGCTCGCGCACATTCCCGGGCCAGGCATAGGCGGCCAGGACATCGAGGGCGTCTCCCTGGATACCGGTCAGGGTCTTGTCGTATTCCCGGCAGAGTTCGCGCAAAGTGGAATCGACGATCAGCGGAATGTCGGAGCGGCGATCCCGCAATGGCGGCAGTTCGATCGCAACGACATTCAGCCGGAAGAAGAGGTCCTCCCGAAACAGCTTCTCCGCGACGAGCTTCCGAAGGTCCTGGTTCGTGGCCGCGAGGAGACGCACGTCGATCGAGACCGGCGCATTCGTGCCCACGCGGGTGATTTCACGTTCCTCGATGACGCGCAGCAGCTTGGCCTGCGTCGGCAGGGGCATGTCCCCCACCTCGTCCAGAAAAAGCGTCCCGCCCGAGGCGTATTCGAACTTCCCCTCGTGCGCCCTGAGAGCGCCGGTGAACGCGCCCTTGTCGTGACCGAAGAGTTCGGACTCGAGGACGCCCTCGGAGAGTGCGGCGCAGTTCAGCGCCACAAATCGCCCGTGCTTCCGCCGGGAATTCTGGTGGACCGCTTTGGCGATCAGCTCCTTGCCGGTACCCGACTCGCCGGTGATCAGCACGGTGGCATTGGTCGGCGAAATCTGGCCGAGCAGTTCGAAGATCCGCCGCATCGGCGGCGACTTCCCGATGATACCCTCGAAGCCGAACTTCTCGTCGAGGCGCCGCTCCAGTTCGACGTTGCGCCGGGCCAGCGCCTGCTTCTCGGCCTGCTGCGCCACGACCTGGCGAACCGCGTCGATATTCAGAGGCTTCTCGAGGAAGGTAGCCGCTCCCTGGCTCATCGCCTCGACCGCGGCCTCGACGCCGCCGTGCCCGGAGATGACGATCACCGCCACGTCCGGCACTACTTCCCGGGCGCGCTTCAGCACGTCGAGACCGGACACCTCGCCGAGCAGCAGGTCGGTCAGAATGATGTCGAAATCGGCCTCCTCCACCGCGGCGATGGCGGCCTCGCCGGAGTTCTCGATCTGCACCCGGCACCCGACCCGTTCGAGCGCCTCCCCCATCGCCTCGGCGTGCTCGGCTTCGTCATCGACGACCAGGACCCTGATCATGATGAAGCCGCCACCGGAAGGCGGATCGTGAATCGCGTGCCCTTGCCCTTTTCGCTGACGACGGAGATGGATCCGTCCAGTTCCTCGACGATCCGCCGGGACGTGGGCAGCCCCAGGCCGGTCCCCGTGCGCCGCCGGGAGTAATAGATCTGCCAGATCTTCTCCATCAGCTCCTCCGGGATCCCCTCACCGGTGTCGGTAACCTCGATCACGACATCGCAGCCGTCCCGGCGCGAGCGCACCATCAGCTCACCGCCGCCGGGCATGGCCTGGATGGCGTTGACCAGCAGATTCATGAACACCTGTTTCATGGCATTCCGATCGATCCGGGTCAGCGGAAGATCCTCGTCGAGCATCGCCCGCAATTCCACCTCCGCCTGAGCGAACTTCGGGCCGAGAAATTCCAGCACCTCTTCGAGCACCTCGGACACCTGGGCGGATTCGCGCGTCAGGCGGTGGCCGCTGGCAAAGCGCAGGAAGTCGTCGAGGATGTTCTCCAGGCGCTTCACCTCCTTCGCCAGGATCCCGAGCTTGCGCACCGTCCGGCGCTCGCGCTCGGTCTCCGGATTCTCCCAGTCCTCGTTCAGGAGCTGGAGGTTCATCGCGATGGTGGAAAGCGGGTTCCTGATCTCGTGCGCGAGCCCGCCGGCCAGCGCTCCGAGGAAGGCCAACCGGTTCCCCTGCTTTTCGTCAGGTGTCATGATTCCGCCAGTCTATGAACGCCATAAGCCGTTTCCAAAGGATTGGTTCCGCACGTCTTTGGATTCCGGTAGTCTTCGCGAATGACCCACATCGTCAAGGTCCGGGCCGGCGCGACCGCTCACCCCGAACTCGCCACTCTCGGTCAACTGCTCGCCGATGGAGAACTCGTAGCCTTCCCGACCGAGACCGTCTACGGGATCGCCGCACGGAGCGACCGTCCCGGGGCCTTGAAGAGGCTGCGGGACCTGAAGGGGCGCGCGCCCGACCGGCCTTTCACCGTGCACCTGGCCGATGCGGCCGAGCTCGTTCCCCTGATCGCGCCCCCGGATCCCTTCGTCGAGCGGATCATCAAGCGGCTCTGGCCCGGACCACTCACGCTCGTGCTCGCGGATCGTCTCGGCGGACACACCGGCTTTCGCCTTCCTGATTGCGACATCGCCCGCGCTCTCTTCCGCCTCGCCGGAGTCCCCCTGGTGGCCACCAGCGCGAACCGGTCCGGCGAGCCCCCCCTCGTCACCGGGCGGCACGTCGTCAAGAGCTTCAAGGGCCTGGTCGCCGGCATTCTCTTCGCGGGCAAGACGACCCTGGCCACCCCATCCACCGTCGCGTTCATCGAGGGGCGAAAGATCACCCTGCTTCGCCCCGGTGTGGTTCCCGGCGAGCGAATTCAGGAAGCGGGCTGCTACCAAGTCCTGTTCGTCTGCACCGGAAACCTGTGTCGAAGTCCGATGGCCGAGGCCATGCTCCGCAAGGCTCTGGCCGATCGCCTGCACGTGCCGGAATGGGGACTCCGCAACGCCGGTATCCACGTGCACTCCGCGGGAATCATTGGAATGCGGGGCTGCCCGCCTCCTCCCGAGGCGGCCCGGGCCTTGCGGCCATACGGCGCGGATCTCACGCACCACTTCGCGAGGCCGCTCACGAGGGATCTCATCCGCGTCGCCGACGTGATCTACACCGCGGAACGGGAACATGCGGATACGATCCGGAAGGAGGTCCCGGAGGCGGATGGAAAGATCCTGCCCTTGAGCGCCGACGGCACGGACCTGCCCGATCCCTACGGCGGCGCAGAGCGGGACTACCATCTCGTCGCCCGTCAAATCGAAAAAGCGCTCAAGAGAATGGTCGAGCGCACGATCTCCAAGTACGGTCCCTCCCCCCGATTCTGAGCCCCGATCCACTTGCCTGACCCGGGACCGAGCCTGCACCGGGGAAGGACTCAGCGCGGGCGGTGCTTGCGCTTCTTCTTCTTCGCGGCCTTCTCCGCCTTCTTCTTGGCGGTCCGAATAGCCTTGATACGCTCCCGCTCTTTGCGACGACGCTTCTCACTCGGCTTCTCGTAGACGGAGGTCCGCTTCAACTCACGGGTGATACCCTCGTTGTTGCAGATCTTCCTGAGCCTCTTGAGCGTCTTCTCGAGCGGCTCGTTGTTTTTCACGAGAACCCGAACGGCCATGTGCGCCTACCTCGTCTTGGACTTCGAATGTTCAGACTTTTGGGGTCCACTCGGGCCCCAAACCTGCATATTACGCATGCTCCCGGCAGTCACCAAACAAAACATCGACTGCAGCACTGACGTTCAGGATCTTCGCGGCGCACGCAGATTCCGCGTGACGCCGCCGGACCGCCGGCACGGTCGCCCGGAGGTCGACCCTCCATTGCGGCAGGGCCGCGCTGCGGATTCTCGTTCACGCACTTCCGGTGCCCATGGGGGAACACCACACCGCGCTGCGATTTTCCCGGCTCCGGATGGAAGATCCCCACCACCCGGTCGTCTCACACCTGTTCGCCATTTGTCCCCGGATAAGGTCACCGGTTGGAGCCGTGTCACCGGTTACTCTATGCGATGTGTTCCCGGGCCACGGTCCGGGTTCGTCCGCCGGTCTGATTTGGAGCGTTCCGCCATGAACAAAGTCACTCTCTGCCTGCTCCTTCTCCTGTCGGCCTCCCCCGCCGCCTTCGCGCAGGCGGCCGAGGAGGAGGACAACCTGGTACAGATCACGCCGAAAGAGGGAGGGTGGGACATTGCGGAACTCTTCATCACGATCAGCGAGTACACGGGGCAGTCCATCGTATTCGATCCCGCCAGCCCCCAGATCCGGGGCCGCAAGATCGAATTCGTCGGCACGCAGACCGTACCCCGCGACCGGCTGTTCGAGTGGTTTAAGTCGCTCCTCTCTTTCCAGCGCCTGGTGCTCGTACCCGTGGGGCCGACCGGACATGAGCAGTGGATGGCTCTCGACCTGAACGCGCCGCAGATCACGAACCGGCCGATTTTCGTCAAGGAGACCGAGATCGAGGACTGGGCGGACCGGGACGGCGTCTACATCGTCTCGACGATCACGGTGAAGAACCTCACCGATACGTCCCGGGCGCGCAACGCCCTCGCCCAGCTCTCCACCCGGCAGATCGGCCGCATCAACGACGTGCCCGGCAACCTGGCGTTCGTGATCGGCGACTTCGCCCCGGTGGTGGCCAGCATGTACCGGCTGCTCAAGGCGATGGACGTCGAGCCGCTCGAGTACAAGGCGATCCCCGAGACCTACATGCTGACGCATGCCGTAGCCTCGGAGGTTGAGCCGATCCTCATCGACCTGCTGCAGACGAAGCTCACCGGGCGCCCCCAGGGGAGGCCCCAGACCGCGCAGGGCATCCCCAGCAAGCCGCAGCCCCAGATCATTGCGGACACCCGGCAGGACGCGATCATCGTCTTTGCGACCCGCGAGGACCAGGAGCAGATCGCCGAGTTGATCCGGCTCCTCGACCAGGAGGTGCACTACAAACGGGGCAACATCCACATCCGGGCGATCAAGCACACCGATGCCGTGAGATTGGCCGATCTCCTGACCGATCTGATCAGCGGGATCGGCGTTCCCGGGCGCCAGCCGGGACGTGCGCAGCCCCGTGGCCGCCCCGGGCAACCCGGTTCCTCCGGATCGCTTTCCGGCAACCAGACCGATCCGGTCATCGTCGCCGACGAGCGCAGCAACAGCCTCCTGATCCAGGCCACCGCCACGCAGCTTCTCGACATCACGAAGATCATCGACCAGATCGACATCCCGCGCGACCAGGTGCTGGTCGAGGCGGCACTGATCGAGCTCTCGGTCGATGACCTGATCCGACTCGGCGTCGAACTGGTCTCCGCCACCACCCAGAACGACCCCGACGAGCGGACCTTCTTCGGGGCGACCCAGTTCGGGCTCTCCACGTTGACCGATACCACGGATGACGGCGTCCCGGACATCAACATCCCGGTCTTCGGCCAGGGCATCACCGCCGGCATCTACGACAACCAGCGCTTCCCGGTCATCCTGCAGGCCCTGCAGACGAGCGGCAGCGCGCAGGCGCTCTCCATGCCTTCCGTGGTCGTTGAGGACGGGTCGCAGGCCACCATGCTCGTCAGCGAGGAGGAGCCCTACACCGTCCGGAGCACGGACAACGCCGGCAACTCGAACTTCACGGTGGAGTTCGTGCAGGCCGAGATCTCGCTCGACATCTCCCCGCACATCTCTTCCGACAACTATCTCAGGTTGCACATCATCCAGAAGGTGCAGTCGTTCGGGGCCCGGTCGACCGAGGAACTGCCCCCGCCGAAGACCGCCCGCGAGATCGAAACCGACATCGTCATTCCTGACGGCTACACCGTGATCATGGGCGGCCTGATCGACCAGAAGCAGCAGGAGACCGACTCCGGGATCCCCTACCTGCGTGATATCCCCATCCTCGGCTACCTGTTCGGTGCCTCCACCAGCGCGAAGTCGTCGACCAGCCTGTTCCTCTTCGTAACACCCCACATCCTGCACCAGGGCGCGCAAGGCGACTTCAACGAGTACCTGCGGGCCACCTGGAACCGCAAACTCCTCGCCGACGACCTCCTGCAGAAGTCCGTCGACATCCCGAATGCGCGTTTCATGAACCCCGACAACCCGGACCAGCTCGACAAGATCCAGAACTCCGGGTTCCTGGACATGCCCCGTTACAAGGCGCCGCCGCGAACGACTCTCGAGCCGGGCGAAGCCGAGAAGCGCTTCAGGGAGCTCTCCTCCGGCAAGGCGAAGGCAGGGGAGGAGCAGAAGTGAGGAAGCTGCTCCGGCAACACATCGTGAACGCCGGGCTGCTCGACGACGAGCGCCTGGACGAGTGTTTCCACCTCGAGGAAGAAACCGGCCAGACGCTCGACCGCATCCTCGTGCACAAGGGTTATCTGACCGAGAAGGATGCGCTTGTCGCCATCGGCTCGGTGTACGGGATGCCCTTTCGGGAGACCCTCGAGGGCGTAACCGTCCCGGCCGACTTCGTCAACCGGGTCCCGGTACACTTCTCCCGAAACTTCAATCTGGTGGCGGTGGGAGAGGCCAATGGAACCGTGCAGGTCGCCACCTGCAACCCGTTCGACACCTATCCCATGGACGACCTGGCCACCATTCTCGGTGCCGAGGTCGAACCGATCCTGGCGCCGCGCGCCGAGATCACGAGCCTGATCAACCGCGCCTACAAGCGCAAGCAGGACACGGTCGACGAAGCCCTGACCGGGATGGAAGAGGGCGAGATCTCGGGGCTGAGCGGCGAGATCGAGGTCACCGAGGACATCCTCGACGTCGCCAACAAGGCGCCGATCATCAAACTCCTCAACATGATCATGTTCCAGGGGCTTCGGATGCGCGCCAGCGACATCCACCTGCAGCCCTACGACGACCGTCTCCAGGTGCGGTACCGCATCGACGGCATCCTCTACGACATGGACTCCATCCCGAAGAAGGTCCAGGACGCGGTCATCTCCCGGGTCAAGGTCATGGGGAAAATGGACATCGCGGAACGGCGCCTGCCGCAGGACGGACGGTCCACCATCCGCCTTGGCGACAGCGAAGTGGACGTACGTATCTCCACCGTCCCGACATCCGGGGGAGAGCGCGTGGTGATGCGTCTCCTCGACCTGTCGGCCCGGCTCTACGAACTCGAGGAGATCGGTCTCACCGACCGCAACCTCGAACTCCTCAATCACTACATCCATTTCACGCATGGGGTCATCTTCGTCACCGGCCCCACCGGTTCCGGAAAGACGACGACGCTCTACGGCAGCCTGAACCGCATCAACTCCGCCGAGAAGAACGTCATCACCATCGAGGACCCGATCGAGTACCACCTCGACGCCATCAGCCAGATCCAGGTCTCGGAGAAGAAGGGCCTCACCTTCGCGTCCGGCCTGCGAGCCCTGGTCCGGCAGGACCCGGATATCATGATGGTCGGTGAAGTGCGTGACGACGAGACGGCCCGGATCGCGACGCAATCCGCGCTCACCGGTCACCTCGTATTCTCCACCCTGCACACCAACGACGCCCCCAGTGCCGTGGCCCGGATGCTCCACTTCGGGGTCGAACCCTACCTGCTGGCCTCATCGCTGCTCGTGGTGATCGCCCAGCGGCTCGTCCGCCTGATCTGCCCGGAATGCCGCGAGGAGTTCGTTCCGGAGGCGACGAACATCAAGGAGCTGTCCCTGATCGGCGTGACCCCGGACATGCTGGCCGGTGGGAAGCTCGCACGTGGAGTCGGATGCGCCAACTGCTTCCAGACCGGCTATACGGACCGGACCGGGATCTACGAGATCCTCCCGATCGACGACGAGGTCAAGCTCCAGATCATGGAGCAGACATCCTCGACCGAAATCAAGCGCGCCGCGGTGAAGCGGGGAACGCTGGTCACCCTCCGTCAGGACGGCGCGGAGAAGGTGCGAAAGGGAATAACCACCGTGGATGAGGTCGTACGCGTAACCCAACTCGACGTGTTCTGATGCCGATCTACGAATACAAGGCGATGAAGCGCAAAGGCGGCAATGAGACCGGCATCATCGATGCCGACACCGCCAGGGACGCCCGGACCATCCTCCGGAACAAGAAACTCCACGTCACTGAGATCCACGAGGTGGAGGATGTCGGCAAGGAGCAGAGCCGACGGCGCCTGCCGAAGATCTTCCGGCGGGCCCACCGCGAGGAGATCGCGCTCATCACCCGGCAGCTCTCGACCATGTTGAGAGCCGGTATCCCTCTTTCCCAGTCACTCTCGGCGCTCGTGGAACAGGCCGCCAGCCAGGATATCGAGGCGATCCTCCGCGATGTCCGGGAGAAGGTCACCCAGGGAGTGGGCCTCGGCGAGGCGCTGGGCTTTCACCCGTCCTACTTCAGCGAACTCTACGTAAACATGGTTCGCGCCGGCGAAGCGTCCGGTAATCTCGACGTGGTCCTCGCCCGGCTCGCCGACTACGGGCAGTCCCAGAACCGGCTCCGGGCGAAGGTGAAGGCCGCGCTGGCCTATCCGGTCGTCATGATCTGCTTCGGCATCCTGGTCATGTTCGTCCTGACCGCTTTCGTCGTACCCCGGATCCTCGAGGTTCTGAAGACCGCCAAGCGTGACGCGGTCCTCCCCCTGCCGACGCGGATTCTCACATCCCTGAGCGGGTTCCTCCAGCACTACTGGTGGGTCGTCGTGGTCGTCGTGTTCGCGCTTTATCTGCTCGTCAAGCTCCTGCTCCGGGATGAGCGCTACCGCTTTGCCTGGGACAAGTTTAAATTGAATATCCCCCTGATCGGCGACCTCATGAAGAAGCAGGCGGTGAGCCGGTTTGCGATCACTCTGTCCACACTGTTGAAGTCGGGTATCCCCGCCCTCCAGGCTCTCGACATCGTGAAAAACATCCTCGAGAACCTGGTCCTGAAGAAGGTGGTGCAGGAGGTGCACGACCGCATTCTCGAAGGGGCGGACATCGCGACCCCGCTGAAGAAGAGCGGCATCTTTCCGCCGGTGGTGGGCTACATGGTCTCCATCGGTGAACAGTCTGGTGAATTGGAAGAAGTGCTCGATCGCATCGCCGAATCGTATGACGAGGAGATCGAGCTCACCGTGCAGAAGGTCACATCCCTGATCGAGCCGGTGCTCATCATCTTCCTCGCCATGGGAGTCGGTTTCGTCGTCGTTTCCGTCCTGCTCCCGATCCTCCAGATCGGCCAGAGCGTATAGGCACAATCGATGGGAGAGTCAACTATGCCCTCACGAAAAGAGAGGGGTTTCACCCTCGTCGAGCTGATGGTCGTGATCGTCCTGATCGGCCTTCTGGCAGGCGTAGTGAGTGTCGGTGTGTTCGGCGTTCTGAAGAAGGGGCGCATCACCGCCGCACAGGGCCAGATCAAGGAGATCGAGAAGGCCATCGCCCTGTACAAGATGGAAACCGGCCGTTACCCCGACGACCTGAACCAGCTGCTGGAGCCCGTCGGCGTCCTCGATGAGGGGCTCATGACCGAAATCCCCACCGACCCCTGGGGCAACGAGTACATCTACGACCCGTCCGGCGGCACCAAGCGGAGATACATCATCATCAGCATGGGTGAGGACGGCGCGGAGGGTACCGACGACGACGTCACCAACGAGTACACCCCGGGCGAGACGAACCAGCAGGAGTAGAGCGGCATGAAGATGCGACGCACCAGGTCGGCCGCGCCCATCGCCGGCGAGACCGGATTCACGGTCATCGAGCTGATGGCCGTGATCCTGCTCCTCGGTGTGATCGTCGGATACGGTTTCGTCAGGATCGACAACCTGGTCCCGAGCGCCCGACTCGACAAGGCGGCCCGGGATCTGGGCCAGATGCTCAGCCGGCTCCGCAACCTCTCGATCTTCGCGGGACGCACCCACTTTCTCGAATACGACCTCGACGCCCAGACCTACCGGATCAGCCGTCCCACCACGATCCGCGAACAGGAGGAGGGCGCGGACGACTACGTCACCTCCGACTGGTTCGAGCTGCCTAAAAAAGTGCGCATCACGGCCATCCAGTTCTCCGACCGCGACGCGGAGACGCGGGGGGTGGTGCGCGTCGAGTTCACCCCCACCGGCGAGGTGGTCGGGCACCTGATTCACATCCTGTCCGACGAGATCCTCGACGAGAGCAAGAACCGCTACACCGTCGAGATCAACCCCATCACCGGTCTCGTGTCCTACACCCGGGGAGTCCACAAGAGTTACGACCAGGTGCGCAGTGAATTTGAATTTCGCTAGTCACATCCGACACCGGGAATCCGGATTCACGCTGCTTGAACTCGTCGCGGCGCTCGCGCTGTTCGCCTTCATCATCATCGAGATCCTGGCGGACCGGGAAGACTCGATCGAGCTCTCCGCGGATGCCCGGGTGATCCAGACCGTGCGCTACCTCGCCGCGGCCAAGATGGACGAGATCGCCAACTTCCCGGACAAGTTCGAAGACAGCCAGTCCGGAACCTTCGACGAACTCGACGAAGAGGCCCCCTACCAGGACTTCAAGTCCTACGCCTGGGAGATGGAGGTGGAGCGGGTACTGGCGGTCGGCGCCGGTGATTCCAATACCGATCGACTCTTCAATGACGAGGACGAAGGCGACTTCCCATCCGATGCCGAGGGCAACGCCCTTGCGTCCCGATACGTCCGACGCGTCGTGCTCATCGTGCGATTCGAACCGAACGGAGAGTTCGATCCGGCCCTGTCTGTAAAACTCCAGACCTACCTGCCGGACCTCGAGCAGGACCAGGAACAGCAATGATCGCCCCGGTGAGGCACCGCTCGGATGCCGCCTTCACCCTGATCGAGCTCCTCGTCGGCATTACCCTGCTGGCCGTGTTCCTGAGCGGCGTCTATACCGTCGCCATCGGCACCCTCCAGGCCAAACGGATGATCGACCAGACCGCGGCGATCTACACCGCCGGTCCGGAGATCCTCGACCTCCTCGACCGCGACCTGCGAGGCGCCTACTACCACGGTGTGGCGGACAACAAGGCCATGAAGGCAAAGCGCACCAGCGTCGGCGGCACGGAAGTCACCATCCTCGACCTGATCACCACGACCAACAGCAAGATCACGAAAGAAGTCGACGACCGCGAGGTCCGTTCCGACATCACCGAGGTCGGCTATCGCCTGCGACGCAACGAAGAGTTCCCCGGTCTGCTGGAACTCTACCGGCGGGAGCAGTTCTTCTTCGACGACGAGCCGCTGAAGGGCGGCGACTACTACCTCGTCTACGATCGTGTCCGGTCCATCGTCCTCGATTTCTTCGAGCAGCAGGAGGAGGGCAGGACGACTTCGAGCATCGCCGCCACGGACGGCAAGGAGAGCTGGGACTCGCAGGATGCGGAGGGGCTGCCCCGCGCCGTCCGCATCACCCTCGAACTCGCGCCGCCGGTGGAACTCGGCGCGGACCTCGAAACCGACGATCGCTTCTACCGCTTCGTGCGCTGGGTGATGCTGCCGAACGCCTTCGATCAGGCGCCGAGCGGCGACGACGACACCGGCCCCCCCGGCCCCGGCCCCGGCAACGGTGACCGTGGCCCGGGCCCGGGCGGCGGCTAGCCCGCTCAGATCGAGCATTCTCCACCCCACCGAGGTGTAAGATCGAGGCCCTTTCGGAGGGCGGTGCTCCGTCGCCGCCCTGCCGGGCGGGAAGGCGCTCGCCCCTGGTCAGGCGCGCCCGGTTCGGAGATCGACTTTCCGAACACCCCCATCACGCTCAGGCCAATCCCAGGGAACGACACGAATTCGCAAAACGGGAGGCAGCGGCGCGTTCGCGTGGACCGAGGTCATAGGTGATCCGCTCGGTGAGATAGCGATGCAGAGTGTCCGCCGGCAGGCCGACGAGAGAGGCTTCGCGCTCCGCCAGGCGCCGTCGATCCGCCAGGCCGCGGATCCTCGCCGCGCGCAGGGTTTCCCGGCTCCGCCTGGCCGTTTCCTCGTCCTTTGCGAGCCAGGCCGCGAAGCAGAACGGGAGGCCGGTCAGGTCGCGCCAGACCGTCGCCAGGTCGGTGACGATCAGGTCGTCGCGACGGGCCTTCAGGGCGGGATCCCCGATCAGCAGGCAGGCATCGGCGTCGATTTCCCGGGGGTCCGTCTCCGAACTGCACGAGGCAAACTCGGGAGAGGTGCGAAAGTGCTCGGCGTACAGCACCCTGACCAGCGCCGCGCTGGTCAGCGACGAGCGGTCGAGCAGGACCTTCCGCGCGCCAGCCGGCGCAACCCGCGAAAAAAGCAGCACACTGTCCACCGGTCCCGGAGAGCAGATTGCTCCGCTTCCGACAATGTGCCGGGATGGGTCGCGGACCCACTCGAAGATGGGCAGCAGCGCCACATCGAGGGATCCATCACGGAACATGGAGGCCAGCTTGCCGGGGACCGCGCGAACCAGATCGGTGAGGCCCGCGGTCAACGGGAGCGCATTCAAGTACGGTACGGTGCCGATGGTGATCCCGTCCATGCCGCGAAGCATAACCCACACCTTCGCCTTCGCGGAAATCAAGGTGGACGCGTGCTCGCAAGCCGCTAGGATCCGGAGGTGCGAACCGTGGAGATCATCCTGCTCATCCTGGTGCTCTTTGGCGGAGTGCTGGGCATCCGCCGTGGCCTCTTGAGGGAGCTGGTGGGAGTTGCCCATGCGCTCGGCGCGGCGTACCTCGCCCAGGCGTTCTCGAAGGTGACGCAAGGGGTGCTCTCGCGCGTCGTGGAGTTCGACGACGGTCCCCGCCGGAGCATCCTGCCCTGGATCGTCGGGCTCGTCTTCAGCTACGTCGTGCTGCTCATGCTCCTTTTCCTCCTGCGGAAGCTCTTCAAGAAGCTTCGGTTCAAGGGAGATGCCATCTCCGGGGCGGTCATCGGCATCGTCCGGATCGTCATTCTCATCGCGCTCCTGCTGCCCGCGCTGGCCTGGTTCTCCGGCGAGAACGGTTCCATCCAGCGCGCCGTCACTGGAACCCGGCCGTGGGGCTGGCTGCGAAACGGCGCATCCCGGGCTCGTGAAGCGCCCTTCGTGCCTCCGGAGTACGTGAAGTTCGTCGAGGATACGCCCGAGATATGGAAATGACCCGCACCGGACTGGTGCGTCTTCTGCTGCTGCTCTTCATTCTGGCCCTGCCGTTCGCGCTGTGGTCGCTGACGAGTGACGACCCTGCCCAGCCGGCCTCCGGTGACGAGCCCTACCCGTCCGGCAACATCCACATGGAACGTCGGGCGGCGGTCGTCCAGCGGATCGATTCCCGGTCCGGCGTCATGGGCACCCTGTTCGTCGTGGAGATCGCCGCGGAGGACGAAGCCACCGCCATTGCCGCCGGCCATGCGGCCTGGAAAAAGATTCGCGAACTCGAAGACACTCTCTCCACCTGGATCCCGGGCTCGCTCCTTTCACGCGTCAACCGGAAAGCGGCCCGGCGGCCCGTCACGGTCGATGCGGTCACCTTCGACCTCCTGGTCCGATCACGCGGTTACCACACCCTGTCGGACGGCGCGTTCGACCCCACCGTCGGCCCCTTGCAGAGGGTGTGGCGCCCCCTCGCGAAGATGAAGCGCATGCCGACCGACGACGAGGTCGAAGCGGCACTCTCCCTGGTTGGATTCGAACACGTCAGTCTCGACCGCAAGGCGGGCACGGTCGCGTTCGACAAAGCGGGAGTCTCCCTCGATCTCGGCGGTATCGCCAAAGGTTACGCGGCCGATCTCGCGGCCCGTGCCGCGCTCGAGGCGGGCGCTTTCGCCTGCCGCATCAATGCCGGTGGAGACCTCGTGGCCCGGGGCGCCCCCCCCTGGAGCCCGGAGGGATTCAAGGTCGAGATTCGCGATCCCCTGCGCTCGCCGTCGGACACCGTCGCCGGATGGAGCTTCTCCGTCCTGGACCGCGGTGTGGCCACCTCGGGGAACTACGAGCGCTTCACCATGGTCGGGGACGAGAAGTTTTCCCACATCCTCGATCCCCGCACCGGCCGACCGGTGGAGGACACGGTGTTGCAGGTCACGGTCATCGCCCCCTCCGGAACCGAAGCCGACGCCCTCGCCACCGCGCTGACCGTGCTCGGGCCCGAGGCGGGGCTCAAACTCGCGGAGCAGCTTCCCGACGTGGAGGCGCTCTTCCTCTCGAAGTCCGGCGATGGGCTCGAAACCCGCCGCACCTCCGGATTCCCGGGAGAGGGTCGGTGAGGACGGGCATTCTCGGCGGCAGTTTCGATCCCATCCACATCGCGCATCTGCTGATCGCGGAGGAGTGCCTGGATCAAGCCGGTCTGGATCACGTGCGTTTCGTCGTGGCGGCGAGTCCACCCCACAAGCGGGATCGCGTCCTGGCGCCGGAGCAGCACCGTCTGGCCATGGCGCACCTGGCGGTTTCGGGAAACCCCCGCCTTTCAGTCGACGACCGTGAGATGCACCGCAGTGGCCCCTCATGGACGATCGACACCATTCGCGATGTACTCGGCGAATGCGCACCGGCCGATCAGGTCGCCTGGATCATCGGCGCGGACAGCCTCCCGGAACTCACCCTCTGGAAGGAGATCGAGCAGTTGCTCGATCTCGTGGACTTCGTCACCGCGGTGCGGCCCGGGACCGATGTTGATTCGGCACTCCGGGACCTCGAACCCGCGTTCGGGGCGGAGCGGGTCGGGCGTCTGTCCGAACGGATCGTCCATATGCCGCGGATGGAGGTCTCTTCGACGGACATCCGCGCCCGGATCGCAGCGGGCCGCTCCATCCGCTACCTCGTCCCGGACGCGGTGGCCGATTACATTCATACCCACGGTCTCTACGGGGCCTGATACGCCCGCATCTCGCCGGAGGTGATCTCATCGGAGGGGCGAACTGCGCCGCGTCCTGGCGGGTTGCGGCGGTGACAAGATGTACCTGAAGAGGCAGGCGCGGATGCTGCGCATGGAAGACCGACAACGCGACGCACCGTGACCGCCCCTCAGGTCGCGTGCCATCATGAGAAATGCGGGCTAGGCGATCCGCCCGGCCACTTCTTCCAGCAGCACCTCTTCCTGTGAACGGTCCTCGAGATTGCGGATTGTCGCCGTCCCGCGCTCGACCTCTCCGGGACCGAGCAGCACCGCGAAGCGCGCCGCGGCCCGGTGGGCCTTCTTCATCTGGGCCTTCATGGCGCGGCCCTCGTAGTCCATGTCCGCCGAAAGACCGGCATCACGCAGCAACTTGAGGAGCGCGAAGGCGGCGGGGCGCTGATCGGGCTTCACCGCCACGACGAAGGCATCCGTCGATCTCACGGGGAGCGGCGGCGTACGTTCCAGATGGGAGAGGGCGAGAAGGGTGGCTTCCACCCCCACCGCAAAACCGAGCGCCGGGGTGGCCGGGCCCCCGAGTTCCTCGACCAGACCGTCGTATCTCCCCCCGCCGCAGATTGCCGAACGGGCGCCGAGTGCGGGGTGGATCGTCTCGAATACGGTCCTCGTATAGTAGTCGAGCCCGCGCACCAGCCTGGGATCCCTCGAGAACGTGATGCCGGATGCCGTGAGGGCGGTGAGGACCGCGTCATGGTGTTCGGTGCAGGCCGGGCAGACCAGATCCTCGATCAAGGGCAATCCGTCGGCGATGGCGCCGCACTCCTCCTCCTTGCAATCCAGGATGCGCAACGGGTTCCTTTCCATGCGGCGGATGCAGTTCCGGCAAAGCTCTTCCGATCTCGGGCGAAGTTCAGCGAGCAGGCGCTCCCGGTAGGCCGGACGGCAATCCCGGCAGCCGATCGTGTTGATCTTCACTTCCTGTCCATCGACCCCAAGCGCCCTGAAGAAGCGATCCTGCAGGAGGATGACTTCGGCGTCGAGCAACGGATCCGCCGAACCGAGCGCCTCCACCCCCACCTGGTGGAACTGCCGCTGGCGACCCGCCTGGGGCCGCTCATATCGAAACATCGGGCCGGCATAGAAGAACTTCTGGAAAGGCGCATTGGCGAACAGAGACCGCTCCACGTAGTGCCGAACGACGGACGGGGTGCCCTCGGGACGAAGCGAATAGGAGACCTTCTCACGAGCGATGGTGAACATCTCCTTTTCGACGATGTCCGAGGTTTCACCCGTCGTCCGGGCGAAGAGCCTCGTTTCCTCGAAGAGGGGACCGCGAATCTCAGCGAAGCCGAACTGGCCAAAAACACAACGCGCAGTGCATTCGACGGCCGAGACCAGAGAAAGTTCTTCCCCGGTCAGGTCCACCGTCCCTCTTGGGATGCGAAATGGCTCCCTCATGGTATGCTCTCCTCCATGTTTCGCCGGATCCTAACAGTGACAAGCAGGCCCTTTCAGGAAAGGGCCACCCAAACACTTTCTTTGCCGCGTTTTCCGTTGACAGGCCCCGAAGCGGATCGCTAAAATTCCGCCACATTCGATCCCCAGGGCAACACCTTCTACAGCATGGAGGTTGGAGGGAGGAATATGCTCCGCAAACTGCTGGTAATCGTTCTGCTTCTCGGTCTTGTGTCCTTCGCCGGATGCCTCTCGAGGCCTATCGGATACATCGCCGCGGGGGCCACCGACCTGGTGCACGTGGATGGTGTCGTTTACAGCTTCCTCGGCTACGGTACCGACTCCCCCGAGTACAACAAGGCCATCTCGGAATTCAATTCTCACGGCCGCACGTACGGCGGCGACCTCGTGACTCTCCAGGACGAGTTCGACAAGTACTTCATGCGGTACGACCGGTACGACCCGCTCTCCGAGTAGCGGAGCCGGTTTGACCGAGAATTCCAACGGGCGGGCCCGGTGCCCGCCCGTGTTCTATTGAGTTCCTACGCACTCATCGGCCCCACCGCGAGCGGCAAGGAGGGCGCAGCTCTCGTGCTCGCGGGTTCGCACGGACTCGAAATCCTCTCCCTCGACTCGATGAAGCTCTTTCGAGGGATGGATGTGGGTACCGCGAAAGCCACGGCCGCGATGCGTCGGCGCGTCCCCCACCATCTGCTCGACCTCGCCGAGCCGAGTGAACAGTTCAACGCGCGGGACTGGCTTTCCGCAGCCGATGCCGCCCTCATCGACATCGCCTCCCGTGGCGCGCGCCCCCTCTTCTCCGGCGGCACCGCGCTCTACCTGCAGACCCTGCTCCACGGCCTGTTCGTCGGCCCCGCCGCGCAACCCGAACTCAGGAGGCGTCTGAAGGCCGTCCCCCGGCAGGAATTGCACGACCGGCTCACCAGGGTCGATCCTCACTCCGCGGCGACCATCCACGTCAACGATCTCCGCAGACTGGTCCGGGCGCTCGAGATTTATGAAATCACCGGCACCCCGCCATCGGCGCTCCGAAAGCAGTGGCAGGAGAACGCACCCAGGCGCTCGCTTCTTATCGCCGGCATCCGCCGAAACCGCAGGGACCTCTTCGCCCGTATCAACGTTCGTGTCGATCGCATGCTCGAAGCAGGCCTCGTCGACGAGGTCGAGCGGCTGCTCGCCTCCCCCCACGGTCTTGGCCAGGTGGCGCGCCAGGCCCTCGGCTACAAGGAGATTGCCGATTTCCTGACCGGTGCCCTCGGCAGCCTCGATGAAGCCGTGGATCTCATCAAACAACGAACCCGTCACTTAGCCAGGCGGCAGATCACCTGGTTCAAGCGTTTCGACGTCGCATGGGTGGATGCCGCGGAGGACGAGGGCGGGGATTCCATCGCTAGACGAGCCGCGACCGCCCTTTCCCTTTGCGACCGATAGACGTGCAGTGGTTCCGGTCGCCGAACAGCCTCGCGTGGCGTTCCATGATTTCGTCCCGCGTGATGGTCCGCAGCAGCGTCGGGATCACGAACGGGTCCACCCCACGGAATTCCGAGGAGAGCAGCATGAACGCCGTACCTTCCGTTGAGTCGAGGCCGCCAACGAACCGCCCGATCATCTTGTGCACGACGCGCCCGAAGTCCTCGGCGGAAAACCCCTTCTTTCCGAACTTCCGGATTTCGCGCATCAGCCTTCGCCGGACGCGATCCGGCTCATCCACCTCACCGCCGAGGGTGACAAACCCGAAGTCCTCCTCGCCGGCATAGGTCGCATAGAAGCTATCGTCGATCACGTCCTCCTCGTACAGGCGTTGCCAGGTGTGCGAGGAGGAGCCGAACATGAGGTCGAGCAGAATCGCGGTCACCAGATCGCGGCGCTGATGGTCCCGGCCATGCACCGGAACCCAGGGGTCCTTGAACCCGATCAGGAGGCGCGAACGGACCACCGGCAGTTCCACGTCGATCCGGTTTCGCAGCACGCGCCGGGGCTCGTCGATGTCGATACGCTCCGCGGCACCCTCGTTCCTGCCCGCCCCGAGGGCCCGATGAACCGTGGCAACGATTCGCTCGCTGTCCAAATCCCCGCAAACCACCAGGCAGAGGTTCTCCGGATGGTAGAACCAGCGATGACAGGAAAGCAGGTCCTGGTAGCGGATTCGAGCGATCGACTCCTTCGAACCGGTGATGTCGATGCGCACCGGATGATCGCGGTAAAGACCTTCCACGAGGTTCATGAAGATCCGCCAGTCCGGGTTGTCCTCGTACATCCGGATTTCCTGCTCGATGATTCCCCGCTCCTTCTCGACTGCCGCGGCGGTGAAGGAAGCGCTCGTCACCAGGGAGACCAGCGTGCGGAGGTTCTTCGCGAAGTATTCGGAGCAGGAGAAAAAGAAGCTCGTGGTGCGGAAGGAGGTGGCGGCGTTTCCGGAGGCGCCCTGCCTTGAGAATGCATCGAAGGCGTCACCCTCTTTCAACTCGAAGAGCTTGTGCTCGAGGAAGTGGGCGATGCCCGCGGGCATATCGCGCAGTTCCCCGGTTTCCGGATCCACGAACCGGGAATCCACCGAACCGTAGTTTGCCGACAGCACCGCAAACTTCTTCAGGTAGCCCGGTTTCGGATGAACCAGCACGCGGAGCCCCGAAGGCAGGACATAGCGATGGACCTCCTCGCCAAGAATGTCGCTGCGATACACGGTGGCCGCGGTGCTCATGCGTCACCCTCCGCCCGCAGATGGTTCATTCGTCCCCTCGCGCCAGCAGGTAGTACGTGTCGGGTTTAACCGTCGCCGCCGCCCGCGCCACATCCGCACGACGCACCCGCGAAATCCGGTCGAGCAGTTCGCCGATCCCGATCACCGCCCCGGTACTTCTTCGTTCGAGGAAGAACCCGGCAATGCGAGGCGCGCTGTCGGTAATGGAAAGCACCCCGGCTTTCAGATACGCCTTGGCCGCCCGGACCTCATCGAGGGTGGGGCCGTTTCGCGCGAGGTCGCCCATCTGCCGCCGAACGATGCGCTCCACCCGACCCGCCTGAGTCCCGTCCACGCCGGCCTGCACGAAGGCGACCCCCTTCGACTGATCCACACTGCTCGAGCAGTAGTAAGCCAGCGAGTGCTTCTCCCGCACGTGACGGAACAACCGGGAACTCGCACCGCCCCCGAAGACCGTGTTCCAGACGACCAGCGGAATCGAGAGCGGGTCTCCATAGCCGATCCTGGTACGAAACCCCATGACCAGCCGAGCCTGCATCACGTCGTCCCGCTCGACCACCCTGGTGAGCTTCCCGGGACCGCGGCGAACCGCCGGCGGGGGATCCGTCACCTCTTCGCCGCTTCGCAGGCCGCCGAAGGCCCCGACCACGAGATCGCGAACCCGTCCCGGATCCGTGCTCCCGACGACAAAGACATCGATCGGGGCGGATCGGAGCGTGTCGTGCCAGAGTTCCGTCAGACTCTCGGAAGTCAGCGCGTCGATTTCCGGCAGTGCGCCATACTCGTAACGCGCATAGGGTTCGCCCTCGCACATCCGGCTCACACAACGGTCGAAGGCATAGCGCCCCTTGTCGTTGACCATGCCCGCAACGAAACGGCGCAGGTTCTCCCGCTCCTGCTCGAACGTCTCGTTCGGGAAGCACCCCCCATCGAGGACCGGCTCCAGGAAGAGTTCGCGCACCAGATCCAGGCCCTTGGCCAGGAGGTCTCGCCCTCCCATGAAGAGATAGCGCTCCTCCACCAGGTCGAGCCGGAAGGAGAGCATCTGCCGCTCGCCGAAGCTCAGAATGTCCACATCGAGGCTCGCCCCGAAAAGACTTTCCAGCAGGCGGGCGATCGACGACATGTCCCGGTGGCTCGTTGTGCCGCGGCGAAGCACATAGGGCAAAAGGGCGGCGCAGGAGGTCCGTTCATCGAGCGGACGCCCAAGGATGATGTTCACGAACGAGGTCTTGAACTTCTCCGTTCGGTACACGAAGAGTCGCACCGCCCCGGGGAGTTCGAATTCGACCAGGTTTCTCTCCGGACTCAGCTCGGGCACCCTATCTCCCTACCGATAAAGAGGTTCGGCCTGTACGCCCGGAACAAACCTAGCATTCCGGTACCGGACCGTCAACGGAGGGCGGCATTCGGCACTGACTTTGCCATGACAGGGGTAAGCTAGGTTCCCGCGACGCAGTGGCCGGGCGAAGGAAGCACCTTCCCCGATCGCGGCACAGTTGCCAGTTACGATGGGAGCCAGAAGGATGTGCCGGATGCCGATCCTGATGCTGAAGTTCCTCGTCATCTCTTTCCTGCTGCTCGCGGGCAGGGGAGTCCAGGCAGAGGATCCCTCGGACCCCGCGCCGGTCCCGCCCGTGGCCACGAAGGCCGTCAAACTGATCGACCGTGCCATTCAGTTTCAGGGCGGCCACAACTTCCTGAAGCCGGGTGCGGTAAAGAACCTCACCGTGCGCATGAACTGCCACGTCTGGAACTACAACACGCAGCCGCCGGAACGTATGTCCATCGAGGTCAGCCGGTTCCTGCAATTCGGGCCGAAGGTACTGTTCCGCTCCGAGTGGAAGACGGCCGTCGATCACATCATCCGGGGCTTTGACGGCAAACGCTACTGGTACATGGACAACGAACTCAATCGATTCCTGCTCGGCGATGACTTCAAGACGGACCGGGCGGAGATCGACGAGACGATCGCGGAGACGAGGTACCTGCTCCGGCTCTTCTTCCTCGCCAACCTGAAAGGCGACCGCGTGCAGTTCGAGGTCGAGCGGGAGGAGACGATCAAAGTCGGCCGGGTGGATTTCCCCTGCGATGTGATCCGCCGCGACAACCGCAAGCAGGACTCGACGGAGCCGACCCTGATGCTCTGGCTCGCCAGGGATGACGGCCGCCTGGTGAAGGCCTCCGCTCTCGCGACACGGGCCGGGCAGAAGACGCTCTCCTTCGTCTTCCAGTACCTGGCGGCGCCGCACGACCGGATCGAAGGAGTCCTGCTGCCGTTTCGCATCGAGGTCTACGAGCAGCCCTTCGGCGCCCCGAAAAACCGGATCTCGCTGAAGGCCACGTTCCTGGACGAGGGCGGCATCGAGTTCAACACGGAGTTGGACCCGAAGATCTTCCGCAAGCCGGCCCGATCCGGCAACTGACCGGGACTAGGGGTCACGACGCCACTCGAGCTGAAGATCCTGGCAATCGAGTCCCGAATCAGCGTTACGGCGCCGGCGCACCACCCTCCAGGGGTCACTTTCGCTTGAAATGGCGCTCCAGCGAGTTGTAGCTCAGACAGAGCGCGGTCGGGCGACCATGCGGGCAGGTGTGTGCATGCGTCAGGGACTCCGCCGCCGACAACAGGTCCGCCACCTGGTCACGGCGCAGGCGATCCCCGCCCTTGACCGCGGCGCGACAGGCCAGCGTGGCGAGGAGGTTCTCCACCAGATCTTCGCGCGTGGGCGCGCGCTCGCCCGACAGCCGCTCCACCAGGCCCTCCACGATGCGGAGCGGATCAGCGTTGTCGGCCGCCGCGGGCAGGCCGCGGACCGCCACGGCATCCTCGCCGAACTCGTCGACAAGAACTCCGATGCTCGCCAGTTCCTCCCGCGCCGAGAGCAGCGTGGTGATTTCCACGGGAGTCAGTTCGACGACCGCCGGCGTGAGAAACCGCTGCACCGCCACCGCTCCCTCGAGGAAGCGGCCCTTGAAGCGGTCGTAGAGCACACGTTCGTGCAAGGCATGCTGATCGAGAATCGTGATGCCAACATCGGTCTCCACGATGACGTACGTGTCCCGGACCTGCAGGAAATCGACGGCCCGGCCGATGTCACCGCCGGCGCTCTCCCGGCCCGCACCGGGAACGCCCGGCGCAAACAGCGACCGCTCCGGTGGACGTCCGCGACCGAGGAAGTCCCCGATGGCATCACGGATCCGCTCCTCGCGTCCCGGCCCTGGCGGAGACTCAGGCAGGTCGACCGGGTGCGCGAGATCCGCACTCGTCAGTGCATTCCGGAGCGTACGGTGCACGAGTGAATGCACCGACCCCGAATCGCTAAAACGCACTTCCAGCTTGGCGGGATGGACATTCTGATCCACGCGCGCCGGGTCCATCGTCAGGAAAACGAAAACGTACGGTTGCCTGCGCCCGAAGATCAGATCCTCGTAGGCGTGCCGGGCGGCATGCAGAAGGGTGCGATCGCGGACATGCCGGCCGTTCAGGAAGAAGAGCATCCTCGTCGTGTCCGCACGCGTCCGGGCCGGTGGTCCGATCAAGGCCAGGATATGCATGTCCCCAGCCGTGGCTTTGGTCTCGATCAGTTCCTCGCGCAAATCGCGACCGAAGGCTCTCGAAATCCTCTCGCGCACACTCATGTCGGACGGGAAGTGAGCCACCGCACGGCCGTCTTGCGTCAGTCTGAATTCGACCCCCGGAGTGGAAACCGCCAACCGGTAGACCGTCTCGCTGACCCGGGCCATCTCCGCCGGCGCCTTCTTCAGGAACTTCAGGCGCGCGGGGACGTTTCTGAACAGCTCGGCGACCTCGATGGTGGTGCCGGGCCGGGACGCGGCGGGACGCACTTTCCCGATCCGTCCGAATTCGTTCTCCACTGAAAAACCCTCGGCGGCCTCCGGCGGCCGGCTGGTGATCGTCGCGCGCGCCACCGCGCCGATCGAGGCCAACGCCTCCCCGCGAAAGCCCAGAGTGCCGATGTGCAGCAGATCATTCACGTCACTGAGCTTCGAGGTCGAGTGACTGAGGAAGATCACGCCGAGGTCTTACGCCGGAATCCCGTGGCCATCGTCGATGATCCGGATGTACTTTCGGCCACCCTCGCGCACTTCCACCTCGACCCGGGTGGCCCCGGCATCGAGCGAGTTCTCGACCAGTTCCTTCACCACCGAGGCCGGTCGCTCCACCACCTCGCCGGCCGCGATGCGGTTGACCACATCCACCGGCAGGATCCGAATCCGCCCGCTACCCATGCGCATCCACTCCGATCAGCCGCGGGATGAGGCCCTCGATCACCGTCGCCGCCGGGATGCTCTGGTGCAGATCGGACTCGGCCTTCTCGAGCAAGGCGAAATGCCCGAGCAGCGCCTCGCGGCGAAACGCCGACGCCAGGCCCACCGCCCTTAGGCGCGCGATGGGGCTTCCCGTCGTCATCCCTTTCGCGGCCTCATCCGGGCTCGCGCCGCGGTCGAGGAGAGTGCGGGCGGCGTAGACATCCGTCAGGCGAAAGCGAATGGACCAGAGCAGCCGGGCGGCCACGGCGCTCTCCACCGTGGTGCGCCGTCCCTTACGGTCCGTCAGGCCCTCCGTGAAGGCACTGCGACAGACGCGAAACGCGGCCCGCGCGTCCCGCTCATACACCGCTTCCCCGAAAGCGAAACCGTCGTAATCCCTCCCGCCGGCAAACGCATTCCGCACGTCGTCCTCGGAGAGTTCAGGTTTCGACCCGACGGTGATGAGGATCCGCTCGAGGTGTGACTCGAGCGCCATCAGGTCGTTGCCGATCTGTTCGGTAAGAAGGTGTGCGGTCCGCAGGTCGATATGTCGCCCCTGCTCCCTCACCCGTTCGCAGAACCACTTGTTGAGGGGCGTATTGAAAGGCGGCTGGCCGGGATACGGCTTGTCGAACAGCTTCCGGGCATGGCCCACCACCGCACCGGCTTTCGTAAGGGCGTTCTCCGCGGCCTTGCCGAGGGACGGGGCACTGTACACCATCCGCACGAAGCTCGACTCCGACGCGGCAAAACCGGACAACAGCCCCGGCTCTTTCTTCTCCGGCTGGTGCGCCCGGTAGAAGACCACGCGCCGGCCGGCGAACATCGGCACCGTGCGAGCCTCCTCCAGCGCTCTGGCGAGCGGCACGCCCTCGGAGTCCGTTGCGGACCGGGGACCATCGACGATCTCGGCGGGGTCCTCGGCACCCTCGAGAAACTTCTCCCTGACGACCGCAACCGCCTTCGCGGCGAACCAGCGCTCTTCGCCGTGGAAGACCGTCAGCACCGGCACCGCACCGCCGCGCAGTCTCGCTATGGCTTCGACAGCTTTCAACGTTGTGCCCACTCCCGGTATCTCAAGCGCCCCTCCGCGCCCACCGAAGGGCGTACCTCCGACGCGGCGGACAGCACATCGTCCTCGGAGACCCTCCCGGCGCCACCGCCCCGGATCTCGGCAAGGAAGGTATCTCCCACCGTCTTCTCCACGAGTCTGCGCAGGTCGGCACCCGAATAGCCCGACAGGGCGCCCGCCACGGCGTCGAAATCGAAACCGACTTCGATGGGCCGCCCGGAAAGCTCGAGGCTGAGGATCGCCGCGCGCGCCTCCCGATCCGGCAGCCCCACATACACTTTCACATCGAACCGCCCCGGTCGAAGAATCGCCGGATCGAGATCCCAGGGAGCATTCGTGGCCCCGATGAACAGGAGCGCCCCGGGACCACGCCCGGAGACCCCCTCCAGTTCCGCGAGCAGTTGCGGCACGACGCGCGTCATCACCGAGGAGGCTTCACCGGTCCGGACCGGCGCCAGGGCCTCGATCTCGTCGATGAAGATGACCGCCCGGTCACGCCCGCGGGCTTCCGCGAACAGGGCCGAGACGTTCTTCTCCGCCTCCCCCACCCACTTGCTCATGATGTCCGATGGCCGTACCGTGAAGAAAGCAGCCTCGATCTCCCCGGCCACCGCGCGGGCCAGCAGCGTCTTGCCGTTCCCCGGCGGGCCGTAGAAGAGGACACCGCCCCCGCCGCGCAATCCGTAGCGCCTGGCGATCTCCGGATGCGTGAACGGATACACCATCCGCAGCCGGATCTCCTCCTTCACTTCGTCCAGACCGGCCACGGAGTCGAAGTCCACGTCGGGGCGCGCCACCATCTCGAAGGCCGACGCGCCGCCCTCCTCGCCTTCGACCGCTTGCGCCAGGGGCCCTTCACCGATGCTGCGGGCCAGGCTCAGCAGTTCACCGGCACTCCGGCATCGTTGCCCCTTGAACGGTTCCCGCGACTTCGCCGCAATCCGGTAGAGGCACTCCGCGGCGCGGAGCAGCGTCATGCGCGCCGCGCCCTTCCGCCCGGTCCGGAGTGCCGCCAGTCCGCGTTGCTTGAGCCTTCTGAAGTTCCTGAGTTCAAAGTCGAGCGCGCTCACGGGGCCGCCCTACTTCTTCTGCCCGTTCTTCTCGAGCTCGTCCCGCACCGCGGCCAGACCTTCGGCGATCTCCGCATCCTGCGCCGCGCTCTCCTCTCCCGCCGCCTCATCGGTGAGCATCCGATCGATCTCGCTGTCCGAAACCAGTTCGTCCGTGTCGCCTTCGTACCCGAGCATCGATTCCGCCGACATGTCCATGAAGAGGGTGATCCGCTCCTCCATATTCTCGGCCTGGGCCATGGCCTTCTCGAACTGGGCCTGGGTCTTCGTCAGGTTCACGGAACCGAACTGCTGGCTGATCGCCTTCGACACCGCATTCATACTCCTGGCGAACGAGGCGTTGGCTTCCACCTGGTCCTTGATCTGCGCTGCGGTCGAGAGGTTCAGGAGCTGGCGCTCGAGCATCCTCCGCTGTACCGCGGTCTTCTTCAGCGTCTTCTTCAGGAAGTCGAACTGATCGTCCGCACCCATGCCCTTCGCCAGCTTGGCTTTCTCGATGTAGCCCCGCTCATTCTTCTCGAGGCTCTTGATCTGGCGTTTGATGCGAGCCAGGCCCTTGCGGACCTCGATGGTCCATTCGATCCGCTTCTCTTCCTTCGATTTGAAGAGGCCCATACCGCTCCTTTCACGCCGGTGGCGAATCTTCTTCCGCCGGTCCATCCTGCATCCGCTCCTGCGCTTCGCTGAAGCCTTCCTCGACGGAGTCGATCACTCCCTCGTCCATGCGCTCCCAGACGTCGAGCACCGAGCGCGCTCCCGTCCCCATGCCCGAGAGAGGGTCGCCTTCCGGTTCGGCCAGCACACCGAGGATGTCCGTCAGCTTCTCGGTGAACATCTCCTCGTCGATTTCGTCGTCCGCACAGAGATCCGCCAGACGCTCGATCTCGGCGCCACCCATCTTCCGGAGAAGAGAGCTGTCACCCGCCGCACGACGTTCCAGACGGTAGCGAATCCCAGCTACGGCCATGGTCTCCTTCAAGTGCCGGGACAGGTCGCGCTCGATCCGCCGGAGTTCCTGCTCCTTCTCCTCGAACTTCCTCGCCATGATGCGCCGCCGAACCGGAGACTTCACATCGAAGCCCCGACGGAAGATCGCTTCCCGCTCCACCTCGTTCTTCTCGAGGCGTGCGATCATCTGCGTTTCACGAATATGCAGCCGCCCCTCCTCCCGTTTCACTTCCTCCGGGGTGTAGTCCGTGACCTTTCGATCGCGCTTGAACCAGTCGAAGATGCCCATGTCACGCCCCTTCGGTAAGGCCTTCACGGCCGTTTCCAGGTTTCACCCGGCTCTCTTCCTCCCGCAGCATGTCGTCGAAGGAGAGCTCCTCTTCGCCGCCACCTTCGATTTCCCGAAGCAGATCCTGCTCACCCCTGGTGCTTCCTTCGATCCGACTGACATCCCGGTAGAGGTCGGCGAGTTCCGCGCGCTCCTCGAACTCGCGCCGGGCCACCAGGGCGTCTTCGGCGGCCTGCTCGATCTCCTCGCGTTCGGGCAACGGCGCATCGAGCACCGCCCGATCCCGGAGCAGGGAGGCCTGCTGATCGAACAAGGCCACACGGCGAGTGAGCAGATCCACGCGGTTCATCAACTGGCCGATCCGGCCTCGAATCTCCGCCACCTTCCTGGCGATGATGCGCCTCCGGATCGGCGACTCCTCATCGCGCCCGGACTCCACCTCTCGCTCCTCTTCCTCGGTGAGCGCCCGGATGTCGCCGATCAGCACTTCGCGATGCCGGTCGGATCGGCCCCGCTCCGACTCCAGGCGATCCAGCGCCTCCGCCTCGCTCTTCGAGAGGCGGTAGATCTCCGCCACATCGCCGGGAATGTCCGCACCGCCGAACAGCCTCTTGATCTTTTCCAGAATGGACACCGGCTCAGCTCCTCCTCAGCACGAGGTCTCCGCCAGTTTCAACAGCACGCAAGAACTCGTCCCGGCCCGCCGCACGGGCGAACGCCGCTTGCACGATCGCCACCGGCACTCCCGCCTCTCGGGAAACCTGCCGCGCGGCGAGCCCCCGAAGGACCAGGTCGGCCCGCCGGACCGCCACCAGTTCCGTGACGCGCGACTCGAGTTCCTCATCGCTTTCGAGAGCGAGGAACGCGGGAGGCCAGTTACCGTCGCATGGAAACGGCCGATAGCCGCCTCCCGGCGCCGGTTCGAAGCGCACCAGCACATCTCCGCCCGCCCCGAGCGCCGCATCCGCCGAGCCCCCGCACCGCCACCCCGAAGGGCTGAGGAGCGCCACGACCCGCGTCGAGCCTTCCGCAACGCGTTCCGGAAGGACACCCGGCAGGTCGTCGATATCGCGCTCCGACGGCGTCAGGCCGAGCAGCAATTCCCGAAACGGCGGCAACACCGCGGCGAGGACCAGCATCTGCGTCCCGAACCGGAGGATCCCCGCCGGCCGGATCTCCCAGAGCGCCCGGGCCCCCCGGCCGATCCGCTCGAGCAGCACCTCGTCGAAGACCCCGGTGGCTCGTTGCACCCGCTCGAACTCCGACGAAAAGTCGAAGGGGAACTCCTCCACCCGCGCTGCATGGCCGCGAAACGTACGGCCGGTGATCGGATCCAGAAACTCGCTCACTGCTTCGATCCGGCTCGCCACCCGCTCCATGAAGTCCGTCTGCAGGGCGGCGGCACGGTCGATCGTCAGGGTTTCCAAGGCGCCTCCGGTGCGCATTGTCCCAGAGCCCCGGTGAGGGGTCAACCAAGTCGGTCCACGAGCAAGGCGGCCATGAGCAACAGACTCACCAGACCATTCAGGGTGAAGAACGCCATGTTCACACGAGAGAGGTCGTTCGGCGAAACGATCCAGTGCTCGTAGAAAAGAATCGCCGCGACCAGCACCACCCCCACCACCCAGGCGACGCCGAGCGGAACGATGAGCCCCACCGCAACGAGAATGCCAACGGTGATCACGTGGAAGAGCGCGGACACGGCGAGCGCGCCACCCGGACCGAGGCTGGCGGGAAGCGAGAACAGATTCTTCGATTTGTCGAATTCCACGTCGAGCAGGGCGTAAATCACGTCGAAGCCAGCGGTCCAGAACACGACCGCACCTCCCAGGAGCCACGGCGCCAGCGCATCCGGCCCGAACGTCCCCCGCACCGCCACGAAAGCCCCGATCGGACTCAGGCCGAGCGCGGCGCCGAGCCAGAGGTGGCAGAGGGAGGTGAATCGTTTCGCGAACGGATACGAGAGCAGGACGAAGATGACGATCGGAGACAGTTTCAGCGTCAGGGGATTCAGCAGTGCGCAGGCAGCCACGAAAACTCCGAGCGAAACGATCAGAAAGCCACACACCTCCGCGCGGGAGACGAGGCCCGCGGGCAATTCCCGGCCCTTCGTGCGGGGGTTGTCGGCATCGATGGCGTGGTCGGCCAGACGGTTCATGGCCATTGCCATGGAGCGCGCGCCGACCATGGCCATCAGGATGAAAAAGCAGGTCGCAGGGTCCGGAAGCCCCCCCGTGCCGAGCACCGCCCCCATCACCGCGAAGGGCAGCGCGAAGATCGTATGGGAGAACCGGACCAGGCGCCCGTAGGTCGCCACCCGGGCGAAGATACCCATCACCGCTCCCCCCACCTCTGGATGAGGTCGAGCCGGATCCCCAGGCGATCGGTGATCTTGGTCACGATGTGCCGGACGAGATCATCGATCGAGGTCGGATGATGATAGAACGCCGGCGCCGCGGGCAGGACCACCGCGCCGGCCCGGGCCACGCGGACCATGTTCTCGAGGTGGATGAGTGAAAGCGGGGTCTCCCGGGGGACGAGCACCAGGGGGCGGCCCTCCTTCAGCATCACGTCGGCTGCGCGCTCGATGAGGTTCGCGGAGGTGCCGGCGGCGATCGAACCAAGCGTCCCCATGCTCAAGGGACAGAGGATCGAGGCATCCACCGCGAAAGACCCCGAGGAAACGGGCGCCTCGACCATGTCCTGCGGAAAAAACTGCACGCCGGCCGCAGCTTTTCCGAAGAGCGCCTCGAGGTCCGGCTCGCCGGCATCGACCACGATCTCCTCCTCCAGCCGGAGCACTTTCGCCGCCGAATCGCTCATGGAGAAGGCAACTTCGATGCCGGCGCCGACCAGCACCGGCACCAGGGCCAGAGTGTACCGGGCCCCACTCGCTCCGGTCATCCCCACGAACACGCGTTTCATCAACCGTCCCCCAGCTTGCCGGCCAGGAAGAGGCCGACGTTGTAGAACGCATGGGTATACACCGCTATCCCAAGCCCCCGCGAAAGATAGAGCGTACAGAGCGCCACGCCGGCCAGGGTGCGAAACAGCACGGCCTCCGCCGTGAGCGGTTCCCCGAGTTCGCCGATGTGGTGAAAGATGGCGAAGACCAGACTCGAAAGTACCACCCCGGCCAGCGTCATCAGCGCGCGATTGCCTCTCATCGGGCCGGTCGTGAGCCAGAGGAAGCCGCCCAGCATTCCGAACCGGAACACCAACTCCTCCCAGGCGCCCGCACCCATCAGGAGGATCACCCGGAGAGCGGGTTGATCCAGGTCCCCGACCGCCCCCAGAGAGAGCACCCGGGAACCGATGGCCGCAACGACGGGTCCGAGGAGCACGGCCCAGCACACCGACTCGAGGAGCATCACCCCGTAGAGCCGGAACTCTCTTTCCGGTCTCCGCTGCTTGGCGAGGAGCGCCACCACGAACGCCGCGGCCACGAGTCCGGTCAGCACCAGCAACACCTGGTCTCCGAAGACCGCGATCACACGCTTCACGAACAATCCGGCCAGGTTCTCCACCGGACTCCTGAAGAGGAGGATCCCCACCTCATAGGTGAGCAGGAGCGGCAGGACCAGCACCAGGCTGACGGAGAGCGCACGGGACTCGCGAACGTACTTCGAAGCACGGCCGCTCACGGCCCGCCCCCGTCCTCCAATCGGAGAGTCTTCCGGCCGGAGAGGACGTTCACGATCCCGAGCGACAGGTTGGTGCCGGTCACCTCGGAGAGGCCCTCTTCCCTCATGATCTCGAGCAGGCGGGCCTGGTTCGGAAAGTTGAGGACCGATCGCGGCAGATAGTTGTAGGCGCTCTCCTCCGTGCCGGAGACGAGGTTCCCGACCAGAGGAAGCACGAACAGGAAATAGAAGAGGTAGATGGACTTGAAGATCGGATGGCCCGGCATGGTGAATTCAAGGATGATCACCCGCCCGCCGGGGCGAGCGACGCGGACCATTTCCCGGATCCCGCCCCGGAGGTCGGATACGTTCCGGATGCCGAAGGCCACGGACACCACGCCGAAGCGGTCATCCGAAAACGGCAGGGCCAGTGTGTCGGCCGCCAGAAACCGCACCCGCTTCGAAAGCTCCTGACGCGCGCTCTTCTCCTCGCCGAGCACGAGCATCTCATGGCAGAAATCGGTCGCGGTCACCGGCTCGGCGGCTCCACTCTCCTGCCACTGGAAGGCCATGTCGCCCGTACCGGCGCAGACGTCCAGCACCGGTCCCTCTCCGGCCGCGAGGGCACACGCCTTCCGCCGCCACCGCTTGTCCTGGTTCATCGAGAGGAGGTGGTTCAGGAGGTCGTAGCTTCCCGCGATCCCGCTGAACATCCGCCGGATGCGACGAGAATCCCTGATGGTGTCCTGTTCGTCGGCCACGCGCAGAGTCTAGCCTGCATTTCTCGCCAGGCCGCACGGTATTGGGGGCGTGTTTTCCTTTCACGCTGGTGTGCGGGGCGGTGGGATTCGGGTATTCGCAGGCGATGCTTCTTGTTAGACTGTTGTTACCCTGTCGCATCGCTGCTACCCATGTGTGCCGCACTTGCGGAGAGTTCTCGTGGACACCGACCCTGTTTTTGCCGCCGACGGCCTTCCGGAGGACCGTGGACTCGACCTGGCGCTTCGGCCCCAGTCGTTCCTGGACTTCGTGGGCCAGAGCCGCCTGATCGACAACCTGAAGGTATACATCCAGGCCGCCCGGGAACGGGGCGAGCCTCTCGACCACCTGCTGTTTTCCGGTCTGCCGGGGCTCGGCAAGACGACCCTCTCCTACCTCATCGCGCGCGAGATGGGGACCGAGATCCACACCACGTCCGGCCCGGCGCTCGCCCGCCCGAAGGACCTCGCCGGAATCCTCACCAACCTGAACACCGGCGACATCCTGTTCATCGACGAGATCCACCGCCTGCCGATCGTCGTGGAGGAATACCTCTACTCGGCCATGGAGGACTTCTCGCTCGACATCGTGCTCGACCAGGGCCCCGCCGCCCGATCCATCCGTATCGACCTCCGGCGCTTCACGCTCATCGGGGCGACCACCCGTGAGGGCCAGATCTCCGGACCGCTCCGGGCACGCTTCGGGGTCAACGAGAAACTCGAACTCTATCCTCCCGCGGACCTGACCCGGATCATCCTGCAGTCCGCGGTGCGCCTCGCCGTGCCCATCGCCGAAGAGGCATCCGACCTGGTGGCCCGGCAGGCCCGCGGCACCCCCCGGGTGGCGAACCGGTTCCTGAAGCGCCTGCGGGACTTCGCTCAGGTCGAAGCGGACAACCGGATCACGATGAGCGTCGCCGAGAACGGCCTCGAGAGGCTCGGGATCGACGCCCACGGGCTCTCCCCCGTCGACCGCAAGATCCTGGCCACCCTGCTCCGGGCCGGCGGCATCCCGGTCGGGCTCAAGACCATCGCCGTCTCCGTGGGCGAAGAGCAGCAGACGATCGAGGATGTCTACGAGCCCTATCTCATCCAGCGGGGTTTCATCCTGAAGACCCCCCGTGGACGAACCCCGACTCCCCTTGCCGAAGAAGTCATTCCGGACGGTGAAACCGGAGGGCTGTTCTGATCCTGACCAGGCGCATGCTCCCGGTACTCGCGCTGCTCCCCGGGCTCTTTGCCTGCTGCTCCGGATCGTCTTCTCCCGCCCGGACGCCATCGGTCCCAGCACGACCCGCCACCGCGACCCCGGCCCCCCCGATCCGCGTGCGTCTCCGCTCACTCATCGGGAATCGCACAAACCGCATCGAGGTGGACGGCCCCTACCGGCTGGTCTCCCTTCCGACGGGAAAGCTCATCGATTCCGGCACCTCGCTCAACCGTGACCTGCGCACGGCCGGGGCGAGTATCTCCGAAGCGCGACGGCTCATTCCTGAGAACCGGAGGTTCCGTCTCGGCGGTCGGCCCTACCGCGGAACACTCCGCATGGAGCCTGGCCAGCTCGGCGTCGACCTGATGGTCGAGACCGACCTCGAGTCCTACCTCCCCGGTGTGCTCGAAGCCGAACTCGGAGCGTCCTTTCCGCCCGCCGCGCTCCGGGCCCAGGCCATCGCCGCACGCACCTACGCCCTCCACAAGACCTCGATCAGGGGGCCCACCCGGTCCTTCGACGTGGCCGACGACCAGTCCGACCAGGTCTATCGCGGCACTCCCCTGGTAGCCGCGGGCCCCCTCTTCGAAGCGGTCGCCGGCACGCGCGGCATGATTCTGAAGAGCGCCGGGAAGCCCCTGCCCGCGTACTTTCATTCCACCTGCGGGGGGCACACCGCCGCGGCCCACGACGTGTTCGGCGGGGCGCCCATCCTGTCGCTTCCGGGCGTACCGTGCAGATATTGTGAAGGAAGCCGGACTTTTCGGTGGAGCGTCCCGATCTCCCTTTCCCAGGCCGGGAAAGCGCTTGGAATGGCCGGAAAGCTGCGCGATATCTCGATAGGAAAAACGGATCGCGGAGGTCGAGCCAGGACCTTCGTGCTGACCGGTGACCGTACGGTCGAGAGGTCCGCGGCGGAAGTTCGCATGGCGCTCGGCCCGGCGCTGCTGCGCTCCACGCTGATCCTGAGCATCAAGATTTCCGGTTCGGAAATCCGATTTGAAGGAGGTGGTTTCGGTCATGGCGTCGGTCTCTGCCAGATGGGTGCCAGGGGTATGGCTTTGCAGGGAGCGGCTGCCTCCGACATCCTTGGCCACTACTATCCGGGGGCGAAGCTCGTCAGGCGATACTGAAGCCTCTCGTTCCGGCCAACGTACTACTGTCACGCGCGCGGCATAACTGGGATAATTGAACCGATGCGAGGACTCTTCAACAGTGTCGTGATCCTCTTCATTCTGGCCACCCTGGCGCTGACGGCGTACTACGTCACCGAGCGGCAGAAGGCCAGCTACCGGGGTGACTCCTACAACTTCTCGCAGGCCCCGGTGGACCTCGCGGATGAAATCAGGGACTTCTTTTCGACGGATGTGCCCGAAGAGCACGCCATGCCGGGCATGCCGGCGAGCGAAACCGACCCCGCCGACCCAACCCCCCCGGCAGCCTCGAAGGTCGAGCGCACCGTCGATGACTGGCAGCAGGGCCGGAAGCTCTATCTCGAAGGCGACTATGAGCAGGCCCTGGCGTCCTTCAGGAAGGCCCGGACCCGGCCCGTCGGCCAGCGCGACCCCATCGAGAGTAAAGCCCGTCTGTTCCGGGCGCTCCTCGGCGATACAGAGGTCGGCGCCGCGCTCGAGGGACCGCCCCAGGCCCTCATCACACTGCCCGGCGGGGACCCGTTCTATGCCGAGGTCGTCTCCGAGAACGACGATGAAATCACGTTCAAGCGCCCCGACGGTGTTGGCGCCAGGCTCGAGAAGAGTGCACTGCGCGATCTCGTGGTGGCGCGAACTTCTCACGAAAAGCGCGCACTGGCCGAGCGCGAGTACCAGCGCCGCCACCAGGCGCTCAAGCAGGCGAAGGACTATCTCGACCTCGGCCGCTTCTGCCAGGCCAACGATCTCCGCGACCACCTGACCTACCTGCTGGAGCGCGGAATCGACGCGCCCGGTGATGGCTACGAGGCCGCCCTGTTCGCCGAGTACAAGCGCCTGCGCGCCACCACCGGCGCCTCGGCCCGCGCCGACGAAACGGTGGAGCTGATGAAGCTGTTCTATCGTTCCGGTGAATACACCCGGACCGCCGTACTCGACGCGCTCCCCGGCGGAGTGGGCCGACCCGGCATCGACGACACTGTCCCCGACACCACCGCCGGCAAGCCTCCGCCGAGCGGCATCGGCGCCAGCAACTACAGCATGCCCCGCTCCACCGACCCGAAGGTTAACGCCCTCATCGCGAAGGCCGATGCGATTCGCCGGAAAGCGGATGCGCACTACGTCCAGGCCATGCCCGGAAAGCCCGAGCGCGCCAGGCACCGCAACCAGGCGATCAAGCTGTACGAAGAGGCGATCGCCATCTACGAGGATGTGGAGGAACGCTGGGGCGTCAACCTGGATTCCGTCTTCAAGGACATGCTCACGAAACGCTATGGCCTCCTGAAGGACAAGCCCATCCGCTAGGCAGTCTCGTCGGGCAAGACGCCTCTCGCGCCAAGCCGACTGCGGTCCGACAGGCTTCCGGCTCGACCCTCCGAGGGCCGGGAAAGGTGGGCGGTTTCCCGGCACAGGCGGGACTCCCGCGGGCGATGCGGCGTGGTGGGTTCAGAGCCGTATCGGGGGCATGGCTTCCGCGCACCCACTGCTCAACCCGTCCCCCGAACCGTCGCCTACAGGCCGTGCTTCTTGATCTTCGACCGCAGCGTCGTCCGGTGGATCCCCAGGACTTTCGCGGCCCTGACCTGGTTGCCGTCCGTCCGGCTCAAAATGGCCGCGATCAGGGGGGCCTCGAACCGGTCCATGACGTTGGCGAAGAGTTCCCCCTCAGGCAGATCTCCCGAGAGAAGCGAATCCACCAGACCGCGCACCTGCTCAGACTCGTCCCGTGCCCCCGATTGCTCCGTGGAGCGGACGGTGTCGGGGAGATGTTCAGGGAGAACCGCCCCCCCTCGTGCGAGCACCAGCGCGTGCTCCACCGCACTTCGCAGTTCCCGCACGTTTCCCGGCCACGAGTGCGTCACCAGAATCCGCAGGGCCTCCTTCGACAGCACGGAGTCCGTACCCGCCGTCCCGAGGAACATGGCCGCCAGCACCGGAATGTCTGCGAGCCGTTCCCGAAGCGGCGGTACCTCGATCGTCATCACGTTCAGCCGATAGAAGACATCCTCCCGGAAGCGCCCGGCCCGCACCAGTTCCTCCAGGCCCTGGCCGCTGGAACTGATGATGCGAACGTCTCCCGGCCGCGTCTCATCCCCACCGGTCGGTTCATACCTTCCCTCCTCGAGCAACTCGAGCAGGCGGACCTGCACCGAAGCCGGCATCTCGCTCACGTCTTCGAGGAAGATCGTGCCGCCTTCGGCACTCTCGACACGTCCGGTCCGGCGCGCACCCGGAACCGACTCGACGCCAGGTGCCACACCGAAGAGTTCGCAATGCAGCAGGTCCTCAGGGAGAGCCCCGCAACTCACCCTCTCGAACGACCGCCCCGCCCGGGGAGAAGCGTTGTGAATGCCGCGCGCCACCATCTCCTTCCCGGTGCCGCTCTCCCCGGTGATCAACACACAGGTATCGGAGTCGCTGACCGCACCGATCCTCTTGAACACTTCCTGCATCCCCGCGGTACGTCCGACCAGCACCGGCAGACTACCCTCTCGAGACAGAGCCAGGTTGCCCTTCAGGGCCGGACCGGTATCCGCCTCCGCCGCGATCTTCCGGCCCTCGAGCGCCCGCCCCACCACTGCGGAAATCCGCGCCAGGTCGATCGGCTTCAGGACATAGTCGTAGGCGCCCCGCTTCATGGCCAGCACGGCGGTGTCCATCGTCCCGTATGCGGTCATCACCACGACCGGCACGCTCGGATCGAGTCCCCGGAGCTTCAAGAGGGCATCCAGGCCGCTCATGCCGGGAAGCCGGATGTCGAGCAGGATGACGTCCGGTTCGTAGGCCTCCGCGAGAGTGATCCCGGTTTCAGCACGTGACGCGGTGCGCGCAGAGTGTCCCTTGCCCTTGAAGAACCGCTCGAAGGCCCGGCAGATGCCTGGCTCGTCGTCAATCACGAGGATCCGCGACATACAACATCCTTTCCCGGAAGCACCAGTGTGAATGCGGTCACGCCGGCTTCTCGAAGGTAGCAAACCTCACCACCGTGGGCCCGCGCAATGGATAGCGTCACCGCCAGCCCCAGGCCGGTCCCGCCCTCGCGCCCGCTGACGAATGGTTTGAACAGTTCCTCTCGCACGGTCTCCGGCACCCCCTCGCCACCGTCGGTGACGCGCACCCAGGCTCCGCCGTCCGGGCTCGACCCGGTCCCGACCAGGACCGCGGAGCCCGCGGGTGCCGCATGAAGCGCGTTCAAGAGCAGGTTGGTGACCGCCTGGGACAGTTTCCCGAGATCGCCGTTGACGGCCACCATCCCAGACGACGGGTCGGTGGCGAGTTCAACTCCGAGGTGCGCGGCCATGGGGCCGAGCATCCGGACCGGCCCCGCGACAGCCTCGCCAAGGTCCATTTCGGCAAAGACATAGCGTGGGCTGCCGGCGTGAAACAGCAGTTCTTCCACCGAGTGATTGAGCCGGGCCATCTCCGACAGCAGGAAATCGGCGTCTTCCTGCGCCTCCGGAGGAAAGCCCGGTCGCAGCAGTTCGAGGGTCATCCGCATCGAGGAGAGCGGGTTCCGCAGTTCGTGGGCCACCGCGGCGGAGAACTGCCCGAGCGTGGCCATTTTCTCCCGGCCGACGAGTTCATCGCGATACCGCGCCAACCCGGCGAGCATCTCCCGGAAGGCGCGCGACAGCTCCTCCACCTCGGCGCCACCGCCCGAGGGGATGTCGATGTCCAACCGGCCCCCGCGAACCAGGGAAACCCGATCGGCCAACCTGCGGAGCGGCCGGCTGATCGTGGCCGCCACCACCACTCCGAGCAGGATCGCCGCGACCAGCGCGACTCCCATGCCACCGACGATCGGAAGTTGCGCGCTGAGTTTGGCATCGTCCACCGGCTTCGCGGGGGCGAGCAGCACCAGCAGGCGTCCCGCCACGACGGCTTGGGCTCCACGATAGGCGATGCCCTCGATCGTCAAGTGAAAGCGATCCTCTCCCGGCAACGCATCGAGGACCGCGATAGCCCCGGCGGAAGGAAGACTCGAACCCGTGACCCGCCGGGCGTCCAGAGTGCCGACGACGATCTCGAAACCGGAGATCTCCGCCAGTTGCTTGAAGTCGTGCTCGCGAAGGGACGCCTCGTGAATGAAGAAGGCCGGGTTCGCCCGGACCGATGCCAGATGCGCGGCGAAGCGAGACTCCAGTCCGCTCTCCACGACGTCGCCGGCAATCGAAGCCGCCTGGTAACCGACCGCACCGAACGCCAGGGTGAACACCCCGGCGAAGACGAGGATCAGCTTGAGCCTGAAGCTCATCCTCCCCCGGCCCTCGCGGGCAGAATCTCGAGCTTCTCCACCTTCAGGTGCGTGACGCCGGTGCGTGGATCGGTCAGGATCATCCGACCGACGACGCCCACGCTCTTGCCGATGTACTCGGAGAGCCGAAAGCGATCCGAAGTAAGATGCACCACCCGCCCATCCACCATGCGCAGAATGAACGTGCCGTTTCGCTTCTCCACCAGGCCGAAACGACGAAATGCTTCTTTCCGCAGATCGCGCTGCGTCCGGATCCTCTTCAACTCATCTTTGTACCGCACCTCCGCCGCATCGACGCGCGCCCTCAGCGCGGCCATTTCCTCCTCTTGCTCCGTATCGGTCCGGGAGAGTTGGTCGCGAAGCGTCTCCGCCTCCCGGCGCAACCCCAGCAGAACCAGCAACGACTCGGCATAGCCGCGCGTCAGATCGTCACTCGTCTCCATGGTGATGGTGCGAAGCCGTGCCGTGAGGTCCCCGGTGTCGCCTTCGCCCGCAAGCACCGCCTTGCCCATCTCGACGACATCCTCCGAGAGCACCTGCTGCCGGGCCAACTCCTCGCTCTCCCGCTGCTCCACGGTCTTCGCCGCGGTATGACTCTCGTGGCGGGCCGCCGCCTGGCGCTCCAGGGATTTACGGTACTCACGCGCGGGCCCCAGTTCCTCGACATACCGAGCGAAGATGTAGAGGTGCGTGCGCGCCGGGGGGATGATCTTCAGCCACTCCCCCTCCCGGGCCAGGATTTCGATCGCCTCGCCGCGCTCGAGCACGGTCTCCAGCGGAAGGATCTCCTTGCCGGCCGTCACCCGCAACCGCACGCGCGACGCGGAGATCACCGGCGCGGCACCCTCCGCCACCTTCACCAGCGAAGAATGCACAAAGCAGACGAAGCCGCCCGGTACGCGAACGCGAGACCATTGGCCCTCCCGCCCGAGCACGACCAGCAGGTCGTCCCGATTGACCTCGAGCAGTACGGCATGCCGGGTACCGGGGCCGGCCCGCACGCGAACCTTGTCCCCGGTAACCCGCCCGGCGGTCTCCTCCGCGGCGGCCGCGACACCGGAGAGAAGGAGCAACAGCGTGACCACTTTGATCCGCATCCACATGGCTGGATGGTAGATCCCCATCCGCGGCACGGGAAAGACAATCCCCTCCGGGGAAACTTCGCAGCCGCACCAGAATTCGATGTGATCTCAGGATGCGGGTACCCGAATTCCGATACATGCGCTGGGCCAGGAAACACTCCGGCATTCATCCTTTCGACCTGACCCTTTCCGCCGCTCCGGCCATCCCGCTGGCCCCCGTCGAACACCCTGAGGTCCCACGCCAGAAGCCGACCGGTGACGGCGATCACATCCTCGAAGATCTCATCGGGCGGAGGTACGGTGTCGATCCGGCCAACGTCCTCTTCGTGCCCGGCTCGACGATGGGCAACTTCCTGCTCACTTCCGTCCTCGTCTCTTCGACCGACCGCGTGCTCGTCGAAACCCCCGCGTACGAAAACCTGCCCGGCCTGATCAGGCTCCTTCGCGCGGAGATCGTTCCCCTGCTGCGCCGAGCCGGGAGCGGCTGGCTGCCGGACCCGGATGAGGTCGAGGACGGATTTCGCGCCGGCGCCCGCTTGCTGCTCCTGACGGACCTCCACAATCCCACCGGTGTCCGGATACCGGTCGAACTGATGCAGGATCTCGCGCAGCGGGCCGATCGGCACGGAGCCCGAATCCTCGTCGACGAAGTCTATCGCGACTTCCTTCCGGGCCCGGTCGGCACCTCCTGGCGCGGTGCCGACGGCCCCATCGTCGTGGCGACCTCCCTCACCAAAGTCTACGGCCTCGGAGCCATGCGTGCCGGGTGGATCATCTGTCCGAGCGAGGTCCGCTCACAGGCCGCTCGACTGCTCGACTACCTGACCGTACTCCCTCCCTCACCCATGGCCTATGCGGCGGAACAGGCGCTGCGGGAGCTCGAAGTCCGGCGCAAACACGCCAGAGCGTACATCGAACCGGGCCGCTTCCTCTTTGCAGCGTGGGCGGCGGAACGGCCGGAGGTGTGTTGCGTCGACGACACGGCGGGCGTCGTCGTCTTTCCCGCCTTCGAGGGGATCGCCGACACCCTCCCGCTTTGCAAATGGCTCCGCAGCGAACATGGCGTCGCGGTGGTGCCCGGGAACTTCTTCGGCGCTCCGGACCGCATCAGACTCGCGGCCGGCACTCCGGTGGATGTGCTTCGTCCCGCTCTCGAACTGCTCACTGGGGCCGTGGACCGGTTCAGGAACGCTCGCTGATCGCCGCCAGAGCGGCGGCGAACACATCCTTCAAGGGCACCTTCGCCTCGCGGGCGATACGCGCGCAGTCCTCATACTCCGGCGACCGCGTCAGGGCGGATTCACCGCGGCGGCCCACCTTCACCCGCACCGTCCCCCATGGAGTCCCGACCTCGACGGTTTCCCGAACGAGCTTCGCCCGCGTGAGGACCGATCGCCGCACCCCGAACGTCGTCGTTTCGGCGAACAGGGTTTGCTCGAGACCGGCGACATCCACTTCCCCCGCCAGCACGGAGAGCACCACCCCGGGACGGCCTTTCTTCATCAGCGCGGGAGTGCACCAGACATCGAGCGCCCCCGCTCTCATCAGCGCTTCCATGGCGTAGCCCACGCCTTCGGCGGACTGATCGTCGATGTTGGCGCGCAACTCCACCACGCGGTCCACACCAGCCGGGCCCTCCAATTCGCCGAGGGTGATGCGCAGCAGGTTCGGCAGCGGAGTATCCTCCCTGGTGCCCGCGCCGTAGCCGGTCGAACCTGGGACAAACTCGAACTCCGGCGGCACCGGCGTCGCCAGGGCGGACAACAGCGCCGCGCCGGTGGGAGTCGCGGTCTCCCCCTCGCCTTCGCACATCAGGATCGGAACACCGGCAAGCAGTTGGATCGTCGCCGGTGCCGGGACGGGGATCAGACCATGCCGGCATTCCACCTCGCCGGTGCCCACTCGAACCCTGGTCGTGAATACCTGTTCCACGCCGAAGTACTCGAGGCCGAGCGCGGCGCCCACGATGTCGACGATCGCATCGATCGCCCCAACCTCATGGAAGTGAACTTCCTCCGGATCCTTGCCGTGGGCGCGGCCCTCCGCGGTCGCCAGGCCGAAGAAAACGTCGAGGGACCGCTTCACCACCCGTTTGGGCAAGCCCCCCCCCGTCAGCACTTCCCGAACATCGGCCATCTTTCGATGGGCGTGCCCGTCCTTGACGGCAACGCTGAAGCGAGTGGCGTTGAAGGCCCCCCGGCGCACGGTCTCCGAAGCCAGGCGATACCCGTCGAAGGGAAGATCCGCGAGGGCCTGTTCGACGTAATCGAGCGGCATGCCGAGGTCCAGAAACGCGCCAACGGTCATGTCCCCGGCGATCCCCGAAAATGGGTTGAAACAGGCGATCTTCACGCCTCCCCCCCCGCGAATCTCAGTGCCGTGCCCCGGTCCCACCCCAGCACCGCCGCGGCGTGGCCCCCGGGAAAGGCGATCTCGAGACGGCTTCCACTTCCGGCGAAGAGGAAGGGCTCGCCCGAAGCCGCCTGTCCAAAGGTGCGCGCCCGGTTTCTGACCTCGGCGTCCGGCCCGATCAAGTGGCCATCCGCCCGATCCTTGAGCACGTCCGACGGAAAGTTCGTGATCAGATTGCCAAAGCGATCGACGTGCAGGACCAGCCCCGAGTCGCCCTCAGCGTGCAGATCCGTCAGTTTGACCGGATCCCCGGCCGGGACGGCGCCGACCGTCGCGAGCAGAGCCCCGCCCGCCAGGTGAACCGCCACCGGCGCGAAGATGTCCCGTCCGTGGAAGGTCGGACTCACTTCTGGGAGGAAGTGGCGCTCTTCGGTTATCTCGTGGATTTCATCCGCCAGATCGAGGAATGGCGTAAGGACTCCGTTGTCAGGACCGACCAGGATACGCCTGGCAAAGCGGACCGCAAGGGCGCGCCGCCCGGTGCCCACGCCCGGATCGACGACCACGATGTGCACACTGTCCTCCGGAAACGCGGGCACGGAGCACTCGAGCAGATAGGCCGCCTCCCGGACATCACCCGCCGCCACGTGGTGGGTGAGGTCGACGATCCGCGCGTCCGGGCAAAGCGAGATGATCACTCCCTTCATCTGCGCGACGTAGGAGCCTTCGCCGAAGTCCGTCGTCAGGGTAATCAAGGGGCCCATTGCGACTCCCGAAGTCTATTCCGCCTGCACCGGGTCGAAGACCTCCGCGGCATGGTACGACGAGCGCACGAACGGGCCGGAGGCGACTCCCCGGAAGCCCAGACCCAGCGCCACCCGCTTGTATTCGTCGAACTCCTCCGGCGGCACGAACCTCTCCACGGGCAGGTGTTTCTCCGACGGCCGGAGGTACTGCCCGATCGTCAGGATATCGCAATCCACCGCCCGCAGGTCCCGGAACACCTCGAAGAGCTCTTCTTTCTCCTCCCCGAGGCCGACCATCAGGCCCGACTTGGTGTACACGTCGTCGCTCGACCGCTTGACGAGATCCAGGAGTTCGAGGGACCACTCGTAGCGGGCCTGCCGCCGTGCATGGTCGTAGAGGCGCGGCACGGTCTCCACGTTGTGGTTGTAGACGTGCGGGGCGGCGTCGAGTACGCGCAGGATATCTTCCGCGACGCCCCGAAAGTCCGGGGTGAGCACTTCCACGGCCGCCTCGGGTACGGCCTCCCTGACCTTCACGACCACGTCGGCGAAGTGATGGCTGCCACCGTCCGGGAGGTCGTCCCGGTCCACCGAGGTGATCACCACATGGCGCAGCTTCATCGCCGCCACGGCCCCGGCCACCCGCTTCGGCTCGTTCGGATCGAGCGCCGCCGGACGCCGGGGTCCATCCACCGCGCAGAAACCGCAGGAGCGCGTACAGATCTCGCCCATGACCATGAATGTGGCGGTCCCGGCGGACCAGCACTCATTCAGGTTCGGGCAGCGGGCTTCCTCACAGACGGTGACGAGACCGAGCCCCTTCAGGATCTTCCGCACCGGCTTCGTGGTGTCTCCCGCCGGGAGCGTCTTCTTCAGCCAGGGTGGCAGCCGCTGCGGGGCGGGGCCGCGGGGGCGGCCGGCCAACTGGTACTCACGCATGTTTTCGTGTTCGGTCATTTGTGCCTCTGGAGCAGGGGCGGCGCGCCTTCCACTTCCGCTAACGATCCACCGGCTCACCGAGGTAATCCATAACCCGACGCTTCCCATCCTCGAAGGCTTGCTAGGTCATACCTTCGAGATTCAGACGCAGGAGCGGCTCGGTATTCGACTTCCGCACGTTGAACCACCAGTCGTCGTACTGGACCGTGACACCGTCCACGAAATCCACCTCGCCGTCCGCGAAAGCCTCTGCCAGTTCCTCGATCTTCGTGTCCTGCTCGAACACCTCGAAGTTCGTTTCCCCGGTCATGTGGTACTTCCGGAGCGGAGCGAGCATCTCCGACAAGCTGCGGCGGTCCGCGGAGAGCACGGAGAGCACTTTCAGCACCGCGATGATGGCGGAGTCGGCGTTGAAATTCTCGCGGAAGTAGTAATGGCCCGAGAATTCCCCCCCGAACACGCACTTCTCGCGACGCATGGTGGCCTTCATGAACGAATGCCCCACGCGCTCCCGGATCGGGCGGCCGCCATTCGCGGCAATCGTCTCCGGCAGCACGCGGGAGGAACGCAGGTCGTAGACCACCGGGCCCCTCTCCCGGGACAGAACTTCCGTCGCGAGCAGCGCGGTCGTGATGTCGTTTGTCACCACCTCACCCCGCTCGTCCACGAAGCAGGCCCGGTCGCAGTCGCCGTCGAACCCGACTCCCACGTCGGCTCCGCTCTCCCGGACCAGCGCGATCAGATCGGCCAGGTTCTCCTTCCGCAGAGGGTTCGGCTCGTGGTTCGGGAAGTTGCCGTCGCGCTCGAGGTACAGCGGGATCAACTCCACCGGCAAGTGCGGAAAGACCCACTCCACCTCCAGGCCACCCATCCCGTTCGCGGCATCGACCGCGACCTTGAGTGAACGGATCTCCCCGGCCTGCGCGAGCACATGCGCGGTGTAATCTTCCCGAATGTCGAGTTCCTGCACCTTCCCGGGAACCGCGGCATCCGGCAGGGACGCCCCTTCGACGATGCTCCGGATTTCACGGAGCCCGGAGTCGCTCGAGATGGGAATGGCCTCTTCCCGCGACATCTTGAAGCCGGTGTAGACGGCGGGATTGTGTGAAGCGGTCACCTGGATGCCGCCGTCGAGGCCGTAGTGACCGATGGCGAAATAGCCCATCGGAGTCGACGACTCGCCGATCAAGTACACATCGACGCCCCCGCGCACCAGCCCGGTGACCAGTGCCTTCGCCACCCCCGGTCCGTGGGAGCGCATGTCCCGCCCCACCGCCACCCTTCCCGGCTTCAGGAACTCCGCATAGGCCCGCCCGATCCGTTCGGCCAGTGCGAGAGTGATCTCCGTGCCGTAGTGTCCGCGGATATCGTATGCCTTGTAGATGCCCACTATCGCTCTCCCGGCAGAACGTCGGCCATGACCGCCAGCGCACGGTCCACATCTTCACGGTCCACATCGCAGTGCAGGACGAATCGGCACTCCTCCGCACCAAGCGCGAGCGTCCAGATGTTATCGGCATGCAGCCGGTCGACGAACTCCTGCGGGGGCATCGCCGTCACCTTCACGAAGATGATGTTCGTCTCGACGGCCGCGGGATCGAGTTCCAGTCCCGGCAGCCGGGCCATGCCTTCGGCCAGCACCCGCGCATGCTCATGGTCGTCACCGATACGCCCGCGCATCTCGGCGAGAGCGTGGATGCCGGCCGCGGCGAGAATCCCGACCTGCCGCATCCCGCCGCCCAGGCGCTTCCTGAAAACGCGGGCCCGCTCGATCATGGCCCGGGTGCCGAGCACCACCGAACCCACCGGCGCACCGAGCCCCTTCGAGAGACAGACCGACATGCTGTCACAGAGAGCGCCGTACTCCGGAAGAGGTACCCCGGAGGTAGCCGCGGCGTTCCAGATCCTCGCTCCGTCGAGATGCGTCAGCACGCCCCGCGACAGGCAGAGTTCCCGGATTGCGGTCAGGTTCGCAAGCGGCACCACCGCACCGCCGTGGAAGTTGTGGGAGTTCTCAACCGCCACCAGGGCGGTCCGCGGCGCGTGCAGGTCTCCGGGACGGATCCAGGAGGCGATCTCGTCCGGGTCCATCGCACCGCGATGGCTCGAGAGCGTGCGGGTCAGGAGCCCGAACAGCCCGGCCACACCGCCCGCCTCGAAGTTCAGGCAGTGGGCCCACTCCTCGACGATGATCTCGTCGCCGGCCACGACCTGCGAGCCGAGACAGACGGCGTTTCCCATCGAACCGGACGGCACGTAAAGCCCGGCCTCTTTTCCGAAGAGGTCCGCAGTCATGGATTCGAGAACCTTGACCGTCGGGTCGTCCCCGAGTACGTCGTCGCCGACCTCGGCTTCCACCATGGCCCGGCGCATCGCCGGGGAAGGACGCGTCACCGTGTCGCTGCGAAAGTCCGCAATCTCGTGCATCGTCTCTCCTTTGGGTAAGCCCGGTATTGTCGCCCACGGACCGGGTCGGACCCAACAACGCCACGCCCGATCCACAGCGCCCCCGCACACCCGCTCAAGAGAACCAGGCGGTGCGCAAGACCGTCCACCAACGGAACAACTCTACGATGCGGCACTTTCCAGACGCAAAAAGGGCCGCGCAGGAGAGTTGCGCGGCCCCTTGAGTCGTTGCCGGTCAGCGCTGACTACTTGGCGGCCTTCCGGCTCGCCTCGATCAGCTTCTGGAAGTCAGCTTCGGTGATCCGCTCGATGTCACCGGAGGCGAAGAGCACCCAGCGCATACCGCCCGGGCGTCCGTCGCGCTCGTAGACCCAGATCACGCTCTCCTGCCCCTTCGTCAGAAAACCCGGCTTCGGGCCGACGTAGGCGAAGGATGTCTCTTGTCCGGAGGCCGTGGTCAACGGTGCCTCGTCTCCCGGCAGCAGGAGGGACGCCGCATCTTCGATCGCGCGGCTCGCCACCATCTCACCCAGGTCCTTCGGGAATTTGTCGGTCTGGGCGAAGTGGAACAGGAGACCGATATAGATCTCCTCGAGTTGCCGCCGGCCGGGCGCGGCCGGAACCGTTTTCGGCTCCTCGATCTCCGGCTTCACGTGCTCCGGCATGGGCTCCGGCTTCGCGAAGATGACCTCCGCGGGCATCGACGCCCGGGAGTTGGACAGGAACAGCGCCGGGAGCATCGAAACCGCCATCAGCGGCATCAGCCCCATGGGGGTGTAGGAGTGCAGAGCCGGCCCCTCTTCGCCGAGGTCCATGCCCCACGCGCCGCCGAAGAAGTGCTTCGCGATCGTCTCGGTGCGCGGCAGGTAGGCCATGTCCAACGGGCAGTCGAGGTCGTTGGCCGCAAGCTGGATGATCGGGGCGAGGGTTCCGTAGAGGATCCGCATGCCCGCGTTGAAGTCCATGTACTCGAGGCTGTCCATGCCTACCGGCAGGCCCTTCAAGACCCGGGCGAAGTCCGGGCGGGTGAGAATCGAAGGCGCATTCGGGCCCCGCGCAATGTGGTCCTTCAGGACTTGAGGGTAGAGAGCCATGACGACCAGGTTGCCGTCGAGGTAGAGGCTCGGCATGACCGGAACCGGATCGCCCCGCTTGTGGCCGACGTGCACGTAGTGGATCGTTTTGCCCATGAATTCCATGCTGCGCAGGTCCACCTTGACCCGGCGGTCGTTCTTCATCTGCTCCTGCGCGGCGAGGACCAGCTTTCCGAGGGAGTTCAGGAACTTGTCCGGGTCCCGGAGGCGGTTCATGAACACGATGTCGGGGATGAGCCCGCCGCCGTCCGGCAAGGCGGCGTAGAAGGCCATTTCCTCACCAAAAGGCAGGAGCAGGTCCTGCTGGATGTCGAGACCGAGCAGATCACGTGCCTGACCGAGGCCGGCGAGGGCCTGCTCCAGCATGCCTGGCTCGACCTCGCCGAGCATCTCGAGCACGCGGCCCATCAGCTCGTGCAGGTCCACCCGGCCCGCGGACGCATAAAACGCATTCGCCGGAACGCGCGAGAGCAGCTTCGTCCCGTCGCCGGGCGAGGTGTACATCAGGCCCATGATCCCGACCTTCTCACCGGGAACATACGCGAAGAAGGTGTCACGGATGCCTTCCCCGTGGAACGAAGAGCCGATTCCCAGCGCCTTGATCTCGCGGACACCGAGCACATCCATGGCCCGCATGGTCATCGAGTCGACCTGCTCGCCGAAGAAGCCGAGCACCGACTCCATATTGAAGAAGACATTCAACCAGGCGCCGTCGCCCCCCGTATTCCTCTTCACCGCCTGAAAGGTCCTGCTCTTCGCGAGCGAGGTCGGCAACCCCTTCTTCCAGGCGTCGATCATGCCGGCCATACGTTCCGGAGCGCTGGCGATGACCAGGGCGTTTCCGAGGTAGCCCACCGAGATCTCGAGCCCGATCGGCAACGTCACATTCTGGTAGGAAACACCGGCGTACTCGACAACGCTGACGCTGATCTGATCCCCGACACCGGCCATCATCTCGGCGTGTGCCTTCTTGAAGCTCTCCATCTGACTGCCGAGGTCGACCAGGGCGACGGCGTCGGGAATCGGGCCGTAGGCGGGGTCGTACTCGATAATCGCGAGCGCGAGCTGTCCCTGCAGGAGGCCGCAGAGTTCCGAAAGGCGATGGCCGGTCTGCTTCTCCAGCATGGCGAGTTGCTGCTCGATCATGGCCATGCCCGGCGCGAGAAACTGCTGTACTTCCGGCTCCTGCCAGAGCTTCATCACGGCCGTGCGCGACGCCTGCTCCCGCATGGAGCTCACGTCGTTCACCGAAGCGAAGAGGAAGGTGTGATCGGGTACCAGGTCCTCAAGCCTGGGTGTAGCGTCTTCCTGCCCGAATGCTACCGACGGCAGCAGCAGCAGAGCCGCCAGCGCCGTCAAGAGGAACGTGCGAAACATTGAAACCTCCCATCAAGGTCGACCCGCAGGCCGAATCTCATTCCCACAAACGGTCTTCAGAACACGGAACCCACACTCTATACGGACCATACCGTGATTCCGTCACCTCTGTTTGCGGAATCAAAACGCGGGGCGATCACGATCGCCCCGCATTTTTATGTTCCCGGCTGAAAAAGTCAGCCGTTGTTCTTCGCAAAGTCGTTCATGAAGTCAGCCAGGGCCTTCACCCCCTCCATCGGATGGGCGTTGTAGACCGAAGCGCGGCAGCCGCCAACGGAGCGGTGGCCCTTCAGACCGGACATGCCGTTGGCCTTCGCCTCGGCGATGAACTGCTTCTCCAGGTCTTCCGTCGGGCAACGCCAGACGATGTTCATCATCGAACGGCTGTCTTCCTTGATCGGAGAGCGGTAGAAGTCCGGGTTGCCCTCGATGGCCCCGTAGATCAGGCCCGCCTTCTCACGGTTGATTTGCTCCATGGCCTGAAGGCCGCCGAGTCCCTTCAGCCACTTGAGGACCTTGCCAATGGCGTAGATCGGGAAAACCGGGGGGGTGTTGAAGAGCGAGTCCTTGGCGAAGTGCGTCTTGTAGCTCGCCATCGTCGGGATGCCATCCGCGCAGAGGTCGAGGACGTCCTTGCGCATGATCACGACCGTGACGCCGGAGGGGCCGAGGTTCTTCTGCGCGCCGGCGTAGATGATGCCGAAGTCGGTCGCATCGAACTTCCGCCAGAGCATGTCCGAGGACATGTCGGCGACCAGGAACGAGCCGGCAACCGGCTTCGGGAACGTGTGGTACTGCGTCCCGGCGATGGTGTTGTTGCTGGTGAAATGGAGGTAGGTCGTGCCGTCACGAAGATCGAGCTCTGACTGGTTCGGGCAGTAGTTGAACTTGCCCTCGTCGTTCTCGGAGTTCCCGGCCACGTGAATGTCGCCGAAGAGTTCGGCTTCCTTGATGGCCTTCTTCGCCCAGGTGCCGGTGCGGATGTAGTCCGCCTTCTTACCGCCGTGAAGCAGGTTCATGGGAACCGTGAAGAACTGGGTCGAGGCGCCGCCGCCCATGAACATGACCTTGTAGTCATCCGAGATGCCGAGCAGTTCGTGGAAGAGCGCGATGGTCTCCTGGTGCACTGCGGAGTACTCGGGGCTCCGGTGGCTGGACTCGATGATGCTCATGCCCGAGCCCTGGTAGTCGATGAACTCGGCCTTGATCTCCTCGAGGACCGGTAGCGGCAGCGTAGCCGGGCCGGCATTGAAGTTGAAAACTCGATGGGTCACAGCTTCCCCTCCTTCACGTACTCTTCGACGATCTCCTCGATCACGTCGCCGATCCGCAGCAGGTTCTCCTTTGTGGATGCGCCAATGTGCGGGGTCATGGTGCAGTTCGGAGCATCGATCAGCGGGCACTCGTCCCAGTTCGGCGGGTCGGAGTACCAGACGTCCGTCCCGTAGGCCCGAACCTTGCCGGAAGCCAGCGCGGCGGCCATGTCGACCTCGTTCACGCACTTGCCGCGGCCGGTGTTGACGATGATCACACCGTCCTTCATCCGGCCCATGCTCTCCTTGTTGATCATCCCGTCGGTCTCTTTGGTCAGAGGCAGGTGCATGGAGATGAAGTCCGATCGGGAAAGCAGTTCATCGAACGTCACCATCTCGGCGTGGTCGGACTCGTCCACGTACTTGTCGTAGGCAATGACCTTCATGCCGAAGGCGGCTGCACGCTTCGCGGTCTCGGTGGCGATGCGACCGATGCCGAGGAAACCGACGGTCTTCCTGTAGAGTTCCGTGCGCTTCAATGCCTTCTTCTGCCAGTCACGCTGCTTCATGCTGATGTGACCGGGGATGACGTTGGCCGGGATCGCGATCATCAACGCCATGGCGCACTCCGCGACGGCGATGCTCGACGCGGATGCCGTGTTGTGGACCGCGACGCCCTTCTGGCGCGCGTACTCAGAGTCGATGTTGTCGATGCCGACACCACCCCGAATGATCAGCTTCAGGTTGGTGGCGCCGTCGATGTACTCCTTCGTGCACTTCGTTTTCGACCGCACGAGCACCACGTCCGCTTCGGGCAGCCGGTCCTTGTCGGTGAACACCTCGCCGAAGCGGGCAAGCTTCTCCGGAAGCGCCGGGTCGAAGGCGTCCGAGATCAGGATCTTCATCAGTCCCTCCTCAAGGGCGATCGCCGAGCGGCCGGACGAACAGCCCGGACCTCAGCTTCGGCTCGAACCACGTGGACTTCGGCGGCATTACCGCCCCCGCGTCCGCAATGGCCATGAGCTGTTCGATACTCGTGGGGTAAAGGGCGAATGCCACGGCTGCACCGGCGGCCACGCGCCGCTCGAGTTCAGAAAGTCCGCGAATGCCCCCCACGAAGTCAATGCGATTGTCGGAACGGGGGTCTTCGATCCCCAGGACCGGGTTCAACAGGTTGTTCTGCAGGATGGCGACGTCGAGAGAGTTCACCGGATCGCTCTCCGGGAAACTGCCTTCCTTCGCCGTGAGCCGATACCACTTGCCGGCAAGAAACATCCCGAAGTCGCGGCGCCTGGCCGGTTTCGGATCGGTGGTCTCCTCCACGTCGAACTTCTCGCTGACGGCCGCCATGAACTCCTCGGCGGAGTGGCCTTTCAGGTCGAAGACCACGCGGTTGTAGTCGAGGATTTTCATCTGGTCGTCCGGGAACAGCACGGTGAGGAAGTAGTTGTACTCCTCACCGCCGGTGTGCCCCGGGTTGGCGGCCTTGCGATCCGCGGCGACGTTGCTGGCCGAGGCGCTGCGGTGGTGGCCGTCGGCCACGTAGAGAAAATCGACCTTCGCGAACTCACCGCGGATTGCCTCGATTTCTTCCAGGTCGGAAATGACCCACAGCGTGTGCCGGATACCGTCCGGAGCGGTCATGTCCACATCCGGAGCACGGCGCCGCACTTCGTCGATCAGCACGTCGATCGCGTCCTTCCGGCGATAGGTCAGAAAGACCGGACCGGTGTTGGCATTCAACGCATCGACGTGCGCGGTGCGGTCGTCCTCCTTCACCCGCCGCGTGTGCTCGTGCTTGCTAATGAGATCCCGGTCGTATTCGTCCACGCTCGCGCCGACCACCAGGCCGACCTGCTTGTGATCGCCCATGATCTGCTGGTATGCGTACAGGCAGGGCGTCTCGTCCTGCACCAGGACTCCGTCCGCGATCATGCGGGAAAGATTCTCCGCACCCTTGGCGTAGACCGCCGGGCTGTAGAGGTCGATTCCCGGCTCGAGGTCGATCTCGGGCTTGACCACGTGCAGGAAGGAATTCTCGTTTCCAGCGGCCATCTCCCGGGCTTCCTCGGAGTTCAGGACGTCGTAAGGGGGGCTCGCGACCGTCTCGGACAGGTCGGGTCGCGGGCGGAACGCACGGAAGGGGCGGATGTCGGCCATGATCACTCCTCGGCCGCGAAACGGCGGCCTGACTGGACAAGCCCGGAGATTATCTCAAAGCCCCTCCAGTGACAAATTGATCCGGCTGGAACCACCCGGTCCCCGCCGGCTTGAACGGGAGATCGAACCGGCATCAGAACTCCGCTTCGACTCCCAGGTAGGCGCCGCGGCCCAGGCCATTCGGAGCGATCTCGTTGTCGTACCACTCGTAGTTCAGGAGGTTCTCGATCCGGATGGTGAACGCGAGACTCTCCGACAACTCCACACGCCCGCGCAACGCCAGCAGCAGCTTGCGGCCCGGGTGGTTGCGCACGTCCCCATCGGGAGTGATTCGACCGGTTGAAGGGTAATCGTCCGAGGTGTACAGCTCGAACCCGGCGAACCAGATGCCGCTGCGGTAGCGGACCTCGGCGCTCCCGAATCGCGTCGGCCGCCCGGGCAACATCTTCTCTTAACCAGGTCCGGCGCTCTTGTTCCGGGGATCCTGCGCGGTGAATGACGCCAGCACCTCCCATCCCTTCGCGGGGCGGAGCATCATCGTGAGCTCGACGCCGCTGGTCTCGGCCTTTCGGAAGTTCTCCAGGATTCCGGTACCGGGATCCCAGGCGATCAGGTCGTTCGTGCGCAGCCTGAACCAGGTGGCCCCGAGGACGACGTCCCCATCGACGAATTCCTGCTCGACGCCGACGTCCATCGACACGCTGCTCTCCGGGCGGAGATCGGGGTTGCCGACGAATGGATCGCTGAACTCCACCGGACGCGGTCCGCGAAAGCCCTCGCCGTAGTTCGCACGCAATCGGGTGCCGGTCACCGCGAGGTCGTACAGCGCCGACGCCGATCCGGTGGTGCGATAGCCGTAGAACGAGTTCTTGTCCCGGCGCACCCCGCCGGAAAGGGTGAAGCGCTCAAACGTCACGAGTTCGAGCAGCGCGAAGGCCGCCCGGTTCCGCAAGGTCATGTCCAGATCCGGCTGCGGTCCCCAGGCCGTCGTCACCTTGCTCTCGGAACGCTCGTTCTCGATCTCCACCCCGACGATAGTACTCACGTCGAGCCAGTCGGTGACCTCGGGCACGCTGAATTTCACTGATCCCGTGACGTTCCAGATCTTCGCGATGTTCGTGCTGTCGAGCTCGTCCGGAGCCCCGGACTGGTCGGGGCCGTTTTTCAGGTCGGAGCGCACATCGAAGAGCCAGCCGGCCAGCGACCAGGAGATCATCTCGTTCACATCGTGCTCGACCCCGAGAATGGCCAGGCTGGTCGTGCGATCACGGAAGATGTTGTCGTCTTCTTCGATCTGCGGGCCGAACGGGAAGTCCCAGGGGTCCTGCTTCTCGGAGTCGATCATGCGGGCGGAAAGGGTGAAGACGAGGCCGTCGAGGGGCTCGTAGCCGACCGTTCCGGCGAACGTATCACTCCGGAAACCGTCGTTTTCAAGCTCGTTCTCAGAGGCCAGGCGCGCCCCCGCGACGTTGAACGACAGCGGCCCGACCGCCCCGATGGCGCCCGCCAGCACCCGGTAGTATCCGAACGAGCCACCCTCGAGCTGCGCACGCGCCCGGGGGGTACCGCTTCCCCGCTCGGTGACGAAATTGACCACGCCGCCGGCGGCGTCGGTGCCGTACAAGGTCGAGGCGGATCCGCGCAGCACCTCCATGCTGCTGAAGTTCAGGATCCCGAGATCGTAGAAATTGTACTGGCCGCCGAGGGTCGGGTCGTTGACCTGCACGCCGTCCACGAGCACCACGGTCTGGTTGCTGGCCGCGCCCCGGATGAAGAGCGACGTCGGTGTACCGGGAGTACCGGACGCGAGAAACGCCCCAGGGGTCGGCCGCAGCGCTTCGGCCGACTGCCGTGTCTGTCGCGCTTCGAAGTCCTCCTTCGTGGTGATCGTCACCGACGCGCCGGTGTTTTCGATCGAACGCCCCAGCCGCGTCGCCAGGACGACGATTTCATCCTCCACCACACTCGTCGGGGTGGTGATTTCCGTCTCATCGGGAGCCTCAGCCTCCCCGGCCAGGAGCGATCCGGCCAGACCGAGGAACAGGAGCGCGGCAAGCGGCAGACGGGACACTTTCATGGGGAGCCCTTCCAAGGAGTCAATCGGGAAACACGTGCGGCCAGTCGAGGCCATCGACCCGGCGAACGGAAATCCGGGTGCCGTAAGCCTCCGAGAGCAGTTCGGAGCGGAGCACTTCAGCCGGCGCGCCATCCGCGAGGATGGCACCCGCAGCGAGCAGGACCATCCGGTCGGCGAAACGGGAACAGAGATTCACATCGTGCGAGATAACGACAACCGTGCGCCCCTCGGCGGCCTTCAGACGTTCCAGCAGGCGAAGGATGCCCACCTGGTGCTTCAGGTCGAGGTGGGAAGTCGGCTCGTCGAGCACCAGCAGCGGCGCATCCTGGGCCAGCGCCCTCGCCAGCAGCACGCGCTGCCGCTCCCCGCCGGAGAGCCTGGTGACATCCCGCCGCAGGAGATGGCCGGCCTCCACCACTTCGAGGCACTCCGCGGCCCGTTTCCGGTCGAGGGCGGTCGCGAACCCGAAACCGGAGTTCCAGGGCGAGCGCGCCATCAGCACCGTCTCCTCCACGGAGAACGGGAAGAGCGAAGGCTCCTCCTGGGGGACCACGGCAACCAGTCGCGCCACCTCCCGCGGCGTCAGCACGGACACGTCCCGGCCGGCCAGCGCCACCGTCCCGCCCGCCGGTCGCAGAATCCGAGTAGCCAGGCGAAGCAGCGTGGTCTTTCCGGATCCATTCGGACCGAGCACCGCGGTCACCTGCCCGGGTTCGATCCGCAGATTCAGGCCCGCGAAGATCGGCGTACTCGCATAGCGAAACGCCAGTTCCCGGAATTCGAGCGGAGAAGTCGTCATGCCGGCCCTCCGGCCTGGGCCCGCCCACTGATGAGAATCAGAATGAAACAGGGTGCGCCCACCGCCGCGGTAACGAGTCCCACCGGCATCTCCCCCGGCGAGGAGATCACCCTGGCCAGGGCGTCCGCCAGCACGAGGAAGCCGCCGCCCGCGAGAAAGGACGCGGGCACGAGGAGCCGGAGGTCGGGGCCCAGCAGGAGGCGCACGCCGTGTGGGATGAACAGGCCGACGAAGCCGATCGGCCCCGCCGCGGCCACCGCCGCTCCGGTCAGCACGCTCGCGGTGACGAACACCACCGCCCGGACCCGAGAGACATCGACTCCGAGTTGCCGGGCGGTCTCGGCGCCGAGGGTCAACACGTTGAGGGACCGCCCCAGCAAGGTCAGCACCAGCACTCCCGGCAGCACGAGCGCCCCGGTCATCAGAGCCCCTTCCGGACTCAGGCCGTAGAGACCGCCCATCATCCAACGCAGGATCTCCTGCGCCTCGTGAGGGGTCGCGAGGTACTGCAGGAACCCCAGGATGGAAAGAAAGAAGGCGTTGGCGACCACCCCGGAAAGGAGGAGTGTCTGGGGCATCAGGTGGCCGCGGCGTCTCGCCAGAAAGTAGATCAGCGTCAGCGCGGCCAGACACCCGGAGAATGCAAACGCCGGGCGGGTGCTGATCGACAGCCCGCCCACCGCCACCGCGTCTACCCCGAGGACGATCGCCAGGACCGCACCGAGCGATCCCCCCCCGGAGACGCCGAGCACGAACGGTGAAGCGAGCGCGTTCCGAAGGAGCGCCTGGAACGCCGCGCCGCACGCCGCCAGGGCGCCGCCGACAAAGACGGCGGACAGCACCCGGGGCAGCCGGAGGTCGAAGAGGATGAAAGCAGCCTCGCCCTCGCCGCGGAGCGCGTCACGCAGCGAGATCGACACCGCCCCCACCGACAGCCCGACGAACATCGCCGCCAACAGTCCGATCAGGAGCAGGACCAGCCAGGTGGTGAAGCGACGACCGGTGAGGGGTTTCAACGTCCATCCCCCCACACGATGCGCTCCAGGTACGCAAGGGCCATCGGAAGCCGCGGACCGGGGCGAACCACGGCCGGCTCGGCGACGCGATGCACGCGACCGCTTCGCACCGCCGAGAGCGAGACAAAGCGAGCCCAGAAGGCGAGAGTCCCCGCTTCGTCCCCATCCGGCGCGATGCTCCCGTCGAGAAGAACCTCAGGGTTCCAGCGGATCAGCGTCTCCGCGGAGAGTTCGGGCCAGGGCCGATCCATCCCGGAGGCGACGTTGACCGCGCCGATGGCGGTCAGCAGTTCGGAGATGTGGCTGGAACCGCCCGCCACGCGCAGCGGCTCGCGCTGGACCACGAAGAGCACCCGAACTGGCGCCCGGTTCACGGCCGCGGCCCGGACCCGGTCGAAGGCCGCATCGATCTCATCGAGCAGTTCCGTTGCGCGGCCGGAGCGCCCGACCAACTCCCCCAGATCAGCAATCGACCGGCGCACGCCGGCAAGATCGTCGGCGATGAACTTGCGGACCGGAATTCTCTCGGCAAGCGCGCCGAGAGCCCTCGCCTGCGCGTCGCTGCCGACCAGAATGAGGTCTGGATCGAGGGCGAGGATACGTTCCGCTCCCGCGGACAGGGCATCGGCCACCGCGGGAACATCCGCAGCCTCGGGAGGGTAGTCGCAGTACGCGCAGCGGCCAACCACGAGGTCGCCGGCTCCGAGGGCAAAGAGTGTCTCCGTCGCAGTGGGCACGAGCGAGACGATCCGCGAGGGCGGACCGTCCGCATGGCTCGTCGGCCCGCCACAGGCCGGAAGCGGGAGCAGCAGTGCGAGGAGTGTTACCGCGACACTCCATCGGCGATGGAAAGGGGCCGGAATCAAAAACGCCCCCGATCCAAGAAGCCCGGGGGCCGAACGCGCGGATCCCGATCCCGGGGACCTCCTGGTCGCTATGGCACACGGCAAGGTCTTCTGGCTCTCGGATCGTCCTACTCGCCGCCCCTTCCCGGAAGTACCCCTTCCAGTGGGCTGTTGCGGCTTTCGTCCCCGATTACAGCGGCGGGACCGCGGTGGATTTACACCACCTTCCCTTCACACGCATACCTGGGTTCAAGACTGAAAAGAACGGGAAGATGCTAACTTGGGAGTCGGTGCGATGTCGTCATTAATCCGAGTTGGAGTCGAGAGATGAGTTCATCGGTGCTCGAGCGGGCCGCTTTGGCGCTATCCGGCGCCAGGACCGTGCTGATCGTGACCGGGGCCGGGGTCTCCGCGGAATCCGGGATTCCGACGTTTCGGGGGGCGGGGGGCCTGTGGGAGGGCTTTCGCGCTGAAGAACTGGCCACACCCGGCGCCTTTGCCGACAACCCGGAGCGCGTATGGCGCTGGTATCGCTGGCGACGCCGGATCTGCCTGCAGTCCGAACCAAACCCCGCCCATCTCAGCATCGCCGAAATGGAGCCAGCGTTCGACGCCTTTCAGGTCGCCACCCAGAATGTGGACGGCCTGCACCGGCAGGCGGGCAGCCGGAACATCGTCGAACTCCATGGGTGCATCCATCGCAGCCGCTGCACCGGTTGCGGAGAAGTCCGGGACCTGCCGGACGAGATCGATGCGGATGATGCGCCACTGCCGGCCTGTCGCCGGTGCGGCAAGATGCTTCGCCCCCACATCGTCTGGTTCGGTGAAACCTATCAACCCGGTGTTCTGGAATCCGCACAAGCCGCCGCGGAAGCCGCCGACTTCGTGCTGGTGGCGGGAACGTCCGCAAGCGTCTGGCCGCCCATCGCGGTGGCGCTGCACGGGCAACGGACCGGAGCCTACCTCGTGGACGTGAACCCGGATACCACCTCTTTGTCCGACCGGGCGGATGCCCACCTGACCGGTGCGGCGGGGGCGATTCTCCCGGCCTTGTGGGAACGTGCGAGGAGCCTGCGATGAGAGTTCTCAAAGTCTTCCTGCCCGGTCTGGGAGTCGCCATCGCACTCCTTCTTTTCGCCTACGCGCTCGGCCTGGTCCGTCTCGGTTCATCGGAACAAGGCGTGTCCACGGGGCCGAGCCGCACGCCGCTGAGGGTGGCAGACCGGACCGAACGGGACCTCAAGGCCGAACTGAGCCGGGCGCAGGCGAAAATCAGAATCCTGGAACAGGAGCTTTCGCGATCCGGGCAATCCGCCGCACCGGCGACGCAAGTCGGCACGGGTCGGGCCGAGCGTCCGAGTCTTCCCGCAAACATCCTCGCCGCCGGCAAGGTGGTTGGCGCTTCCGAAGCGGCACTCCAGGCGGCCTATCGACTCGAGATGTCCCTTCGCAACCGCAGGCCGGATCCGGGGGCGCTCGACGCATTCGTTGCCGAGGGGTCCGACGGTTTCCGGGCCCTTGTCGCCCTGATGCGCTCGGGCCTCCGCGCCACCTGGCAGAAGGACTGGCTCCGAAAGACGTACCAACCCGGCCTGGAGCAGGTGCTGATCGACTTCGCCGAAGATCCGAAGCATGATGGTGAAGCCGGGATCGCCCTCACCTGCCTCTCGATCGCGGACACGCAGCGCGTGCGCGACTACCTCGTGACGAGGGTGCAGGAAGACCAGACTCCGGACCTGGTCTACAGTGCGGCGGAAGCCCTCGGTGATTTGAAAGAACCGAGAGGGGCTGCGGCCATCGGTCTCGTTTTCGCCCAGCCCGGCTGGGGCGGAGTCCGTGGGAAGATCCTCTACAATCTGGGTCGGATGGGCGGGGTGCATGCCCGTCGTATTCTGATCGACTACATGCGGATGGAGAACGCCGACCTGCTTGCTTCTGCCGTCACGGCCCTCTCGAAGATCGATGCCGCCGCCGCGAAGCTCGAAGCCACCCGTCTACTGGCTCGTGACGGGGCGGATCTCATGGACTGGAGGGACCGGCAGGCCCTGAAGAAGATCGCGAAGCAGGACTAGTCAGGGGGATCGAGCCGGCTCACGCCGACCGCGACTTCGACGGCCACCTCGGAGGGCTGTTCCGTGGCCGCTGAACTGGTCCGGAAGGCGTTCGGCCCTGGTCTGGCGCGGTCGCCCCGGAGTTCGACCCTCGGATCGCTTGCAGTGCCGAGCAACGCGGGCTGAAAAGCGAGCCAGGCGCGCTGCTGTCCGCCTGGCCCCTTTTTCAGCGGCTCCGCGGTCAGGCCAGGAAGAACACCGCCGCCGCACCGGCGATCACCACGCCAACCACCGCGACGCAGGCAATCATCACCCGGTTCATCGACTTCTGGGTATTCACCACCAGCTGCTCGAGTTGCCGGGCCTGCTTCGCCTGGGCGCCCTTCAGCATGGAGAGACTCTGCTGCTGCGCCTTGTGAAACAGGTTCAACGACTTGTTCTGGGCGTTCTGAAAGACCTGCAGGTTGGCTTGCTGCGCCTCCCGGGCACCCTCGAGGTGCGAACGCTGCGCTTCGGAATTCTCCTCCAGGCGCTCCGCGATGTCACCGAGCTTCTCGGTCTGCTCGCGCTGCAGGGTGGGAATGGACTGGAACTGGTCCATCATCTCCGAGGTACGGACGCTCTGCAGGTCGAGTTGACGGGAGATCGTCCCGAGGAACTCGATCTGGGCGCGGTTGGTCTCGGGAATCGAGCGCAAGACCTCGGGCAGATCCTCGATGCTGTCGACCAGGGCACGCCCACGCTCATTGCCCGAATCGAGCTTCTCGTTGATGCCCTTCAGCAGGCTTGACATGTTGTCCAGGCCTTCGGTCAGCTTCTGGGCGGTCTCTTCCCGCCGGCTGAGCTGACGCTCTGCGGTGGAGTCCGGTACGAGCGCGGTGCTCTCGGCCTCCTCCTCTTCGACCTCCAGACCGCGGCGGCGGAAGAGGATCTCGGTGATGGATGGTCGGATGGCGGCCTCGCCGCCGACCGCGGTCTGGACCTCTCCGGTTCCCGTCATGGTGTCCACACTGTCTTCGGACATTTCCTCGCCCTTGCCCAGAGAGAGGAACCGCTTGATGAATGATGGAGTCGACATGGCTCGGACTTCCCTCCCAGTCGGATCACGAACGCCTTCAGAATAGCCTGAGGCCGACAATCTGTAAAGTCAGGAAGTCGCAAATATGGGGAAAGAAACCGAAAACACCCCAAGATCTGGCGGTACTCCCGGTCCGGATGTCCAGTGTCCGGTTTCGCCCCCGGGGCGGAGTTGGACACTGTAGTACTGACGTTCGAGATTCTCGCGGCGCGCGCAGCTTCTGCGTGACGCTCCCGGACCGCCGGCCCGGTCGATACGGAGATCGACCCTCCATTGCAGCGGGGCCGCGCGGTGTTCGAGTCCGTGGTTCCGGTCAGTAGGCCCGGGCCCAGACCGGCTTGCGGGTGGCGGCCTCGCCGCAGACGACGCAGACGCCCTCGTTGTTCTCGCCGGAGTCCGGGATCACGCGGATCGTGGCGGTGGTCTCCTTCTTGACCAACGCCTCGCACTTCTCGCTCCCGCACCAGCAGGCATTCACGAAGGCGAGGTCGCCGTTCAGCACCTCGCGCATGCCGTCAAACGAGTCGATGTCGATGGTGTGGTCACGCCGATTCGCGAGCGCCTGGTCGAAGAGGGCCTGCTGCATCTCTGCAAAGATCCCCGGCAATCGGGCGGCGAGTCCTTCCATCGGCGCGAACTCCTTGCCGGCCTTTCCGAGGTCGCGGCGCACGAGCACCACCTGCTTGCTCTCGAGATCCCGCGGGCCGATTTCCATGCGCACCGGCACGCCCTTCTTCTCCCACTCGAAGAACTTGGCGCCCGGCTTCAGGTGATCGCGGTCGTCGACCTTGATGCGCACGCCGAGCGCGCGCGCCTCCGCGGCGATACCGTTTGCGGCTTCGAGCAGTGCGGCCCGGTCGTCATCCGTCCGATAGATCGGCACGATCACCGCCTGGTGCGGCGCCAGCTTCGGCGGCAGCACCAGCCCCTGATCGTCGGAATGACACATGATCAGCCCGCCGATGAGTCGGGTCGAGACGCCCCACGATGTCGACCACGCGTACTCCAGCGCGCCGCCACGGCCCTGGAACTGCATGTCGTAGGCTCTGGCGAAGTTCTGGCCGAGGAAGTGCGACGTTCCGGCCTGCAGGGCGCGGCGGTCCTGCATCATGGCCTCGATGGCGTACGTGTTGATGGCGCCGGCGAAGGTCTCGGAGCGCGACTTGACGCCAGTGATCACCGGCATGGCCAGCCACTCCTCGGACAGGCGACGGTAGACCTCGAGCATGCGCAGGACTTCCTCCACCGCTTCCTTCTCGGTCTCGTGCGCGGTATGCCCCTCCTGCCAGAGGAACTCGGTGGTGCGCAAGAAGAGCCGGGTCCGCATCTCCCAGCGGACGACGTTGGCCCACTGGTTGATCAGGATCGGCAGATCGCGCCAGGAGCTCATCCACTTCGCGTAGGTGGAGCAGATGATCGCCTCGGAGGTCGGGCGCACGTAGAGCGGCTCCTCGAGTTTCCTGCCGCCGCCGTGCGTGATCACCGCGCACTCCGGCGAGAAGCCCTCGACATGCTCCGCCTCTTTCTTCAGAAGCGATTCCGGAATCATCAGCGGGAAGTACGCATTGACGTGCCCGGTCTCCTTGATCATGTCGTCGAGGGCCCGCTGGATCGCCTCCCAGATGGCGAAGCCGTACGGCCGGATGATCATGCAGCCCTTCACCGGCGCGTGTTCCGCCAGTTCGGCCTCCCGGATCACATCCGAATACCAGCGCGAATAGTCCTCGTTCCGTTTCACCAAGCCCCTGGCCATGGGTCAACCCCTCTTGACCACGATGCTGAGCAACCGGCCCGGCACGTGGATAACCTTGATGATCTGCATACCTTTGAGATGCTTCGACACCACCGGGGCGGCCTTCGCCGCGGCAACGACTTCTTCTTCGGATGCTTTTGCCGACACGGTGACGCGGCCGCGCACCTTGCCGTTCACCTGCACCGCTACTTCGACCTCGGCGGTCATGCAGGCGGCCTCATCGACCTCCGGCCACCCCGCCTTGAACACCGTGCCCTTCCCGCCCATCCGCTCATGCAGTTCTTCCGCGAGGTGCGGGGTGATCGGCGCGAGCAGCCGCACGATGGACCGCACCGCTTCGGCGTAGGCCGGGAGGTCGCCTTCGGGGATATCCGCCGGATCGATATCGCGAAGTTCATTGACGAACTCCATCAACGCGGCCACCCCGGTGTTGAGCTTCAAGTCCGCCCCGAACCCGTCCGTGTTTCGCCGGATCGCGAGATGGCACTTCCTCCGCACCGCCTTGCCGCGGTCGGTCAAGGTGTCCGGGTCGAACTCCACGGGCGAACCGGCTACCCGTGGGATCAGCCCCGTGACGGTTTCGTATACCCGGCTGAGGAATCGCTTCGCGCCGTGGACCGCGTCGTCGTTCCAGGAGATCGCATCCTTCGTCGGGGCGAAGAAGAACATCGCCAACCGGAGCGCGTCCACGCCGTACTCGTTCATCACCTCGATCGGGGATGTCGCGTTGCCGAGTCGCTTCGACATCTTCACGCCTTCGCGATCCCGGACCATTCCATGATTCACGAGGGCGGTCGCCGGCTCTTCGCACGAGAGATAGCCCGCGTCCTTCAAGACCTTCGTGAGGAACCGGAAGTAGATGAGGTGCCCGGTGGCGTGCTCCGATCCGCCGATGTAGAGGTCCACCGGAAGCCACGCATCAGCCTTCTTCCGATCGAAGATCTCATCGGCGTTTCCGGCGTCCACGTAGCGAAACTGGTACCAGGACGAGCACATGAACGTGTCCATCGTGTCCGGATCCCGTTGCGCGGCGCACCCGCACTTCGGACAACTCACATTCATGAACTCCGGCACGTCCGCGAGTGGCGAGCGGCCCTTCGGGAGGAAGTCCTCGATGTTTTCCGGGAGAACGACCGGGAGATCCACGACCGGCACCGGTACGACGCCGCAATCGGGACAGTGGATCATCGGGATCGGAGTGCCCCAGTACCGCTGCCGCGAGATGAGCCAGTCCCGGAGCCGATATTCCACGGTCGCTCCCCCGATACCGCTCTCGGCGAGGTGGGCGGCGACCTGTTCGATCCCCTCGGTGGAGTGCACCCCGTCGAAGGGCCCGGAGTCCACCATGATGCCCGGCTCGACGTAGGCCTCGGTCATCTCCGCGGCGACCAGTTCCCGGTCCGGCGGGTTGATGACCACCTTGATCGGGATTCCGTACTTCGTCGCGAACTCGAAATCGCGCTGGTCGTGGGCCGGGACCGCCATGACGATGCCGGTGCCGTAGGTGGCGAGCACGTAGTCGGCGACGAAGATGCGCACCTTCTCTCCGGACAGCGGATTGATGCAGAATCGTCCGGTATCGACGCCGTCCTTCTCCCGGCCCTCGGCCAGCCGGTCGATCTCCGAGCGCGCCATCGCCTGCTCGATGTAGCGCTCCACCCGCTCCTCCGCATCGGTACCCCTGACGAGGCGCCGTGCCCACGGACTCTCCGGCGCGACCGCCATGAACGTCACGCCATAGAGAGTGTCCGGACGGGTGGTGAAGATCTCGATGGCCTCCTCTTCACCTTCCACCGGGAAGACGGCACGGCAGCCTTCGGAGCGCCCGATCCAGTTCCGCTGGATGGCCTTGATGTTCTCCGGCCAGGCGTCGAGCGTGTCGAGACCGTCGAGCAGGCGCTTCGCGTAATCGGTGATCTTGAGGAACCACTGCTCAAGGTCGCGCTTCTCGACCGCGCTGTGGCAACGTTCGCACGCGCCGTCCTCGACCTGCTCGTTCGCGAGCACGGTCTTGCAGGATGTGCACCAGTTGACGAAGGATCCCTTGCGGTAGGCGAGCCCGCGCTCGAAGAGGAGAAGGAAGAGCCACTGCGACCACTTGTAGTAATCCGGGCGGCACGTGACGACCTCCCGATTCCAGTCGTAGGAGAGCCCGAGTCCCTTCAGTGTGCGGCGCCCCGTCGCGATATTCCCTTCGGTCCACTCGCTCGGATGGATTCCGCGATCGATGGCCGCATTCTCAGCCGGAAGACCGAAGGCGTCCCAGCCGAACGGATGCAGGATGTCGTGGCCCAGCATCATCCGGTACCGCGCGACGGCGTCGCCGACGGAGTAGTTACGGAAGTGCCCCATGTGGATGTCGCCGGACGGATAGGCGAACATCTCGAGGATATAGGACTTCCGCTCCGGCTCATCCGAAGCGCGAAAGAGCTCACGATCGACCCACTGTTTCTGCCAGCGGGCCTCGAGAGCGGAAATGTCGTAACGGTCCCCGGCCATGCGTCGAACCCTCTGGAAAGCGAGAAAGGCGGCGGGATCAGGCCAAACCCCCATGCTATGAAGGCGAAAAGAACCGACCCAGCAATTTCAGTCTCACCCGCCCATCCCGGGTCCGTACCGCCCCACCGAGCCGCCGGTTCGATATCGAGGAAGACGACTCGCAGAAACTTGACCCCATATCCCGCCCTGCGTAGAGTCTGCGCTTCGCCCCCGAAAGGGGCCCGATCTATGAAATCCCCGGGGCTGTAGCTCAGTTGGGAGAGCGCTTGAATGGCATTCAAGAGGTCAAGGGTTCAACTCCCTTCAGCTCCACCAGGATAAAGAAACCGGCCGCTCCGCTGTGGGGCGGCCGGTTTTGTTCATGGATCACACATACCGGACCCGCATCCGGTGCAGGCCGATCAGCAGTTCTGCCTGGTCATCCAGATAGGTGCCCTCGCCGCGCAGGCGAACCCACGTCCCCGTGTTGCTGTTCAGGTCTTCCAACTCGAAGCTGCCGTTACCGAGCACGTTGATTCTCGCGTGGGTCTTGCTGATCATCTTGTCGGACATGAAGTTGTGGGTACCGCCGCCGCGGCCGATCACGATCGACCTCCCGCCGATGGAGTACTCCTTGCCCTTCTCGCCGGTGTCGAGGCGCAGGATCAGGCGGGCGGAGATTGCATCTCCGGAAGTGCCGAGCACCTCGGTGCCGTCCACGTTTTCCTCGATCTTCGTCATCTCCTTCCTCTCTTCCGCGGTGCGCTCCACCTTCTCCAGGCGGAAGATGTGCCGTCCGATGCGAAACAGGTCGCGGTCCCAGAGTTTCCGCTTCCCCCGGACCCGGAAGTAGACCCCATTCAGCGAGTCGAGGTCCTGCACACACAGCCGGACCGATCCCCGCTCGTAGTAGAACCGCGCATGCCGGGGAGAGACGTAGGGGTCGCCCTCCAATGCAAATCCGCAGCGGCTGCCCCGGCCCACGACCAGGTCCTCGTAGATCGGCACGACCTCCGGCTCCCGGCGCCGCCGGATCATCAGCAGTTCCGCCCGACTGTGAGCCGCCGCGGGGTACACGGATGTCCCGGAATCGTCGAGGGCCTCGAGGTTGCTGCCACAACGATTGCAGAACTTGATTCCAGCCGGCCGGGACTCGTCACACCGGGGACACCACTGGCCGGGTTTCGGTCCCGCCTCGCCCATGTGACGCGTCTTTCCGCGAGACGGACCTGGCGCCCGGGCTCGCGCGGCATCGAACGGCTGCCCGCACTCGCTGCAGTAGAGCCCGCTGCCGGTGATGTTCTTCCCGCATGAACCGCACTGGATCATCTACTTCCTCCCGATCTTCGAACCACATTGGGAACAGAACCGCGCATCCCGCTCGTTCGCATGCCCCTTCGAGCAGAAGTTGAAACAGTCCTCGAGCCTCCTCGTGCGCTCTCCCAGCGTGATCAGCGCCGCCGTGCCGAGCACCACCATGTCACCGACACGAATGGCGGTCGGCTCTTCAATCACCTTCCCGTTGACCTCGGTGCGATTGATGCTGCCGAGGTCGTACAGAACGATCTGATGACCCTGCCGATGAATGGCGGCGTGCCGCCTCGAAATCAGGTCCCCCGGATCTTCGATCATGATCGTGTGCTCGACTCCACTTCCCGTGGCGTCCGGTGAGCGACCGACGACCACATGCTCGCTCCATAGTTCGTAGGTCCGCGTATCGGCCGGGCCGCTCAGCATCGTCGTGAACAGCCGCAGCGGGAGATCCTCCGGTTCAAGGCACCCGCAGAAAGCGTCACGGTCATCTCCCACGACCCGCACATCACCGGTCGGCTCGACTACCGGCGCCAGCTTTGGTGTTTTCACTTTCCGTGAACGCGCGGGTCTGCGCATCTTCCCCGGTGCAGTCCTTCCCGGTTTGACCTGGCGGATCAGCTTCTCGATGGAGCGCGAAACCGCCGTAGCGGTCGGCGGCCGCTCCCCCGGACGTTTCGCAAGCAGCCAGAGCACGAACTTGCTCGTCCGCGGATCCACCGCGCGATTTCGCTTGTGCGGAGGCACCGGAGCCTCGTGGAGATGCTGCTCCTTCAACGCGTGCCGGTTGGCTCCATCGAAGGGCGGCCGGCCACAGAGCATCTCGTAGAGCACGACGCCGAGCGAGTAGATGTCCGTCACCACCGTCAGTTCAGCGTTCCCGGTCGCCTGCTCCGGGGACATGTATCGCGGTGTAGACCAGATTTCTTTCCGCTCGGTCAACGGCTGGACTTCCCGGCCATCCGGATCCGTGCGGCGGAACTTCGCGATCCCGAAGTCGAGCACGACCACGCGGTCCGTGCCGTCCTCGACCATGATGTTCTCGGGCTTGATGTCCCGATGCAATACCGGCGGGTTCGCACCGTGCGCCGCGCCGAGTCCCCGCGCGACGCCCGCCGCGATCTCGAGCGCCTGGCGCGGCGCCAGGGGTTGCCCGTCCATCAACTCCTTCACGTTGCGGCCAACCACCCACTCCATCACGTAGAACAGCACGCCGCGTTCGTCGATCTTCCGGCAGACTCCGAAGTCGTCGATGCGAATGACGTTCGGGTGCTCGATTGTCGCGGTCGCCCGGATCTCGTCGAAGAAGCGGTCCTGGAACACGGTTCCCACCTGCATGGGCGGAAGGATCTTCACCGCCCGGATGATCGGCACCGATTTCCGTTCGGCTTTGAAAACCGGGGCCATTCCCCCGGCGCCAAGGCGCTCCCTGAGCACCCATTTGTCGTCGACCGTCCTGCCGACGAAACGGATCGGATGAGGGCTTTCCCCTTCGCCCGTCATGCTGCCTGACTCCTTCACGTACGGATGATCGACACGACGACCGCCAGCAGGATCGCCAGCAGCAACGCCACCACCAGGACCATCTGCCGACGCACATGGGCACTCATGAGTTCCAGCGAACGCAACGTCTTCAGGATCTGCTCCGACAACTCCACCATGCGATCCGGTTCGGGCTCCGGCGAGCCCCTTCCGGCCGACACCGGCCTCCCGGCGGGCACCTGGTTCCGGCCGTCATCAGCGGCGGCGGGTCCGCGCGGCGGCCGGCACGAAGGATCCTCCGAAACGAACGCCACCAGCACGGTCACGTTGTCCGAGGGAATCTCCGCCTGCTCGGCACGATCCAGCGCGATCTCCACCAGCCGATCGCCCGCCGCCCCGGGATCGCTCTCACTCCCGAGAACCTCCCTGATCAGATCATCTGGAACGACATCGGTCAGCCCGTCGCTGCAGAGCAGCACGCGGTCTCCGGGCCGCAAGGGCAGGTTCGCAAACTGCGGCCGCAGGTCGTTTTCGTAACCGATGGCCTGAGAGAGCAGGTTCCGCTTGGGATGGTCTTCCGCCTGAAACGGTGTGATCTGGCCATTCGCCACCATGTCCGCCACCACGGTCTGGTCATCCGTAACCTGCTCGAGCAGGCCCTCGCGGCAGACGTAGCAGCGGCTGTCTCCCACCTGGGCCAGTACCAGCGTCCCCGGAAGCAGCACCGCCCCGGTCAGGGTCGCCCCCATCCCCTGCAACCGGGGATCCTCCCGGGACCGCTCACGCACGGCCTGGTTGGCCCGGGCGAATGCCTTTCTGAAGTCGTTCTGCAGTTCCTCCGGAGTGTCACGATCGGAAGCGACCCAGCTCTCCATGATCGACTCATGGACCGCCGAGACGGCCAGTTCGCTCGCCACCTCGCCGAAGCTCGCACCGCCCATTCCGTCGGAGAGCACGAGCAGCACCCCCTCTTCGCAGATCCGGTGCTGCCCCGCCCCCACCCGACCGGTTCCGAGGTGCGCCACGAGAAAGGTATCCTCGTTCGTCACCCGCTCCCCGAGGGCGGTCTTCCCGGAGATTCTCGCCAGCATCGCGGCACTCCTCGGCCTGAGCCTATTCATACTCCACCCTGATGATCTGCGCTCCGATCCGGAGGACATCCCCCTCCTCCAGGACTCTCTCCCGGATCCGCAGGAACGTGCCATTCGCCTGTGATAGATTCTCCAGCATGAATACACCGTCGACCTGCTCGAACTGGGCGTGCCTGGCGCTCAACCGCCGATCCCAGGCAAACGTGTAGGCGCCGCTCTCCCGGCCAATCAGCGTCTTCTCCGCCGGCAATTGATAGGTCAAGCCTTCCGCCCCGGTCACGTCGATCGCCACAAGCTGACCGACCGGCCGGGAAAGCCCCGCACGCATGCCCCGTGTGCCCGTCGTCTCTCCCCGATCACCGCGCCTTCCCGCGCCGCGCACTTCTTCGAAACGGAACAGAAGCGAGCCCATGAGAATCTGCTCCCCACCCCGGAGCGCGGTCCGCCCCTCCACCTTCAGATAGACACCGTTCAGACTGCCGTTGTCGCGCACGGTGACCCGCTCGCCGGAATAGGTGAAGACCGCATGGGCCGCGGACAACAGGTCGTCGAGGGGAAATCGGAGTTCGCGCGGATACCCCTCATCCCGCCCCAGAACCGACATCGCACCGGCCAGAGTGTGGCGTTCGCGCCCGTGTTCACCCCGCTCGAAGACCAACGCGGCCCGATGGCCGGCCTCCGGCCCCCCGATTTCCGCATCGATGGTGATGCACTCCGGTATCGCCGGCGGCCCGCTTCCACGCCCCTCGGCGATGCGACCGGTGGCTGGCATATCCTCGCCATGTCCGGCCCCGCGCCCGGGGATGGCCACGGTCGAAAAACCGCCTTCCGGCGGCGCCTCGCGGATGACCGCGGTGGGGGGCGCGGTGTCCTCGTCATCCAGTCTCGCGCATCGCGTCTTCGACCCGCCGGACACATGAAGGCGCTTTCCGCAATGGCTGCAATTGCTGTGGTAGTCACTCACGAACACCAATTCATGACAGTGTTCGCACTCCACCCTTCCACCGATCATCCACCTCCCCTTTCCATCCAGATCGCTTGCAAGACCGGCAGCTTCCAGACCACCGCTGCCGCCCCCGCCGCGAGCAGAACGACCACCCAGAACCACAACACCCGATGCCCGGAGCGAACGGGCCGGATCGTCGCCGCCAACTGCCGCCGAAAGGTCCGCGCGTCACGCTGCCGTTTCCGCGGGTTGATCTGCAGGGCTTTCTTCGTGATGCGATCGAACCGTCTCGGCACCGGAACCGGCAACCCCGGGACCTTCGAAGGGGGGAGTGGTTCCGGCGCCTGCTCGGGCGACATGAAGTCCCCGGTCCGACGGTCCACGTACGGATGGCGCCCGGTGAGCATCCGGTAAAGCAGCAGCCCCAGGTTGTAGATGTCGGTGCGGTGGTCGACGGGCTCACCCGCGGACTGCTGTGGCGACATCCAGCGCGAGCGCCCCACGCGCTCCCCGTTTCCCGCGGCGGGCTGGTCCACCAGACGGGAAATCCCGAAGTCGAGGACGCGCGCACGCACCACTCCCGCCGGCCCGACCGTGATATTGATGTTGTCCGGATGGAGGTCGCGGTGGACCACACCGTGATCGTGCGCGGCGACCACGACATCGAGCACCTGATCCATCAGGTCAACGAGTTGATCGAGCTTGAGCACCCGGTGGTGTCGATCCAGATGCGCGAGGTAGCTCTCCAGCGAATAGCCCTTCACATACTCCATCGCCAGCCACTGGATCGTCCTCTTCCCGTTCGCCCCCTCCACTACCTCTTCACCGCTGTCCCAGGTCGCCGGCTTGTTGTCATGCACGAAGCGGAGGTTCGCTTCCACTTCGGTTCGCCAGCGCTCAAGCACCATCCGATCGCCGGCGAATTCCTCCTTCAACACCTTCACCGCAATCGTGCCGTGCCGTTCATGGGTCGCCAGATACACTGTCGCGAAGCCACCTTCACCGATCAAGTGGACAATGCGGATCGCGCCGCCGGCGAGGATGGCATCGCAGAGATCATCTCTCAACCGGTTGCCGCAGTGCGGGCAGAACTTCACCAGGGCGCCGACGCGGTAACCACAACCACAGAGATTCAATCTCTCATCCGATAACAACGGACACTCCTGCACTCGGGAACAGGATCAGCTGAAAGGGCCAGAGCGCTCGATCGCACCACCAGTGAACGCCGATGTGCAGCAGTAACGCATTTCCCCGCGCGCCATCCTGAGAAGACCTGCCCTACAGGCTTCGCCCCCTGATTCTGGATCAATCGCGAGAACCCGTCAACAGGCAAGGCAGGTTTTGCGCAAACGTGTCGGCCCCGAGCCGGAGGAATACAGTCCGGACTGTCTGATTGCCCTCCTATGGCCACACCGGTAGGATTCAGGCGGGCCAGGCCGGGGCACGGAGTGGGCCCGCGCCGATTCCCGCCAATCCGAACCGCTGAGACTCGAGGCACGTTCAATGATCAGTCAGGGGAAAGTCGAGAAGTGCTGCCGTAAGGCCAGGCATATTTTCGCCAGGACCGGCGATATCGAGAAAGCCCTCATACCGCTGAACCGCATGATCGGCAACGCCGGCCTGCCCGACGCTCCTCTCGATCTTCTTATGGCCCGGTTGACATTGCTGATGGAAGCCGACCAGCACGAAGATGCACTCAACTTCGCCGAAGGAGCGCTCGCTGAACGTCCGCTGGCCGCAGAACGCGTGCGATTGTTGAAGGCCCTTCGCCACCTCCCCACCGTCGAATCGAATTACCGGCACCTCTACCGCGTCTGGATGCAGTGCGCCGCCTGCGAATTGTTCGACCTCGCCCTGGACACCGCCCGCTCCTTTCCGCAACTCCCCCCGAACTCACGCAAAGCGCTTCGAACATCCTTTCAATCGCTGCGGAAGGAAACGCCTGACTCTCCGCTGGCGGACCTGGGCCTGGTGCACCTCGCACTCTCACTCAAGAAGGAGCAGGCGGCGTATCCCGCGCTCGCCCGACTCTCCGCCAGACCCCCACCGGTGGGATCCCACGCCGCGGAAGTTCTCACCCGGATGCCCATGCCGACCGATGTAGAGTTGCTCTGGATGCGCGCCGTCGCATTTCTACTCACCGGAAATCGACCGAATGCAGATGCGACGATTTCCAGGATCATTGCGACCGATCCCGTCGCGCTCGTGGGGTTCCTTCAACGGGAGAGCAGTGAGACGCTCCTCGACACCGAAGAGAAAGAGTCGGCCGCACTTCTTGCGCTGAAACGTGCGCCCCGAAGCATCCGAACCCGCTCCTTCCTGTTCGACCTCTATCGCGATGAGCTTCGCCTGGACGAAGCTCTGGTCCAACTGCGCGCCATGGCCGAGACGGATGCCACAGAGGGAGCGCTGGAGTCGTTTCTCGATCGCGCAAACGACCTGATCGCACGATTTCCCGAACAGTCCGCACCGCGGCTCCTGCATGCCTGGATCCTGGGGCGCATGGACCGCCGCGAGGCGTTCGCCGGCGCCCTCCGCGAGCTCCTCCCGGAGAGTCCCGAAAAGGTTCACGAGCTTCTGCGCGAGTGGAGCCTTGCCGCGGGCAATGCGGCACGCGCCGCCGATTTCGTACTGCTCAAGGCCGAAAGCCTCGCCGCTCTCGGGAAACATGCCGAGGCCACCGTCGAACTTCGGCGGCTGCTCCGATCCGCAGACGATCCCGCGGCACTGCTCAAGCCACTGACCACGATGTCGGCGCGCTATCCCGGCCACACGCCATACCTCCTCGTGCTGGGGCGCGCCCGGCATCGCGCCGGCGACGGAGTGGGCGCGATCAGGAGTTTCGAGTCGCTGCTCGAACGCAGTACCGATCATGCCGACCGGGTCCAGAACCTGCTGGGATCCTGGACCTTCGAAGGGGAGGCTCGTCCCCTGGCCGGAGTCCTGACCGTTCGCTCCCTGTTGATCCAGGAGCGTATGGACGATGCCGCCGCTGCGCTGGAGAGGCTCGCAGAACTCTCCCGCGAGCACCTCGACGCCGGAATCGAGCACGCCCTTCACTGGCGCGAACGGTTCCTCGATCAGCCGGCCCGGGCCGTGCGGTTCGCCTCCCTGCTATTCCGGACCGGGCGCACGGAGGTCGCGATCGATTTCCTCGCCGATGCTCTCGCCAAGGCTCCGCACTCGAGTTCCGAACTTGCCACGGTCTTCGATCAGGAGCATCTCGTCGGTCGGCGGGACCTGCCCATCCTGGTCCTCCGCTGCCGGCTTCTGATCGAAGCGCAGCGCTTTCAGGATGCCACCGCGGTGGCGATGAATATGGGCGATGCGGGACACCCGAAGCAGGAGTATCGCTGGCTCCGGACGATCCGCCCCGAGGAGGGCATGGACGACCTCGTACTGCGAAGGCTCCTCGCGACCGCCATCGAGATTGATCGCCCCACGGCAGAACTGCTGACCCTCGGCCGCGATACCCTCGAGAAGCGGATACCGGCCGATATCAGGGAAGCACAATCCTTGCTCGCGGAGCGCCACCGTATCTCCACACTCGGCCCCGAAGGGTCGATCCTGCTCGGGAACATTTCCGTCGAACTCGGGCTGATCGAAGAAGCGGCCGCCCTCTTCGTCGAGGTTCTCCCCGTGGATCCGGTGGCTGCCCAGGCGGGTATCGACGCCGTCCTCGAAAAGGACCCGGACCGGCACGAAGCCAGGTTCGCCCTCGTGCAATACCTGACGGAGGGACGCGAGTTCGAACCCGCCCTCATGTACCTGCGCATGGCCACCGAGCACACCGATGACGCATGGGCCGCCCTCGACGCACTGACTAGGGTCACCCCCGCACAACTCGATGCCTGGGACCTGAAGTCGATCTGGCTAACGGACCTCCACCGCTGGCCCGAGCTGATCGCCCACCTCGGCCGGTGGGCGGAAGTCGACCGGGCGGACCTCGGCGCGATCGATCATGCCCTGGTCGAAATCGGCAAGACCGCAAAACCATGCCCGGCCGCCCTGTGGCTGCGAGCGCACCTCGCCCGGAAGACGGGGCGCATCGAGGACGAGATCGATCTCTACCATCGTCTGGCTGACCTCGGAGCCGATCAGTTCAGCGAGATTTTCACCCGCCTGGACAGCCTGATCCGCGCGAATCCGGGCGCGCATCATCTCATCCTCGACGACCTCCGCCTGGCGGTCCGGGCCGGGGACCTCGAGCGGGTTCTCGCTGCGGGAAAGGAGACCCTGGCGCGTGACGAACTCGCGGATCGAATCGGTGATGCCGCCGCCCTCCTCGGAAAGTTGACGGAAAAGAGCGCCTTCTCGGGTTCCCGCGAGTTCCTGCACCTGGCATTCACGGCTTCCTGTCGAGCGGCCGAGCCGGAGCTGGCCCACCGGGTGTTCCCTCTCCTCGTTTCGTTCGAACAGGATCAGCCGATGGTCCAGGACGAGATGTGCACCCGCTGGCGCGAGAGCTTCGGGGACAGCGTCCCGATCGTCGAACTGCAGGCCAGAGCGCGTATTCGTGCAAATCGGGCCACTGGCTCCATTCCCCACATCCGACGCGTCGTGGAGCTGGGGCTCGACGAGAAGGCCGAGCAGCCGATCGAGTCGATACGGCGCGGCCTGGGCCTGGCCGAGGCCGCGGCCGAAAGTGCGCCAAAGGATCCCAACGTGCATCTGCTCGCATCGGACCTGGCAGCGGAGGCGGATGATCCCGAGCGGGCACTGCTGCATGCCGTGGCGCCGCTCTCGTCGGGAAATCATCAGCCGGTGCTCCGGCAACTCGAGCGCCTGAGTCTGGCTTTCCCGGAGGATGCCCGGTTTGCTCACGCCCTGGCGGTGAGGATTCACGAACCGATCGACCAGCGGGAGGAGGTGGCGGCCTGCCTGGCGACGATGCTCGACCGCGAACCGGAGACGGCGCCCGAAGTCATGGTCATTGCGGAGCGGCTTTGTTCATCCCGGCCCACCCCGGCCCCATTCCTCAGTGTGCGGGCCCGGGCCGCGGTGCTCCTCGCGACCGGCGCCGCGAAGACCGCCCTTCGCGCCGTCGCCTGCCTGAGGGAACTGCTCGAAACCGATCCGCACTCCGCCGCCGAAGTCCTCGCCGCAACCGACCGGGTTATCGCGAATCGAGCGGAGTCGCTGCCGGCCCACGTCCTGCGCGAAGAAACCCTGCGCGCCCTTTGCCGGCCCCGCGACGCGCGCGAACAGATCGAGAACAATATCGTGCCCCGGGCCCGCCGGAAGTCCGACCGCTTCATGGCCCACTATCGATTGGCGGATGTCCTGGAGGAACTCGGGGAGTTTCTGCCGGCGCTCGAGAACTGGCGAACCTGCACCGTGATCGACCCCGGCAACGAGGAGATTCCGCTCCGCATCCGCAGGGACTTCGACCGCCATCGCGAAAGTCAACTGCCCGAGCGGGACAACGGCAGGGAACTCGAGCGGGGCGTCATTGCGCTCTGGCGAGGGACACCGCAAGAAGCCCTCGGATCTCTTCCCCCGGTTACCGGAGACGAGGCGCTCCCCCCCATCGGCCTCCTGGCCGTTCGCGGAAACGCGTTGCTGATCCTCGATCGCCATGCGCAACTCAGGGACGAACTGTTCCCTCATCTCGGGCGCATCCCGGTTGGCGGCCCCCTCACCGCCTTCGAGCGCGAGTACCTGTACTCCCTCGGGGCATCGGCCCTCAGGTCCGGTGACGAGCCCGTGGGCCTGCAGTGCCTCGAACGCATCGCCCGGAGATACCCCGCCCACCGGGCGGTGCGAACGCTGCTCGATCGCCACTACGCCGCCCGCCACCAGGCCTCGACCGTGCCGCTTCAAGTGACCTTCCACCTCGAGCAGGCGGTCCGATCATGAGCCCCAACCCCGCTGATATCGGCCCGGGACGCGGCCAGGATATCTGTCCCATCCTCAGCACACCAGCCCGCGTGAATGAGAAGGGTCTCCGTACCGAGGCGAGCCTGGTGCAGTGTCTCGGATTTGACTGCGCCCTCTATCGCCCCGGCCACGAAATCTGCTCCTTCCTCGGAATGCCGGACATCATCGACCAGGTCTCGCTCGTCGGGACCAAGTCCGTCGAGGCCCTCGACCACGCCAGCAGCGCACTCGCCCTGAGCACCGTCAAGGCGGAAGAGAGCCTTCTCACCTGGAACGAACACCTCACCGCCATCCGCACCATGCTCGAGGAAACCCGGCAGGGACTGCTCGCCGGCTCCGAAAAGGCGAACGAGGGGATCCGCCAGATCCTGACCAGCAGGCAATTGGCCCAGACCCAACAGGACGATCTCCTTCGGGGGATGGCGGACGTGCTCCGCCGCCTGGATCAGGAGAAGCGTCTCGCCGACGCGAACCTCGCCGCGAAAGAGGCCGAAAGCCGCTTCCGTCGCGGGGAATTCCGCGAGGCCCTGCAGATGCTCGAGCTGGCGCTCTCCACGACCGGGGGAGGCCCGGCCCTGTTCAACGCGATCGGTTGCGTTTACCTGAAGCTCGATCGAGCGGAGGAGGCCCGCTCGAGCTTTGCATTCGCCATCGAGCGCGAGCCGGAGCTCGGAGCCGCACACCTGAATCTGGGTGCCGCACTGCTTTGCCTGAACGACGTGGAAGAGGCCGAAGCGGAACTGCGTACCGGGCTGCGTCTCGATCCATCCTCCGGTTCGGGCTGGAACACCCTCGGCAATCTCCTCTTTCACACCGGGCGCCGCCGCGAAGCCATCTCGCATTGGGAACGAGCCGTCACACTGGATCCCGCGCTTCCGGAACCATGGGAAAACCTGAGACGGCAGCAGCAACTCGACAACTGTCCCTTCCCGGAGATGATCGAGGAAGCCCGAGCCGTGGACAGGTCCTCCCCCGAGTGAGGGTTATCGACGGCTTTCAGGGTGCGTTTCCGCCGCCGTAGCGCCGGAGCGTTTGCCGACCAGGGCCAAACGCCATCTGGACCATCGTGGCTCGAAGATGCCAGTTCGGTCCGGATCGACGCGTAATGGATCGCATACGAGCCCGACCAAGACCGTGGAGCCCGTGGTCATTCTTGCCTGTTCGCGCCTCAACGTGGGGTCGCTGCCGCGGGCTCCGGCATTCCCCTCCCTCGCGTTCTCGGCGGTCCCTGCTACAATTCCCGCGGACTAGCAAGCCAGCGGATGACCATGAGAACCATGAAACTGCTTCTACCCCTGATGTTGATCGCGACCTGCCTGCGGCCGGCCCTGGCCGGCGAGAGTGCGGTCATCCCCCTGCAAGGCCACTTGAGCCGGACGCAGGCTGATCGCACCGCGGGCGAGATCGAGCGACTCGCCGCCGCGAACTATCGCCTGCTCCTGCTCGACCTCGCCCTCGATTCCGTGGACGACCAGGCCGGGCTGACGTTGGCGAAAGCGGTCGCCGCCGCGCCGGAGGCACTCTCGATCGCCGTGCTCGTGTCGCGACCCGCTCCGGGCGGCGCCGTCGCCATCGTGCTGCGGGCGGATCAGTCCTTCATGCTTCCGGCGGCCCGCCTCGGCCCGGTGTCTCCTTCGGGGCTGGTTAGGCAGCGAATCTCCGCCATCGCCGGAGAGCGGGGCATTCCGCTTTCCACATTCCGGCGCCTGCTGGATCCTCAGGGGCTATCGGCCGAGGACGCGCTTGAACTGGGGTTGATCCAGAAGGTGTGCGTGGCCCGCGCCGAGGTCTTTACAGCCCTCGCAATCCGCCCCGCGGAGGCCGAGGAACTCCGGCCGGCCCTGCCGGAAGCGCTACGTCCCGGCGCAGGAAGCCCCACTCTCGAGGGCCCTTTCGAGAAGGTCTTCCTGATCCCCATCGACCGCGAGATCGACACCACTCTCGCGGCTTCCGTGGAGCGACGGGTCACGGAGGCGATCGATGCCGGCGCGGACCTCATCCTCTTCGAGGTGGATTCCCCCGGCGGACTGGTCTCCTCTTCGATGGACATCGGCGACCTGATTTTCGACTGCAAGGTCAAGACCGCCATGCTCATTTTCCGCGGTGCCTACTCCGGCGCCGCCCTGGTCTCGCTCGCCGGCAACGTCATCATCATGGGCGAAGGTGGCATCATCGGCGATTGTCAGCCCATCGCCATCGGCCCCGAGGGCTACCAGGTGCTCGGGGAGAAGATCCAGTCGCCGCTGCGGGCCCTGTTCCGCAAGTACGCGAGCCGCAACGGCTACCCCGTCGCACTCGCCGAGGCCATGATCACACAGGAGATGGCCGTGGAGCGGGTGACCTTCGCGGACGGCACCATCCTGTTTCTCTCTCCGGAGGAGATCGAGAAGCGCGAGGCGGAGCACGGAAAGTCGCTGGCCCGGAAGACCGTCGTCCCCGCCGGCAAGCTCTTCACCATTCACGCCGCGGAGGCCTACGAGTACGGCTTCTGCGATGAACCGGTGAAGAGTCGCGAGGATGCCTTCGAACGGCTCGGCATCGACGAGGGCGAGGTCACCCGGCTCGGGGAAAGCTGGGCCGAGGAGACCTCCCGGTTCCTGCTGACCATCAAGATCCTCCTCTTTTTCGGGGGCATCACCGCCCTCTACATGGAACTCAAGGTACCGGGCTTCGGCATCCCCGGCTCCATTGCCCTGATCTGCTTCGCACTCTTCTTCTCGGCGTCGGCCATTGCGGGGATCAGCACCGGGCTCGAGATCGTGCTCTTCATGCTCGGCGTCCTCCTGATCCTCCTCGAGATTTTCGTCATCCCGGGCTTCGGTGTGGCCGGGCTCGGCGGTTTCGCCCTGTTGCTCGTCAGCCTGTACATGGCGTCGGAGAAGTATCCCTTCCCCACCCCGGGACGGATGTGGGGTGCGGACATCCCCCTCAACTGGCTCATGGAATTCTCTGTGGCGGGGGTGCTCTCCATCATCGCGATCGTGTTCGTCGCCCGGTACCTGCCGAAGACCGAACTGGGGCGTCGCGTGATCCTCTCGCCAGCCGGGCCCGCGGGCAGCCAGGGGCTCACCGGCAGCGGAAGCGCGATCACCGGGATCCTCGCCGAGTTCGTCGGCCGGCGCGGCGTCGCGGTCACCGACCTGCGCCCGGCGGGCCGCATCGAGGTGGGCGATGAACCCGTCGATGCCGTTACCGAGGGGTCCTTCGTCGAGCGAGGCGCCGCGGTCAGGGTCCTCCGCGCCGAGGGCAACCGAATCGTGGTCGAGGAGGCCTGAGATGGAGGTCGCCTACGCACTCACCCTACTGATCGTCGCCTTCTTCCTGCTGCTGCTCGAGGTCTTCATCCCCTCACTCGGCGCGCTCACGCTCATGGCGGTCGGGGCCTTCTGCGGGGCCTTCTACTTCGCCTTCGAAGTGAACTCCGCTTTCGGCTGGTCGCTCATCGGCGTCTCTGCCGTGGGGATCCCGATCTCGCTGGTCGCGGCCTTCAGGATCTTCCCGAAGACCGCCCTCGGCAAACACATGATCCTGTTTCGGCCCAAACGCGAGGAACCGACCGCGCCCAGTGAACACACGAGCGCACACGCGGGAAAGACCGGCGTGACGATCTCAACGCTCCGCCCGAGCGGCATCGCCCGCCTGGACGGTCACCGCGTGGATGTCGTGACCCGCGGTGAAATGATCGATCCCGGAGTCGATGTCCGGGTGATTGAAGTACTTGGTAATCGAATCGTGGTTCGGGCGGTCAGAGATGCTCCGCCCCCGGAAACTGATCGGGAGCTTTCCTGATGTCGATTCAGAGTATTCTCGGCCTCTCCGTACTGGCAAAGGCCGGCACGGCCGGCATCGTCGGCGTGGTCGTCCTCATCATCCTGCTGCTCATCGTGGGATTCTTCGTCATCACCTACTTCGGCTTGTATATCCAGGCGTACCTGGCGGGAGCGAAGATCTCACTGGTCCAGATCATCATGATGCGCCTGCGGAAGGTACAACCCGGAGTCATCGTCCGCGCCAAGATCATGGCGGTGCAGGCCGACGTGGATGCGGACGCGCGGGCACTCGAAGCCCACTACCTGGCCGGCGGCAATCCCACCAGAGTCGTCCAGGCGCTCGTCGCCGCGGACCGGGCCGACCTCGGCCTCAAGTTCCGCGTTGCTACCGGCATCGACCTCGCGGGCCGCGACGTCCTCGAAGCGGTCCGGACCTGCGTCAATCCCAAGGTCATCGATGCCCCCGATCCGCGCAAGGGGCGCGAAACCCTGGACGCGGTGGCCAGGGACGGCATCCAGCTCCGCGCCAAGGCGCGGGTCACGGTGAAGACCCACCTGGCCCGCCTGATCGGTGGAGCCACCGAAGACACCATCATCGCCCGGGTCGGTGAAGGCATCGTCTCCGCCATCGGTTCCGCCGCGACATTCAAGGCGGTGCTCGAAAATCCCGACGTCATCTCCAAGGCCGTGCTCGGCCGCGGGCTCGACTCCGGCACCTCCTTCGAGATCGTCTCCATCGACATCGCGGACGTGGACGTCGGCGAGAACATCGGCGCCCGCCTGCAGGCGGAGCAGGCCGAGGCCGACAAGCGTGTGGCCCAGGCCAAGGCCGAGGAGCGACGCGCCATGGCCGTGGCCGCCGAACAGGAGATGAACGCCGCGGTCCAGGAAAACCGCGCGAAGGTCGTCCTGGCGGAAGCCGAAATCCCTCTCGCCATCGCGGAATCATTCCGGTCCGGCAACCTCGGGATCATGGACTACTACCGGCTGAAGAACATCCAGGCCGACACCAACATGCGCAACTCGGTCGGCGGTGACGAACGCAGCACGCCCATCGCCCCGGGGTCCTGAGATGGAAAACTCTCTCAGCCTGCTGTTGGCCGGTGGTGATTTCTCCTACATCGCCTACGTGTTGATCATGGCCATCATCGGGATCGTGACCCTGATCCGGAAGGTGATGGAGAAGACCGCCGCCGGCCCGGACGGGAAGAAGATCAACCTCGCCCAGGCGGTCCAGGAGCAGATCAACCGCTATCTGAAGGGCGGGCCCCCCGGGCGATTCGGGGGCCGCGGCATCGGTGAGGAAGACGGGCGGGAGGGCGCCCCCGCTCCACCGGTGCGGCGCGCGCCTCCCCCCATGCTCGAGAAACAGGCCCCCACCCGCCGTGGGCCCTCGGAGCCTCCCCGTCTCCCCCGGAAGCCGGTTCCCCCGGAGGTGAAGCGAAGGAACCCGAGGATCGGATCCTCCATCCAACAGAGCACCGGGCCGGAGAAGGTGGGCAGGATGCGGTCCCGGCGCAGCGGCGGCCCGACGGCCCTCGGTCGCAAGAACCTCAGAAAGGCCGTGCTCCTCGCGGAGATCCTCGGTCCTCCCGTCTCGGAGCGCGACGACTACCGCCTATTCTGAGTCTCCGAAAAGGCGATCCCAGTCCCGCTGGGTCCAGCGGCCGATGGCGCGGGTCGTGAACGACCAGCCCGCGAGAGAGTGCTCCCACTCGTCGTTGAGCGCTCGCAGCACAGCTCCCGAGACCGGAGCGGGGGCGTCCGGCAGATCGGCATAGAGACCGCCATCCACGGGCCGAGCCTCGGTGAAGGGATCACTCTCCTCCATATTGGCGGCCGGGGAAGAGCAGGCCGCAAAGCCCGCCAGCAGAACGATCAAAGCGATGCGCCACATAGTGAAAACCCTATCACCCGGCCGGGTCCGGGTCAATGGATGCGCCCCTCTCTTCCAGGCGCCCCTCGACCATCCGCAGGATGCGATCCGCCCGCGCGGCCAGGCGCTCATCGTGCGTGACGAGCAGCATGGCCTGTTCCCGGTCCTCGTTCATGCGCCACAGCGCTTCGCTTACCCCGGTGCTCGTCTCCGGGTCCAGGTTACCGGTGGGCTCGTCGCAAAGGAGCAGATCGGGGTCGTTCACGAGGGCCCGCGCGATGGCCACCCGCTGCCGCTCTCCACCGGAGAGTTGGGGAGGTCGATGCTTCAGCCGGCCCTCCAGGCCCAGATCGACGAGGATCTCCCGCGCCCGCTCTCCCGCCGCCTTCTTCTTCCCGGACCAGGCCATGGTCCCATTGCCGATCATCACCGGGAGGATCACGTTCTCGAGAGCGGTGAGTTCCGGAACCAGGTGGTAGAACTGGAAGATGAAGCCGAAGGTGCGATTGCGCCACCTCGCGCGCTCGCGCTGCGACAGGGAGAACAGGTCGATGCCGCGACAGTGCACGGTGCCCTGATCGGGGCGGTCCAACAGGCCGAGGATGTGCAGCAGCGTGGACTTGCCGATGCCCGAGGCGCCGACGACCGCGACGACCTCCCCTTCCCCGATTTCGAGATCAAGGCCCTTCAGCACCTCGATCACGCTCGACCCCATGCGGTAGTTCTTCCTGATCCCCCGGGCGACAAGCAGTGTTTCACTCATAGCGAAGCGACTCCACCGGGTCCATCCGCGACGCGCGGAGGGCCGGCAGGATGGCCCCCACCAAAGCCACCAGCAGGGCCATGATCGTCACGATGGCCACCTCCTCCGGCACCACCCGCGTGGGAATCTCCGAGAACAGGTAGATGTTCTGGGGGAACGGTTCCCAGCCGAAGACGCGGTTCAGAAAGTCCTTCACCGTGTTGATGTGCCGGACGAAGATCAGCCCCGACACGAGCCCGAACGAGGATCCGATCACCCCCACCAGGAGACCGTTCACGATGAAGATCTGCAGAACGCCTTGCGTGGTGCCTCCGATCGCCTTCAGGATCCCGATGTCGCGAGTTTTCATCGTCACAATCATCGAGAGGATCGAGAAGATCATGAACCCGGTCACCACGAACGCCATCCCGGCGATGATCGCGATCAGCCCCTTCTCGTTGTTGATGGCGTTCAGGAAGTTCCGGCGGACATCCTCCCAGCTCCGTACCTGGAATTGCAGAAGGTGCTCGGGCCAGTTCACGCGCCGGGTAGCGGTCTGGGCGTAGATGTCGTGGCGGCGGTCGTAGAGGTTCCGGATCACCTTGTCGCGCATCCGGCCATAGTCGCTGAGCTGGACCCGGATCTCCTGGGGGTCCCGCTTGATCTTGAAGAACTCCCGGGCGGCGGCGCGGTCCATGTAGGCGATGTGCGCGTCGATGTCCTGGTTGCCGGATTCGTAGATGCCCGTCACGCAGAAATCACGCTCTTCCGCCCGGAACCCTCCCCCCTCCTCGTCCCGCACCATCGTCGTCAGGTAAACGCGATCGTAGAGATAGACCGGATCCTCTTCGGTTCCCGGCTTCATCCTCGGGGGCCAGACATTCAGCTTCCGCGCCAGTTGCACACCGAGGATCACGCCGGCCCGGTCATCCCAGCGGGGATTCATCACCGCGAAGGGGCGCTCCGGGTCCGGTGTGGAGGACTGCCACTCGTCCTTCGGCGCGGCGAGCGCACCCCGCTCCCGATAGACCAGGTACTCCCGGAACGACGACACCGCGGCCTCGCGCCGGGGATCGATGCCGATCACCAGCCCCCCGTCCATCTGCGCGGGCCGGGCGCGACCGGAACTGCCGGCATCCTTCGCAATCTCGGCCACCAGGCAGAAACTCTGCAGGTGCGGCGAGACCGCCTCGACCCCTTCCGTATTGAGCAGAAGCTCTTCCCACGACTCGAAGTCGCTGTCGTAGTTGACGGTGATGATCAGATCGGAAAGCGTGCCACGGAGCGTAGAGCGCAGCTGGGCCTGAAACCCATCCATGACCGCCAGAATCACGATCAGGGCCATCACGCCGAGCATCAT
>JAJSAM010000049.1 GCA_024274785.1 Planctomycetota bacterium | reverse complement strand
GTTTGAGCGGGCTCTTGCCTCGGTCGATCACCGTGTCGCCGAGGGACCGGAAGAGCCAGTTGGAACGGGTCGCGGGCTTCGACATCGTCTTTCTCCACCGTGGGCTCTTCCCCTACGGCCCCTGGCAGCGACCGACCTTCGAGCGGATCCTCGCAACGCTGAACCCCCGACTGATCTACGATTTCTACGATTCGATCTGGGTCTACCGGCAGCAGGGTCACGACGGAGCGCGAGGCCGGCTCGGCCGCTGGCTCAATCCGCCGGACCTGGTGGAGTCGATCGCGAGGACCGCCCGGGTGGTGACGGTCTCGAACGAGTTCCTTGCCGACTTCGCGAGGGAGCACCACGAGAAGGTGCGAATCCTGCCGATGGTGATCGATCCGGAGCGCTTCCCGGAGAGAGCACCCCGCGACGCCGGTCCGGTCGTGCTCGGTTGGATGGGCAGTGCCTACAACCTGGGTAAGCTCACCGCCATCGCCCCCGCCCTTCGTGCCGCGTCGAAGGAGGTCCCCTTCACCCTGCGCGTGGTCTCCTCCAAGCCGATCGAGATCGAGGGGGTCGAGGTGATGAGCCTGACGCATCCCTTCTCGGCCGAGACGGAGCAGAGTGACCTGGCCTGCATGGACGTCGGCCTGCTTCCCCTCGGCGACACGGTGATCGACCGAGGCAAGAGCCCGCTCAAACTGATTCAGTACGGCGCCGCCGGTCTGCCGATCGTGGCGAGTCCCTCCGGGGTGAACGATGCGCACTTCGGGGACGGGGAATCCATTGTTCTCGCGCACACCGGGGAGGAGTGGACGGAGGCCCTGATCCGCGTCGCCCGCGACGCCGGGCTGCGGATGCGCCTTGGCCGCGCGGCGCGCGCGGTGGTCGGGAAGCATTACTCGTTCCGGGCATGGGCGAAGCCGTTCGCGGACCTCCTCCGCGAAGTGGCGGGAGGGGCCTCATGAAACGGGCCGCCGTCCTCCTCCCCGGCCCCATCGCCAACGATGGCCGGGTGATCCGCACCATCCGCACCATGCGGGGACTCGGCGCGGCGGTGGATCTGTTCTTCGAGGGTGATCCGGGCGAAGGGGCCGGGCTCTTCGACGACGGCGTCGAGCGTCATCCGGTCCGCCGCCGGGAGGGCTTTCTCGCGAAGCTCGAGCGCAACACGCTGTTCTACCGGGACTGGCTGGTGCTCGCCAACGCCGCCATCGCCACCGGCCGACGCTACGACGTCGTCTGGGCGAACGACCTCCCCGCGCTCCTGCCGGGCCATCGGTTGCGAGCCGCATGCGGGGGAACCCTCGTCTACGACGCCCACGAGATCTTCCTCGAGACCCTGAACCAGTGCGTACCGCTCGATGCGGGCGGACTTCGAGGGGTGATATTCCACCTTCTGCACCGGATCATGCGCATCGCCGGCCGCCGGGCGGAGCGGCGGCTGGCCCGGGGGGTGGACCGCTTCGTCACGGTCAGCCGGTCGCTGGCGGAGCACTTCGCGGCGGAGTACGGGATCCCCGAGCCGGCGGTGATGATGAACTGCCCGGAGGGCGCGAACGCACCACCGGAATCGACGGTCAACTTCCGTGAGGAATACGGCTGGGACACCGACGACCGGATCTTCCTCTACCAGGGCATCCAGAACCTCGGCAGGGGCCTGCCGGCGCTGATCGAGGCGATGCGCCGGGCCGACCCGAGGGCGAAACTGGTCCTCCTGGGAAGCGGCCCGCTGCACGAGGAATTGCGGACCCTCGTTTCGAGGCAGAACCTCCGGAAGAGGGTCCGTTTCCGCGACAAGGTCCCCTACGACGACCTCCCCGGCGTGACCGCCTCCGCGGACTTCGGCGTGACGCTTCTCGAGGACCTGAATCTCTCGACACGACTCGGCGCCCCCAACAAGCTCTTTGAATACCTGCACGCCGGCCTGCCGGTGCTGGTCTCCGATCGGGCCGAGGCGCGGCGGGTCCTCGAGCGGTACGACGTGGGCATCGCCGTCGGCCCCGCGATCGGCGAGATTGCCGCAGGAATCGCGAATCTCCTCGGCTCGGACCGGATCGAACTCTGGAGCGCGAACACCCACGAAGCCGGGCGGGAGTATAGCTGGAAAAAGCAGACCGGACCGATCGAGGACGCACTGGGTGACTGAGAGCGGGCCGGAGACGACGAGCGAATTCCGTTCGCGAGCCACCGGGTCTTCGGAGCCGGCGCAGTGGCCATGATGCTGGCGATGCCCAGGGCGGCCCTACTCCTCCTTGCCGGTCAGGTTCCGGCACTCGTCTTCCCGCAGGACCTCCACCGGCTTCGGGAGGGTGATAAAGACGACGCAGCCCTCCTTCGAGGTCGGGCGGTGGGCGGAGCCGGGGGGATGACAGACGTAACTGCCGGGGCCCCAGGTGTTGCCGCCGTCCTCAAGGGAACCTTCGAGAACATAGTACTCCTCGCCCTCGGGATGCCGGTGGGCGCCGTAGCGCGTGTTCGGCCCGAACTTGACCAGCACCGCGGAGCGGCCGGTCTCCCGGTCGAAATGGAGCTTCTTGAAGGTGACGCCGATGTAGGGGGTCTCCCGCCAATCCTGGTCCTGCTCGTTCACATAGATGCTCGTCATGAGCCCGCCTTTCTCACCATTGCCCGCAATCTGAGGGGCGGTCGATGCGTATCGAGGCGTCCAACCTCCCCCGGATGTCCTCGATGATCAGTTTCAGGATTTCGTCGAGGCCGAGTGTCGGTTCGTAACCGATGGCCTCCCGCACGCGGGTCAGGTCCGGAACCCGGCGGCCGAGATCCTCAAATCCTTCTTCATAGGCTTCGTCGTACGGTACGTGCACGATGGCCAGGCCGGGATCCACCATGTCCCGAACCTTCTCGGCGAGTTTGCCGATCGTAATCTCCTCGTCGCAACCGACGTTGAACACGCGACCGCTCGCCTCCGGTTCCTCGATCAGGCCGACGATCGCGCGGATCACATCCCCCACCCAGGCGAAGCTGCGGCTCTGGGTTCCATCCCCGAAGACCGTAATCGGGCCACCCTTGAGAGCCTGGGAGACAAAGCGAGGCACCACCATGCCGTATTGCCCGATCTGGCGCGGGCCGATGGTATTGAAGAAGCGAGCCACGACCGTCCTCTGCCCCTGCTCCCGGTGATAGGCGAGCGCCAGGAACTCGTCGACCGCCTTGCTGGCCGCATAGGACCAGCGCGACCGCGACGTGGGACCGAGCACCATGTCGTGCTCCTCCTCGAAGGCCACTCCGGTTCCCTTCCCACACACCTCCGACGAGGACGCCACCAGCACCGGCAGGCCATGCTTCGCCGCGCACCGGAGGACGATCTCCGTCCCCTGGATATTCGTCTCGATGGTGTGGACCGGCCGCTTCACGATGAGCATCACCCCCACCGCGGCGGCCAGGTGGAAGATACGATCCACCTCCGTGGCCAGTTTCGCCATGAGGTCTTCGTCGCGGATGTCGCCTTCGGTGAAGGAGAACTCAGGGTGCCCGGTGATCCGGTCGAGGTTTGCAAGACGGCCGGTGGAGAGGTCGTCCACCACGACCACCTCGTCCCCGCGTTCGATCAGGAACTCGGCGAGGTGGGACCCGATGAAGCCGGCGCCTCCGGTGATGAGGGATCGCATGGCGGCAGGCTAGCAGATCCCGCCAGATTTCCCGGCTATTCCACGCGGATCTGGACGGACTGGTTCCCGGCGATGACCTCTGCCGTGGCCCGTTTCCCATTTGCCCAGAGGCGAAGGGTGGTTCTCCCGGGCGGCACCCCCCGCAGGACGAAAGTGCCGTCCTCGCCGGTGCGCGCGCCGGTGTTCGTACCGGAGGCGCTCACCCAGGCCCCACTGATCGCCCGCCCCTGGGCATCGATCACGGACCCCGCGATCAGCAGGCCGTATTCAAACTCGAGCTTCACGTCTTCCTTCCCCGCCTCGGCCGTCACGGGTTTTTGAAGGATGTAGCCGGCGGCGCTGCGGGTCAGCGTGATCGCGTACTTCTTCCCCTCGAGACCTCCGAATCTGAACTTCCCCTCCCGATCGGCGCTGACCCGCACCGAGGGACCTCCGCCGACCGGATTGGCGGAAAGGGTGACCCCGGACGCCGGCGTCCCGTCCGGCCCCGAAGCCTGCCCGGCGAGAACCAGCCCCTCCTCCATCTGCGCATTCACGCCGCCCGCCCCCGCGGGGATGTTGTCGAGCACCTGGGTGACGAAGCGGCCCGGGGCGGTGAAAGTCAGACGATAGTTCCCGGGGGCGAGGCTGCCGATCTTGTAGTTGCCGTCGGCGACAGATCGCCCGCTGCCGCGGGTGCCCGGGCTGTTCGGCATCGGCTCGGCCCGGACCCATACATTGGCGGCAGCCGATCCGTCGGGGGCCACCACGATCCCCTCGATGTCCATCGCCCGCGAGAGAAGGATCTGCATTCCTTCGGTGCCCGCCGCGACATTCGGAACCTGCGTGCTGGCCAGACCGCCGCCCCGCGCCTCCACCACCACGGTGTAGATGCCACTCGGCAACCCCGAGACCTCGAAACTCCCGCCGAATTTCACCAGGGCCCACTTGTTGGTGCGGTTGTTCCCGCCGTCGGACGAAATGACCCGCACGACGAGCCCGGATGCGGGCTTTCCTTCCGGATCGATGATCTGCCCGGTGATCCGAAACCCCTCGGCCACGATCAGATTCACATCGGAATCGCCGGGGTGCACCCCCTCCTTCGATGCGGTCGTGTAGTTCAACTTGCCGCCCCACCCGGAAGCGGCGGTGACCGTAAAGACACCTTCGGGGACGCCGGCCAGGGAGAAGGTTCCGTCTGAGCCGCTTGTCGCCTGCGGCATGGCCCCGCGGTTGCCACCCTGCCTTGCGAGAGAGATGCTCATCCCCGACACGGGCTGGCCGGACGCGTTCGTGACGACTCCGGAGATGGTGCCCCCCTCGGACATCTCGAGTTGGAGGGTGTCCCCGTTGGCCGGATCGATGTTCCTCCGACTGATCGGAATCAGGCCTTCCTTGCGCGCGGTCACGGTGAACTTCCCGGGCGTCAGGCCGAGCAGGACGAACTCCCCGTTGCCGTCCGTCTGGGCCACGGTGACCTGGCCGCCGCCAAACGGCCCCCCCATCCCCGGGAGTTGCCCCATGTTGCCGCGACCGTAGATGCTGATCTCCGCGCCGGCGATCGCTTTCCCGCCGGAGGTGATCACCCGCCCGGAAACAGACAGTCCCCGCTCCATGAGAACAGCCACGCCCGGCATGTCGGTCCCTTCGATGAGGTTCAGGATATCGGACATCCCCGACGGATATCCGGGCACCATCGCCACCAGGGTGACTTGCCCGGCCGGAGCGTCCTCGATCACGAACGACCCGTCTTCCGCCACCGGCACGCCGGCACCACCCTGGCGAAGAAGCCAGGTATTGGTACGCGGATCACCCTGGACCGCCCGCACCGTGCCACCGCGGGGACTGCCGCCGTCCTGAAGTTCGACCCTCCCGGAGATGGTGCAGGATGCCTTCAGCGTCAACCGGATCCCGTTCACCTCCCCGCCGGCGGCGACGGAGAGCTGGTCCGAACGCGCCGAGCGCCCCTGCAGGTTGGCATACACCCAGGCCCGCTCGGTCTCGGTGACGCCGGTGAGTTCGAAGGCGCCGTCATCGCCGGAAAACACCGGAACCTGATTCTGTTGTCCCGAGAGAGTGATCCGCGCCCGGGCGACGGGCTCGCCAAGGGTATCTTCCACCGTGCCCCGGACGATGGCGCCGGTGGTGAGTTCGAGGTCCTTTTTCGTCTCCTCGACTCCCTCCTCGATACGGACCTTCCACTTGTCGTCGAGCTTGCTCTGCGGTTGCAGAACCTGCCACCGGTTGCGGGGAAAGTCCTCCTGATACAGACCTTCGGCGAGCACCTGCAGGGCGTATTCCCCGGGAGCGAGGGCCTCGACCCGGTAGGTGCCGTCGTGGGCGGTGATCACGGACTCCCGGCTCCAACCCCAGGCGCTGCGCGGAATGATGATCACCCGGGCGTTCGCGACGGCTTTTCCTTCACCGGCGGTGACCTTCCCGGCAAGCACCGAGCCGCGGATCATGTCCACATCCACACGGACCACGCTGTCCGGAGAGAGATAGGGTTGCTGGCGAACTTCGCCGGGCGCCGGATACCTCGCGAAACCTTCGGCCAGGACCTCGAACATGCTGAGGGTCCCCGCGGGCAATCCGTCGATCCGGTACTTGCCATCCGCATCGGTGATGGCGAGGGCGGCGAACTGGACCCCGCCGCGGGGTGCGCGCACCATGGCCCGGATCTCGGCGCCGGCGATCGGTTCTCCCTCGGGGTCGGTAACCTCGCCTTCCATGGAGCCACCGCCGCCGAGGTTGATGTCGTAGCGGGCGAGGTCCGGGATGCGCACCGTGCCCGCGGGCATCGGGACTCCCTCTTCCGGCAGCACCATCAGGGAGACCGGCCCGGGCGCCAGTCCGGCGAACGCATAGCCGCCGTCCTCGGCGATCGGCGAGATCTTCCGGAGGTAGCTGGCGCCCACGCCACCGGAAGCGTTTGGCGAAGCGAGCACCGCGCCTTTCGCCGGGACGCCCTCGAGATCGAGGACCCGTCCCGCGAGCGGGAAGCCCCGGCCGACGCGGACCACCACGGGCTCTTTCTCGTTTTCCGGAGTCAGCAGGCGATTCACCCCGGCCCGGGCGAACCCCTCCGCCTCGGCGGACACCGAGTAGTAGCCCGCCGGAAGGCCGGTGATCTCCACCTGCCCGTCGTCCCCGGTGACCGCGCTCTGCACCGGCGTTGGAATCTGGGTGGCGCCGAGCACGCGGTCCATCCAGGAGCCGGGATCGTAGCCGTACCGGTTCGGCTGCTGCGAGGTGGGGTAGACCGCTACGGTTGCCTGCGCCACCGGGTTCTTCGCACCGTCTTCGACGCGGACCGTGAAACCCACCTCCCTCTCGAGAAACAGCACGCCGAGGTCCGACACTTCGCCGTTGACGACGCCGATGCCGGGACGGCGGACCGGCGCGAATTCACCGTGCACCACGACGACCTCGTAACCCGTTCCCGCCTGAATATCCTTCAGGCGGAAGTAGCCGTCGGGACCCGATATGTCTTCCGCGGCATCGTCCCCTTTCGGCCCCCCGGTCAGCCGGACGACGACGTCCTTGACCGGCGCCCCGGTTTTGAAGAGCAGGATCCGGCCGGTGATCCGGCCGCGGCCGTGGGCGGCCTTCGGCGCCGGCGCATCGGGGAGGTCCGGCACGACCTCCTTCGGCGCGGGACCCGCGACTCCTCCGGAAGTACCGGATTTGGAGGCCTTCCCCGGATCGCGCAGACCGAACCAGACCCCGAGGCCCACGACGCCGGCCAGGAGTACGGACAGAACAATGACGGTACGAATTCCCTGCATCTCGACCCTCCGGAAGGGCACCCACGTCCATTGTACGGTCTCCTGCTCACATCGTTCCCCGCCTTCTCACTCACCCAGCGCTGCCCGGGTTCATCCCCGGGGTCGGCTGGTCGGAACACTGGGCGTTCTCAAGGCACGGCTACCCCGCGGTGATGGTCACCGACACCACGCGTTTCGGTATCGGCACTACCACCGCCCCTCCGACGACATCGACAAGATCGGCTTCAATCGGATGGCGAGGGTGGTGGCGGGGTTGGTCCCGATGATCGAGGACCTGGTCTCCGTCTCAGACTGAGAGCGTGAAGGGGATCCGGTCGGCGACGACGATCCCGCGCCTTCCGACCCGCGCCCGGTAGGCGAGGGTTTCTACTCCGGTCATCATCGCGTTGCGGAGGTTCTCGGCGTACTCCGGGTCGATCTCCGCCGCCGGACCGCAGCGGTCACAGTCCGGGCGGTTCACGAGGTAGAGCATCACCGCGCGGTGGCCTTCCCTGATGCGATCGGCCAGTTCCTTCAGGTGTGCGGAGCCGCGCCTGGTCACCGAGTCGGGAAAGAGGGCGGTCTTCCTGCCATCGGTCAGGGTGACATTTTTCACTTCGACGTAGGCGTGGCCGCCGGCGTTCGAGAGCAGGAAGTCGACGCGCCGGTTCTCGCCCATCTTCACCTCCGGCCGGATCACATCGTACTGCGCGAGTTCGGGGATCTTGCCCTTGTGAAACGCCTCTTCGACGACCTTGTTGGTGCGGAGGGTGTTGAGTCCGACCCACACCCGCCCGATCCGGGCCAGTTCCCAGGTGTACCTGAGCTTCCGGGCCGGGTTGTCGCTCGTGGAAAGCAGCACCTCCCCGTCATCCACCAGGCACCCCTTCATGCTGCCGGGATTGGCGCAGTGCGCGGTGACGACGGACCCGTCCTCGAGCCGGATGTCGGCGAGGAATCGCTTGTACCGCCGAACCAGCCGGCCGGGAATGAGAGGCTCTGGCAAACGCATCGGAGCAGCGTATCCTCGCGGTGCATCAATGTCCCTGATTCCCGGGAGACGCCCTGCGTGCCGCCGCAGCTACGTTCGCCGCACAAGCAACGCCCGAGGGCGGGATGCAGCGGCCCTCTCAACGCAGCACCTGTTTCCAGACGGGCCCTTCAGCGGGTGAAGCGGGTGCGCAGGCACAGCAAGAGGAGCATCCCCAGGCCCATCCAGGCGGCTGTGGGCAGCGGGACGGTCGATCCCGACGGCCCCCTGTTGATGTCGAGGATCTCCGCGTTGCTGAGAGCCCGATTGTAGATTGCCACGTCGTCGATGCCGCCCCCTTCGAACCGGAAGCCTTCGCCCTCGCCGATGTTCAGAGTGTGGCTCGCGTTCTGAATGGCGCCACCGTAGACCTGGGGGGTGCCGGGCGCACCGTCGATCAGGATCTGGTAGGTGGTGCCGGAGCGGCGGACCACCAGGTTGTGCCAGGCGTCGAGAGTCGGGGTGAATGGTGTCTGCGCCAGGAACACCGAGTTGCCCGAGGTGCTGTTCAGGTGAAAGTTCACCTTCCCGCCGCCCTTGCCGAAGAACCACTTGTTCTGGAACCTGCCACCGTCATCGTGGGAGATTAACACATCCTCCGGCTGGCCGATCGATCCGAATGCCAGGCTCGTCCACTTCGCCCAGAGTGAGATCGTGAAGTCGCCGCCAAAGGTCCAGATTGCATCGTCCGGAACAGTGACATAGCCCGATGTACCGAGGTCGAAAGCCTGCCCGAACTTCCCGGTCTGAAAGCCCGCTCCGACGGAGGTTCCGTCCCGGGATGCGATTGATTCCGTGGTATCCCCGTCCGCCGCCCAGTGGGCGATCAGCCCGGCCGCGGGTACCGTGCCCGCTTGAACGACTGCGGACGCTCCCATCAGGAGAAGGGCCGCCATGAGAAGGGTCACGAGCCTGCGAGTCGGCATTCCGTAATGCATATTGATGCCCCCATCACGAATTATGGCACTCGACACACTTGCATATTGGCGAAATGGCACCAAACTTTTCGAAATTCCGGATTGGCGAAGATCTCGACTGGGAAGGTGGTTCGATCGGGCACCTCGAGCGAGTGGGCAGGGCGAGGTCGAGACGGTGAAGGAGAACGAAAAGGCTGACCTCGCGGAGGATCTTCAAGGACACGGCGCATCTCCTTCCGGGTTGAAGTGGACGTGAGCAACCTCCGACTCGAGCTCGATCGCCTGCTCGCGGGACTCCCCGGCGCGGTCCCACTTCTCCCGCTTCTCCTCAGCCTTGCCCATCTCGAAGAGCGCCCCGTGCGTCTCCGGGATCCCGGTCGATCGCTTCACCAAGCGCCTTGGGCGCGTCATCCATCTTCCCCGGCAACATCCAGGCCTTGCCGACCATCTGCAGGCTGTCCGAGTCCGTTTCGCAGCGTCCGCAGGCCATGTTGAAGGGCGGGCAGATCGAGGCGAACTGCTGGACGGCGAAGAGGTGGTCCGAGAGATGCGGGCGTTCCTCTCTGCGCGTCGTTCTGCCAGAGAAAGCTGAGTGGTCCCCTGCCGGCTCACCCCTTCTGCCCGCGACGGACTCCGCCGCATCCTCGACCATGTCGATCAGCGCTTCGGGAATCTGATCGCGAAAGAGGTCCTCGGTCAGCTCGTGTCCGCCTTCGAGAGCATCGCGGAAACTCCCGGGATCGGGCACCGCCGGGAAGACCTCAACAGGACGATCAGATCCGCTTCTGGCCTGTCGGTCCATCGCTGATCGCGTACCGGATGAGACCGGGCGTGTCGGTCGAAATCCTATTCGTCGAACGCGGCGAGCGAGACGGGGAACACATTCTCAAACTGCAGGAATGAGGATGGCTCGCTTCGGCAGCCTGCTCCGGGTCCACGAACAGTTCGAATCCTCTCGCCCCGCCACCCGGATATACTCGCGTTAGGCGGACTCCGGTGCCCTCCCTGGATCCTCATCCTTGCTCCGCCCCCCCACCGGATGTATCCTCCCTGCCGACCCGCCGTTGGGGGATTCCGGCGAGGCGGGCAGGAGGACTCGGCAACTGGGCAACTCGGAGGTTTCACCCCGTCCATTCCCTTCCGGCATCGGTGGGATCGAGCTCACCTACGACCAGGAGGGAAGGACCGTGGCGTCGGGGAACCGGGGCGCGTCGTTCGCGCAGATCGGGGAGGGACCGTACGCCTTCGTCCTGCGTGCCCGATCCTCCACCGGCGATATCGCCCTGAAGATCCAGCGGGAGGAATCGCCTGGATCGAATCCCCTGACCGTGCAACGTTTCAAGCGCGAGTTCGAAGCGCTCACCCGGTACGGGGGTGAGGAACCGGGGCTCGTGGCCGTCGAAGCCATCCCCGGCTTCGAGGGCGACGATGGACCGCCTCTGTTCGAACCGCTCGTGCTCTGCCGGGAGAAGGGAATCCTCTTCCACCTCCCCTGCCCGAACTGCATGCGGGTGCACACCCTGGCGGGCTGCCGCGATGACGAGGCGCTGAAGGCCGCCGGCGTTCCCCCTTTCAGCCAGTCGAGCGAGCGTTTCCTGTGGTGCTCCGCGTGCGGTCGCGAGCAGCCGGCGTTCTACACGCGTCGAGCCTTCAAGGGGCCGGGGCCGGTGGAGGATTTCGTCGGACTGGTGCACGCGCTGAAGAAAGTCGTGGACCGCGGGGACGACGACGCGCCGATCCCGAACGAACTGCTCGCCGGACTCGAGAGCGAATTCCCCTGCCAGACCTGCGAGCACCGCGCAGCCTGCTTCCCCCGTGGCGATGAGAGCCAGGCGCTGGCCGAGGCCCGCCTGCTTCCTCTCGTCCTGAACGAGTTCCACGCCTGGCCGCTGCCCCTCTGCCAGCTCCGGTTCGATGAGGCGGCGGATCTCCTGTCCGGCGCGCAGGCCACGGACCTGGTGAAACGCCACGCGAAGACCTGGGGCACCCCCGCGGTCCGCCGGATGAAGGACGAGGTGCTCGGGATGGGTGCCCCCCGGACCCCGGAGGAGTCGCTGGCGGCCAAGCTGGATCTCTTCGTGCAGGCCGCGCATTCCGTGCATCGGTTGCACACGCGGTCCGGCCTGCCGCACCTGGCGCTCTCCCCGTCACACGTGCTCGTTTCGGTTGGAGAGCAGACCGCGCCGGTCGTTCGCCTGGTGGCGCCGGAGTCCGCCGAGCGCGTGATGGGGCTGAACCTGCCGCCGGAGGCCCCGGAGCCCCCCTATGCCGCGCCGGAGCTCGCCGACAACCCGTTCGGACGCGAATTCGCCGCCCGCATCCTCGTGCACAAGGTCTGGTCCGGTCCCGGAGACACGTTCTTCGCCGCGGAAGTCGAAAGCGACGCCTGCGCGCCGGATCTCCTGAACGAGAAAGACCAGCTGATGCTCAAGCTGAACGTACCGGGCTGGGAGGAGACCGTGATCTGGGCACACGCCCTGCCCGGCGGGTCGACGGATGGCGGAATCTCCGTGGCGACCGCGCCCGCGGCGCTCGATGAGATGCAGGTCAACGACCTCAAGTCCGCCAAGGGGCAGAGTCCGCTCTTCGGGACGGTGACGCTTTTCCGGGACTTCGGGGTCCCGTTCGACATCCACGCCCTCGGCATGCTGCTGTTCCGGTCGCTGCTCGTGAATGAGCTCCAGAGCTGGGACCGGGTGCAGGCCGACCTGATCGAGCCGCTCCGGGCCAGCCTCGAGCTCTTCGCCGCGACCAGGCAGGAGGCGAGCTTCGAGGACTACCTCGAGATGCTCTCCGAGGAACTCACCCGCGAACCCTGCTCCCGCCTGGCGGATCCGGTGAATCTCCGCAACCGTCCCGACGACTGCAATGCCGAACTGGTCCCGATGGAGGCCTGGCACCGGCTCCTGATCATCGGGCTGCAGGCGATCACCCACCTGAAGGGCTTCTCGTACTGCGAATCGGACCGGGACACCTTCGGGGGAGACCAGGGCGTGCCCACACTCAACCTGCTCGGAGACCTGGAGCAGGTGAGCGCGGAGGTGGCGGCGGCGCTGAACGCCCGCCCCGAACCCGCGCACGACGATGCCCCTCACGTCATGGTCGACTTCGAAGACGAGGAGGTCCACGACGTCACGCCCCTGACGGACTCAGTGGTCGAGGACTTCACGAGCGAGATCTCCGGAGAGTTCGAGGAGGAGATCCAGACCCTGCGCGAGCAGTTGATCCGCCAGGAGCGGGCGCTCGAGGCCCTCGAAGTGACCTGGCGGCGCATGTACGAAGGCGTCACCGGACTCCCGGACAAGGAGGGAGCCCCCGCCGACCTGGACGACCCGCGGATCGGGCTCCTGGTCGCGACCGTCTAAGAATCCATCGAATGCGTCACCCAGATTTCCAAGAGCATCTCTCGCTTCGGCGGAGACGAGCTCGGCGAGAGCGCCCCGAAGATCCGGGTGCTAATCCAGAACGCACTGTTCGACACCGAGGGTGATCCCGCCAGGAAGGAAAAGAAGATCAAGCGCCAGCTTCGCGCGCTCGGGATGTCCCTGTTCGGCACGCTGAAGAC
>JAJSAM010000048.1 GCA_024274785.1 Planctomycetota bacterium | reverse complement strand
CGACCGATTTGAGGCCTTCGGATCCCCCATCGCAGAAGCCAGATTCCCTTGCCACCTAAGGGAATCCGGTCGGCGCCCTCGGCAGGATTCGAACCTGCGACACCCGGTTTAGGAAACCGGTGCTCTATCCACTGAGCTACGAGGGCAAATTGTTACGAAACCCTTGGTACATCTACCTTTCCGGCCTTCTCGGAGAGGTCTGAAACACCGTCCGAAGTGCGCTTGGGCCGCACCTGGGCCGCAGCGTAACGAGCATCCATCGATTCTGCGAGGCTCTCGAGGTCGTCTTCGAAGAGATGTGTGTACCGATCGAGAGTGATCTGAGCCGAAGAATGACCCAGCATTCTCTGCACAGCTTTCACGCTCGCGCCGGCTGAAATCGCCAGACTCGCAGCTGTGTGTCGCAGGTCGTGCGGCACCAGATCGCCAAGGCCAAGGTCGGCCACCGCGGGCTTCCATACCCTGCGCAGGAAGTTCGGGGAACGGAGAGCCTGGCCGGTCGACGACGTGAACACGAGATCACTGCCGGAAAGCGTGGGGGCCATCTCGTTGGCCAGGAAGGCTGGGATCACGATCGTACGGGATCGATGCGACTTCGGAGGACCCCAGACGAGCTTGCCGTTGACCAGAGTGGCCGATTCCCGCACATGAACATGGTGCCGCAACACATCGACGTTGTTGGACCTGAGCGCCACGGCCTCTCCCCAGCGAAGGCCACCGTAGGCGAGGAGCTTGACCAGTGGTGCACCGCCAGGCATCCGTTGCTCCACCTCATCGGCCAGCTCGGTCACCCGCTCGGCGGTCAGATACCGTTGATCCCGTTCGCGCGTCTTGGGTACCTTCACCGTCTCTGCCGGATTCCGCCCGATCAGGCCGTCGTCGACAGCCTGGGCGAGTACCGCAGAGACAACTCGTTTCGCCTGGCCCATCCTCGAAGCCGACAGTCCGTCCGCGGCCATTGCGGCGACCCAAGCTCGGAGGAAGTCAGGGTTGATCCGTCGCAGTTCGACGGGACCCAATGTGGGAAGGATCCTCGAGTCGAGCAGCGAGCGATAGCCGGCGATTGTCTTCGGCTTGAGGACGAGGCCCTGAAACCACTCCTCCGCGTACTCCTCGAACCGAACAGCACCTGCGCTCGGGTCAACCCACAGACCGCGGTCCTGCTTCTGAAGCTCGTCGCGGAGCCATCTCTCGGCGTCCACCTTCCGACCGAACGCTCTCGAGTGTTCCCGCCCATCCGGGCCGCGGTACCCGGCGCGCCACGGCGTAGGTCGATCAGGTCGTTTGCGAATCCATCCCATTAGAACCCTGGAGGGTAGCCCGCCACGACGCCGACGATGTGAGCGGACACGCCGTACGTCGACTCGTCCGTTGCGGATTGCGATCTGCTGGGTTCTGCAGGTCGATCACGGTGCGTGCGTCTGTTCATCGGTTGGCGTTCTCGATCTGGCGTTCGATCCACTCGGCGACATCGGTCCGCTGGTAGCGGATGTGCCTTCCCACGCGGAACCCCTGGGGTCCTTCTCGGCGATACCGCCACTGGTAGAGCGTGGTCGCCGGCACCCCGAGATACTCGGCGAGGTCTTGCACGGTGAGGAGACGATCGGGGAGTTCCATCCCCGTATCTTGCTCTCCGACCCTTTCAACAGAGTGTCGGAAACCCTTTCAGAAACCCTCCAACTGGTGTGGTCTTCGGCGACTGGCCATGGCGGGGACCTGCGTGGTGTTCGTGAGGTGGCCATGCGACGGGTCGTCGGCGGCTGCGACTCGATGCTCCGAAAAGCACTGTGGCGCACGGGTTTCGGCGGTGCCCGCGTGGCCGGTGACATTCTGATGAGAGGGTTCTTGACACTCTGGTGAAAGGGTTGGCGTGTCTACTTCACCGACATGGAGCACAAGACACACCTCGGCCTCAGCGGGCACATCGTCGAAAGCGGCTTCGCACGCCTCGTTGGCCGACCGCGACCTCTGCTCGGGCCTCAGGTCCTGTCTGGATCGGCCAGGACCCATCCACAGGCAGATGCTCCGTATCCGATCCATCCCGAAATGCTGCAGCAGTCCCACAGCCGAGGAGCCCGCGAACCGAGCCGGAGCACGACGAGTGTCACCCTCGACAGCCTCTGCCCAAAGAGCGTTCGCGATCCCGGCCTTCGCGGCGCGAATGCGCGTAGCTACCCCCCACCACCACACGCACATGCAACAAGTTGCCCGATGTCTACTTGTAGACAGGGAGGATCCTGATGGAGCTCGACCGGGGCATGTTGGCAAGGGTGGATCGCCGGCTGCTCGCCGGTTTCGGAGAGGACGAGACGTTCCGGATGGTGCGGGTTCCAGCAACTGCGGCCATGTGGTCGACCTGGCGCCGCTACTGCGACTCGGCCGGGGTGTCGATGGGCCGCGCCATCGCCACCCTGATCGGCGACGAACTCGCCGGGGTGATCGACGACCCCAGCCAACCCGGAGTGCCTGTGATCTCGGACCGGGCCGGCAAGGAGCTGGCGAAGCGAGAAGCGGAGGTCATCCGCCGCGAAGAGGAGCTGCAGGCGGTCGAGGATCGTCTGCGTGGCTGGGAGGTGGAACTCCACCGGCGGGAACGAGCCGTCGAGGCCCGGGAACGGCGAGCCTCCGCTCCGGTGAAGTCCCCGATCCTGCCCGGGGGATCCTGGGGCAGGGTGGGGCGCAATGAGCCGTGCCCGTGCGGGTCGGGACGCAAGTACAAACGCTGCCACGGATCACACGCAGCTGAGCGTCGGGGTGTGTCCGGAACGGGCGGCCTCATAGGGTGAGGAGGCCTTGGCGGGCGGCGGCGACGAGGCCCTGTGCCCGGCCGTTCACTCCCATCTTGTTCCATAGGGTGCGGAGGTGGCGTCGGGTGTGCCGTTCGGAGCATCCGAGCCGGCGAGCGATGATGGTGATGGTGTCACCGTGGGCGAGATGGTCGAGGATGATCCGTTCCTGTTCCGTCAGACCGGCGGGTGGGGCTGGTTCGAGGCGGGTTGCCAGGGCTACGGCCAGGTGATGGGGGATAGGGAAGGAGCCGGTTGCTACCGCGGAGAGGATCCCCCGTGCCTCCTCGACGGTCACGTCGCGGGGAATGATCCCGGCGGCGGCGGATCGCATCACGGCCCGGACGAGGGTCTCGTCGATGACGTCGGCGACAACGATCAGGGGGGTTCGGCTGTGGACTCCCGCGCCGGGTTCGGTCTGTGCTGCGAGTCGGAAATCAGCCTCCGGGTGGTCGCCGGGGACGAGCCGGGCCGGGACGCGGCGGAGCGTCTCGATGAGCCGCCGGTGGGTGGCCACATGGTCTGAGAGCGCGATCGTCCACATCGGCGAGTGTCGTGGGCGGATCCCGTCGGCCACCTGTGCCTCCCTTTCCGGCGTCCTCATCTGGTGAAGTGTCCACTACCGGCTGGAACATCGCGCGCGATGTTTGTCCTCATCCGGACACTTACCGAGGTGAGGGGACGATCCCGTGTCCCCCAGAGATGAAGGGAGCGGCGATGAAGAAGCCGAGGAGAAGCCAACGGTTCCAGATCATGCTGGTGCTGGTCGCCGCGGCGGTGCTGGCCGGGGTACCCGCATACGCTGCGTCCGGCAGCGACGGCTCCGGGCAGCCGGGGGCGGGAACTGTGGCCCGGTACGGGGACCGGGTCATCGACCTGGCCCGGAGCTGGGAGGGTGCCGGGGCGTGCGTCGTGTGGCCAGAGATGCTCGACCAGCCGGAGTGTTTCGACACCGAAGTCGAGATGAACCGCCGCATCGACCAGATCGAAACCGGGCTCGCCACGACGTCGGTTGGTGCCTCGAGTGCGACGACGTCATCGGGTTCGTCGTGTGCGTCGTACCTCAAGCTGTACGACGGAACCTGGTACACCGGTGCGGT
>JAJSAM010000047.1 GCA_024274785.1 Planctomycetota bacterium | reverse complement strand
CTTCGCCCCCCCGCGCATCCCGGCCCCAGGCGAGATTCGAGCGAAGCGAGAATCGAGGCGTCCCTGCGCGTCCGCATCCACAGGCGAACAGCGAAGCGCCTTCGCCACCCGCGCATCCCGGCCCCAGGCGAGATTCGAGCGAAGCGAGAATCGAGGCGCCCCTCCGCGTCCGCATCCACAGGCGAACAGCGAAGCGCCTTCGCCCCCCCGCGCATCCCGGCCCCAGGCGAGATTCGAGCGAAGCGAGAATCGAGGCGCCCCTGCGCGTCCGCATCCACAGGCGAACAGCGAAGCGCCTTCGCCCCCCCGCGCATCCCGGCCCCAGGCGAGATTCGAGCGAAGCGAGAATCGAGGCGTCCCTGCGCGTCCGCATCCACAGGCGAACAGCGAAGCGCCTTCGCCCCCCGCGCATCCCGGCCCCAGGCGAGATTCGAGCGAAGCGAGAATCGAGGCGTCCCTCCGCATTCGCCCGGATCCCGCCAGGGATCCGATCCGAAGGGAGCGAAGCGACTCTCGGCCGGTGGGGTCTGGGGGTTCCACCCCCAGGAGACGAAGGCGCCTGCGTGATTCACCTGCGCGACGAAGGAGCCCAGGTGAATCGTCGCACCTCGCGAAGCGAGGGCCAAGGAGCGAAGCGACGAAGGCGGCGTCGGTGCTGGTGGAGGGGGGAGGATTCGAACCTCCGAAGGCTGAGCCAGCAGATTTACAGTCTGCCCCGTTTGACCACTTCGGTACCCCTCCACGGGGTCCCTGTGCCGTTTGCTGGAGCTAGCGGTGGGAATCGAACCCACAACCTCGGGTTTACAAAACCCGTGCTCTACCGTTGAGCTACGCTAGCTCGGGTTCGACCGGACCACAATGCTCCGTCACGGCGGGCCACAGTGAACCGATCCGTGCTCACGTCTGCAAGTTTTCTCTTTCCTACCACCTTTCGAAGAGGCGGTTCACTTCTTCGATGTGCCCGTCGAGGTTGCGTCGCACCTCCTCGACCGAGTCTCCGCCGGTCTTTTCGAGGAGCGCATCCGCCAGGACCAGGGCGACCATGGCCTCGCCCACGACGCTGGCGGCGGGCACGGCGGTGATATCGGATCGCTCCACGGCGGCGGTGGTCTCTTCACCGGTCTCGACGTCGACGCTTGGCAGTCCGCAAAGCAGCGTCGAGATCGGTTTCATGGCGACTCGCACCACGATGGTCTCGCCGTTGGTCATCCCGCCTTCGATGCCCCCGGCGTGGTTCCGGGCGCGGCGCGGGCGTTTTTCAACCTTCAGGATGGGATCGTGGACTTCGGATCCGCGCAGGGCGGCCGTTTCCATACCGAGTCCGATTTCCACGCCTTTCATGGCGGGGATGGACATCAGCGCAGCCGCGAGTCTGGCATCGAGTTTTCCATCCCAGGTGGCATTCGTCCCGAGTCCCGGGGGCACGTGGTAGGCGCGGACTTCGTAGAGGCCGCCGAGGGTATCGCCGGCTGATCTTGTGGCGTCGACCTTCTTCTTCATCTCGCTGGTCACATCGGGGTCCGGACAGAAGAAGGGCGACTCGCCGCGGAGGCGGATCAGCTCTTCGGGATCTTCGGAGGTGATGGTCGCGCGGACGCCGCCGAGGGCCACGACGAAGCCGGCCACGGTGATGCCGAATTCGGCAAGAAGGTTCGACGCCAGCGCTCCGGCGGCGACGCGTACGACGGTCTCACGGGCGCTCGATCGCTCCAGCACCTCACGCGCGTTTTTCGTGTGGAACTTCATCATGCCCGCCAGGTCGGCGTGGCCGGGTCGGGGCCTGGTCACTGCGGGCGCCTGGTCGATGCGGTGGTCCTTGTTGGGAACGCGGAGGAGGAGGGGGCTGCCGAGGGTCCGGCCGCGGCGCAGGCCGCTTTCGATGCGCACGGCGTCGCGTTCGATCTGCATGCGGCCGCCACGTCCATAGCCGCCCTGGCGCCGGGCGAGCGCGTCGGCGATTGCCGCAAAGTCGATCTCGAGGCCCGCGGGCATGCCGGTGAGGATCGCGCAAACCGATTCGCCGTGGCTCTCCCCGGCCGAGGCGAACGTCAGGCGGCTCATTCGTCCCCCGTAGGAGTGAGCTCCTGCGACTCCACACTCTCTCCGTCGAAGGACAGGAGTTGTGCCTTCTCTTCGACGATCGTCTCGATGTGCACCGGGCGCTTCCAGATACGATGCAGGTTCTTCAGGGTCTCCTGCGCGAAGTCCTGTCGCAGGTCGACGCCCTCCCAGCGGTGGATCAGGTAGAGTTCGCCGCGGTTCAGGTAGTTCCCATCGAGCACATCGATCGTGGGCTGTCCACGGTTCGTGAACATCCCGAGCAGTTCCTCCTTGACGAGCCGGTAGTCGCGCGAGGCGATGACCATCTGTCCGGTCCGCGGGTCTTTCCGGTAGACGAAGAGTTTCTGTGCCTCGCAGAACTCCTGGTTGATGAAGGTATCGAGGAAGGTCACGTCGTTGTGGATGCGCCTGACTTCGAAGATCTTCTGTCGACCCTGCCCCACCGAGGTATCCCAGGCCAGCTTCTTCGCGTAGTCCTCTTCCTCCTCGTACTCCTTCCCGAACTGCCCCCGGTTCCAGCGTTCCTCGATATCGCGGAAGAGCTCGATACCGAGCTTGTAGGGATTCAGTTGCCCCGGCGCGGTGGCCATGGTTCCCGAATGCCGGTCGGCGAAGTCGACGATCTCGGAGTCGACGAGGGCCTTTTCCGTCATGATCTTGCTGTGCCAGAAGGAGGCCCAGCCTTCGTTCATGACCTTCGTCATCGCCTGTGGGGCGAAGTAGTAGGCCTCCTCGCGGACGATCGAGAGGATGTCTCGCTCCCAGTGGGCCAGGTTGCCGTGGTCGATCAGGAAGAGCAGGACATCGCGGACCGGGTCCGGGGGAAACTGCTTCTGGCGCTCGACCTCGTCATCGAGTTCCTTCTTCTGTTTCTCGAGGTACTCCGGCGGGTTGATGTAGCGGTCCATGTAGTCCTTGGACTCGAGCTTCTTCACCCTGCTGCCGGTCGTAAGTTCGTCTTCTTCGATCTGCTCCTCGGTCTTCGCCCGGGTGCGGCGAATCGCGCCGGCATGGATGTCGATCAGGTTCTCGATGGAGAGACACGCGTCGAGAAAAGTCTCGACTTTCGTCAGGCCGTAGCGGTCGATCATCTTCCGGATGCGCGTACCGTGGTTGGCCATCTGATCGACCATCTTCCGATTGGTCCCGGCGAACCACATGTTGTTCTTGAAGAAGTCCGAGTGACCATAGACGTGCGCCATCACGAGCTTCTGATCGAGCAGACTGTTGCTGCGCATCAGGTATGCGTAGCAGGGATCGTTATTGATCACGAGCTCGTAGATCCGGGAGAGCCCCCACTGGTAGCCCTTCATCAACTCCTCGTACTGCATCCCGAAGCGCCAGTGGGGATAGCGCACCGGGAAACCGCCGAAGGACGCGACCTCGTTCAGTTGGTCTAAGTCGAGCAACTCGTAGTAGGTGTCGAAAAAGTCGAGCCCGTAGCCTCGGGCGTACCCCTCGACGACTTCCTTGAGGGCGACGAGTTCCGCGGTCAGGCTCATGCCTACCTTCCCTTCCCGAGGAACTCGCTGATGGCATCCATGATCCCTTCACGGTCGGGAATCTCCGCGGTCACCAGGTTATCCGGGGATTCCCCGAAGTGGGCGTCGAGGTCGACCTTGAACTGCCCGGAGCCGTATGCGCTCTTGACCTGTCCGTAGGAGAACTGGTTCACGGAAGGGAGGAGCCGGTCCTCGAGAAGCCGGATGCAGTGCGCGGTATCGCCGCCCGACCAGTTGTCACCGTCGGAGAAATGGAACGGGTAGATGTTCCAGTCCTCTGGCGGATAGAATTGTTCGATCAGGCCCTCGGCAAGCTCCAGTGCGGAGGAGATCCTGGTGCCGCCGGACTCCTTCAGGTGGAAGAAGGTGTGCTGGTCCACCTCGCGCGCGGTGGCGTCGTGGACGATGTAGCGCACCTCCAGGTTCTTGTACTGAGAGCGGATCCAGGTGTCGATCCAGAAGGCGGTGATCCGCACCATCTCCTTCTGTTCCGTCCCCATCGAACCGGACACATCCATCATGTAGATGATGACCGCGTTGGACTGGGGTTCCTGCGAGATCTGGAACGACCGGTAGCGGCGGTCCTCCCGCTCCGGCACCACGATCGGGTTGTCGGGGTCGTAGGTTCCCGAGGCAATCTGGCGTTGCAGCGCCTGCCGGTACGTCCGCTTGAAATGGCGGAGGCTCTCCGGCCCCACCCGGCGGATGGACTTGTAGCGGCGGACATCGGCGGAAACCTGCTTGTGCCCTCGCGGCTCGATGTTGGGCAGTTCGAGTTCGTCGCCGAGAATCTTCGCCAGTTCCTCGAGGGTGACCTCGACTTCGAGGGTGTGATCTCCGGACTGCTCGCCGGCCTCGCCGGCGCCTTCGCCCTGGCCTTCGACGGGCTCCCCCGCCTCGCCTTCGCCCTTGCCGACGCCGCCGCCCCGGTTGCTCCCGAAGGTGAACCGGGGAAGTTGAATCTGCGGCAGGGGAATGCTGACCTTCTTCTTCCCCGCGCGCGCCGCGATCTCACCGCGGCTGATGAACTTCCGGAGGTTCTTCCGGATGCTCCCGCGCACGATCTGCCGGAATCGATTCCGGTCCTGGTCGACCCTTCGGACCATCAGGAGTCGTCCCTGGCGTCCCCGCGCGCAAAGATCGAGGCCACGAAGTTCAGGATGTCGGTGGCGCAGACGTCGCAGTAGCCGTGATTGCGGATCAGGCGGCTTTTCACCACGTCGATCTTTTCCTGCGTCTCCTTGTCCACGACGGTCGAGACGATCGAGGTCAGCTTGATGGAGTCCTTCTGGTCCTCGAACAGTTTGAGTTCCAGTGCGCGCTGCAACCTCTCATTGGTCCGGAAGTCGAAGGTCTTCCCCTCGATGGCCAGGGCGCCGATGTAGTTCATGATCTCGCGGCGAAAGTCGTCCTTCCGGCTCTCTGAGATCTCGATCTTCTCCTCGATCGAGCGCATGAGCCGCTCGTCCGCCTCTTCGTATTGGCCCGTGTAGGGGTTCTTCACCTTCTCCTTCTGGGTGTATGCCTTCACGTTGTCGATGTAGTTGGCGCAGAGTCGGCTGATCGCTTCCTCGTCCGCCGAAATCGCCCGCTGGACTTCGTTCTTGATGACGTCCTCGTACTCCTCGCGGACCAGGCCGAGGCGCTCCTTGTACTTCTGTTTCAACTCGTCGGAGCTGAGCAGGGAGTGATGGTCGAGGCCGCTCTCCAGTTCGTTCATCACCATGAACGGATTGATGCAGGTCAGCGTCTCATCCTTCACCAATGCGTTGCTGACCTTGTCCTGGATATAGCGCGGGCTGATGCCGTCCATCCCTTCCCGCGGCGCCTCCGCCTTGAACTCCTTGATGTTGTCCTCGGTGAAGCCCGGCAGCGTGCGCCCGTTGTAGAGCTTCAGCTTCTGCATCAGCGAGAGGTTCTGCGGCTTCGGCTCCTCGAGCCTGGTCAATACCGCCCACATCGCCGCCATCTCCACGGTGTGTGGAGCGATGTGCTTCGCGTGTACCGTCTTCTCGTTGAAGCTCTTCTGGTAGATCTTGATCTCGTCGTCGAGTTCCAGGTTGTAGGGAATGTCGATCTTCACGGTCCGGTCGCGGAAGGCTTCCATCAGCTCGTTGTTCTGGAGCTTTCGGTACTCGGGCTCGTTCGTGTGGCCGAGGATCACTTCGTCGATCTCGGTCTGGGCGAACTTCTTCGGCTTGATCGAGTGTTCCTGGGTCGCGCCGAGCAGGTCGTAGAGGAACGCCACGTCGAGCTTCAGCACTTCGATGAACTCGATCATGCCGCGGTTCGCGATGTTGAATTCACCGTCGAAGTTGAAGGCGCGGGGATCGGAGTCCGAACCATACAGGGCGATCTTCCGATAGTTGATGTCACCGGTCAGTTCCGTGGAGTCCTGGTTCTTCTCGTCCTTCGGCTGGAAGGTGCCGATGCCGACGCGGTCCTTCTCGGAGAGGACCAGTCGGCTCACCCGGATGTGCCCATCGATCACCTTGCGCCAGTCCCCTTCGTACTGGTCGAGCAACTCGCCCATGTGCATGCGACAGGCCGGGCAGAGTTCGCCGCTCACGTCCAGCCGGTAGGGCAGATGGGCCTTCGCGTTCAGTTCCTCGAGCATCTGCTCGCGCGCCTTCGCCGGGACGAGCCGAAGCGGTTCTTCGTGCATGGGGCACGGCGTCAGGCCCTCCTCCCCATCGAGGCTCCAGCCGAAGGAGTAGAGTGCGCCCTCGGCAGTGCGGGAGTACTCTTCGAGCCCCTTTTTCATCATGCGCACGATCGTGGACTTCGACGATCCCACCGGACCGTGCAGCAGCAGGATGCGCCGCTCCGTGCCGTAACCCGCCGCCGCAGCCTTCACGTGGCCCACCAGCCGGGTCAGCGATTTCTCAAGGCCGAAGATCGCGTCGCGGCCGCGGTCGAACGGGTCCGAGAAGAAGTTGTAGCGCGTCTGCTTCTCCTTGTGCTCGATGAACTCCTCGTATCCGTACGAGAGGATCATGTCGTACAGGCGCTGGAACGCGTTCCGCGCGACCATGGGGTTTTCGAGCGCGATCTCCAGATACTCGGAGAAGGAGCCTTCCCAGTGCAGGTGCTTGAAAAGCTGGACGTCCTCGTCCTTGATGACGAGATCGAGAAGTTCGGAAGCTGACTTCATCGTTCCTCCGCTTCGATATCGTGGATCGGTTGACCGTCTGCGGAATCGTATCATCCCCCGGGGGAGGGAACCACCATGGCTGCGAAGGGTCCCGGCAAGAATCCCCTCCGGTTCGGAGACGGTCACACCCGCCCGGACGAGCGATTCGGCAGCGGAGCCCGGGAAAGTCACGTCCTCAGGGCTCATCCTCGGCGGCCGCCCGCGCCCGCGCGCGTGAGAGCAACACAAATCGATAGGTGAGAGCGCCGAATGCCGCACCGGCGACATCCGCCAGGGCGTCGCTGATGGAGGCGTCCCGCTCCGGCACGAACGACTGGTGGATCTCGTCCGAGAACCCGTAGAGGGCACAGAGGATGACCGGCAGCAGAACGAGGAAAAGCACATCGGCTCGGAGAGTCAGATGCAGAAGAAACCGGGAACACAGGAACCCGAGGATGGCGTACTCCGCCGCGTGGAGAAAATAGTCCGGAATTTCGAGCGAAACGACCACCTCCGGGGCGGGGCCGGACGACCCGCCGTAGATCAGGAGGGCATAGCAAAGCAGCATGGCGCCAGCGAGGAAGCGCCGGATGGGTGAGGAGGTCGGTTCCAATGTCAGGGCTACTTGCGGTCCCGCGGGATCGCCAGGTTCTCGATGACCCGCTTCGCCTGCTCCGCGTAGTAGTACTCCACGTCGCGGGAGGGGTTCGCGGTCATCTTCTCGAGGACCGGCAGTGCCTTTTCGACCAACTCCGTCTGCGCGTCCTTATGTATCGCCATCTTCCGGAGCGCCTCGGTGATCTGGATGATCAGGTTCGTGTCGCCCTCGCGGGTACTCTCGAGGATGGACACGATCGGCACCACGGATTTCGAATCTCCCAGGCGCGCCAGGCTCACCGCGGCCCGGCCTCTGACCTCCGCGACCTCCTTTCCGGACTCGAGGATCTCCCGGAGCTTCGGCAGGGCTTCGTCGCTTCCGGAGTTCCCGAGCGCCTCCACCCAACGGACTTTGACCCGGGTGTCCTTCAGGCCGTCATAGGCTTCGAGGAGGGGCTTCACCGCGCTCTCACCCTCGACGTTTCCGATGGCCAGGCCCGCCGCGAAGGACAGTTCACCATCCTCCTTGTGCAGGCGGATCAGCTCGTCCACGGCTTCCTTCGACCCCACCCGGCTCAGAGCCTGCAGAGCCGTACCCTTCAGAGTCATGTCGTTGCTGTCGGCGAGGATCGTCTTGAGCGGCGCCACCGCGGCATCCAGCCGGGTCAATCCGAGCGCGCGAACCGCGAGCAACCGAAGTTCGCCCGGCGACTCCGGCCGGAGGTGCTCGGCAAGCGCCTCCACCATCTCCGGCAATTTCACGCGGCCGATCGCCTTGACGAGATCCACCTCGAGCGCGGTCCCCTGCCGCGACAGCAGCAGGTCCGCAAGCTCACGCGCCGACTCCACCGTTCCGATCTGGGCGATGGCATAGATGGCCGCGGTCGCCGGTCCGTCCAGGTCGAGACTGCGGACCAGTTGACCGAGCACCTCCACGGCATCCCCCCCGGCCACTTGCCCCAGAGCCTCGAACGCAGCCTTCAGCACCTGCTCGTCGCGAGATTCCGAAGCCAGATCGAGCAATTCGAGTGCGGCCCGCTCGCGCGCGGCCTCGTCGCGAATCCAGGGAATCAGCTTGGCGGCCCAGATGGCGTTGTTCTTCCCCTTCCCGAGCGCATTCACCAGCAGGACCTGCGCCTGCACCGGGTCGGCCAGGATCCCCGTCTTCAGGAGTTCCTCGATGCGGCGCCAGGCGGCATCCGCGGCCGTGGGGTCGTCGCCGGTGGCGACGGCGAGCAGTTCCTGCAGCTTCCCGAGGGTGACGATGCCGTCATCCTCCCCGTCGTGGGGCACACGTTCCGGCGGGAACCGCATCAGGGTGCTGTTGCCGCGAGGGATCTCGATCGGGGGGGGCCGTCCGGAGGATTTTCGGGCCGCCCGGCCATCCGGCGCCGGCCCCGGTTGACGGACGCCGATCCCGCCCCCATCGAACGGCTCCGGAGCATCGGGAGCGACCAGGGAGTTCAGCGTGAAAATACCACCCGCGACAACGACCAGCGGGATCAACAGAAGGATGACGGTTTTCAGATCTCTCATCGCGCACTTTCACTATAGCCCCGGACCGCCCGATCCTTGGACGGTTCCCTGGACCGACTATTCCTGAAACCGCCGAATCTCGTTCGAGCGGGCATACGCCACCAGCTTGAGGGCGAGCTTGGCAGCGAGGAAATCCGGTGCGTGGGCGCCGGGGTTCGGGGCCAGTTCCACGAGGTCGGCCCCGACGATCTTCCGCCGGCGCGAAACCGCCCGGAGCACCGCGAGGACCTCGCCAAAGGACAGGCCTCCCGGTTCGGGCGTCCCCGTCGACGGCATGATGGATGGATCGAGCACATCGAGGTCCACGGTCACGTAGACCTCCGGTCCGAGGTGCTCCACGACCGCTTCGATCCAGTCCGGCCGGCCGGTGATGTCGCGAGCGAAAAACACCGGGATGCTCTCTTCGACGATCAGGTCGGCCTCGCCCTTCGACAGGCTCCGGATGCCGACCGAGACGGTGCGGTTCACATGCTCCCGGAAACGCCGGCAGGCGCAGGCATGGGAATTCCGGCTGTCCTCGTAACTCTCGCGCAGATCGGCGTGGGCATCGAGGTGGAGGACCGAGAGTCCTTCGTGCCGCTCCGCGAAGGCTCGCACCAGCCCGGGGGTCACCGAGTGCTCCCCTCCGAGTGACAGCAGAAAGCGATTTCCGGCGCCCGCGAGGATCTCCTTCACTGCGTCGTAGACCCGCTCGGTCATGGCATCCGCGCCCGCCCCGGTCGGAGGAATGGCCGGCAGCGTGTGAAACCCCAGTTGCTCCGTCGAAAGGCCGAGTTCGTCGTCGTAGGTCTCGAGAAAAGCTGAAGCGGCGAGGATGGCTTCCGGACCGAACCGGGCTCCGCATCCGTAGGAGGCAGTTCCCTCATAGGGGATCGGAAGGACCAGCACCCGGCTCCGGTCGAATGTGGAATCTTCCTCGGGGAGGCCGAGAAAGGTCCGCGCCGGGCCCGTGTCGTAGCGGTAGCTCATCGGTCACCGCAGGTATCGACGAAGGCGGTGATCAGTGCCCCGGCTTCCGGGGCGGAAAGGTAGGACCGCTCCGGATGCCACTCCACTCCGATCATGAACCGCGCCGTCTTGTGCTCGAGGCCCTCCACCACTCCGTCCGGCGCTCTTGCGGAAATCTCGAGTTCCGATGCGATCTCTCCCACCGCCTGGTGGTGATACGAATTCACCCGAAATCGAGTGGTTTTCACGATTCCCGCGAGTTTCGTCCCCGCGACGATGTCCACCGAGTGCCCCGGTCCCTCGCCGTAGGTCTTCAGGTCATGGTTCAGGTACCCCGACTCCGAGCCGCCGAGATCCTGGATCACTCCGCCCCCGAAAGCGACGTTCAGCACCTGGATGCCGCGACACACCGCCAGGAGCGGAAGGTCGTGCCGGAGCGCATAATGGCAGAGCGCAATCTCCGCCTCGTCGCGCTCCGGTTCGATGACGCCGAGCCCCGGCCGGGGTTCTTCCTCGAAGTGGACCGGATCGACATCGCCCCCCCCGGTGAGGACGATCCCGTCCAGTCGCCTGGCGATCGCCACGACTCCGACCGGGCCGAGACTGGAAGGGATCGCCACGGAGAGTCCCCCGGCAAAGCGAATGGCGTCCACGTAGCTCTCGCCGATGGCCTGCGACCGAATGACGGAGAGGGGGCCGTCGGCCGGGATGGTCCGTGTGGTGAGACCGATCAGAGGTGGTGCCATGCTCCCTCCATGCCCGCGGGTGTGTGTGTGGAAAGCCTACCCGCATTTCTCATGTGGGCACACGATCTGAGGGGCGCTCGCGGGGAAGGAGGTCGCTCCGCCTGTTCCGGAGTTCCGGGTCAGCCACGTTCTCCCCGATGAACTTCTCGACAGACGTGCGCACACCGAGGAGTTCCCGAACCGACTCCTGCGCATCCCTCTGCGAGAGCATCGCGAAGGATCGGCCGGACGCCGGGATCTCGGCCAGCGCCACCGGTTTCCCATCGACGAGCAGCACGCCCTCGGCCGCGACGTAGGAGAAGGCGTCCACGTGAGTCCCATCCTCGAGGATGACGGTCAACCCGGCGGTCCGCCCATACACCTCCGGCACACCCTCCGTCTCGTCCATGCGGAGAAGGGCGCCCGGAGATAGCCACTGCAGCCAGACTCTCGCCCTGGTTCCCGGAGACGCGGCGAGGGTGGCGGGAATGGATCCGTAGAAGGAGATCCACGGAGCATAGACGACATCGTGGTCGAGCAATTCGGCCGGAATGGTGGGGATCTCGATACCGCGCAGGTCCCCGAACTTTCGCGTCAGTTGCTGCGGCGAAGCATTGCTGCCGTAGGCCACACACGCGAGGGAACCTCCGGGAAGCGTCCCGGCAAACCGGGCCACATGCCCGTCACGCCAGACAAAAGCGCCCGGCTCCCGGGGGTACGGATAGCCGAGAGCCCGGGCCACCACCTCGTTGCTCATGAGGCGTTCAAAGGCTCCGGCTCCTCCGCGGGTTCCGCCTCCCCCGCCGAGGTGAACCGCATGGCCAGAGGCTGCGACACCCCGGGTTCCGGCATGGAGACGCCGTAGAGCGCATCCGCCTCCGCCATCGTCCGCTTGTTGTGCGTGATGATGATGAACTGGCTCTCGTCGGTGAACTCGCGCAGCACGCCGAGGAACCGGTCGATGTTGCTTTCGTCGAGCGCCGCATCCACCTCGTCCATGATGGCGAAGGGTGACGGCCGGGCCTTGAAGATGGCGAACAGCAGCGCCACCGCGGTGAGGGTCTTCTCGCCGCCGGAGAGCAGGTTGATGTTCTTCAGCTCACGTCCCGGGGGACGGACCATGATCTCGATTCCCGCTTCGAGGATGTCCTCGCCTTCCGTCAGGCTGATGTCCGCGCTTCCGCCTCCGAAGAGTTTGCGAAACATCTCCCGGAAATTGTCGCGGATCGTGACGAACGCCTTCTCGAAGCGCTCCCGGCTCTCGCGGTTCACTTTGCGGAGAATCTCCAGCAGGCTCTCCTTCGATTTCAGGAGGTCGGCTTCTTCGGTGCGCAGGAAGTTCACCTGCTCATCGACCTCGGCGAGTTGATCGATCGCCTCGAGGTTGACGTTGCCCATCTTGTCGAGCTTACCCTTCAACACCGACACCTCTTCGTCGAGTTCCGCCCAGTCCACGCCCTCCGGGTTGAAATCGTCGTAAAGGTCGACGAGGTCCAGTTCGAACTGTTCCTCGACCCGCTCGAGCAGGCCTTCCAGGCGGGTTCGGACCTCGCTCTCCTTCAGCCGAAACTCGGAGAGCGTCTCGCGATAGTCCTCGTGCTGCCGGCGCAACTCATCCGCGCTCTCCCTCCGAGCGAGGATCTGGGACCGCGCCTGGTCATGCTCCTCCTTCAACGCCGTGACCTGGGAGAGCACCTGCTCCCGCTTCCGCCCGCCCTCCTCGGCGCGCCGGGCGGCGATCTCCGCCTCGAGGGAGGCTTCCTCCCTCCGGGTGTTGCAGCCGCCCATCTCCTCCCGGGCCTGTGTGCCGGAGCGTTTCGCGTCCAGAATGCCCTGCGAAAGCGCCCCGAACCTCGCCTCGGCTCCGGCCAGTCGTTCCCGCGAACGGGCCAGCACGACGGACAGTTCGGTCCGCTGGTCCTGCTCGATCCGGGACTTCTGCCGTGCATCCTCGAGGAGTCCGCCGAGATCCTCGACCTGGCGGCCGATTTCCTGATCCTCGGTGGCCAGCGCCTGCTCCTGCTCCGCCAGTTCCGCGTCGCGGCTCGCGGACTCCGTGCGGCCGGTCAGGACCTCGTTCATCTCGACCTCGAGCACCCGCTCCTCGTTATCGAGGCGGGTCAGGTCGCGATCGAGGCGATCCAGTCTCGAGGAGGCCAGGCCCACCTCGCGAGCAACGCGCTCCGCATCGGTGCGTGCCTGCCGGAGCTCCGTGCGAACCGCCTCCCGCGAAGCGGTCAGACCTCTCAGGGCCTCGACCAGGGCCTCCCGGCGCTCGGTCGCGGCGGTCACCTGCCCCTTCAACTCGTCGATCTCGGCGTTTCGCGCCAGGAGCGCCGCCGGAGCGCCGCCGCGGCCGCCGGAGATCGTACCGATGCGGTTCAGGACCTCGCCGCCGCCGGTGATGATTCGCAGTGCGCGTCCGGAGTCGAGGGCGAGCTTCCGCGCCCGGGCGACATCCTCGACCAGGATGGAGTCCGAAAGGAGCGCGCGCACCAGGGGAGCGTATTCGTCGCCGGTTTCGACGGAGAGCAGGGCCTGCCGGGCGATGCCGTTGCCGCCGTAGGTCGGCCCGGCTTCCCGGATCTGGTCGAGGGGGATGAAGAGCGCCCGGCCGAGGCGATTCTCCTTCAACCAGTCAATGGCCACCAGCGCCTGATCGAGGGTCTCAGTGACGACGCCCTGTGCGCAGTTGCCGAGGGCCAGTTCCACCGCCTCGACGTCGACCGCATTCACCTTGATGAGTTCGGCCACGACCCCTCGCACCCCGGTGAGCGCCGTGCCGTCGCGGCATGATTCCTTCAGCACCTTCTGAACCGCCTGGTCCATTCCGGCGTGGCGCGCCTTCAGACTCTCGAGAAGGTCGAGCCGTGACCGTGAAGCCGCCAGCGCCTGGTCCGCCTCGGCACGTTGCTCGGAGAGGTTGGAAAGGCGGGTCGACAGCTCGGCCTCGTTCCGTTCCGCGCCCGCGAGCGTCTCGCGCACGAGGTCGGCCTTCGCCGCGGCCTCGGCCTGCTCCCGGCCCGCGACCTCCCGCTCCCCGGCGAGACTTTCCCGCTCCTCGACCAGGGCTTCCCGGCGACGGCGGGCGCGCTGCAGGAGGGCCTCGCCGGAGGCGATCTGCGAGCGCAGGCTGCCGCGTTCATTCCGAATCTTCAGGGAACGCTGCACCACATCCACCCGCCGTTGGCGAAGCTCGCGGAGTTCCTTCTCCCGGGAGGCTTCCTCTCCGCGGGCGCCCCGGATGGATTCCTCCGCGACCAAGAGCTCGGATTCGCGCAGGCTCACCTCGGCGGCGAGGGAAGCCAGGTCCTCGTCGAGACCTTCCCGCTCCTTCGTCATCTCCGTCAGGCGGCGATCGGTGACGCGGATCTCCTCCTCGTACCACTTGACCCGATCGGCCAGTTCACCGGTCATCTTCCGGCTGTGCTCCGCGTGCTCCCGGTTGCTGCGGATTTCACCATCCAGCCTGAGCAGCCCGGTCTCAGCCTCCTTCACCTTCGTCCCGAGCTGCTCGAAGGTCCGCTCTTCTCCGGAGAGTTCCTCGACGAGCGCGGTCAGTTCCTGGTTGGCACTCGCCTCGCGGGCGGCCACCTCGGACAGGCGCCCGGTGAGTGCTTCCCGCTCCGTCAGAAGCTGGTGGTACTTGTAGAGGGCCCAGGTCACCTGCTTCTTGCGGAGGGTCTCCGAGTACTCCTTGAACCGGCTGGCCCGCGAGGCCTGGTAGCGCAGCGAGCGCAGCTGTTTTTCGGTAATCTCGATCACGTCACGCAGGCGGACCAGGTCATCCGCAATGCGATCGAGGCGCCGGAGCGTTTCCTTCCTCCGCGCCTTGAAACGGCCGATTCCCGCCGCGTCCTCGAAAACGGTGCGGCGCTCCACCGGGTTGGCGGTGAGGATGGCGTCGATCCGGCCCTGCTCCATGATGGAAAGCGCGTCCAGGCCGGAGCCGGTGTCCATCAGCGTCTCGCGCAGGTCTTTCAGGCGGCACTGCTCCCCATTCAGCAGGTACTCGGATTCACCGGAGCGGTACAGGCGCCGGGTCAGCACGACTTCGGGCCGGTCGATGGGGAGCTTGCCGTCCTCGTTGTCGAAGACGATGGCCACTTCGGCCATGCCGAGGGCCTTCTGGCGCTCGGTGCCGGCGAAGATGACATCCATCATCTCCTTTGCCCGGAGCGAACTCGGCTTCTGCTCGCCAAGCACCCACTTCACCGAGTCGATGACGTTCGACTTGCCGCAGCCGTTCGGGCCGACGATAGCGGTGATCCCGGGGTCGAGAACAAGCTCCGTCTTCCTGGCGAAGGACTTGAAGCCCAGGAGACGGATCCGCGAAATCCTCATGCATTCATCCTCTCGTCCCCATCCGCAAACAACGCGAACGGCGTTTCCCGGTCCTGGGGACGGCCATCCACGTGGCAGCCGGCGACGTGACGGCCGGCACTTCTCGCCAGGCCACGAAGAACCGTTCGGCTCGGCCCCTTGTCCTTGACGGCCCGCAATACGTAACGCCGAGCGCCCTTGATGGTCCGCGCGATCGCCATTACGTCATCGCTCGTGAGCTGGCCGTCGTACACCACGGTCCGGAATTCGTAGTCCACCTCTCCGGAAAGGAGAATCCCGATCGAGTCGAAGATCGCCCCGAGGTCGACGGTGGTTCCGGCCACGCGATGGTACTGTCCGGTCAGGGGGGCCTTGACCTCCATGCTGACGAAGTCGACGAGGTCGCGGCGGATCACTTCCGAGAGCGCTTCGGGGCAGGTCCCATTGGTGTCGATGCGAATCTCGAGGCCGAAATCGCGCAGCAGCTCGAGAAGTTCGAGCACCTCCGGCTTCAGCAACGGTTCGCCCCCCTTGATGACCACACCGTCAATCCATCTCCGGCGCCGGTAGATGGCATCCAGAACGGAATCCAGGGGGATTTCGCCCTGGTCACAACCGTCGCCGATCAGGTGCGGCGAAGGACACCCGCCGCAGCGGAGGTTGCACCCACCCACGAACACGACGGCGACGATCCGGCCATCCCAGTGGGTCAGACTGGATTCGATGATCCCGCGAATGGGTGGAGTCGATGATCCGATCAAGGTTCTCTGCGCCCCAGGAGCATCTGCTTGACTCGGGTGTTGTGCCAGGTCTTCCACATCAACGCGATGATGGTCTCCGGCGCCGGGTGTCCGTCTTCACCAAGGAAACACCGCACCGTGGCGGTCCGCAACGGGATCCCCAGCCGCCCCTCCGTTTCCAACCGGACGGCGAGGTCCACCGGCGCGTCGGAGCGCAGGGCCACCCCCGGAGTGTACGCCGCGGGAATCCGGTCGGTGAGCCTCGGGTACTCCGCCCGGTCGAGGTCGGCCAGAACGCGGCAGATCGCCGGGTCATCCTCCGCATCCAGGCCGATGGCCAGGTTCTCCGCGCGGGCGAACCCGGAGGAGACGAGACGCACCAGCCCCAACGTCTTGACTCCCAGTTTCGCGGCCTCGTCCGACTCGTGGAGTTCCTCGCCGGTCAGATAGCCGATCGCCTCATTCAGCCCGGCGACCCCGAGCGACCACGCGGCACCGCCCATGTTCAGCAGCGGTGGAATGTCGCCCCGCCCCTCGGTGATCGGGGAGAGCGCGCCGTCCGGCGCCGCAGCCGACCGCATGATCACCCGGGATCTCGCGGCCAGCGCCGCCAGGGCCAGTTCCGCCTGCGCCTCGATCTCGCGCATGAAATCACCGATATGCCCCTCGCCGGCGCGATACGCCGCCCGCGGGAGATTGATGACGACCCTGCCCCCCACCGCCACAGAGAGATTCGCGGTGTCGGTGAGCCGCGCGGCATCCTCCATCCGCACGCGGGTGCGCGACGTCCCGAGGATCGGCAGGTCCTCTCGATCGAACACGATCAGCACCGGCTCCCGGGCCATCGCCTCTCCAATCGCGCGGGACACCACCGCGAGAACCTCGTCCTGATCCAGTGCATCCGGTCCAAGGGTCAACGTCAGGCGGGGCAGTTCGGAGCGCGGTCCGAGCCCGGCGGCGGTGCCACGCACTTCGAGGAAGGCGCTCGCGAGTTGCAGCGACGTACCCGTGAAGCGCGCGTAGGTCTCCTCGAGCGAGTTGCCGTCGGGACCCCGCGCCTTGCGCGAGGCGAAGATGGGAGGCGGGGCCAGGCCGAGGTCGATCTCCAGGCCGGGAATGCCCGCCATTTCCGAAAGCAGGTGCCAGGCCTCCTCCCGCAGATCCGTCTTCGACCGCCCGGCGAGGAGAGGGGCGAGCAGCATGTTCAGGCGGCAGAGGGAGAGCCCGTCGGAAACGTGCGGCGCGATGCCCCGCACCGCCCGGCCGAGCAGGGCCGTGAAACGGCGGGGGTCCGCCACCGCCTCCGGCCGAAACCGGCCCTTGAGCCAGGGGATCCCCCAGGTGCGGATGGCGTCGGCCGAGAGCGTCGCCGCAAACAGGGCGGACGGTCGGCCGAGCCCGATGACCCGGATCCGTCCATCGAGGTGTGCCTCCGCGCAGCTACGGGGCAATTGCTCCTCCAGCGCGTACTGGCGAAGCACCCGCTCGGCGATCCGCTCGGCGGGCGTCCCGCTCCGGGCGTGGGTCTTCGGGTAGAGAGATCTCTCTACACTCTGCCGGGGGACCAGCACTCCGCCGCGGTTGTCGACCGCCTTCAGCAGGCCCCTCGAGATGAGCTCCACGTCGATCAGCCTGGCCAGAAGTGTCCCGGTAACCGACTCGAGGCCGAGTTGCAGCGCCCGATCCTCCACCGCCCGGGCGACCTCGTCGGCCGTCCGAGGCGAAAGTCTCGCCTCGGCGACGAGCTTGCGGGAAAGGACCTCCCCGCTCAGAGGTCCTACCTGCTCTTCGGCGGCGTCGAGCACCAGCACCGGGCCGGGGTCGAAGAGCCGTCCCTGAACCGGCGGCCGGGTGCGGGCCTCCGCGTCGCGGATCCGGGTCCGCTCCTCCCGGTAGAGGATGTACGACTTGGCGGTGCCCGCGTGTCCCGTCTCGATGAGCACCTTCTCCACCATGTCCTGCACGTCTTCGATGGTGGGGATCACGCCCTGAAAGGACTTTTCGAGAAAGAGGCTGACGACGCCGGCCAGCTCCTCCGCGATGAAGCGATCCTCTCCGCCGACGGAGAGGGCCGCCTTGTAGATCGCGTCGGCGATCCTGGACTCGTCGAACTCCACGAGTTCGCCATCACGCTTTCTGATACGGGGAACCGGCTTCATGAAGCTGGCCCCGGAACTCAGTTCCGGCCTCCTGAGGCTTGCTTCTTCCTGGCGCCACGGGCCTTCTCGACCTCATCGACGAAGTCATCGAGGTCCTTGAACTCACGATAGACGGAGGCAAAGCGCACATAGGCCACCTTGTCGAGCTTCTTCAACTCGCGCATCACCTGCTGGCCGATGAATTTCGTCGCGACCTCCTTGTCGAACTTCTCGCTGATGCGATCCTCGATCCGCCTGGTGATCTCGTCGAGCGTCTCGATCGACACCTGGCGCTTCTCGCAGGCCTTCATCATGCCGGTCAGGATCTGGCGGCGCTCGAAGCCCTCCCTGCTGCCATCCTTCTTGATCACGCGAAGCGGTGTCTCCTCGATTCGCTCGTAGGTGGTGAACCGCTTCCCGCACGGGAGGCACTCCCGCCGCCGACGGATCACGAAGGCATCCGTGGAGGAGCGGGAATCGATCACTTTATCGTCATCAGCCTTGCAGAAAGGGCAGCGCATGCCGGTGTCTCCCCGCGAATCGCGAAAAACCCTCTATGTTGACCCGAGGTGAGGATACGGAACTATATATTGTAGGTCAACGCTTTACGGAGTCCGGTCACTTTCCCTTGCGGAACGCGACCGCCGCACCACCGGCTGCCGCCTCATCCGGCTTCAGGAACACCTTCCGAACCACCTTCATCTCGAAGATCGACCAGGTGGAGCTGACCACCATGTAGAGGGCCAGACCGGCGGCGTAGTTGTAGAGCATGATCGAGAAGACCACCGGCATCCACTTCATCATCTTCATCTGCTGGGCCTGCTGAGGGTCGGCCGGCTTCGGCGCCATCGAGCTCGAAAGGTACCAGGAGATGCCCATCAGGATCGGGAAGACATTCAGGTAGAGCGGATTCCAGATCAGCGGGATCCCGTCGGTCGCCCAGGGGCCGAGGAGCTGGTCCGGCGCGGTCAGGTCCTTCGCCCAGAGAAACGCGGAATGGCGCAGGCCGATCGTGTGGCGCAGCGCCTGGAAGAGACCGATGAACACCGGCAACTGCAGGAACATGACCAGGCAGCCCGCGGGGAACATCTGCATCCCCTCTTCCTTCATGAGCTTCATCTGCTCTTCCTGCTGCTTCTTCTTGTTCTTGGCGTGGCGCTTCTTGATGTCGTCGATCTTCGGCTTGAGCCGGGCCATCTGCCGCTGGTACTTCTGCATCGAGACCTGGGACTTCCGGGACAGCGGGAACAACGAGGCCCGGACCATGAGGGTCAGGATGATGATCGCGACGCCCCAGTTCCCCACCACGGACCGGATGATGGTGAGCAGAAAGACCAGGATCTTAACAATCGGACCGAACCAGCCGTAGTCGATCACCGACTTGAACGACTCGTAGGTTTTCACGGACAGGATGTCGGGGTCCATCGGCCCCACGAAGAACAGGAACCGGCGGGAGACGCTGACGCCCTCCTCCGGCAGGTCCACGTCGAAGTCGAGCGCCGCGGAAAGATTCTGGAACGGCTTGCCGTCGGAATCGAAGTCGGGAATCGGCGTGAAGACCGCCTGCCGGGCCAGGGTTTCCTTCGCATCGAGAGCGAGCAGGATTGAAGCAAAGAACCGGCTGCGCATGCCGGCCCAATCGACATGCCGACCTTTCTTCTGATCTTCCTTTTCCGGGAAGAAGCGCTGCTTGTCCTTTAGCTGGAAGTCATCGGGGCTCGCGCTGTCGCTGGCCTGGGCCACCCCCTCGACCTTGATCTGACTGAACTCTTCCGCGGGCATCGCGGCCGGGCCGACGAGCCTGAGCCGGAGCCCGTCCGGCGCGAACTTCACGGCCTTCTTCCGATCGATCACTTTGACGGAGAGTTCGACATCGAGGTGGTAGGCATCCTGCTCCCGGTCCGACCCGACCTTGTCGGCGGGGATGTACGTCTTCACGAACTCGAGACCCGCCTCCTTCCACCGGTAGCGGAAGGTGACGCGATCCGTTCCCTTCTCGACATCCCAGATGACCTTGTCGAGGGGGTACGCTTTCTCACCCTTCGCATCGAGCACGAGCAGGGTCAGCGAGCGCGCGTCACGCCTGGTGAGACCATCCAGGCCCCGGTCATCGATCGCCCGGTACCACTTTGTCCGGTCCGTCAGATCCTGATCGGGCTCCCGGGTGTACTTCCGGAGACGAACCGAACGAACACTGCCGCCCCAGCCATCGAACACCCACTCCACGGCCTGGGTGGTCAGGTCATAGCTGCTCGAATCCCTCGCCGTGGTGACGAGGAGTCCGTCCGTGGAAAGAGGCGGCAAGACGGGCGCCCTTTCGGCCACGGGACCGGTGCCGGTCTCGGGTTCCCCCGGCTCAGGATCGCCCGGTGAGAACGCCTGCGTACCTACAGCGGGCCGCCCGGTCCCGTCGCCACCGGACTCCTCCGGTTTCGGGGCGGGCGGCGCGAGGAACTGGGTATAGATGAACATCATCCCGAAGGACAGGACGAGGAACAGGAGGAGACGCTTCTCCATGGTGGTCACTCCCGGGACACAGGGGTTCTACACCCTCCCGGACCTCTTCATTCGTACTTCGAGTGGACAATACGCGTTCTTGTGATTCAGCGGCCGACGCGCAGCCGGTCGGCGAGATAGTTCGGCAGTCCGGGGGTCGCGTAGATCCGTTGCACCGTGTCCTCGACGTCGTACTCGATGCGGTGGAACCGGATGGTCTTTCCGTCGGTGCTCACATAGGAGGCACGAGGATCCCCGTCCCTCGGCTGCCCCACCGATCCGACATTGATCAGTGCCTTGCCCCGGGTGTGCGTGTAGCTGCCGGAGACCCGCTCCGGCGTCACGAACTTCCCGGTTTCGGTATAGATCCCAGGAATGTGGGAGTGGCCGACGAAGCAAAGACGCCTGATCAGGGAGAAGATCTCCGCCATCTTCTCCTTGTTCCGGCTGTCCGCGGGGACCATGTACTCCTTGGTCGGTACCCGCGGAGAGCCGTGCACATACAGGAGGTCGTCGTCCTCCTGCTTCTCGAGCAGCGATCCGAGGAAGTTCCACAGCTCGTAGTTCGCCGTCCGGTCGTACTTCGTGCTGTTCAGCTGTTCCTTCGTCCACTCGAGCGCCTGCCGCGCCTTCTCGTTGAAATCTTCGCCGTAGAACATCACGGCTTCCTCGTGGTTGCCCATGAGGACGAAGCGACAGTCGCGACAGAGATCGAGGACTTCGCGGGGGTTCGGGCCGTAGCCGATCATGTCGCCAAGGCAGACGACATCCCGGATCATCTTCTTCCGGATGTCGGCAAAGACGGCTTCAGCAGCGGCCTGATTGGCGTGCAGGTCGGAGACAATCGCGGTCCACATTTAGAATTCTTCTCCAGGAGGTACTGCGCTCTCGTCCTTGCTTTCCGCATTGTTCTTGGCGCCTCTGGGATTCTCCGCCTCGTCGATCAACATCACGGGGATCCCATCGCGAATCGGATACCTTCGCCCGCAGGCCTCGCAGACGATGCGATCCTCTTCCTGGTGGACCTCCTCCTTGCAGAGCGGGCACGCAAGGATGGCCAGAAGCTCTTTGCTGATCAAGGCGCTGCACCTCCGGAGTGCCCAAGCCCCGGCGAGAACAGGGGCAGAAGAGGGAATCCGTACCAAAGCGCCTATGACCGGTCAACAATTGGCAGCGGTGAGCCCCCGCACCGCCCGGGGCGCCCGGCCGGATTCCTCCGCTTGAGGGTACGTGAGCGCGCGAACCCGGACCGTGATCATCGCGGAGGGGGCGGCCACCGCGCCGGCTCGACGGTCATCCCGACACGGGCCAGCGAACCACCCCCGTCACGGCCCCCCCACGCCCTTCGGCATCCCGGGCACGGAACATCTATAGCGCCGACACTACTTGACGGCCCTTTCGAGCGCGAGCATGCACTCCTTCAATTCAATGCCCCCCTCGGCGGTGAATCCTCCCATTCCGCCATCCCGCCGGATCACCCGATGGCAGGGCACGAAGAGAGGGATCGGGTTCCGGGAGAGCGCCGTCCCCACCGAACGATGCGCGCCCGGCCGCCCGATCCTCGCGGCGAGTTCCGCGTAGCTCACCGTCTCTCCGGGCCCGACCCTCATCAGGGCCTGATACACCGCTTCCCGAAACGCCCCGACGCCCTCGAGATCGACCCGGATCGGCTTCTTCGGCAGCCGCCCCGTATCGAAGTACCGGGCCACCGCCCCGGCTGCCACTTTCAGCCCCCTGCTCTCGTCAACCGCACCCGGAAGGCGGAGCAGTACCTCCGCCCGGAGGGCCTTTGGCGAGAGCCCCGGGAGGATGACGAGGCGCACGCCGTCACGACTCCCGGCCACTGCCGCCGGTCCACGCACCGTGTCGACGATCGTGTAACGGATTTCAGAACTCACCACGGATCAATCCCCTTTCGTGAAAAGACGCATAGCTGTCCTCGCCGATCACGATGTGATCCAGGACGCGAATGCCGACCAGGTGGCTGACCTCGACCAGCCGATTGGTGATCTCGATGTCTTCGAACGATGGAGTCGGATCGCCGGAGGGATGGTTGTGCACGAAGACCATGGCATCGGCGGACTCCCTGATGGCGCGGACGAACACCTCCCGCGGGTGCACGATCGAGGACGTCAGCGAACCCACCGACACTCGATCCTCCTTCAGGACCCGGTGCTTCCCGTCCAGAAGCACCGACACGAAGACCTCGCGTTTCCGGTCCCGCAATTCGGCGTGAAAGCGCTCGAAGATCTCCCGGCTCGATCGGATCGGCTCTCCTCTTTGCAGCGCCTCTTCGGAGAACGCCAGCGCGAGGGCGAAGGCCGCCTTGACCCGCGCGGCGCGGGCGGGTCCGATCCCGGGCACCCCCATCAGTTCGGGGATCGTCCGGCTCGCGGTACGCCGCAGCCCCCCGAATCGTTCGAGTGTCCGCGACGCCAGTTCCACCGCCCGCTCGTCCCGGATGCCTTCCCGGAGGAGGATCCCCAGCAGTTCGGAGGGGCTGAGTGCGCGCGTTCCGAATCGCAGCAGCCTCTCCCGAATGGTGCTGCCCCCGTCACTCCCCGCTCTCGCGTACTCTCCCGGCCCGGTCTCGCGCATCGACACCTTCCTTTCGCATTCCCGTCGAGAAGAAGGACGCAGGGGCGGAGCGGCGGGCGCGGAAAAATCGCGGGCCGCCGCTCGGGCCCCGGCGGGAGCCATGGCCGAACCGGAGGAGCGTGGGGCAGACCTCGAAGGGTCGGAGACCGTTTCCGGCGCGCGTGCGGCCAGGACCCAGGGGGAGTTACAGACTTTCCTTCCAGGCTTCGAAGATGTCGCCGAGGGAGCGGTGGAATGCCTCGGTGGCGGCTTCGTGTTCCGGCATCCCCTCGCCGAGGTAGCGCAGGAAACGGCCGATCCGGTCCGGGCCGTGCTGATCCATGATGAAGAGGACCAGGCTGAGGGATTCCGCATACGCGAGCCGGGCGGTTTCCACATCCGAGAAGCGTGTGAAAGGCAGGCGAAGGTTCAGGATCGAGATCAGGGACTCATTCGCCGCAGCCTTTCGAACACGCGCCCGGGACGATTTTCGCTCTCGCCCTTCGTAGACCTGCGCAAGGCCCTCGTTCAGCCAGGCCGGGCAACGGGAGGTGATCGACTGCACGGCGACGTGCGTGTACTCGTGGTAGATCGTCCCGCGAATCTCCCGCTCGGCGGCACTGAAGTCCTTCACCGGAATCCGGATCCGTCCGTCGTAGAGACCGGTGACCCAGCCGTGCACTCCGGTCACCTTGCGAAATTCGGTCGTCGTGTAGAGGACCACCCGGACCTTGCCCTTCGGGTTGATCTTCAGGTCGACACTCGTCCGCTCCCATGCGTCCTCCAGCACCCGCAGCACCCTCGCGCCGATCGATGCATCCCGCTCGCCATCCCACGAGAGGATAAAGTGTGCGCTTACCTCCTTCATGTGCCGTTTTTCTGAGGTCTGTTCCCGCCTGGCGCGCGCCAGGGCATCGCGATAATCGGTATTGCCTCGATCGAGGGCCGCCGCCCTCGTCAGGTGCCTGACCGCCGCCTCGAGTTCGCCCGCGCGGTACTTCAGATTCCCCAGCTCAAAGTATCCGAGGGGGTTCTTCGGATCGGCCCTGATCGCCTTCTCGAAGGACCGCTCCGCCTCTCCGGCTTTCGTGGAGCGAACCAGGGCAATCCCGAGATTCAGGTGATACAAGGCGATCTCCGGTTCCAGCGAAACCGCCATCCGAAGCTGCTTGACGGCTTCGGCCAGTTTCCCTTCGCTGACGCGCTTCACGCCGAGCTGGGAATGCGTCGCCGCCAGGTTCTTTCGCAGCGTGGGATCCGCCGGCATGAGCATGCGAGCCTGCCGGAACACCTTGATCGCCTCCTCGAGCTCTCCCCGCTTGACCAGGGCGATCGCCCGGTCGTTCAGTTCCATCGAAGCCACACGGTGCTCCTCACCGAGGGCGCCCCGCGCGAAGACGAGCACTGTTGCCAGAAAGAAAATCCGGGTTCGCATCGCTTCATTCTATCGGCAGATGGTCGGATCAGGAGAAGTGCGAAGCAGGAACTCCACCCGAAGACCGACGACGCGACGCGACGCGACCGCCCCCCGCCCCGGGAGTCTGCCAGGGAATCGGCTGCCGCATGCGAGCGAACCAGGAGGGACGCGTGATCCCGATGAGCCGCTAGAAGACCTGCGCCTCGAACACCTCGATCGACAGCTCCGGACGCTGCCACTCCTCCGGCGATAGCCCCGCCTTCAGGCAGGCGTGGGTGAGAAACGCCTCGCGGTCCCACTCGTGCTCGACCGCCACCTGGGGAAGCAGAAGCCCCGATCGAGGTGGGGCACAAACGAGCAGCCCGTGCCGCCCCACCTCGATCGTCGAGAGATCCGAAACGGTGGTGAACTCCGTCAAAACGGAGATCTCGATGTCGAGATCGGGCAGTTCGGCTTCGGACACCGGAGCGAACCGGGAGTCGGAAAGCACTCTGCGCGCCGCGTCCCGCACACATTCCGAGAGGGGGTTATGGTGGCCAATCAGTCCGATACAGCCGCGAAGCCGTCCCGCATTCCTCAACGTGACGAAGGCGGACCCCAGGACGGTCAGGGGGCCCTTGCGAGGCAGGTCCACCCGGTGTGGTTGCCCGGAGAGTTCCGCACGAATGGCGTCTTCGGCGATCTCGCGCAGCAGTTTCTGCTCATGGTCCTGAAGCACGTGAGCCTCCCTGAACCACAAGCGAGCCTCGCCCCGCGATCGCGGAGGGAGGCTCGTTGCTTACGTTCTCAGCATCATCCGGGCAGCGCCGCCGCGGAGCCGCACCGGCAAAAGAAGCACGACTTCAGGACGCAGGCGCGACGGACCAGCTACTTGCCGAGGGTGTGCTTGACGGCCTCGTAGTCCTTCTTGTCGAACATCTTGACGAAGAATCCGTTCCAGTTGTTGATGCCCTTCTGGTTCACGGAACTCCAGGTGGCCATTCCGGCGCAGGCCAGGACCAGGATGGAGAGAACGAGCAGGACGCACCAGCCGAGGTCGCCACCGGTGGGCGCGGCCTCGTACTTGGATCGGGCACTCCCCCGAGCGGGACGCCGGACAGCAGCGGCGGACCCGACCGCCGCGACCTCCTCCGTCATGTCCTCGATCTCGTCATCGAAGCCCTCTTCGGAGAAGTCGAGCGGCTCGGTGGACATCCCGACCGGCTCGCCACCCTCATCCACGAAGGTGTCCTGGGAAGAGATCTCGGCGGTCGCCATTCCGGCGTCGTCCGAGGAGAGGTCGAGCTCGTCACCCTCATCGAAGATGAGGTCGTCGGTGAGCGTCTCGGAAGCATCCCCGCCGCCAGCGGACAGGTCGACTTCGCGCGTCTCGCCATCCTCTGTCGCTTCCATGTCGAGGGTGTCAATGTCCGAGCGCTTGAACTTCATCTCGTCGCCTTCACGGAAGGCGCGAATCTCACCCTCGCTCACGAGCCTCTTCAGCTTCTGCTCGTCGATATCGAGTTGGTGAAGTACCTCGTCAAACGTGTAGAACTCGCCACTCTTCGGCACGGCGTTCCTCCTGCGGGCCTAAGTGTGCCCGCCGTATCCCGGGGTTGCCCAATCGCGGATCCACACAACGCGCAGGATCCAGCCCGTTCAGTCGTCTTCCTTCGGTTTCCCGGGCGCCGCTCCGCTCTCCGGCGTCGTCGGCACCTCCACCGGGTCGCCCATCATCCCATCCGCACCGCCATCGGATCCACCTAAATACAGCTTCTTCAGCTGATCGGGCCGCATGACGGACTCATCATGGAACTGAGCGATCTTCAGATCCCATTCTATATTTCGAGCGGCAATGAGTTCAATCGATTTCCCCCCCTTGCTGCGATAACAGGCCAATTGGCGCTCTTCGGTGTCGATGATCCACAGCACGCTCACCCCCGAACCGATGGTCCCGGTGACCGCGATCATCACATTGTTCGAGTCGGACGTGCCGCCGGGAGTGGACTGTCCCAGGGCCTCCCGGCCCCCGGAGGATTGTCCGACGACGAACGCGATCGCCGCAACCAGGGCAATGATCAGGTAGTTACGCGGATCCTTCATATTTCTGCTCCTCGACCTTTCCCGCAAAGTAGGCCGCACTTTCGTCACGCGACGATAACCGGGAAGAGGGGTCGGCCCCCTCTTTTCAGAACGCGGGAAGTTCGCCCGACACTTCTTCCACCAGATCTTTCACCGTAACGATGCCGACAACCCGGCTTTTCTCGTTTCTGACGAATGCCATCGACCGCCGCCGGGCACGGAGGACACGAAGGGCCTGATCGACCGTACGATCCATCGAGAGGATCGGAACTTCCCGGACGATGTCCGCCATCCCCGCCTCCTCTCTGAACACGAGGTCGAGGACCGTGGCCACCAGGATCGGGCGGCCCGTGCCCTTTTCCGTCACCGGAATCCGCGTCCGGCCGTTCCGGGCCGATACCGCCAACAGTGCTTCACGGGTGAAACCCTCTTCGATCCGGTCCACCCGGTCGAGCGGCACCATCACGTCCCGGATCGGCAGAGAGGAGAGCCGGAGCACGTTCCGAAGCATCCGGCTCTGCGCCTCTGTCAGCGCACCGTCCTCGGCCACCTCCCGCACCAGCCCCTCGATCCGGCCGCGGGAAAAGGCAACGTGATCCGCGGGCGTCTCCCGGGGCAGAGCCCGCGTCAGGCGGCCCAGGAACCGCAGGGGCACCGCCAGAGGCCGCAGGACGATGCACGCCAGTTTCAGCATGCCGGACGTCCGGTAGACGAGGTCATCGGCGCGAATCCGAAAGATATTTTTCGGAGTGATCTCACCGACCACGAAAATCAGCGGCGTCAGTAAAAGGGTGGTCACCACTTCCGGGTCGAGCACCGACCAGAGCCCCCCCACCAGCCCCTGAAAGAAGAACGTCGCCCCGTAGTTCCCGGTGTGGTTGCCGATCAGGATCGCCGAGATGAGGAGTTGCGGCTGCCGGAGAAGCTCGGTCACCCGCAAGGCCCGGGGTTCTCCGTCCTCGGTCCGCATCTTCAATCGAAGCCGGTTCAGAGTGTAGATTCCGGTCTCGACGCCGGAGAAGAAGAAGGACGCCAGGATGCAGACCACCAGTCCGAAGAGGTACAGCTCGAACATCATGAGCGCTCCCCCGTCTTCCGGACCATCATCGAGAGCACCCGGCCCCCGCGCACGGTGAGGATGGTGAGCCGGTGCCCCATGACGACCACGCGATCGCCGGGCTCCGGAATGTGCCCGAGTTCCGATGCGGCGAACCCGGCGACCGTGTCGTATTTGCCGTCCGGAAGCGCAAAACCCAGTGCCTCTTCCCACTCCCGGACGCCGAGGTCTCCCGCCATCACGATGACCCCCGGGGCCGCCTCGCGAACGGAGCCGTGAGACTCGTCATACTCATCGTCGATTTCGCCGACGATCTCTTCAAGCAGATCCTCCGGCGCCACGATGCCGGCCGTGCCGCCGTATTCGTCGACGACCAGCGCGAGGGGCGCATGCGAATCCCGAAGCTCCTTCAGCAGGGAAACCACGCCCTTCGCCTCCGGAACCGCCGGCATCTTCCGAACCAGCGTTTTCACCGGAGCCTTCGGGTCGTACAGCAGGTCCTTCACCGCCACGAAACCGCGCACCTCGTCGCGTGACCCATCGGTCGCCACCACCTTGGAGACCTGCCCGGCACGCGCAGCCTCGAAGAAGCCCTCCCGCCCGTCTTCGAGATCGGCTGAAATCATGTCGACCCGCGGGACCATGACCTCCTTCACCTTGAGTTCCCCGAAGTCGATCACCTCCTCGAGCATCTCGCGTTCCTCATTCCGCAGACGGCCGGCGGAACCGGTCAGGCGCACATAGGCCTTGAGTTCCTCCGCCGTCCTCGTCGCCGCACCGCCTTCGCGTCCGCCGACCAGCCGGGACATCGCCTCCACCGTTCCCTCGAGCAGAAAACGCAGCGGGAAGATGGCGGATTGAAAGACGAGCAGGGGAGGGGCGGCAGCCCTCGCGAATGCCCGGCTTTCGGCGAGCGCGATGCCCTTCGGGAGAAACTCCCCGAAGAAGATCAATGCGACGAGTGAAAGGGCGCCGATGGCCACGGCGAGAAGCGTTCGGCCGTCCCTGGCGGCGCGATCCGAGAGATCCACTGCCACCGCGAAGTACGCGATGTTCACCGCGAGGTTGCCGAGGAGGACGGAGATGAGCAACCGCCGGGGACGCGCGAGCAGGCGCGCCGCCAGGGCCGAAAGGAGGCTCTCTTCCTCCCGCAGTTTCCGCACCCGCGACCGGGAGAGCGAGAAGAAGGCGGTCTCGGCGCCCGAGAACAGTGCGGAGACGACGAGCAGCCCCCCCATCGCGAACAATCGAGCCCATTCGGAGGAGAGAAGATCCAACTCAGTTACCCGTCGGCCTCGAGCAGGGGCAGGACGACGGTCATTGTCGTTCCCTTCCCCTCTTTGCTCTCGATTTCTATCCGACCACCGTGGTTCTGGATCACGTTGTGGGAGATGGATAGACCGAGCCCCGTTCCCTCCCCCACCTCCTTCGTCGTGTAGAAGAAGTCGAAAGCCTGTGAGATCTGCTCCTCGCTCATGCCGATCCCATTGTCGGTGATGGAGATCACGAGTTCGCTCCCTTCCAGCCGGCCAAGAATCTCGATCAGCCCATCGGCACCCTTTTCCGACACCGCATCGAGGGCGTTGATCAGCAGATTCAGGAAGACCTGCTGCAATTCGAAGGGGTCACCGAATACCGCGCCATCGCCGGGCACATCGGCGACCAGTTCCGTGCGCTCCTCCTCGATGCGGTGGCTGGCCAGCGAGATCGCCCGGCGGAGCACCGTATCGATGTCCACGGGTTGAGGCGCGACCTGGTGGGGTGTGAAGCGAAGGATCTTCTTCACCGTTTCCTGGATCCGGAGGAGCCCGTCGATGATCAACTCGACATACTGGTCCTGCTTCGCACGGTCCGGGCGGGGCTCGCGCACCAGGCGACGCGCGGCGTTCAGCATTCCTCCGAGCGGGTTGTTCACCTCGTGGGCGATCCCGCTCGCGAGTTTGCCCGTGGAAGCCAGCCGCTGGGCGATCACGAGGTTCTTCTCGGCGGCCTTTGCCTGCTCGCGGGCCTCCTCGGTCCGGGCCTCGAGATTCTGCCGGTAGCTTCCCACCTCGAGCATCATGGCGTTGAAAGCTTCGATCAACGTCTCGACTTCGTCATTGCGTCCCCCTTGCAGGACGGGGCGCGAGTAGTCGCCCTTGGCCACACGCTGGGCGGCTTTCTCCAGGCGCTCGATCGGCCGGATCACCGAACGCGAGAGCAGCACGTAGATGACGACGATGATCAGGACGAGGCCCACCAGGAAAACGACATAGACTTTCTGCAGAGGCTGGTGGAGGTTCAGGTCCGGGATATCCAGGTACATGTAGAACCCGGCCGGAGCCAGTCGAGCGCCGCCGCGACGCGCCGGAATGGCGAGTTCGTCGCCATCGGCCACGATCCAGTGCGTCTGAATCGCCTCGCGGACCATGGAGCGAATCCGGTCCTCCCGCTCGCCGAGGCGGTTCCCCTTCAGCACATTGAAATCGCCCCGCGCGTCCTCGCCTTCGACCTGCACCACGTCGCGGATGAACTCGTGCTGCACGAAGAGGGATTCGTCGTTGAAGATGCCTTCCGGATCGAACTTGATCCCGTTGATGATCCGGCTCCGGACGTCGCGCTGGAATTCCTTGTACTGCTCGTGGGTCTTGAACAGTTCGAGGATGATCACGGTGCCCGACAGGAACAGCACGAGAACCGTGATGCCGAGGACAGCGGCAAGCAGCTTGTAGCGAAGGGACATGGGCCTTCAGAATATCAGTGAATGGAAACCAGCGAGGGCGGTAAATGCAGCAACGGCAGCCCCCGAAGAGGGCTGCCGTTGAGCTTGTCTTGCCATCCGATGCCTACCCTCCGCCGATCGTCTCCACGATCTTCAGCAACGGGAGGAACAGGCTGACCACGATGAGCCCGACAGCCGCACCCATGACCACGATCAACATGGGCTCGAGGATGCTGATCATCGCCGCGACGGCGAGATCGACTTCCTCGTCGTAGGTGTCGGCGACCTTGAGGAGCATCTTGTCGAGTTCACCGGTCTCCTCGCCGACATCGATCATGTTCACGACGATGTCGTCGAAGATCCCGCTCTCTCCGAGAGGCTCGGCGATGTTCTCACCTTCCCGGATCGCGTCGTGGACCTTGGTGATCGCGTTCCGCATGATCACGTTGCCGATGGAGTCCCGAACGATGTTCAACGCTTCGAGGATCGGAACACCGGACTGGATCAGAGTACCGAACGTACGAGAGAACTGCGCCACGATCGTCTTCCGGGTGAGGGTCCCGATCAGGGGCGTCTTCAACTTCAGACGGTCCACGATCCGTCTCCCGCCATCCGTCATCTTCATGACTCGGAACCCGACGAACAGCAGGATCACGAAGCCGACGATGAACACCATGCCGGCGCCGGGGAACGGGCCGTCCGTGCCGGTCAGGAACTTGGAGATGTCCTGCATGAACTGGGTGATCGCGGGCAGCTCACCCTGACCGATCTCCTTGAAGACCATCTCGAACTTCGGCACCACGAGAATCATGATGCCAAGCAGGATGGAAGTGGCGACGATCAGCACCACGATCGGGTAGACCGACGCGGAGATGATCCGCTTCCTGAGCCGCTGGCCCTTCTCCTTGAACTCGGAAAGACGGGCCAGAATGGTGTCGAGAACACCACCGGCCTCACCCGCCTTCACCATGTTCACGTAGAGATCGTCGAAAACGCCGGGGTGTTTGGCCAGCGCATCGGACAGCGGAGAACCGCTCTCCACGTCTTCAGTAACAGAACCCAGCACCCACTTGAAGTAGCCGGGTTTCATCTGCCCTTCGAGGATCTTCATGCAGCGGACGATGGGCAGCCCGGCGTCCTGCAGAATAGCAAGCTGGGACGTAAAGTTGGTCAGCGCCTTGTCGCCAACCCGCCTGCCGCCGAGGATACCCTTCTTCTGGCGGGGCTTCTGGGCGAGCTCTGCGAGCGCCGCCTCCCGCTTCGCCTGTGCCGACGACTTCGGAGGCATGGTGCCTTCCTCCCTGGCCCGGGGGCAAATGTCCCCGAAGCTCACATAGTGGCAATCGTCTCCCTGACGACCTCTTCAATTGTAGTGATGCCGTCGAAAATTGCGAGCAGCCCGCTTTCGCGAAGCGTGCTCATGCCCTCTTCCAGAGCGGCATCCCGTATCCGGGACGTCGGGACATTGTCCATGATCAGCTGCCGGATACGCTCGGAAACCGTCATGATCTCGTAGATGCCCGTCCGACCCCGGTAGCCCGTGTAATGGCAGTCGGCACAGCCCTTGCCGAATGCGAACTGTTTCCCCACCACCTGGTCGGGGGTGAGTTCGAGTTCCATCAATGCTTCCTCACTCGGCTCGTAGAAAGTCCGGCACTTCGTGCAGACCTTCCGAATGAGCCGCTGCGCTACCACTGCTTCGAGGGTAGCGGAAACGAGGAAGGATTCCACCCCCATGTCCACGAGACGTGTGATGGCCAGGGGCGCATCGTTCGTGTGCAGGGTGGAAAACACCACGTGACCGGTGAGCGACGACTGGATCGCCATCTCCGCCGTCTCCTTGTCACGGATCTCGCCGATCAGGATCATGTCCGGGTCCTGGCGCAGGATGGACCGCAGGCATTTCGCGAAGGTGACCCCGATATCCTCGTTCACCTGGACCTGCATGATCCCCTCGAGGTCGTACTCGACCGGGTCCTCGGTGGTGATGATCTTCCGGGTGATGACGTTCGCTTCACGAAGTGCGCTGTAAAGCGTCGTCGTCTTGCCGCTCCCGGTCGGGCCGGTGACGAGGATGATCCCATGCGGAAGCTTCAGCATCTTCCGGATGGTTTTCAACTCGCTGTCCCGGAGTCCGAGCATGCCCATGTCGAGCGACACCACGGAACGGTCGAGAATACGCATCACGCACGACTCACCGAACATGGTGGGCAGCGTGGAGACACGCAGGTCCACCGACCGGCCCCCGATGGACAGCTCGACGCGTCCGTCCTGAGGAAGCCTGGTCTCGGAGATATCCAGGCCGGCCATGACCTTCACGCGGGAGATCAGCGCCGGAGCGATGTGCTTCGGAGGAGGGTCGAGTTCGTAGAGTACGCCGTCCACCCGGTAGCGAACCTTGAAGTCCTCTTCAAACGGCTCGAGATGGATGTCCGCCGCCTGGTCCTGGATGGCCTGGGCCAGGATGTGGTTCAGGAGCTTGATGACCGGCGCGGACTGCGCCATCGCCTCGGTATCGGAGAGGTCAACGGGCCCATCGGATCCCGAGCCGCTGGTGGCAGCGACATCGGTCGCATCTTCCCGCTCCATCCGGGCGGCGCTGCTCTCCTTCTGGTCGTAGAATTGCTCGGTGGCCTTCCTGATCGCGGCCTCGTCGGCAATCGCCCCGGCCACCGCACAGTTGGACATGAACTGGACGTCGTCGAGCACCGCCAGGTTCATGGGGTTGGCCATGGCCACGAGGAGCGCCCCCTCCTCGTTGAAGGCGTAGGGGAAGATCCCGAACATCGAAGCCATGTTGTAGTCGATGCGTTTGACCGCTTCCGGGTCGATCTTCGCCGCCGAGAGGTCGACGATTTCCATCCCCGCCTGGATCCCGAGGGCCTTCAGGAGATTGGCTTCGCCGAGGTGCCCGAGCTTGATGAGGATCTGCCCGATCTGTCCACCCTCCTGCCTCTGGACGGCGAGCGCCTCCTGGATCATGCCCTCATGGCAGGCCCCGGTTTCCTTCAGCACCTGCCCCAGAAGCTTCTTCCTGCCGGTGGCACTCATTTCTTCCTCTGGAACAGGCCGCCGATCGTGCCCCGGTCATCATTCCCGCCGTCGTCATCCCCTCCGTCCTTCTCCGACGCGCCGCCCCCTCCCAGGTCGAGATAGTCGAGCCTCTTCTTCATCTCGATGGGGTTCTGGGACTTCAGCAGGGTCTCTTCCTTGCTGATCCGGCCATCCCGGAAAAGACTCCAGAGGTGCTCGTCGAGCAGGATCATTCCGCGGTTCCGGTTGGTCTGGATCGCGGAGGTGATCTTGAACGTCTCGTTCTTCCGGATGTGGTTCTCGATCGCCGAATTCATGATCATCACTTCGAATCCGGCGATTCGTCCCAGCACGTCGTCGCGGGGCATCAGCACCTGGCTGATCACGGCGATCATCGACACCGAAAGCTGCACGCGGATCTGCTCCTGCTGGTCCGGCGGGAACTGGTCGATGATCCGGTCCACGGTCCGGGCGGCGCCGGTGGTGTGCAGGGTGGCCAGCACCAGGTGCCCGGTCTCGGCCGCGGTGATGGCGGTGGTGATCGTCTCCCGGTCACGCATTTCACCGAGGAGGATCACGTCCGGGTCCATCCGCAGCACCCGGCGCATCGCCTCGGGGAAGGATCCGACATCGCTGCCGATCTCCCGCTGGGTGATGATCGCCTTCAAGCTGTCGTGGAAGTACTCGAGCGGGTCCTCGATGGTCACGATGTGGTGGTCGAAATTCTCGTTCAGGTAATTGACCATCGTGGCCAGCGTGGTCGTCTTTCCGGAGCCGGTGGGCCCGGTGACCAGCATCAGGCCCCGCGGCCGGTGCAGGAGTTCCCGCACCTGGTCGGGCAGACCGATCTGTTCGAAGGAGAGGATCCGGTTCGGCAGGAGCCGGAGCGCCAGCCCGACCTTGCCCCGGGCGCGGTAGCAGGAGACCCGGAAACGCGCCTGCTCGGAGTAGGGATAGGCGAAGTCGGTGGTACCCTTCTCCTTGAACTCGAGCATGTTCCGCTGCGGAGCGATCGCCTTCATCATCTCCACGGTGTCTTCTTCGACGAGCGGCTCGACCTGCACGTCCTTCATGCGCCCGTGGATCCGGATCCGTGGTCGGATACCGACCGAGAGGTGGATGTCCGATCCATCCTCCTTGATGATCAGGTCCAGAAGCCTGCGGATGTCGATCGCCACAGAGAGGCCTTCCTACCGGGGGTCGCCGGTCATAGCGTTCCACCCTGGTCCTCCGCCACCGTGGCAGCGAGGATCTCATCCAGGGACGTGATTCCTTCCAGTACCTTTCTCACCCCGTCCTCGAGCAGCGTCACCATGCCGCCCGTCATTCTCGCCTGCGTCCGGATATCCAGATTCGACGCGCCCTTGAACGTCAGCTCCCGGATCGAGTTGTCCATCTCAAAAAGCTCGAAAATGCCTCGTCGTCCCTTGTAACCAACCCCCTGGCAGGCCGAGCAGCCCACGCCCTTGTAGAACGTCGCGTTCCCGATCTGCTCCGGGGTCAGCCCGGCCGCACGGAGTTGGGAAGGCTCGGGGACATACGGCTCCTTGCACTCGTTGCAGAGGACGCGGATCAGGCGCTGCGCCATGACGGCCATCACCGCGGTGGAGACGAGGAACCGCTTCACCCCCATGTCCACGAGACGGGTGATGGCCGACGGTGCGTCGTTGGTGTGCAGGGTCGAAAACACGAGGTGGCCGGTCAGGGCCGCCTGAATGGCGATCTCCGCGGTTTCGATGTCGCGAATTTCACCCACCAGGATGATATCCGGCGCCTGCCGCAGCATGGATCTGAGGATCTTCGCGAAGTCGAGCCCGATCGAGCGGTTGACGCCACACTGGTTGATTCCCGAGAGGTTGTATTCCACCGGGTTTTCGGCGGTGAGGATCTTCACGTCCGGCCGGTTGAGTTCGCGAAGGGCGGCGTAGAGGGACGTGGTCTTGCCGGAGCCGGTGGGGCCGGTGACCAGGAAGATGCCGTTCGGCCTCTTGATCAGGCGCTCGAAGCGAGCGTTGTCGGAGGGGTGAAAACCGAGTTCCGGCAGTGAAACGAGCCCATGTTCCTTGTCGAGGATACGCAGGACGAGCGATTCCCCGTGGTACGCGGGCAGCGCCGAGACGCGGAAGTCGATGTCACGATTGTCGACCTTCATGGCAATCCGACCATCCTGGGGGCGCCGCTTTTCGGCCATGTCCATGCCGGAGAGGATCTTCATGCGCGAGAGCACCGGACCCTGGAGCGATTTCGGGACCGTCCGGACCTCGCGGCAATGACCATCAATGCGGTACCGGATGCGGACCCGGTCGGTCAGGGGCTCGATGTGGATGTCCGATGCGCGCTGGCGGCAGGCGTCCTTGATGATCGAGTCCACCAGCCGGATCACCGGTGCTTCGTCCTTCCCGGCGTCCCCGCCGGCCAGTTCCTCGATCGAGGTCTCGACCGGCGCGCCCTCTTCACTCTCGACGTTCCAGAAGGTCTTCAGGGCGTGGCTGATACCCCCGGCCGTCGCGAGCGCCGGCTGCATGTCCACATTCAACTGGAAGCGGAGGTCGTCGAGCATGTAGGAAAGGTCGGGATCCGCGATGGCCACGATGACCGCCGCGGGCGTTTTCTTCACCGGGATGATGCGGTATTCCCGCACGATCTCCGCTGGAAGCAATGCAACGGTGGCGGGAGGAATGCGGTTCTTGATGAGATCGACGAAGGGGAGGCCGACCTGCTTGCAGAGCGCCCGGGTGACCTTCTCTTCGGAGGTGAAGCCGAGGTCGATCAGGGCCTCGCCGATGCGCAGCTTCTTCTGCCGCCCGTGCAGGAGGGCGCGATGGATCTGTTCATCGGTGACGGCGCCGCCGTCCAGGAGGATTTGACCGAGCTTCTTTCTCTCCGCCATCGGGCTCCCGATTCAAAGAAAGGGGCGCGCCGCGCCCCTCTTGGCAGCAGGGAAATGTCTCTCCGCACCAGGTCCGGGAGACAGGTGTCCTTACTCACGAACACACCGAGAGAGCCGACGCGCAGATCCCGCAAGGCGCGAGAAGGGCGTTTCAATGGACGCGCAACGCAGCGGGACGTGATGCAGCGGCCCTCGAATGCAGGTGTGCTCCTGCGTCAGGACACTAGCACCGGCCCGGAAGAATCGTCAAGCCATTTCGGGTGCAGGCGTTGCGCCGATCCGGAGCCGAAAACCGCCGCTTTGCTCCGGGATTCACCCTTCCCCAATGGTTGGGAATACGGGGAACCGGAGCTAGCATACAAGCTTCTCTCGAATTTCCCCCGCACGGGAGGCGGAATGCTCCTCAGGACGGCGCTGCTCCTGGTCCTCGGGCTGGTCTTCGCCGGGTGTCCCTCGACGCCCGACGTGGTCCGTCTGTACACCTCCCGGGACACTCCGGAGATGTCGTTTGAGACCTTCCGCACCGCCCTCCGCGCATCCGCCGTCGATGTCGTGTACGAGGGACTCTCCCCCGGCTTCAAGGAGAGGTACGAAGTCCCGGGCCTGGGCCAGTTCACTCTCGGATACAAGCTCTACAAGTCCGATTTCGACGAATTGGCGGAGGTTCTGCGGCCCGCGAAGATCACGGATACCCGTTTTGAGATGATCGGCGGTCGGCGCTACGCGTTCGTCACGATCAAGTCGGAAACGGCAGAGGGGGATTTCGTGCTGGTGGACCTGCCCACCTGGGAGGTCACGGTCCGGTACGAAGGCTACCAGGAACTGGAACGGGCGGTCTTCTACCTCGAAGGAGCCGACTTCAGCGAGGTGATGACCGTCCGCGATGACAAGCTCTACGTCGGGCCTTTCGACACCGGAGAGTTCGGCGTCACCGACGTGGGAGAGGTGATCCGACTGTCGATACAGCATCAGTGGCTGCTCGAGGACATCGTGCGGCTGGCCAACGTAAAACCACTTATCGACCGCGTCCGGCGAGCGAAGTCGGAGCAGTAGGATAGGACGAAGAGAGACTCAGGTTCGCCCGTTCGGGCAGGAGATTTCGATGCATCGTTACGCATACGCTTTCGGCGGTGGGACCGCCGACGGCAACGCCACCATGAAGGAAATCCTCGGCGGAAAGGGCGCCAATCTGGCTGAAATGGCCAGGATCGGCCTCCCGGTACCTCCCGGTTTCACGATCAGTACCGAGGTCTGCCGCGACTACTACGAATTCGACCGGACCTATCCGGAAGGCGTCTGGGAGCAGGTCGATGAGCAACTCGCCGCGCTCGAGAAGCTGACCGGAAAGACCTTCGGTGATCCCGGGAATCCGCTGCTTCTCTCCGTGCGCTCCGGCGCGGCAATCTCGATGCCGGGGATGATGGACACCGTCCTGAACCTCGGCATGAATGTCGAGGTCACCGAGGGGATGATCGCCCTGTTCGGCAACGAGCGGTTCGTCTGGGACCTCTTCCGCCGGCTCGTGAACATGTTCGGCGACGTCGTCATGGGCGTGGGCCACGGACACTTCGAGGCCGCCCTCGACCAGGCCAAGGAGGACGCCGGCGTCGAACTCGACACCGACCTGACCGCCGAGCAGCTGAAGGCCGTTACCACCCGCTACCTCGAGATCTACAAGGAGCACACCGGCGAGGACTTCCCCTCCGACCCGCGCGAGCAGCTCAGGAAGGCCATCGACGCAGTCTTCGGCTCCTGGGAGACCGAACGCGCGGTCAAGTACCGCCGGATCCACAAGATCACCGGCCTCCTCGGCACCGCGGTGAACGTCCAGACCATGGTCTACGGCAACAAGGGCGCCACCTCCGGTACCGGCGTCGCCTTCACCCGCGACCCGTCCACCGGAGAAAACATCTTCTACGGTGAGTTCCTGATGAACGCCCAGGGTGAGGACGTGGTCGCCGGCATCCGGACCCCGCGCCCGGTCATCGAACTCGGCGACGAGCTTCCGGAGTGCTACCAGCAGCTCCTCGAGATCCGGACGACCCTCGAAAACCACTACAAGGACATCCAGGACCTCGAGTTCACGATCGAGGATGGCGAGTTCTACATGCTCCAGACCCGCTCCGGGAAGCGGACCGCCTTCGCGGCGATCCGCATTGCCGCGGAGATGGCCGCGGAGGGCATGATCGACAAGAACGAGGCGCTGATGCGCGTCGATCCGGCGCAGCTCGACCAGCTCCTGCACCCCATGTTCGACCCGGAGGCTCCGCGAAACGTCGTGGCCCAGGGCCTCGCCGCCTCCCCCGGCGCCGCGGTGGGCCGCGTGGTCTTCACCGCCGACGAGGCCGAAGATTGGGTCGGAAAGGGTGAGCAGGTCATGCTCGTCCGGGCCGAGACCAGCCCCGAAGACATCGGCGGGATGCACGTCGCGAGCGGCATCCTCACCTCCCGCGGCGGGATGACCTCCCACGCGGCGGTGGTCGCCCGCGGTATGGGCACCCCCTGCGTCGCCGGCTGCGGCATGCTGCAGATCGACGGCAAGAACAAGACCATCGCCATCGAAGGGAAAGACGTGACCTTTGGCGAGGGCGACTGGATCAGCATCGACGGCTCCAGTGGCGAAGTCATGTCCGGCCAGGTCGACACCATCGCCCCGCAGCTCGGCGGGAACGTCGAGATGCTGCTCGGCTGGGCCGACGAGGTCCGCCGCATGAAGGTCCGCACCAACGCCGACACCCCCGAGGACTCCGTTCGCGCCCGCGAGTTCGGTGCCGAGGGCATCGGCCTGTGCCGCACCGAGCACATGTTCTTTGGTGACGACCGCATCTCCGCGGTCCGCGAGATGATCCTCGCGGCCGACGAGACGGGCCGCAAGAAGGCGCTCGAGAAGCTCCTACCGATGCAGCGCGAGGACTTCGACGGCATCTTCCGCGCGATGGACGGCCTCCCGGTCACCATCCGCCTGCTCGACCCGCCCCTGCACGAGTTCCTCCCGCACGAAAAAGCGCAGCAGCAGGAGATGGCCGAGTTGATTGGCATCTCGATCGAGGCGATCAGGACGAAGGTGGAATCCCTCTCCGAGTTCAACCCGATGCTGGGGCACCGTGGCTGCCGGCTCGGCATCACCTATCCCGAGATCTACGACATGCAGGTCCGGGCTATCGGTGAGGCCGCCGCCGCGGTCGCGGCGGACGGGATCACCGTCCTGCCCGAGATCATGATCCCGCTGATCGGGACCGACGTCGAACTGGCGATCCTCCGCGAGCGCGCCGTCAACGTGATGGAGGCCGTGTTCGCCGAGGGCGACCGGGTCGAGTACATGGTGGGGACCATGATCGAGATCCCGCGCGCGGCGCTGACCGCCGACAAGGTCGCGGAGCACGCCGACTTCTTCAGCTTCGGCACGAACGACCTGACCCAGATGGCGTTCGGTTACAGCCGGGACGACGCCGGGAGCTTCCTCCCCTTCTACGTCGAGCACAAGGTGCTCGTCGAGGATCCGTTCGTCTCGCTGGACGTCGAGGGGGTCGGCCAGCTGGTCCGCATGGGCGTCGAGCTCGGCCGCAAGACGAAGCCGACTCTGAAGGTCGGCATCTGCGGCGAGCACGGCGGCGACCCGGCGTCGATCCAGTTCTGCCACGAGGTGGGTCTGGACTACGTCTCCTGCTCTCCGTTCCGCGTGCCGATCGCGAGGTTGGCGGCTGCGCAGGCGACGCTCCGCGACGACATGTAGCACCATCGTTCACACCAGGTCATTTCGGCGGGCCCGCAAAAGCGGGCCCGCTCGATTCCCGCAATACGCAGTGTTGATGGGCAAGCGTGGTAGCTTCTCCTCCTCCGGGCCGAGCGCAGATCCGGAGCATCGAGAACCACCGGAAGGAGAACCGCGAATGAGAACCAGTTCGTGCCCTTCCTCACCGGCGAGACGGAGGAATCGCCCCGGCGGGAGTTCTTCTATTTCTCCGACACCGGCGATCTCCTGAACCTCCGTTACAACAACTACAAGATCGTCTTCGCCGAACAGCGGGCGCACGGCATGGAAGTCTGGCAGGATCCCTTAGTGTTCCTGCGTCTCCCGAAAATCTTCAACCTGCGCATGGATCCGTTCGAAGAGGCGGAGAAGATCGGAATCGGTTATCCAAGGTGGCGATTCGACCACCTGTTCCTCCTGGTGCCGGCCCAGGGCTTCGTGGCGAAATTCCTCGCCACCTTCGAGGAGTTCCCGCCACGCCAGAAGCCCGCGAGCTTCACGATCGACCAGGTCATGGAGAAGCTGACCCAGCAGACGGGGAAGTAGGCCCGGGGATCCACGAAAGACATCGGTAGGACAGTTCGGGCCCGCCATCGCGGGCCCGACTCGATTCCGGGAGCTCGACCCTCCGCGGCACAAGGCTGTACGCCGACGGTGGGCGGATCATCGGAAGAGGCGAACACCCCTTCCCCGTCGGAGGCTCGAGCGCCCCCTGGTGTCGATATTCAACAGTATCCGCCACACATGCGACCATGAACAGGTACAGGCAAGGAGATCGCATCATGGCCCGGTCCATCAATCTCTCACTCACCGACGAACTGCGGGCATTCCTCGACCAGAACCCCGGCGATGGAACCTTGTTCTCGACGCCGAGTGAGTTCGTCCGCGCTCTCATCAGGGAGAAGAAGGAGCGACAGGACGCTCATGCACTCCGCGAACTGGTGCCTGCCGGGTACGCCGACGTTCGAGACGGCCACACACACGAGTTCACTCCGCCTGTGCCCAAAACCGCCCGTACTCCAACCACCGAAAGACGCCGACTGCAATTCCCAGTCGGACGGGCGCGTACTGAAGCCCGAGGCTCGGGCAGTGGAACGTCTGGTCTCGTGGTCGGCGAACGCCTTGCCGGCACAGGCGCAACATCCGGGGAGGAAGATCGGGTGGGTGTGGTCGGCACCGCGGCCGACCCTCCGATGATATGCGGTATATCGGACAGGGAGGCCCCGATTCAGGCATCGAAGAGGGTCAGCTGACCAGGCGTGGACCTCGGAGGTTCGTAGCGATCCGGGTCAGCGAGCTTTACCAGGCGCTCTTCAGACACCGCGCGGGACAGCCAGAGACCAAGTTGATCCGTCGTGAGCCCGAGAGCCACGGACAGCTCATCGAGGGTTCTCGCCTGTTCACCGCAGAGTTGAAGAGCTGGTGTGAGGAAGCTGTGATAAATGGCCTCCGCCCCGCCCCCACTCACACCGCCGTTCGCCATGGCATCCCGGCGCGGAGCAGCAAGCACGGCGGGATCCACACCGGCGGCATCCACGGTGAGCGCCCATCCGCCGGACTCGATGAGAGCGGCATTCCCCGATTCCGGATCCGCATTGACTCTCACCCAGAGGGGAATCCAGTCCTCCCGGAGGACCTGGCTCGCACCGGAGAAGGTGCCTCCGGTCTTCCCGGAATGCACCGCCACCGCGGCATCGGAAAGACAGTAGATGATCTTGTTCCGCCGCTTCGCATTCCCGCCCTCGAAACGGGCCTCCGGCTGGTACGGAGAGATGAGCGCCATCTCCCCCATCATCAGGTGCGTACGGTAACGGCTCTCGGCGGTGGCGCCGAGCAGACCATGCGGCAGCACCCCCACCACCGACCCGCCTGCCTCGAGCGCCCCGGCCATGGCTTCCTCGTCGATACCGACGGCACCGCCGGAGACGACCGGGAGCCCCGCCTCCGCGATCCGTGCGCCGAGGTGCCAGGCATACTCCAGGTCCGGGGGCGGAGCCTTTCGCGAACCGACGACCGCCACACCGCCACGGTGAAGGAGTGCGGGGTCGCCACAGCCGAACAGCACCGGAGGAGACATCCGGCCGAGCCGGTGCTTCAAGCGCGAAGGATAATGCCGGTCACCCCGGGTCACAACCCAGAGCCCGGCGCCGAGCCAGCGATCGAGCGCCACCGCGAGTGCGGAACCCCGATCGAGCAGCATTCCGAGCCGCGAAGCACTGATTTCCGCATCCTGCCATTCCGCGAGCAGTGATCCGCGCTCCTGGCCCAACAGGTCCTCCGGCCGACGGTCCATCCCCTGCAGCCACGCGGCGAAGCGGTCCCATTCAGTCAGCGTCAGCGGGTTTGCGTCGCTTTGCGCGGAGAACCGCACGGTCAACAGGAGGATCGCCTGCGCTTGCCGGGACACCTGCACCTATCCGCTCCCCGCCGTGGTGGCCAGAGCAAACGGGTACACCTTCCCGCTGCCCGCCTTGCGCAAGAGGAAAGCGGCGACGGTCATGGTCCACCGGGAGCCGACCGTGTCATCCACCAGGAGTACCGGAGCGTGGGGCAGATCCGCGTTCACCGAGAACACCCCGTCGAGATTGCGACACTGGTGAAAGCTGTTCTCCATCTCCACTTGCGGCACGGTCTCTTTCACTTTCCGGATGGCCCCTCGAAACGGGAGCCCCAGTCTATCCGCCAGGCGTTGCGCGAAGGAAGACACAAGATCCGGGTGGCGCAGGGAGGGGATGCAGGTGATCCACTCCGGCGAGGGACTCGGCATCCAGGACTCCCGGACCACTCTGGCGGCGGCCGCAACGAGGTCGTCGCGAAACTCCCCCGTTTCCCTGTCCTCGGAAACGGCTACGCCAAAACCGGCATCACCGTAACAGCAGAGGATCCGGCCGACTTCCGCCTGGCGACCCGGAGGGAGGTTTCCGCTGAATCCCGGAATCCCGGATGCTCCCTTCGCCACGCGCCGCCGGGGGTGAAACGGCAACGCGAGGCGCCGCAGGTAATCCGCTGCGCCCAGCGCGAGGGCTTCGGAAAACGCCACAGGGACGAGCGGCTCGCCGACACACCGGGCGCATCGGCCGCACTCCCCGGTCTCCGGGTCGTCGAGAGAGCGACGGAGAAAGTCCATGTGGCAGCCGGGATCGTCGATGTAGCTCTGCACCTCCGCCCATTCTTCCTCCCGCTTACCGGTCAGGCGCTCGATCTTGTCCCGGTCCATCCGCCACGGCACCGCCGCCCGTTTCCACTTCGGCCCATCCTTGAAGACCGGGCCGGGCGTCTCGACGGAAAGGTACTTCAGCACCTTCTCGATCTCGCCCCGCCGGAGATTGAGTTCCTTCTGGAGCGATGGAATGCTCAATCCGTCGCTCTGTCCGAGGGCGTCGAGAATGCTCTCGACGTGCGACTCCGGAGGAAACGCGGCCCGGCGGAAGAACTCGTGGATGTCATCGTCCTCGCGGCCGGCGAGAAGGATGCCGTGGGCGGAATCAATGGCGCGACCGGCCCGGCCCACCTGCTGGTAGTAGGACACGATCGAACCCGGCGACTGGTAGTGAACGACGAAGCCGAGGTCCGGTTTGTCGTAGCCCATCCCGAGCGCCGTCGTCGCCACCAGGGCTTTCACCCGGTTCCCGAGCAGCAGATCCTCGAGGTGCAGTCGGGCCGCGTGGGAATCCGGGAAGCCCTCCACGGAGACGTTGCTGAAATAGGCCATCGCCTCGATGCCGTTTTGCCGGAGCCAGCCCGCCACCTGCTCCGCGTCCCGTTTGGTCAGGACGTAGATGATGCCGGTCCCGGTGAGTTCCGGCACATGCTCCGCCAGCCAGGCGAGCCGCGCGGCCTGATCCTTCAGGCGGATCGTCTGCAGGCAAAGACTCGGCCGGGTCAGCGGACCGCGGGAGACCTCGAGGTCGCCGAGTTGGTCCATCGTGTCGGCGATGACCCGATCGTTGGCGGTCGCGGTGGTGCCGAGCACCGGCATGTTCGGCGGCATGAGCCGCAGCAGATTCGCGATGCGGCGGTAGTCGGGGCGGAAGTCGTGCCCCCAGTCGGAGATGCAGTGCGCTTCGTCGATGACGAGCAAACCGATCCGCTCGCCGACATTCCGCAGCACCTTCTCCTCGAACTTCTGGTTGGCGAGCCGCTCCGGAGAGACGAGGACGGCATCGACCCGGTCGGTGCGAATCCGCTCGATGATCTCGTCCCAGTCGTCGGGGTTCGTGGAGTTGATGGTCGCGGCGTCGATCGCCAGACGCGATGCCGCGGCGAGTTGGTTCCGCATCAGCGCGAGCAGCGGAGACACGATCAGCGTCGGCCCGGCCCCCTGATCCCTGAGGATCCGCGTGGCGAGAAAGTACACCAGGCTCTTCCCCCACCCGGTGCGCTGGACCACGAGCAGCTTCTTCTTCCAATTGGCGACGGCATCGACCGCCTCCCACTGCCCGTCGCGAAACTCGGCATCGGGATCGTCGAGGGCCTTCCGAAGTAGTCTCTCCGCCTCGTCTCTGTTCATGCTTCGTCCCTCAAAGATGACGGTGTGGGCCCGTCTGGAAAGAAACTCGACCGTTGCACCGAGAGCGCCGCTGCCCCCGAGAAAGCAAGGCGCGCGGAGGGCGCATCTTTGCTGATTTCAACCGACGAGCAACAAAGCGTAGCGGAATGCAGCGGCCCTCGAATGCAGCAGTTTTTTCCAGACGGGCCCCATGGGTTTCGAGAAAGGGTACCGGCCGGCGGGGACACGACCTGCCCGCGAGAGGTTGGGCCTGTTCCGATCGCAGTCATCGGAGCCGGGGTGCCGCCTGTTCCGGCGCCGGCCGGAGAACGCGGCGCAAATGGCGATATCGCCGGTATCGTCTCCCTGTGAGCTACCTCATCGTCACCTCCCTGATCTGGGCGTTGTCCTTCGGGCTGATCAAGACCTTTCTGACCGGATACGACCCGTTGGTGGTCGCCGCCATCCGGCTCTGGCTCGCGCTCCTCGTCTTCTCCCCCTGGCTCGCACGGTCCGGACTCGGGTTCGGCCGCGCCATCCGCCTGATGGTGCTCGGCACCGTGCAGTTCGGCATCATGTACTGGCTCTACATCACCGCCTACCAGTACCTGCCGGCCTACGCGGTCGCGGTTTTCACCATTTTCACCCCGCTCTACGTGGTGCTGCTCGACGCCATCCTCTCGCGCCGTTGGTCCTGGCGCTACGCCGCCGCGGCCGTCCTCGCCGTCGCCGGGGCCCTGGTCATCGTCGCACGGAGCTTCGACACACCCGCCGCGCTCACCGGCATCGGGATCCTGCAGGGCGCGAACCTCTGTTTCGCCATCGGCCAACTCGGCTTCCAGCGCATGGCCCGCCGGAATGACGCCGCCGGTTCAAGGCCGGCCGAAGCGGGAATGATCGCCTACATGGTTCTTGGCGCAGCGCTCTTTACGGGCCTCTTCGCGGTCATCACCGCGGATTTCGGCAACCTCCGGTTCGCGAGGGACGCCATCCTGGCATTGCTCTACCTCGGGATCATCCCCACCGGACTCGGCTTCTACCTCTTCAACAAGGGAGCGGCGCGCACCGGGCCGGGCACTCTCGCCGCCGCGAACAACCTGAAGATCCCCCTGGCGGTGCTCGCCGCCTGGCTGATCTTCGGCGAGCAGGCCCATTATGCGCGGGTGCTGCTCGGGCTGGCGGTCATCGTGGCCGGCCTGGCGGTGGCCGGCCGGCACGGATCATGGTGCGCGGCAAAGGGGTATCATCGCGACTCACGTTGAGTGTCGCCCCCCGGAGAGGCGATGCTCCTCAGCGGTCGAGACGGCGCACGGGTTTCCGGCACAGGCGTGACTTCCCCGAAAAGAGGTCGGCGGCGTGTGGTCGGCACCGCGGCCGCCCCTCCGAGGCGGCAGGGCCGCCTAGAACGGGGTGAGCAGCACACCCGCGAACGACGTCAGCGGGGCGTCCTCGCGCTGGCTTTCCAGGAAGTCGTTCAGGGCCTTCATGGCGCGTTTGAGTTGCATCGCCATCTCCTGGTCGGTCAAAAGGAGGCCGACGATGTTGTCCTTGCGGCGCAGGCTGCCCGTGGCGATTTCCACGTTCTCCGCGGCCTTCTCCACCTTCGCGACGGCACTCTCGAACTTGATCCAGGGGTCATCCCGGAGGAGCACCCGGCCGACGCCTTCGCCCCTCGAGATCTTCGCGGTCATGCCTCTCAGTTCCGCGACCATCGCCTTCGTTTCGGCGAGGATCTCCGGGCCGTCCCGTCCGAGCGACTTCGTGAATCCCTCGATCTCGTCGGCCCTTTCGTTCAGCTTGGCCAGGAGTTCCGGCCCCTGCTCTCCGAGGGCCGTGGTGAAGTCTCCGATCTCGACGACCCGGTCGTTCAGATGATCCAGAAGCTCCGGCCCCTTGTCCCGCAAGGCCACGGTGAACTCCTCGATCTCCAGAGCCCGGTTGTTCAGGTTGTCCATCAGCTCCGGGCCCTTATCCCGCAAGGCCACGGTGAACTCCTCGAGTTCTACGATCCGGGCATCGAGATGCGCCAGGATGTCCTGGACCCGGGCGATGTTCTCGTCGCTGAGGAGCTTCCCGGCCTGGACCAGGGGGTCTCCGGCCACGCTGCCAGTGAGCCCCACCGCCCCGAGCTTCGCCGTTGCATCGGGCAGGTTCACGATCTCCATCACCCGCCCGCCGAGCATGCTGGCGCTCTTGATGGTGAAGGTGGCCCCCTCGAACAACGCCGGCTCCTCGTCGAATTCCAGCACGACGTCGATCTCACGCTGCCCGGCGGGCCGGCGCACTTCACTGACCCGGCCGCAGCGGACGCCGTCGATCAGAACCGCATGGCCCGGCTCGAGTCCCTCGATCGCCTCGAACCGCACCGTGCGCGTCGGCAGGTCACCGAACCTCACGTCCGCCAATACGATGGTGAAGAACCCGAGAACACCGAGGAGCACGAAGAACACCACCCCGGTCAGGAAATCGTGCGACTTCTCCATGTCACTCCCCCATCGGCCCGCTACACGGTGTAGAAGAAGGCCGTCATGAGATATCCGAATATCAGGATCAGCATGATGGACGCCACCACGGTACGCCGCACCGCCCGGCCCACACCGAGCGGTCCACCGCGCGCCACCAGGCCCTGGGCGCACGCCACCGAAGAGATCAACGCCCCGAAGACGAACGACTTGATCAGGCCGGTGAAGACGCTCTTCGGCAGAATACCGAGGAGGTCGCGTCCGGTCAGGATCGTCTGCGCGGACTCGAGGTATCGATCAAACGGGACGTCGAGTTGCGCCACGGCCACGATTCCACCGCCCAGAATCCCGAACAGATTCACGAGGATCGTCAGCGCGAAAGTCATCAGCGTCAGCGCCACCACCCGGGGCGTCACCAGCAGCCGGACCGGGTCGATCGCCATGACCTCGAGGGCGTCGATCTCCTCGGAGACCTTCATCGTACCGATCTCCGCAGCGATGGTGGACCCCACCATGGCGGTGAGGATGATCGCCGTGATCATCGGCCCCATCTCACGGCACATGGACACCGCCACCGCCGCGCCGATCAGTTCCGCCTGGTTGAACTTCTTCAGCTCGATGCCGCCCTGCAGCGAGACGATCATGCCCATGAACAGGGCGACGATGGTCGAGACGCCGAGCGCCTTCACGCCGCAGAAGTACATCTGGCTGACGATGGACCGGAAACCACCCTTCTCGACGAGCACCGGAAAGAGGTATCCCACGGCCTGCAGGAAAACGCGAATGGTGCAGCCCGCCATGCCGACAGTGTGCGAAACCTCCCTGCCCACACCACTGATCAACGCGCTCACCTTACTTCTTCAGTACGGAATGTCGATGAACCAGAAGAGGCGGATCGAGTCACCCTCCGGGGACCTTTCATAACCCAGAAGGCCGGAAAGCAGGACAGCCTTCTCCATCGTGTCGTCTTCATAGTACTCAAAGAGAGTCCAGGTCCAGCCGAGGTTGGCCTTGACGTCGGTCCAACGCTTGAACGGCAGCGGGGAGAAGGCCCGGAAATACACCGCGCCTCGCGTGTCCCGGATCCGCCGGAACAGCGGCCAGACCTGCACCATCCGCCCTCGGTCGGCGTTCTCCAGTTCCGGGTTCGAGAGGTACTGGGTGTTCTTGTAGAACGGGACGACGTTGTAGGTGAGCGAAGCCCCGTACGGCAGGATCTGCTTCGTCCGCCAGAAGATCGGCCAGAGGAGGAAATCATCCTCCAGGCCCTCGTCCCGCTTGCTCCCGAAAAACGGCCAGACCCGGTACGAGTAACGTCCGTCCGGGGCCCGCATGTTCCGGAAGAACGGCCAGGGGAAGTTGACGTCGGTGTAGCCCTCGATGTTGTCGGAGAACGAGAAGAACGGCCAGAGCACCGAAGTGGAGCTGTGAATGGCCGACTTCGAGTGCGCGTAGAACGGGAACACGAACACCACGTCCGTTGGATTGTCTGTATTCAGGTTTTCCTGGCCCCAGGTGACGAGAGGCCACATCACCGCCCGCGACCACGACTTTCCATCGTGGTCGTCCCGGGCATAGAACGGAAGGATCCGAAAGTCCCTCCGCTTGCCGCTCTCGCCCCACGAGACGAGGGGCCAGAGCAGATGCACGGATTCGTATTCATCCTGCACCGCGTCCAGGTAGAGGGGGAAGAACCGGAAGCGCATCACGTCCTTCCCGAGGATGTCTTTCGTCTCACCCCAGATCGGAAAGAACAGGAAGTGGTCTCCGTCGCCCCCATCGGTGCCGCCGCTGAGAAACGGCAGGAGGGTCCAGTCCATGTCGATCCGGCCATCACCGCCGTCGAACTCCCGCTTCCAGAAGAGCGGAAAAACGAGGATGCCGTTGCGTTCGGGGGTCTTGAACTCCCGGTAGAACGGAAACATGATGTTCGTCTTCTCGTGCCCCTCCCACACGGCGTTGCGGTAGAACGGCGGAAAACCGCGGGCCACCGTGTCCGGCGGCTCGTCGCCGCGACGATTGAGCGCACAGGAAGAGAGCGCCGCCGCCAGCAGAAGCAATGCGCTGAGAGTCCGACCAGGCGCCCCCCCGGCAGCATTCTTCACACCGGAACCTCGACCGTCTCCAGGATCCCCCGAACGATTCTCTCCCGCTCATCCTGTCCGCCCTCGTACGCGAAGCCCTTGCCGATGATGCGGTGCGCCAGCACTGTAACCGCCAGGCGCTTGATGTCGTCGGGAACCACGTAATCCCGGCCTTCGACGAGTGCGAGGGCCTGAGCGGCTCGATAGAGGAAGAGCGAACCACGCGGGCTGGCGCCGATGGTGAGCGACTTGCTGCGACGCGTCTCGGTCACGAGGGAGAGGATGTATCCGGCGAGCGACTCCTCCAGGCGGACCTCCTTCACGCGCTGCTGGATCGCCTGGATGTCGACGTCGCTCATGACCGCGACAGTCGAGTCGATGGGGTGAGCCGTCCGCTGACTCGAGAGCACCTCCAATTCGTGATCACGCGAGGGATAGCCGACGCTGATCTTCATCAGGAAGCGATCGAGTTGCGACTCCGGCAGCGGATAGGTCCCCTCGAACTCGAAAGGGTTCTGGGTGGCGAGAACCATGAACGGAGGTCCGAGCCGGAAGGTCTTGCCGTCCACCGAGACCTGCGCCTCGCTCATCGCCTCGAGCAGGGCGGATTGGGTCCGGGGGGTCGTCCGGTTGATCTCATCGGCAAGCACCACCGAGGCGAAAACCGGCCCCTTCTTGAACTCGAACTCCCCGGTGCCCTGGTTGTACACCGAGACCCCGAGCAGGTCGGACGGCAGCAGGTCGGGCGTGAACTGCACCCGTGAGAAGGAGAGGTCGAGGGACCTGGCCAACGCACGAGCCAGCGTGGTCTTGCCCACTCCCGGTACGTCCTCGATCAAGATGTGGCCGCCCGCGAAGAGCGCCACGAGCACCTTCGTGACCACCGCCGGCTTGCCGATGAAGACCTTCTCGATGTTCTCGCGAAGGATCCGGACCTTCTCCGCCACATCCTCAGCGCCCCCCGCGATTCCCCCGGCAGGCATCTAGTCTTCCTCCGCCGCGGCCATCAGTTCGTCGGTGACGTCGAGGTTGGTGTCGGTAGTATCCACGTCGTCGTGGTCGTCCAGCGCTTCCAGCAGCTTCAGGACTCTCAGGCCGGTCTTGACGTCGAGGGCGACCGTGCTGCCGGGCATGTTCGTCACGGACGCGGATTCCGTTTCGATCTCCGCGGCGGCAAGGGCATCCCGGATACTCTCGAAGCTCTCCGGCGGTCCGACGATCTCGTAGCTCTCACCGGACTTCTCGATATCGTCCGCCCCGCCCTCGATGGCGGCTTCAAAGACATGCTCCTCGTCGAACCGGCCGGCGTCGACCAGGAGAAAAGCCTTCGTCTCGAACTGCCAGGCCACACAGCCGTTGCGCCCCAGGGACCCACCGTACTTCTCGAACAGCCTCTTGATCTCGCCGGCGCTCCGGTTGCGGTTGTCGGTGACGACTCCCAGCATGATCGCCACTCCGCCGGGGCCGTAGCCCTCGTAGCAGATCTCCTCGTAGTTGATTCCATCGATTTCACCCGTGCCCTTCTTGATAGCGCGGGTGATGTTGTCTTTCGGCATGTTGGCCGCGCGCGCGCGATCGATGCAGTACCGGAGGGACAGGTTGTCGGCGGGGTCGCCGCCGCCATTTCGCGCGGCGATGGTGATCTGTTTCGCGATCTTCGAGAAAATCTTCCCCCGCTTCGCGTCCACGAGGGCCTTCTTGTGTTTGATTCCCGCCCAGTGCGAGTGACCTGCCATGGAGCTTCCTCCTCCGAAGTGGATGGTGGGAGACTAACGGAGAATCCCGGGTTCGGCAAGTCCGGCACCATGGTGCCGACTTGCCCGATTCCCGCTCACGATCAGGGGTCAGGGTTCGTCTGGAAAGAAGTGCGACCGTTGCACCGAGAGCACCGCTGCGCCCGAGAAAGCAAGGCGCGGGGAGCGCGCAACCTTACTGGTTTCAACCGACGGGCAACGCAGCTGGGCGGGATGCAGCAGCCCTCGAATCCCGAAGTTATTCTTGCGCGGGCCCTCAGCCCGCTATTCCCGCCAGTGCGCGCGTCGCGTTTCTGCGGGCTTTCGACCTGACGAGGTGAATCTGGGGAGGCCGGCGCGGATGCCGCGCGTGGAAGACCGACGACGTGACGCCATCCCATCTCGGAGGACGTTTGACGCGAGATGCGCCGCGACCTCCCCCCGGAACATTCGCCCCGATGAGAAATGGCGGTCAGCGCTCCTCGTCGACGAGGATCGGAGCGACCCCGGGATTCTTTGTCTGCGGCTCGGTCTGTTTCGCGGAGCCGGCCCCCGCGGGTTCCTCCGCGGGAACCCTGAGGGTGCTTCGCTTCCGGTTGTCCACGATCCGGTAGACGAAGAACGCGGCCAGCGCCAGCAGCACGATGGTGACGCCCATCATCGCCAGCCGCACCACTGCGCGTTTGGCTTTTCTCTCTTCGATGCGGGCCTTCAGGGCGGGACGCGGCTTCTTGCCGGCGCGAGGAGGCTCGGCTGATGCCGGACGCGCCACGGAGGCATCTACCGGTGGAGTCTTCGGGGACGGCGACAGAGTGAGCGGGCCGTCGGTGCGCGCGGCAGGCCGGACCTGAGCGGGCAATGCGCCGCCGCCACCGCCGCCGATAACCTCGTCCTGCGCAAGGACGATCCGCACCTCGCCGACCCGGAAGGCGCACCCGAGCACGAGCACCGCCTTCTCCGCCGGGCAGACCCGGACCTCATCCACGAAGGTGCCGTTGCTGCTCCCGAGGTCGGAAATCACGAAACCGGCATCGGTCTCCTCGATCAGGGCATGCCGCCGGGACACCGATGGATGGGGGATGGGTACGTCCGCGTCGAGGCTCCGCCCGATCACGATGACCTTACCCGGGAGCGGCAGCCGACGGTCGGCCAACACGGTACGGCGAATGAGGAAGTGCGGCATGTGTACTAGGATTCCATGCCTTGCGCCGCAGGGGGATCTTTTCTTGTGAAACGGCCCCCCGCAAACTGCTAACGTCCGACCATGGCCGCCCTCGTTCTTTCCCGCAATGTCGCGATATACTCCACCCGGAGGCTGACCGAGGCCTTCCGCGCCAGGGGGCTCTCGCTTTCGGTACTCGACCCCGCCTCCCTCTGCCTGAAGATCAGCGGAAACACCGTGGAACTGCACGAAGGCGGCCGGCGCCTGCCGAACCCCGACGTGGTCATCCCCCGGATCGGCGTACTCACCACCGAACACTCCCTCTCGGTCCTTCAACAGTTCGAGATCCTGCGGGTTCCCCTGACCGCCTCCGCGGACGCAGTGCGCATTGCAAAGGACAAGATGGGCTGCCTGCAGGCCCTCGCGAACGCGGGAGTCCCCATTCCGGAGACGACCCTCGCCCGTCAGGGGCCGGATGCATCGTGGGCCGTCGAGGCCGTCGGCGGGCCACCCGTGGTGTTGAAGTTCCTCACCGGCACACACGGCGTCGGCGTCTTTCTGGCGGACACCGCAGAGAGCGCGCGCAGCATTCTGGAAGCCATGTGGAGCCTCGAAAAGAACCTCATCGTCCAGCGCTACATCGCGTCGGCGGCCGGTCAGGATCTCCGCCTGTTCGTCGTCGGCGACCGCGTCGTCGCCGCCATGCGCCGAACCGCTCCCGAGGGCACTTTCCGTTCGAACCTGCACTCCGGCGGGCAACCATCGGTCGCCGACCCGACCGCGGAGCACATCGACCTGGCCCTCCGTTCGTCGCAGGCGCTCGGGCTGCGGATCGCGGGGGTGGACATCATCGAGTCCGACGACGGCCCGCTCGTGCTCGAGGTGAACTCCAGCCCCGGCCTGGAAGGCATCGAGGACGCCACGGGGATCGACATCGCCGGCGCCATTGCGGACGAGGCCATCCTGATCTCGAAGGGTGGGCGGTAGTGAAGAAGGGCCGCCTCCGGAAGTGGCTGCGCCGGACCGGGATCGGCGTCCTGGTGCTCTTCCTGGTGCTCGCGCTCCTGTGGGTCTTCCGTTTTCCGCTCTTCGGCGGCTTGATCCGGAATGCGATCACCGACGGACTGCGCGCCGCCGGATTCGAGGCGAACTACGGGGAACTGACCGGCTCGCTCCTCGGCGACGTCACCGTCACCGATTTTTCGATCACCGAGTCGCCGGGCCTCCCCGCGATAACGACCGCGCGAGTGGGCCGCCTCCACGTCAGCTATTCGCTCGTCGGCCTCCTCCTCGGGCAGGACCGGTTTATCCGCGAGATCACCGTGGCGGAGGTCACGCTCGCCCTGGATCTCGACGCCCCTCCCCCGCCGGAAACCACGGAGTCGGAGCCCGGAGAGCCGCTCGCGATCGATCTCATCCCCGAGCGGCTCCGACTGTCCGGCGTCGACCTCGAGATCAGGCTCGATGCGCAACGGCTCTCTCTCTCGGGCGGCCGGCTCAGCGCCGATGCGGACCGGGCCGGAAACCTCACCGGCGGATTCGGCGCGGATGAGCTTCTCCTCCTCGTCGAAGGCCGCGAACGGCGGGCGACAGATGCCTCGGGCCGGTTTGAGTTCGCGGATGGTGTCGCCACCGTCCTGACCGTCAGCGCGAACGAGCGGCGGATCGAGACACCGGCCCGCGTCGATCTCTCCCGGCTCGAGCAAAGCGAGATCGAGGCCCGCCTTCACTTCCCCCTCTCGGACGGAACGCTGTTAGCCGACATCCGGGCCGGGTTCGCCGACGATCCCCCCGAGTTCAACGGCCGGGTCCGCCTGACCGAGGTCGATCCACTTCCCTTCCTGGCGCTCCTCCCGGACCTGCCGGTCAGCGCGCGACACGTCACCGTGGACGCCACCTTTCGCACGAACAGCCAGAATGAACCCGGCCCGGCCTCGGTGCAGGCGCAGTTCGACCTGACGATCAGGGACCCCGTCTACGGGGAGCATCGACTCCAGGCGATCACGGCACGCTGCACACTTGATGGAGGCGTTCTGACCGCCAACGGCGAACTTCTCGATCCTCCGGGCACCTTCGAGTTCGAGGGCGATCTGCTGGCCGATTCCGGGGCGGTCAAGGGGTCGTTGAAGATGAAAGGGCTCGATGTCAGCCGTTTGCTGATCGAGGTCGATGGGCGGGCCGCGACGGGCGTCGTCGATGTGCAGGCGACCGTCGGGGGAACGACTGATGCGCCGGTTTTTTCCGCCAGGGCCCGGATCGCCTCTCCCGCCCTCGGGGATCTCGGCGCGGACGCCATCGAGTTCGCGGCCCGTGGCGATCTCGACCGGGTGACGATTGAGAGACTGCTCGTGATCCGCGGGGCGGATCGGGTCTCGGTCACCGGCGAGCTGAGCCCGAGTGCCGAGCCGCCGGCATTCGCCGTCAGGGCCCACGCCGAGGTGGCGGATCTGTCAGCCTACCGGGAGTTCATCCCCACCGACCTGCCGGAGGACCTGACCGGAAGCCTGGTCCTCGACGTCACCGCCAATGGTACCGCGGAGGAGCCCGGGGCGATCATCACCGCCGTGCTCACCGGCGCCGGGGCGGAGGGGTTCTTCACCGAGACCATCGAACTCGGCGCGATCGTGAAGACCGCCGGGAGCGTGAAACTGAAGAGCCTGATCATCAAGGGGCGCGGCCACCTGCCGGATGTGGTGCTGCGCGACGCCACCATCGAGTGGACGGATGCGGGGATCCGGGTCGAGGCGCCGGCTATCGCCGTCACGCGCGAGGACTGGTTGCTCATCTCGAACATCCGGGCCGGCATCGAGCCCGGCGGCCGGATGGCGGCGGAGGTGACCATCGATGGCCTCGACGTCGGCGCGGTCGCCGACCATTTCGGCGTCGACCTGGGAATAAGCGGATCCCTGACCGGCACGATCATCGCGTCCGGCACCCCGAAGTCCCCGCGCGCGGTGCTCGACATAAAGGTCCGGGAACCACGTTCCAGACTCGAGAACCTACCGACCATCGCCGCGCAGAGCGCCGACCTGAGAGTCTCCTACGAGAGCGATTTCCTCACGCTCGAAACGCTTGAGATCAAGGGCCGGCGGTTCGACATCGCCGCCAGCGCGCGTGTACCCTTCTCCCTCGACGCAGCTGGAGACCTCTCGGCCGCACCGGTCAGCGGGAGGGTACGGATCTCCTCGCTGCCCACAGACCTCGCGGGTGAGATCCCCGGCATCGGAACCCTCGACGGATTGGTGAACGCGAATCTGACCATCTCCGGGCGGGCGGACGACCCCCGCGTCAGCGGCGCACTGCGAGTCGATATCGACCGGCTCGTCCTTCCTGGTTTCGAGGGCGTTCCGCTCACCGGCATCGGCGTGGTGCTGCAACCGGACGACCTCGGGGCGGGCGGCGGCCGGTTGTCAATCGAGGATCTCCACCTGAGCGCCGCGGGAGCCCGTCTGGCCGCGAGCGGGTCCATCGCACATACCAACGGGAAGATCGTCGATCCAAACCTGACTCTCGACATCACCGCCATCGACATTGCCCGGATCCGCGAGGCCCTCGACGTCGATGTTCCCGTCACGGGAAGCGGTCGATTCGGGCTGCGCGTGACGCCGGGGCCGGTGGTGAACCTCGAGCTCGATCTGCCGGAGCTGGCCCTTCCGGATAGCCCCGGCATGGTGTGCTCGATCGGAGGAGAATGGCGGGATGGGACGTTCACGTTCCGCGAGAGCATGCTGGCCAATCAAAGCCGGACCGTGCGGATCGACGGAACCGTGCCCTTCGACCTCTCTCTCTCCCCTCCGGCCGGCGGGCCGTCACCGGATCGCGAAATCGCGGTCGTGCTCGGGATCACCGGTCTCGACCTGGGCACCCTCCCGCTCGCCTCCGAGGGCATCCGCCTGGCCGGCTCCGCGGATGCGAAGGTCGAGGTTTCGGGGATCCTCCCGAACCCGGAATTCGACGGAACGCTGACCCTCGCGGACGTACGGTTTCGCACCGCCGGAGCCCCGGGTATCGACAAACTCGGTGGGACGATCCGATTCAACCGGGAGCGAATCACCATCGAACGCCTGGCCGGAACGCTGGGCCGTGGAGCCTTCGAGGTCACGGGTGACGTCGCCATCAACTCCGGACAGCCCGGAGCCGCAAACCTGCGGATCCAGGCCGACAATGCCCAACTCGTCCGAAGCGAGGGGATGCGCCTGCGCACCGACCTCGACCTGACGCTGAAAGGCACCGGCCCCGGAGACCTGACGGTCGGTGGCACCGTGACGGTGCGAAGCCTGAAGGTCGGCGCCACGGGGCTCCTGGCCGCGCAGGACATCGAAACCGTCCTCTCCGGCCTGAAGTCCAGCCCCGGCCTGGCGACCCTGCCGCTCACGACGGATCCGGCCCTGAAGGACATCCGGCTCGACCTGACCCTCCTGATCCCAAAGGGCGCGGTCCACATCCGCACGAACCTGGTGAAAGCGACCGTGAAGGGCAAGCTGCTCGTCGGTGGCACGCTGGCGATCCCGCGGCCGCGCGGCCGGATCTACGTGCCGGAGGGAACCGTGTTCCTCATCGCCGGCCGGCTCGACCTGCTGAACCCGATCGTCACGTTCAAGGAGAACGAACCGCTGGTCCCCTTCATCGACGGCCGGGCGACGGCGCGCGTGTCCGGGGTGGACGTATTCGTCAACGTGAGCGGCCCCGCTTACAACGCGAAAGTCCTCTTCTCCTCGGTGCCTCCCCACCCGACCCCGGACATCGTCTCCCTGATCCTGACCGGCGCAACCCGATCCAATCTCGGCACCAGCGCGCTGTCGGGGATGGCCTCGACCTATCTCCTCCGGCAACTCTCCTCCAACTTCGGAGATGACGACGGCGGCGATTCCGCGGTCAGCGATCTGATCTCCCGGATCGAGGTGGAGTTCGACGATCGAAAGACCAGGAGCGGCGGCATACCCGGTTTCACCGCCACCGCCAGGATCCTCGACTGGCTTTTCGTCCGCGGACAGCAGGAGAGTGCGCTCGACTACGGCTTCGACCTGATCTTCCGGTTGACCTTTCCATGAGAACCGGTACGGCGCTGCTTACCCTCCTGATACTGCTCACGCCCACTCTGGCCGCGGACGGGAAGGAGCTCGTCCGGTTCACCGGGCTCGGGGATCTCGATCCGGACGAGCTGCTCACCGCCGGGCGGGAGGACCTGGAGGACGTCTGTGAACTCCTTCGGGCGGGAGCCGCGGAAGACGAGATCCTGGCCTATGGGGAGGATGCGGCGTTCGAGATGCTCCTCTATCTCCGGAAGCAGGGCTATCCGCTCGCCGGGGTCGAGGTGACTCTGGCAGAGGGGCAAGTGCGTTTCAATGTCGCGCCGGGGCCGCGGGCTCTCCTGGGGGAAGTGACGGTTGCCGGGGTCGACGACGAGGACCGCGAGGCCCTCAGGAGGTTCGTCCGGGCGCCGAAGACCTGGCTTTTCGGCTCGGACCTGTTCACCCGGAGCAACCTCGAGGGGGCCGCCCGCAAGATGGAAGGGTTCCTGCGGCAGCGCGGCTATGCCGACGCCGAAGTGACCCGGCTACCCTCGAAGGAGGTCGAACAGTGGTCCCCCTGCGGCGCCACTCCCGGGGAAATCATCGTCCCGGTCGTGTACGCGGTCGACAAGGGGCCGCTACACCTGCTCGAATCCGTGCGGATCACCGGGAGCCACATCCTGACGGAACAACAGATCCTCGATCGGCGGGCGGAGCCGGACGGAAAGATGATACGCGGGCAGATCGACAAGCCCTTCGGTCCGTTCACGCCCTTCGACATCAAGGCCATGGTGGTGGAGCACTACGGCGAGCTCGGCTACCCGTTCGTCGAGGTAGCGGAGAACGTGGTTCTCGAGCCCCGGGGCGAAACGACGGCGGCGATCCTCAGCCTCTTGATCCGGGAGGGGCCGAAAACCGGTATCCGGGCGATCCGCATCCACGGCAACCAGCGCACGCACGACTACGTCATCCGGCGGGAGATCGAGCTCTTCCCGGGCGACCTCTACCAGATCACCGCCGCGGCGAAAGCGCAGGGAAACCTGATCCGGACCGGACTCTTCCGGCAGGTGTTCGTGGACATGGTGAAGCCCGAGGAGGGACTGGGGGCCAAGACGGCCCTGGCGGACCTCGAGATCACGGTCGAGGAGAACGACTTCCGGCGACTCGAGACAACGGTCGGCTGGGGAACCTGGGAACTCCTGCGCGGGGGGGTGTCGATGAGCTGGCGGAACATGTGGGGCCGGGCCTATGAAGGTACGGTCTCACTTTCCGGCTCGGTGCGAGGCTACCGGCTCGGTGGCACCCTGAAGGATCCGTGGGTGCTCCCCGGCATCCTCTGGGACCGCACCGCTTTCATCGCCGAGGGTTTCATCGAGAACCAGGAGCGCCCCACTTTCGCCTATGCGCGGGAAGAGATCGGGTTGATCCTCCGAAAGCGCGACCTGTTCCAGCACACGATCACCTCGTTCGGCTACTCCTACAACTTCACGGACGTGTTCAAGGTCACCGACAACCTCCCGGAGGAGTTCGAGAACCAGACCAATATCGGCAGCCTGACCCTCTCCGCCATCCGGGACACCCGCGACAACCCGTGGTCGCCAGGCCGGGGTTCGGCCCTCGGAGGTTCGCTGCAGTACGCGAATGCGAGCCTCCTCGGCGGCGACCTGAACTTCTGGCGGGGAAAACTCTCGGGGATCAAGTACGTCGATCTCGGTTCCGGGTTCGTGCTGGCCGGGCGGATCATGGTCGGAGCGATCGCACCGTACGGCTCAACCGGGGAGATCCCGATTCAGGAGCGATTCTATCTTGGTGGTGGCCAGACCGTCCGCTCGTTCCGGCAGGACGACCTCGGCCCGCGGGTGATCGAGCGCGGCCAGGTCACGAACGCTCCTTCGGGAGGTGAGTTCTTCAGCCTGGCGAACCTGGAGCTCCGGGCCGACCTGCCAATCGGTGGACTGGAAGGTGTGGTCTTCGTCGACGGCGGCAACGTGATCAGGAAGATCAGCGATGCGGGATCTGGCGACTATCGTTTCGCCATCGGCGCCGGCATCCGCTTCGGCACCCCCATCGGCCCCCTGCGTCTCGACTTCGGCGTGAACCCGAACCCGAAGAGCTATGAGCGAAGCTGGATGCTCTTCTTCGCGGTCGGCTACCCGTTCTAGCCGGCCGTCGGGATAACGCGTCCCGGCACAGGCAGTCCCGTCCTCCCGACGGCCTCCCAGGTTGTGCAGCCGCTCCGCGGCTGGTGATGATCCGGGCGTGCGGGGTGAAGGTCAGGGCGCAGGGAGCCTTGTAGGGGCCCTGGAGGCCGTGAGCGCCTCTGAATCGAGCGAAAATCCCTTCTTTCCGCCGATCAGCGCCATGAAGTCCACTCGCTCCCCGCAGGCTTGCTCGATCCGCCGGGAGGAGTCGATGCCACGGCTGCAGGCATAGAGCAGCATGCTGCTCATCAGGGCGAGATTAACGCTTGCTGAACTGAACGCCGCGGCGGGCACCGTGGAGGCCGTACTTCTTGCGCTCCTTCATGCGAGGGTCGCGGGTCATGAGGTTCTGGTCGCGCAGCGTCTGCTCCAGGCTCTGGTCGATGACCTTGAGCGCCCGGGCGATCCCGAGACTCAGCGCACCGCACTGGCCGGTCAGGCCTCCGCCGTTGATGTTGGCGATGACATCGAACCGCGCGGTGGTGCCGGTGGCGCGGAGTGGCGCAATGGCGATGTTCTGGTACTGGACGCTCGGGAAGTACTCCTTGAAGTCCCGGCCGTTGACCAGGACGCGCCCCGATCCGTTCTTCACCCGCACGCGGGCCACAGAGGACTTCCGACGACCGGTGCCCCAGACGACATCCGGGATCACGGGGGGCGGAGCCTCGACGACCGCGGTTTCGGTCTGGGGAGTTCCAGTCTGCGGGGTCGCGGATTCGATATTCTCGTTCACAGTCTGCTCGTCGGTCACGGGACCGTTCTCCGTACCATCGTTCATCCGATGAACTCCCCGATGTCGAGAGGCTGCGGATCCTGCGCCTCGTGCGGGTGCTCGGTGCCACTGTAGATCTTCAGTTTCTTCAGCATGTGCCGGCCCATCTTGGTCTTCGGCAACATGCGCCGGACCGCCAGACGGACGACCTCCTCGGGCTTCCTCTCGAGCATGGTGCGAACGCTGGTCTCACGCAGGCCGCCCGCCCAACCGGTGTACTTGTGATAGACCTTCTGGTCCATCTTCCGGCCGGTGAGCATCACCTTCTTCGCATTGATCACGACGACAAACTCGCCGGTGTCGATATGCGGCGTGTAGATCGGCCGGTGCTTGCCCTGCAGGATTCTCGCTATTCGCGAGGCCATGCGGCCAAGCGGTACAGCTTCAGCATCCACCAGGTGCCAGCCACGGTCGACCTCGCCGGGCTTGGCGCTGTATGTACGACTGCGCATCGATCCATCCCTCAATCCGGGTCCAATACGAGGGGAAACCGGAGACTATAGACCGCCAAATCGCGAAGTCAAAGTTTCTGCCAGGCGTTTGCCGCCCGGACCACCGGCCCGGCGAGAACGCTACTCGCTCACCGGCAAAACGGAGAGGATCGCGCGTTCGGGCGTCGGGAATCGAATCCCCACCTCCGTCTGCGGCGGATTCGCGAGCCTGATCAGCTTGCGAAGCACCAGGGCCCGGGGATCCGGACGCCCGGGGCCGCCGGGATAGTGTTTTTTCAGGAACTCCGCCGGCGCCTGCGCTTTCCGGCCCGGCAACCTGAGCCCCGCCGGCCCGAAAAGCACATCCGGCGATCCGGAGACCACGGGTGGGGAGAAACGCTCCGCCACCGTGATCCGCGCCTCGTGTGCCTTCAGCGGCACGATGACTCGATCCGCGGTGATCTCCGGCACGGCGCCCGGACCGAGCACCATGCGCCCCTCTCCCGCCGCCCGGCAGACGCACACGGCCTTCAGCAGTTCGAGCCGGACCGTCCGCTCACCCTCCCTGACGGTGATGGACTGCCCTTTCCAGTCGGGCGGCTCGGGCAAGACCGAAAGCGCCAGAAAGGCGGTCCACCCGGCGGCCAGCAGCGCAAAGACCACCGCCGTCACCGGGTTCAGCCGGCGCCGCAGGATGAAGCGAACCCCCGCGAAGAAAAGAAGCGAAAAACCGAGGAGGATGAAGAGAGCCGTGCGCGAACGCGCCGGATCGGGCCCCTCCCGCCCCGGAAAGAGATCGAACAGACCGGCGGCCGAGAGCACCGTCTCCTCCTCCTCCCAGATCCTCCTCACGACGCTCACGTCTGCAGTGAGGCGGTCGAGGGCGACCGCGCTCGCTTCCGTGAGCACCGGGACACCGGCCGCCTCGAGCGAGCGAACCGTCTCCGGCGGCAAAATCCCGTCCGGGTCGAGCACCCCGTCCGCGGCGAGCAGGGCGATGGCCAGGTCCCCCATCGCCGAAGCTGGCGCCGCCGCATCCTGAGACAGGGCACCGGGGTGAACCCGCGACAAGACGATCGACCGCATCTGGGCCTGATCGAGGAACTCGTCCCCGACCCCGGTAAAACTCACGAGGTGGCGCCATCCGAAAGGCACCGCACGCACGTCGATACCGCGTTCCTCCCACCCCGGACCCCCCGTTCCGGCCACCCGCACGTGGATCAGGTTCAGATCCTCCGGAGCGGGAAGCAGCAGGATGCACCCGCCTGGAGTCGACTGCCCGATAACCATCGCCACACCGGGCACCAGGACCGCGGGCGTCACCCCGGTGGGCGTGCCCGTAACCAGGACCGGCAAAGGGCGCCCGGGTACGTAGGCGTCCCCGAGCAGGGGAGCAACGCGCGTCTCCTCTCCCCGAACGGTTCCCGCGAGAAGAAGCACGATCATCGCCGCCGCCTTGCCCCTGCCGAGCAGACGACGCCCCTGAAGAACCGCCAATGCCAGCAGACAGAGCATGAGGAAAGGAACCGGGTCCGCATCCGCATGGCCGAGCAGGATCCGCCGCACCAGCAACGGCGGCGAAAGGCGATAACCCAGACGCCCGGAGATGCCTCCGAACTCGTTCAGCGCGTAGTTCGCGAGCGGCAGGCCCGCGGAAACGAGCAGAACCGCCATCGCACAGAGGCGATCCCAACCCGGCCCGGCCGCCGAGCGGGCCAGCAGAATTCCGGCTAGGAGCGTCGTGGCCGCGAGCACCAGGGTCGCGGACCGGACCTCACCCAGTCCAACGCCGGCGGCTCGGGCGGACACGAAGACAAACGTCGCCCCGACCAGGAAGAAGAGCGCCCCCTGGACCGCGGTGGCCCCGGCCCTCCCCCGCGTCCCGATGACCGGCCACACCGCGAGCACGTGGAAGAGGAATGCGATGGCGGATGCGGCGGCGACGGCCCGAGGCGTGATGAGACCGGCCGGGCCCACCGGCAGGTGCTTCGCGAGCAGGGGGAGTTCGGCGAATACCAGGAGGAGCAACAACAGTGCGCCAAGTCCCCGCACCGGTGAGAAAAGCGGGCTAGTGCTGTCCGGCATTCGCTGCCACCCCATACCCGGTTTCCACGACCGTGAGCCGGTCGAACTGCAGTTTCACCCGATCCAGGCCCGCAAGGCCGGGGTAGGTGCGGAGGGCCTGGCGGAGGCGCTTGACCTTGTCCGCGAGCGCGGGCTCGGTCCCGGCGCGCGGGGAACGGCTCGAGCGCCCCCACTCGATCACGGCGCCTGATGCGGTTTCCAGCAGGATCTCCGGACGGCGGCGGTCGATCCGCCCTCCGACGTTGGCGACGTCCACCGTGTGAATGCGGGCCGCGGCGACCATATCGCCGGTCAGAGCTTGCAGTTCCCCGGCCACAGCCGCCCCCTCCACCGTGCCGCGCGACCAGACTTCTCCGGCCCGGGGCGGCGGCCCATCCACTCCGATCAGCCGGTAGAACGGTCGAGTGAGCCCTTCCGGAGGCCGACTCCGGACGCCGGGAAGCCGCACCCCGCGCTCATCCACGAGATGGATCCCCCTTTCATCAACCGGCACACCGAGCACCGGTTCGCGGATCTCGAGGAAGACCCGCACCCGATTCGGATAGGCGGGCCGCACATCCACCACGCGCCTGACCCAGGGAGAGGCGGCATAGGGGGCGTCGAAATAAGAGGTCAGCTTCGGGGAGAAGAAGGAGTAGAGACCGGAGTCGACCCCCGAGGCATCGCGAATCGAACGCACGTCGTCGTCGGTGAGCCAGCCCGCACGCGAAAGGATCCGCGTCCCCGAACTCTCGACGAGAAAGGCCGGGCGGACGGCGGTCCAGGCGGAAACCACCTGGGATCCGCGCCAGCACGCGAGCACGAACACGACGACGAGCTGGAGCCGGATGATCCTGACAATCCGGCTCCGCCGTCTCGCTCTCCGTCCTTCCACGCCTTCGTTCACGAGCCTCTCACGTGTCCTGTGTCGGACACCAGCCGGCTCACACGGTGTTGCGGCGTCGTTCCGGCGACAATCCGCGGGGCGAACCACCACCCGGCGATCCTCCGACCGCGAAGACCTACTGCTTCACGTCGTCGCCGACGAACTTCCGCTCGACCGCCGGGGCCGGCTGCTTCGGTGCGGCCGCGGTCGTCTTCTCCAGGAGCCTCTCGTAGTCCTCGACGAACAGCTCGAGCGTGTTGATCACGGAACCGAGGAGAGAAGCGTTGATGGTGGTGACATCTCCGTCCGAATTCTGATCGAGCTCGTGGCCGAGGAGGGAGATGGTCACCTTCATGGGGTGAAGACGGCGGCTGACAAAATCACTGAGTGACAGCTTCTCCGGCATGATCATGGCCTGCACAACTCCTTTCAAGTCGCCCGGACAGGGCGGACGCTGCAATTCCAGGTGAGTGCACGGCTGACGCTCGGCGGCACTCACGGTTCCGTTCACTTCAGCCCTTTGACGCCCTGATCCGGCGACGAAAGAACGCGCAGGATGGAGGTTGATCCTATCAGTCCATCACGCACGATACAAGGGCTTTACCGTCGCGGGAGAAATCCTCCCAACTCTTGAAACCACAAGGGTTTCAGGCCGTCCCGCATACCGGGAACAACGCGTCCCCCTCCTCTCTTGGCCAGACTTCCATTTCCAGCACCAGCAGAATGCCGAAGTGGTCGAAGACCCGCCTTCGGCCTTCCTCGAAAAGCGCGACGACGTCGTCGAAGGCGGCGCCCCCGCGGTTCTCGATGAAGTTGGCGTGACGCGGTGAGACGCGTGCCGCGCCGCGGCTGACTTCCTTCATGCCCACCTTGTCGAGAAGGTGCCCCGCACTCCGGCGCTGCCGATCGTCGGGGTTCTTGAAAACGCAACCGGCCGTGGCCGCCGCAAGCGGCTGCGCAGCACTCTTCCCGCGAAAGATCTCGCGCGCGCGGCGAGCGAGATCCGCGCTCGAGCGGGTCAAACGAAGTTCCACTTCGGTGATGAACGTCCCCCCGAGGAAACTCCGGCGGTACGAGAACCCGCACTCCTCCCGCGCCAGGCGGAAGGGTTCCCCGCGGCTGGTGAAACCACTCACCGAGAGGACCCGGTCACCGATCGAGCCGTGGGCGCCACCCGCGTTCATGCGAACCGCGCCTCCGAGCGTCCCGGGGATGCCCGCCAGCACCTCGAGACCGGCCAGGCCGGAGCGCGCCGTCCGCTGAATCAGCGCGCCGATGGGAACCCCCGCTCCGGCTACGAGCGTCTCATCCCGGAAATGAAACTCCCGGAGTCTCGTCAGCGACATCACGAGGCCGGACACCCCCCGGTCATCCACGAGCAGGTTCTTTCCACCCCCGAGCGCCCGCACCGGAAGTCCATCGTCCGCGGCGCGGCAAAGCTCGTCCCGGGCCGAGAGTATGGAATCGGGAAACGCCACCCGTTCCGCGACCCCGCCGATGCGGAACGACGTCAACTGCTCAAGCGGGAATGCTCGTGGATCCATAGTTCTCGAGTCGGGCGGCGACGGCGTCGGCCACCCTGAAGATATCCCCCGCGCCCATGGTCACCACCACGTCGCGCGGCCGCAGGTTCAGCAGCAGGTGCTGCTCGATGTCCTTGAAGTCCGGCAGGTACTCGGCATTCGCGCCGAGGTTCAGCACTTTCATCACCAGATCCCGGGAGGAGATCAGCCGCCGCTCCTCCGCGGAGTCTCTCGCGAAGAAGATGTCCGGCACCACCACCCGGTCGGCCCGGGACAGGGCCGCGGCGAATTCGCGCAGGAGAAAGCGGGTGCGGCTCGCCTGGTGCGGCTGAAACACGCACCAGACCCGGGAGTTCGGCCAGGTGATCCGGATCGACGCCAGCGCGGCCCGGATCTCCGCCGGGTGGTGCGCGTAGTCGTCCATGATCACGATCCCGGCACGGTGGTACTTCACCTCGAAGCGCCGCCGGACACCGCGGAATTCCCGAATGGCCTTCGCCGCGGCCGCCGGATCGAAGCCGAGGTGATCGACAACCGCCAGGACCATCAACGAATTCAGCACGTTGTGGTAACCGGGCATGCGGATGGTCATCCGCTCCACGTCCTCGCCGTAGCGGCGCACCGTGAAGCGAATGGTGCTCGCCCCCACCTCGCAATCGGTAGCCACCCAGTCGGCCAGGGCACCGATGCCCACCGTGGTGAGCAACGCTTTGAAACCCGGGTCGCACTCGAAAGCGGCGCGGTGCTCGTTCAGCGTCACGAGTTGCCCGTGTTCCGGGAGCAGGCGCCCGAACTCCCGGAACACGTCGGTGATCTCCGCGATTCCGGAGTAGTAGTCGAGATGGTCCTCGTCGATGTTCGTCACCACCGCCACTTCCGGCTTCAGGTGCAGGAAGGAGCGGTCGTATTCGCAGGCCTCGGCCACCAGGAACGGGCCGTCGCCCACCCGGGAGGAGCCGCCGAGGGATCCCACTTCGCCACCGACGACGAAAGTGGGATCGGCGCCAAGGCGGTCCAGCACGAAAGCCAGGAGGCCGGTCGTCGTGGTCTTGCCGTGCGCCCCGGCCACCGCCACACCCCGACTCTCCCCCATCAGGGCGCCAAGGGCTTCGGCGTACTTCAGGACCGGCACACCGCGCCGCCGCGCCTCCATGAGTTCGGGATTGGAATCGAGGATCGCCGCGGAAACCACGAGCATCTCGGTGTCGTCGGGCACGCTGGCACCGTCGTGTCCCACCAGCACCGGGATGCCCTCCCCACGAAGACGCTGGATGGTGCGCCCATCGCTCTGGTCGCTCCCGGTGATGCGATGGCCGCGGGCCAGGAGAGTGCTGGCGATACCGCTCATGCCCGAGCCGCCGATCCCCACCAGGTGAGCGCGCGTCGGTTGGCGAAAAGGGGTCCCGTTCATCTCCGCCCTCTCCTGATCAGCTCCGCGGCAAGAAGGGCCACGCGTTCCGCCGCGTCGGGAACCGCAACCGTTGCCGCGGCCGCGCCCATCTCACCGAGGGTCTCTCCGTCAAGGGCCAGATCCGCCACGTCGCGGCCGATCCGGAGAGCCGTCAGGTCATCTTCCGGGATGATCCGGGCCGCCCCGACGGAAACCAGCACCCCGGCGTTGAACTCCTGATGCCGATCCTGGTGGTGCGGATACGGCACCAGCACGCTCGGCTTGCCAAGCGCGGCCAGTTCCGCCACGGTCGTTCCGCCGGCGCGGCTGAGGACCAGGTCCGCGGTGCGGTAGATCGTCGCCATGTCCGGCGAAAAGGGCCGGACGAAGCCCCGCAGACCCGCGCGATCCAGGGCGCCCCGGGCCATCGCCTCATCGCCCCGGCCGGTGAGCCAGATCACCTGCACGTTCCGTTTCGCGAACTCGCGGGCGGCATCGGCCACGCGGCGGTTCAGGCCGGTGGCGCCCTGGCTGCCTCCCATCACGAGGAGGATCGGGCGGTCCGGAGTCAACGCGAACCTCGCCGGGTCGGACACCCCGGCGAGCAGTTCCGCGCGCACCGGGTTCCCGAGCACCCGGGCGCGAGCGCGGGCCGCCGGGGGCAGATGCGACATCGAGGCCGGATACGTCGCCGCCATGGTTCCGCCCAGGCGGGAGAGCAGGAGGTTCGCCTTGCCCGGCACCACGTTCTGTTCGAGGAGCAGGAGCGGGCAGCCCGACATCAGCGCGGCCACGCCCGGCGCCACGGATGCGTACCCGCCGAGCCCGACGACGAGGTCCGGGCGGCGCACGCGCATCTCCACGAGGGAGTGGTGGATCGCCTTCGCCATCCGGGCGAAGAAACCGGGGATGGCCCTCTTCGACCCCGGAAGCATCGGCGCATCGACCCGGATCGACTCCGCGGACCGCCCCACCCACTCAGCCTCCGCGGCCTTGCCGCTGCCGTAGAGCAGAGGCTTCCGGCCGCTGGGCAGGAGCGTCCGCGCCAGGGCGAGGCCGGGGAACAGGTGCCCGCCGGAGCCGCCGCCGGCCAGGGCGATCCGCACCGATCCCGGGGCCTTCATGACCGCACCTCCATCAGGTCGATGCGGGTCCGCTCGGCAATCGATCGAGAGATGCTGACGAGAATGCCGATGCCCGCCAGACCGACCACGAGTGAGCTTCCGCCATAGGAGATGAAGGGCAGCGCGATCCCCTTCGTGGGGGCCGAGCCGCTCACCACCGCCATGTTCGTCAGCGCCTGCATGCAAAGAAACGCGGTAATCCCGAGCCCGAGATAGAACGCGAAGGCGTCGATCCCGAGCGCGGCCCGGGCGATGCGGTAGCCGAACCAGCAGAGCGCCATGAACAGCATGATCACGAGCAGAATGCCGAGGAAACCGATCTCCTCGCCGATCGCCGGGAAGATGAAGTCGCCCGCCACCTCCGGCAGGAAGAAGAGCTTGCCCCGTCCCGCGCCGATGCCCCGCCCGATCAGACCGCCGGAGCCCATGGCGATGAACCCCTGCTTGACCTGGTAGCCCATTTCAGCACCGGAAAAAAAGGAGAGGCGGTGCTTGATGTACTCGAACTTGGTCCACATCAGGAAGGTGACCGCAGGCAGGACTGCGGCGCCGGCGAAGAGCAGGTGGGAGAGTTTGAGCCCCCCCAGCACGAGGACCATGACGCCGAGCGCTCCGAGGAACAGCGCGGTTCCGAAGTCCGGCTCGGCGACGGTCAGGCCGCAGATCAGGATAATCGGAAGCATGGCCGGGAGAAATCCCCGCTTGAAGTCCCGGATGTCGGTGTCCTTGCGGGCGAGGAAGCCGGCCGCGACGACGATCACCGCGAGTTTGGCCAGTTCGGACGGCTGAAACCCGAATCCGAAGAAGCGAAGCCAGCGGCGGGCCCCGTTGAATCGGCTCCCGAAGAGGAGCACCAGGACGAGGAGGATCGCCGTCAACAGGAAGAACTTGCCCGTGTGGCGCCGCCAGAATGAGGGGTCGAGTCTGGCGCAGATGAGAAACAGCACCGTGCCCATCGCCACACTCACGAGCTGGCGTTTCAGGAAGTGCGCCGGGTCCCCGAACTTGTCGACGCCCCAGGTCGTGCTCGCGGAGTAGATCATCAGAACGCCGAGGGCCGTGAGGACATAGGCGATGACCGCCACCGCGCGTCCACAGGTCCGGACCGGCAGGCCGGGCGCCGCCATGAACCACGGCATCAGCGGACCTTCAGGAGAACGAGGGAGAGCGCTCCCATCAGGGCCATGACGATCCAGTAGCGCACCGTGACCTTCACCTCGTGCATCTGGTAGCCGCCGTCCTTTTTCTGCAGGAGCCACCAGTTGGAGATGGGGGCGAAGGGGAGAATCTTTTTCCCGAACAGGCGGAAGGACCCGATCTGAAGTACGACGGACAGGCCGTCGGCAACGAACATCAGGCCGGCGATCATCAGGGCGATTTCCTGGCGGGTGACGATCGCCACGTAACCGAGCGCCGCGCCGAGGGCCAGGGAACCGGTGTCGCCCATGAAGACCTGTGCCGGGAAACAGTTGAACCAGAGAAAGCCGAGGCTGGCGCCCACGACCGCACCGAGGAACACGGTCAGTTCGGAGGAACCCGGCACGTGGATGATGTTCAGAAACCGCGTCAGGTCGGTCTGGCCCACGATGTAGGTGATGACCAGGAAAGTGAGCCCGGTCATGGTGACGCCGCCGATGGCCAGACCGTCCATGCCGTCGGTGAAGTTCACCCCGTTCGTCGCCCCGACGATGACGAGGAAAGACAAGACGAGATAGAGCGGTCCGAGGTCGAAGACCCAGTCCTTCATCAGGGGCAGTTGCAGCGAGGTCAGTTCCGCGCGGTCCTTCACGTTCATGTAGAGCACGGTGACGACCACCGCCGCGACCAGGCACTGGAACTTGAGCTTGGTCATGCTCTTCATGCCGTGACCCTTGCGGGTCAGCTTGGTCCAGTCGTCCGCGGCCCCGATGACGGAAAAGGCCACAACCGTCCACAGCCCGAGGATCACATAGAGGTTGTCGAGGCGCCCGAACAACAGCACGGAGACCACGATGGCGAGCAGGATGATGGTCCCGCCCATCGTCGGCGTATCGTGCTTCAGCTTGCGGACCTCGTCGATCTTCGAACTGGCGGACTTGACCTGCTCATTGAAGCGATGCTGCTTGAGCAGGCGAATGATGCCGGGGCCCACCACGACGCAGACGAGGAACGCGGTCAGCGCGGCGAAGATGGCGCGGAACGAGATGTACCGGAACAGGTTGAAGCCGATGAAGTGCTTCGAGAGGGGGTATAGAATCTCGTATAGCATCTCCTGCCCGACCCCTCCCTTCTACCTTGTCAGACCGACTCCACTGCCCCCTGGGGCGCCCGGACAGAAGCCCGGCCCGCCCACTCGGCAGGGCCGACTACACTCCGCCCGGATCCATCCGGCCCAGTTCTTCCACGATCCGATCGTGGACGCGCTCGAGCCTCATTCTCCGCGACCCCTTGACCAGCACCACGTCTCCAGGCGCCAGATCGAAGGGGATACTCCCCACCGCATCGTCCGTGGACGGTGACGGGTGGAACTGGCCTTTCCAGCGACTGACGGAGGCGAGCCCGCGGCCCACCTCCCCGGCCTGCCGGCCTACCGCCCAGACGCTGTGGATCCCCGCGCGAGCGGCGCTGCGCCCCATCTTCCGGTGCAACTGATCGCTGTGCCCGCCGAGTTCGAACATGTCGCCGAGAATGAGAATCCGACGCCCACCGCCCGGCTGGGAACGGAGTTCCTCGATGGCGGCGGAGACGGAAGCGGGGTTCGCGTTATAGGCGTCGTTGATGACCGTGACACCCCCGACCCGGCGCTGGCGAAGCCTCATTTCCGGAAGCTCGAAGGAGGCCAGGCGGTCCCGGATCACGTCCGGGGAAACCCCGTAACGCAGAGCCACCCCCGCCGCGGCGAGAGCGTTCATGGCGTTGTGAAGTCCGGGTACGTTCATCGTCACCTCCATCTTCCCGTAAAGGTAGAAGGAGACGCCGCCCGGTACGCGCCGGCGCTTGAGGCCCCAGATGTCCGCGGAAGGGTCGAAGGCGAAGGTGGCCGCCCGGCATTTTGCCATCCGCACCATCTCCCGGCAGTGATAGTCCTCGTAATTGAGGAACGCCATCCCGCCCTCCGGCAGCGTCTCCACCAGCGCTCCCTTTTCCTCGGCAACACCCTGAATCCCACCCAATCCCTCGAGGTGGGCGGGTCCCACGTTCGTCACGATGCCGCAGTCCGGAGCGGCGATGCGACTGAGCTCCGCAATCTCGCCGGGCGCGTTCGTGCCCATTTCCACGACGCCGAATTCCGTGCGCCGATCCATGGCGAGGATCGTCAGCGGCAAGCCGATTTCGTTGTTGAAGGACTTCGGCGCCTTCGCCACCCGGCCCTTGCCGGCCAGGAGGTGGGCGACGAGATCCTTGACCGTCGTCTTTCCATTCGAACCGGTAACCGCGATGATCTCCGTGTCGAGCGTTCGCCGGTGGGCCGCGGCCAGACGCGCCAGCGCCTCTCGCGTGTCGTCCACGCGGATCACCGGTCGATCGCGGACTCCACCGAGGTCGTCGACATCCTTCGAAATCAGCGCCGCCGCCGCTCCTTTGGCGAAGGCCGCACCCACGAAATCGTGACCATCGAATTTATCACCGTCGAGTGCGACGTACAGGTCGCCCTCGTTCACCACCCTGGAGTCCGTTGACACACCGGTAACCCGGCCATCGGTCGTGTTGCACGCACAACCGCTACCGCCGTTTCCGACTGCATCGAGGACCCACGTCACAGGTCTCGGGTCCATTCCTCACCCTCCGCTCCTCAGTATGGAGCGCTATATGATGGGCCCTAAACATGAATTTACCCCAGATGCGGGTGTTCCCGCAAGAGGCAACTCAGGCAGGGGCAGGACCCTCATCCCCCACCTCCCCCGGAAGACAGCTTCCTGATCTCCTCACGCACCACGAGCCGGTCGTCAAAGGGCACCACCACGCCCGAGATGATCTGGTAGGGCTCGTGCCCCTTCCCCGCCACGAGGACGATGTCCGTCGGACCGGCCAGCGAGAGCGCCGCCCGGATCGCCTTGCGCCGGTCCACCTCCACCTCGAAGTTCGTCTGTCCTTCGAGGCCGGCGAGGACGTCCTGAATGATGGCCTCGGGCTCCTCACTCCGCGGGTTGTCCGAGGTGATGACCACATGGTCGGACAGCTCCGCCGCAACTCGCCCCATCCGGGGCCGCTTCGTCCGGTCCCGATCGCCGCCGCACCCCATCACCGTCGTGATGCGACGATTGCCGGAGAAGGTGCGAATGCTCTTCAGCACGTTCTCGAGGGCGTGATCGGTGTGGGCGTAGTCGACCAGCACCGTGAAATCCTGCCCGGCCTCGATGCTCTGAAGCCGTCCGGAAACTACGGAGACGCCGTTCAGCCCCTTTCGGATTTCCTCGATCGAGAACCCGAGAGCGTGCGCGGCCGCGGCCGCGGCGAGGCAGTTCATGACGTTGACCCGTCCGAGGAGAGGCGACCGGATTTCAGCCTCCCCGCCCGGAAGCGTCAGGAGAAACGTTATCCCCGAGGTCCCGCAGTGCACCTTCCCGGCGCGGATCGCAAGGGCATCGTTCGTCCCGTATCGCAACACCCGGGCGCGGGTGCGCGATGCCATGTGGTTGCTGGCCGGATCGTCGCCGTTCAGCACGGCGAAGGCATCGGGAGCAAGCCCCTCGAAGAGCAGGCTCTTGGCCGCCCGGTAGTCGGCGAAGTCCCGATGATAGTCGAGGTGCTCGGGCGCCAGGTTGGTGAAGACCGCCGCGGCCATCGGGATGCCCCTGGCGCGCTGTTGCACCAGGGCATGGCTCGACACCTCCATCACCGCGTGGTCGATGCCCTGGTCGCGCGCCTCGGCCAGGTAGCCCATCAGGCTCACCGGATCCGGCGTGGTCGTGGGCGCCGGCACTTTCCGCTCTCCCACCTCGTAGGAGATGGTGCCGAAGACCGCCGTCTTCTTTCCGGCCGCCCGGAAGATGGAGCGCAGGATCAGGGAGGTGGAGGTCTTCCCGTTCGTACCCGTGATGCCGACCACGGTCAAGTCGCGCGCGGGGTGGCCATAATATGCGGCCGCGAGATCGGCCACGGCGGCCCGGGCATCCGGGATCACGAGCTGGATCACATCCTCGGGAAGGTCGATCCGGCGCTCGGTGACCACCGCGACGGCGCCGCGGTCCACGGCCTCGTGGGCGTAGCGCGCCCCGTCCACGGCCGTACCCGGGATCGCGATGAAGACGCTGCCGGCCGCGCACTTTCGCGAATCGGCGGTGATACCGGTGACCGTTATCGCCGGCGGCATCTCCGGGACCTCACCCGGAAACGCGGAGGCGAGCAGGTCAACGAGCGTCATGTGCGGACGCTCCTTCCCGCTCGGCCGCGGCGCATAGGCCGCAAAAATGCTGGTCAACGTCCGAGGCACCGCTGCTCCCTTCCGTAGCTGTCATCGGGACCGTCCTCCCGGACCCGCCCCTTCCACCCCACCCCTCGCGGAGCGCCGACTGCCCCGCCCCCCGACCGCCTCACCCCTGAACAGGCTGCCCGTCCGACCTGTTCCCCCGCTTCCATCCCATCCGTCCAGGGGCGGCACTTCGGCGTAGCCGAGACAGCGCTCCAGGATCTCCTTCACTGCGGGGGCCGCCACCGTTCCGCCGTAGGGCGTGCCCCGATCCCGCCGTGGCTTGTTGAGCAGGACAAACACCAGGAACCGCGGGCTCTCCGCCGGCGCGAAAGCCACGAACGAGGAGATGTACCCGACCGTCCTGCCCCCCTCCCCGAGCACTTGCGCCGTACCGGTTTTTCCACCCACGCGGTAGCCCGGGATCCTCGCGCGCTTCCCGGTACCCTCCGTCACCACGCGCACGAGCACCGGCGTCATGAAGTCCCGCAGGACCGTCGGGTCGAAGACCTGGCGGAGCGGCAGCGGCGGGACATCTTTGCCCCCCACGGCAATGGCGATGCGGGGCTTGTAGAGCACGCCGCCATTGGCCAGGCTGGCGAAGGCCGCCGCGAATTGCAGCGGCGTCGCCGAGATTTCGTGCCCCATCGAGACCGACGGCAGCGTGTAGACTTCCGTCCACTCCGAGCGGCGCGTCACGATGCCCGCCTCTTCGCCGCCAAGCCCACTGCGAGTGCTCTCCCCGAAGCCGAGAGCCCGAATATGCCGATACGTCTCTTCGACACCGAGTTCGAGGCCGATCTGGGCCATTCCGATGTTCGAGGAGTGCACGACCACCTCGGAGAAGGTCAGACGCCCCATGGGCTTGTGGTCGTGAATGGTGCGGCGGCCCCGGCGCCGGGTCCCGTCCTTGCGGATGCGCGGAACTTCCCAGGCTCCGTCATCCGTACAGTCGAAGGTCTGACGGAACGACACCGCGCCTCGATCGAGCGCGGCCGCGGCCACCAGGGGCTTCATGGTGGATCCGGGCTCGTAGACGTCCGCGATCACCCGGTTGCGTCGGGACGCCGCCGGCTCATCCGGGAAGTTGACGGCATCGAAATCCGGGCGGGAGGCCATGGCCAGCACGTCGCCGTTGCGGGGATCGAGCACGACCGCCACCGCCGACTCCGGGGTCCACTCCGCGCAGGCGTCGTTCAAGGCCTGGTCCACAAAGGCCTGGATGGTCAGATCAAGGGCAAGCAGAACGTCCCCGCCATCCTCGGAGAGCACGGTGCCGGCAGAGAGGTCGGCGGGGAGGCTGACCGCTCCCGACTTCCCATCGCGCATGACCGGCTTGACTCCAGCACGGGACCGGAGGGTCTGATCGAATGCCAGTTCGATGCCGGCCAGGCCGCCCCCGTCGATGCCCGCGAAACCGACCAGGTGCGATGCGGCGGCGCCCGCGGGGTAGCAGCGCCCCAGTTCCTTGCGGAGCACGAGGCCGTCGATGTCGAGCATGGGCAGCCGCGCAGAGACCTCGGGGTTCCGGATCAGGCGGCGGATCCAGCGAAAGCGGCAGTCCCTGTCGAGCTGCTTCCTGACGAAAGCCGGATCCACCCGGACCGCCGCGGCGATCACCCTGGCGACCCGCTCCCGGTCCTCGGGCTCGACCATCCCCGGATCCACCGCGACCGAATCGAGGGTACGAGTCAGGGCGAGCTCCCGCCCGAACCGATCGAGAATGCTCCCTCGAATGCCTCGAAGTTCGCGGGTGGAGTTGAGCTGTGCACGGGCGAGCTGGCGAAACTCGCGATGGCGCACCACCATGATGTGGAAGTAACGGCCCCCCATTCCCAGGAAGAGCAACATGATGGCGACGGTGAGAACAACCGCTCTGAACCCCGCAGCGCGCTGTTCCTTCACCGTCATCATCGCCATCTCCACTCCCGGGATGCCACGACCCTCGCCGACCGGTGCGACTCCCTGCGCGTCACCGCCCCGGGCCGGCACGAAACTCAGTCCTTCTTCGCCAGCACCGGACCATCGATCCGGATCGGCATTACCCGCACCACCCCGAACTCCCGGGGGTAGGCCCTCGACAGCCCGAGATCATCCACCAGCCGGGAGAGCACCGCCGGAGAACCGAGCTGGTTCACCTGCTCCCTCGAGCGGGCGGCCTCCATCTCGAGCCCGTCCCGCGCCCGCTCCAGCGCGGTGACCTCGTACCCCGTCCTGATCAGCGCCGCGTGATCCTTGATCGCCACGAGGCACAGGAGAAACGCGGTGACACAGGCAACGATTGCCAGAGACTTCGCCATCCTCAACCCTCCCTCGTCTTCTCGCAGACGCGAAGCATCGCACTGCGTGCCCTTCGGTTCGACCGAGCCTCATCCGCTGCGGGACGAAGAGGCTTCTTCATCAGGAGCTGCCCAGACCCCCGACTCACCTCGTCCCGCATCAGTCGCTTCACCAGACGGTCCTCTCCGGAATGAAAGCTGAGCACAATCAGCCGCCCGCCCGGCGAGAGCCGGCGAAATGCCGCGGGGATGCCCAGCGACACATGTTCCAGTTCCGTGTTTGCAGCCAGGCGCAAAGCCTGGAAGGTGCGGGTCGCCGGGTGTGCCCGGCCGCGCCCGCCCAGAGCGCGCTCGATCACCTCCGCCAGGCGAAGCGTGTCGCGGATCGGCCTCTCCTGCGCGATGGCCCGGGCGATCCGGCGTGCCCGGTGTTCTTCTCCGTATTCCTGGATCAGCTCGGCGAGTTTCTCCTCGGACAGATCGTTGACCAGGTCGGCGGCGGTGACGCCTCCGGTACGGTCGTAGCGCATGTCGAGCGGCCCCGGCGAGAGGAACGAAAACCCTCGCCCGCCCTCGTCGAAGTGATGCGAGTTCGCACCGAGGTCGAAGAGCGCGCCGTCCACCCGGTCCACCCCGAGTTCGTCGAGCACCACGTCGAGGTCGGCAAAGCTGCGGGCCCGGATCGTCGCCCGCCCACCGAAGCGGGCGAGCCGCCGCGAAGCACCCTCGGCCATCTCCGGGTCACGGTCGAGCCCGATCACCCGCGCCGTTTCCCCTCGAGCCTCGAGGAAGCCGGCCGAGTGTCCTCCAGCGCCCACGGTGGCATCGAGCAGGAGGTCGATCTTGCCTTCGACGAGGATCTTCACCACTTCCCGGAGCATCACGGGCCGGTGGATGGTCGCCTCGTCTTTGGTCATCAACCCTCTCCCAAGGCCTCCAGCGCGTCGAAAACGTCTTCCATCTCTTCAGGTCCGGGTTCCTCAGGAGCCATGGCCGCGGGCAGGATCTCCGCATAGAGGCCGGTCCCCACCATCACCACCTCCGCCCCGGCAGAGAGACCGCATCGGGCGCGAAGGGACTCAGGGATCGTGATCCGGCCGCTTTTGTCCCGGGGCTTCTTGTAGGTGTTCCCGAAGAACTTCTTCCGTAGCTTCCGGTGCCCCATGACCGACTTGGCGTGGATCTGCTCGGACAGCTGATCGAAGTACTGCGGGGAGAAGAGGATCAGGTAGCCCGCGGAGGGGGCGAAGTAGAAGATCGTCTGGTCGTCCTCGCCGATCAGGAGGTCGGCTGGCAGCGGCAGACGCCACTTCTCATCCAGCTTCCTCGTGAAGGTTCCGGCGAACATGCCCTGATCCACCTCTCCCGGGGCCAATTCGCCTCAGTAACCCACTTGGCCCCACTTTCCCCCACAGCTTAGCCCAAGAAAAAGGCCGACGCAAGGGGTAATGGCGTAAATCCTTTGGTGGCAGTATGTTAGTGACATGTTTGCCCCTGTCGTGGGCTCTCTTGCAGCAAGCAGCAGGGCCAGCATGACATCGAACCCGTGCCCAGCCCTGCGGCTTCACTGCGTTTTCACACTTCGTCCACAATCCTGAAAGGCAGCACCACCCGCGGCCGACGGACGCCCACTCGCAATTCGGTGGTACCGTCCATGACCGCCAGGCGGCGATCGTGGGCGCGGAAAGCGTCTGCCAGGTCGGGACGCATCTCCCGCCGACCGAAGCCCTCTGTGAGAACGATCGGGAACGGTGGAGGCTCCTCGATGATGTCCGCGAAATCGAGGCTCCCGGTGACCAGACCGGCGGCGCCACCATCGACGAGGGTCTCGAGTACCTCCGCCGAGGCACGGGGAAACACGGAGATCCCGCCGGCCTGAACACGGTCGATGGCGAGATCACCGACGGCCTCGCCTGCGTGGCCCCAGACGCCGGTCACCACGGTCGCATCGACCAGGATGGTCACGCTGCGGTCGTCTACGGACTCGATCCGACCGGGGCACCACGCATTGACATCCAACTCCTCATGGATCGGGGCGATCAGGATGATCCCGAAGTCGCAGTCGATGCGCTCCACGCGGGCGCGGAACGGCGCCGGGCAGGAGACCACGCCCTTCCCGGTGAACCTCGTGGCCAGCGCCTGCCCCCTCTCCACCTCCTGGTTGACCGCCACCTTGATGTGGGGTTTGAGCTTCCGCGGATCGACATCGAGTTCCTTCGCCACCTGCACCGCGCGGAGGGTCTCCGTACGCTCCGCAAGCTCTCGCACCACCAGCGTCCCGTCGGGCAGGATCCGCCGGATCGTGCCGGCCACCGGCGAGATGTACTGCAGCAGATGGAAGATACCGGCCGGCCGCCGGGCCAGGGTCTCTCCGGCGGAAATCTCGTCGCCTACCCCCTTCTCCATGAACTCATGGAGCCTCTCCGGCTCCGTCTCGATCGCCTCCGCCACTGACAGGAAGAAGGGTCGGAGAAACTTCCGGGTACAGCGCCCGACGATCGTCTCGGGAGTCACCGCCTCCCCCGGACCAACCAGCACGTCGCCCTCCGCGGCCAGTTCGCGACGGACCGAGAGAGGCCCCGACGCGAGCGTTGCTCCGCCAAAGAGAGACCTCCGCACCGGCGGCGGCACGGCGGAGGCCACACCGTCCTTCTCGAGCATCACCAGCCCGAGGGAGTGGAAGAGCTCAACCGCCAGCGCCGGGTCCTCCACCGAGAGGGCGCCGAGTTGGGGAAACATGAACGCGCTATCGGCCGCCAGTTTCGTCTTGCGCTTCGGAGCAAGGGCGCTGGTCAGCATCCACGCCGTGGCCGCACGGGGAGAATGGGAGAGGATGCCGCCGCTACCGACGATGAGGTCGTAGCCGGAGACGTCCAGACCTTTCCTCTTTCTCTTCTTCCGCATCTTCGCCTTCCACCGCCGTCCGATGGTCCTGAGGGAGAGGTCGTCTTCGCCAAGGCTCAGCGGTGCACCGCTCAGGATCTCGAGGTGCTCCCGGACGGCTTCGCGGATGGCCACCGCCGCCAACGCCCGTTCCAGGCGAACGTTCTCCTCGGTGGTGGGCAGAACTGTGGGGTCGATGTGCTTGTTGAGGATCCGGTTCCAGACCTCCCGGGTGCTCAGTTCACCACCCAACAACTCGCAAATGGGCTCGATTCCCGCGGTGACCGCCACGTTCAGAGCGCTGTAGGACATGCCGAGGTTCGCGCTCACGGTACGGAATACCTTCCCGCTCCGGGCGGTGAAGACATCGGTCGTGGCGCCGCCGATATCAATGACCAGCATCGTCCGGTCGGTGTCAGTGGTGGCCAATTCGAGGATCTTCGCCACAGCGGAGGGGGTCGGGAGGATCGGCGCGTCCACCCAGTCCTCGAGGGCGGCGTACCCCGGTGCGTTCGACATCACGTGGTCCATGAAAAGGTCGTGGATGGCCGCGCGGGCGGGCTGGAGGTTCTCGGTGTCTCCATCGGGACGCAGGTTCGGCACCGGGTGAAAGAGATAGCGGTCCGAGAGGGTTTTTCTGACGAGTTCCGCGGCAAACGCGTTGCCCGCGTAAACCACCGGGAGCTTCACCGAATCCGACAACTTCGAACGGAGGTCCGCCTGCCGGAGCAGTTCGGCGAGGAAGACCGGACCGGAAAGGGCCTCGCCGTCGAACCCGCCGGCAAAGAGGACCATGTCAGGGCGAAGGGTCCGCAGCATCTCGATCTTGCGGTAGGGCGCGCGGCCGTCGTCGAGGGCGATGGTATCGAGGAGCATGGCCCCCGCGCCGAGCGCCGCTCGCTCCGCGCTGCGGGAGGTGACTCGTTTCACCAGACCGGTCACGACCACGGCCAGGCCGCCGCCGGCGCTCGAACTGAGAAGCAGCGGGAGCGTCGGGCGACCGTCTTTGACCAGTGCCACGCCCGCCTCCTCTCCGAGGTCCCCAAGGACCTGGAGAAGCCCCACCGCGACGTCGGTGTGCGGGGCCTCGACGGTGGTGGGAGCCTCGCGGCGGACAAAGCGCCAGCCGTGCTCATCCGCCGAGAAGAGGATGGCCTTGGTGGTCGTGCTGCCGATGTCGATGATGAGGTGCCTGACCATGGGAGTGCAACGCTAACCGGAGGCCGTGTTCCCGTCCCTCTCTTCCCCCGATCGGATCGAGGGGACCCGTGTGGTCCGGCTCTTCAGGGTTCGTGGTCGGCGAGGACGCCGCCCCTCCGAATCAAGAGGCAATACGCCCACGGTGGGCGAACATTTCAAGAGGCGGGCAGCGATTCCCCCGTCGGATGGTCGGGCTCCGTCTCGACCAGTCACAACGCAGCATCGTCGACGGTGGTCCCGCCTGCACTGGAAAACCGCACGCAGGCCAGCCACCAGGAGACGTGGACACCGGTTTTCCACATCGGGGGGGCGAACGGTCTGGTCTTGCAGTTGGTGAACGGTTCACCGGCACAGGCGCAACTCCCGGGGAAAAAGTTCGATGGTGACTGGGCGAGACGGCGCTCGACCCTCCGAGGCCGCGGAGCGGCCTACGCCAATCCGAACAGCCGGCCCAGTTCCGATTCGATCTCCGTCGTCTCCTCTTCCGAGAGTTCGCAGACCGGGACGGTGATCTCCTCGATTTCATCACCCTCGCCGGTCTTGACCGTCAAGTCCATGACCGTGACCTCGTTCTCCACCCGCTCCGTGACAAGCTTCACCCTTCGCTTGCGGAGCAGGAGGAGGGTCAGGATGTAGACCAGGGCCTGGCGTTCCGGGTTGTCCTCCCGACAGAGGCGAACCAGGAAGTCGCGCGCCATCGTGAGATCGAGAAGCGGCTGTTTCGCCTCGTCCACCGGGAGGCTGGTCAACCAGTGGGAGTAGGCCGGTTTCTCGATCTTCTCGAAGCAACCCGGGCAGGCATCCAGGCGCTCGAAGGTGCGGGTCTCGTCCTCGTCGGCCGGGTTGGCGCCCTCGGCATCCACCTCGAAGATGGCCGAGACGAACTCGTCCCCCGGGGCGAACTCCCGATCACAGACGCCGCAGGCGACGCCCTTCCGGCCGATTCTGAACCTGCTCACCGGCTTCCCCGGATTGCCTTCGCCGCCGCTCCGCACGCCGCGGCGATCTGGTGCCGGCCCGCCGCCTGGGCGCGCTGGCGACGGTTGTCGAGGGCGGGAAGGGCACTGTGCGCCTTGTGTTGGGCGAGGGAGCGGGCCGCCACCTCCACCACTTCCGCGTCCGTGTCCTCGAGAGCGCGGATCAACGCCGCTTCCGACTCGGGGAACCGGAGGTTGCCGAGGGCCCGCGCCGCCACCATCCGCTCCGACCACTCGGATGCTCCCTCGAGCACCTTCGTGAGGGGCGCCACGGCGGATCGAGCGCCGGTCTGCCCCAGTCCCGCGGCCGCGGAGCGGCGGATCGTCGGCCGGTCCTTCCGGGTGAGTTTCGCGAGGTACGGCACCGCGAAGCCCCGGCTCATGGCGATGATGTCGGTGGTGGCACTGACCATCCCGGTGGGCATGCGGAGATCCGACCGTGTCCGCGGGTCGTAGATGGTGCCCTTCTCCAGCACCGCGGCCAGCGTCGGAACCGCCAGCTCACCGAGCAGGATGAGTTCCCCCCGCGCCCGGTCATAACCCTCGGTGAAATTCCCCGCGGCGGAGATGAGCATGGCTCCATAGAGGTTCTCCACGAGCGTGGAGGTGGCCCGACGGCCGATACTGATCCATTCCTGGCGGAGGTACGGCCACTCGGGGGCGTCATCCTTGAACGCCTGCCAGGCCACATCCATCTTCCGCTTCGCGTCCGGGCCGTACTCATCCGCGATCCCCGGCCCGGTGAGCCCGGTACTCGTGGTGGCGGCCGGCGCCGGCGGCGTGGATTCACCCGTCGAACCCGAACCCGCCGTTCCTTCACAACCACCGGCAAGCAAAAGGATTGCGGTCAGTGAGGCGACTACGAAGATGCCCTTCATCGCATGCTCCTTCAGGAGGTGTCACCGGGCCCGGGTAGGATCTCCGCACGAGGCCCTGGCGGCATCCGCTAATATAGCCACATCCTCGGCCGGCAGGCACTTTCCCCGTGAGCCCGGCCACAATGGGAGACGGTATGGGTAAGGACTTTTGTCACCTTCACGTCCACTCGGACTACAGCCTGCTCGACGGCGCCGCCCCGGTGGACCGCCTGGTCTCCCGGGCGGTCGAGTTCGGCATGTCCTCCCTCGCTCTGACCGATCACGGCAACATGTTCGGAGCGGTGGACTTCTACCGCACGGCGAAGAGCAATGGGATCAGGCCGGTCATCGGGGTCGAGGCGTATATCGCCCCCGGGAACCGGCAGGAGCGGGTGCGCGACCCGGTCTCCGCATACCACGTCACCCTGCTGGCCAAAAACGACCAGGGCTACAAGAACCTGCTCACCCTGATGACCCGGGCCTACATGGACGGCTTCTACTACCACCCCCGCATCGACCGGACGCTCCTCGAACAACACCACGGGGGGCTGATCGCGCTCTCGGGCTGTTTGAAGGGCGAACCCAACTACAGCATCCGGACCGGAAACCGCCGGAAGGCGGTGGAAACCGCGGACTGGTACAAGTCCGTTTTCGGAGAGGACTACTTCCTCGAGATCATGCGCAACGGGGTGGACGGCCAGGAAGAGGCGAACCAGACCCTCCGGCAGATCGCCACCGAACTCCGCATCCCCCTCGTCGCCACGAACGACGTCCACTACATCAACCGGGACGACGCCCTGGCCCAGGAGGTCCTGCTCTGCCTTCACACCGGAAAGACGCTGAAGGACACCGACCGCATGAAGATGTCGAGTTCGGACTTCTTCCTCCGGTCCGGCGACGAGATGTGGGAGCTCTTCAAGGACGTCCCGGAAGCGGTGGAGAACACGCTCCTCGTCGCCTCCCGTTGCAACGTGGAGATCGAATTCGGCGTGTACCACCTCCCCCACTTTCCCCCACCCGACGGCAGCACCGAGGAGGAGTACTTCCGGCGGCTCTGCGATGAGGGCATCCGGGAGCGCTACGGAGAGGCAACGAAGGAGGTCACGGACCGGCTCGAGAAGGAGATGGAAGTCATCGTGGGGATGGGATTCGTCTCCTATTTCCTCATCGTCTGGGACTTCATCCGGTTCGCGCGGGAGCGCCACATCCCGGTGGGCCCGGGTCGGGGATCCGCGGCCGGCTCGATCATCGCCTATGCCCTCGCGATCACCGACGTGGACCCGCTCGGCAACGACCTTCTCTTCGAGCGTTTCCTGAACTCGGAGCGGGTCTCGATGCCGGACATCGACATCGACTTCTGCCGGGACGGCCGGGAAGAGGTGATCCGGTACGTCCACGACAAGTACGGCGGCAAGGAGAACGTCAGCCAGATCATCACGTTCGGAACGATGGCCGCGCGGGCGGTCCTCCGGGACGTGGGGCGCGTGCTCGACATCCCGCTGCCGCAGGTGGACATGATCGCGAAGAAGATCCCCGGGGTGCCGGGGACCAGACTCGGCGAGGCCATCGACGGCGATCCGGACCTGAAGGAACTCCGCGACAAGGACCCGGAAATCAAGAGGCTCTTCGAAATCGCCTTGAAGCTCGAAGGCCTGAAACGCCACGCTTCCACGCACGCCGCCGGCGTCGTCATCGGCGACAAGCCCCTCACGAACTACGTTCCCCTCCACAAGCAGCGCGACGACGTCACGACCCAGTACACCATGGAGGACCTGGAGCGGATCGGGCTCCTCAAGATGGACTTCCTGGGCCTGAAGACCCTGACCGTCATCGACAAGGCTCTGAAACTCATCGAGCGCACCCGGGGCATCCGGCTGAACCCCCGGACCGACATCCCGGAGGGTGACCGGAAGACCTATGAGATGCTGGCTCGCGGCGACGCCCTCGGAATCTTCCAGCTCGAATCGGAGGGCATGCGGGAACTGCTCTCGCGCATGCGCCCGGACTGTTTCGAGGACATCGTGGCCATCCTCGCGCTCTACCGCCCGGGGCCGCTCGGCTCCGGCATGGTGGACAGTTTCGTCCGGAGAAAGCACGGCCAGGAGGAGGTCACGTATCCCCACGAGATCGTCGAGCCGATTCTGAAGGACACCTACGGCACCCTGGTCTACCAGGAGCAGATCATGCTCATCGCGAACCGGATGGCCGGTTTCTCGATGAACACCGCCGACAACCTGCGGAAGGCCATGGGGAAGAAGCGGGCGGAGCTGATGGAGCAGTTCCGGGAACAGTTCGTGACCGGGTCGGAGGAGAACGGGGTTCCGGCGAGCGTGTACGAGAAGATCTGGAAGGACATGATCCACTTCGCCAAGTACTGCTTCAACAAGTCGCACACCACGGCCTACGCGATGGTCACCTACGAGACGGCCTGGCTCAAGTCGACCTATCCGCGGGAGTTCATGGCCGCGCTGATGACCTGCGACATGGGAGTGACCGAGAAGATCGTCCGCTACATGGGCGAGTGCCGCAAGATGGACATGCAGGTCCGGCGTCCGGACGTAAACACCTGCATGGCCGAATTCACGGTCGAGGACGGCGAGATCCTCTTCGGCCTCGGGGCCGTGAAGGGCGTTGGGATGGCCGCGATCCAATCGCTGGTGGATGCCCGCGAGGAGCGCGGAGCGCCATTCGCGAACCTCTACGACCTCTGCGAAGCCGTGGACCTCTCCCTGATGAACCGGGCCGGACTCGAGGCGCTCCTGAAAGCCGGCGCGCTCGATTCCCTGAACGCCCGGCGCAGCCAGCTCATCGAGGGCATCGGTCCCGCACTGCAGGCGGGAAGCCGGGCCCAGAAGGACCGCGACGCGGGGCAGCTCGGATTGTTCGGCGGCGCACCAAAGGAGGATGCCACCGCCGCCGAAGGGCTGCCGGACCTGCCCGAGTGGCCGGAAACCCAGATTCTCGCCTTCGAGAAGGAGGTCCTCGGCTTCTACGTCACGAGCCACCCGCTGGCCGCTCACGAGGAAGTCATCCGGGCTTTTTCCACCACCGGCATCGGCGCCCTCGCGGAAATGGACGACGGCAGAAAGGTCATCTTCGGCGGCATGTTCACCGAACTCCGCGAGACCTTCCCCCGGTCCGGCCGGAACAAGGACAAGAAGATGGCCCTGGTCCGCATCGAGGACTTCGAGGGCAGCGTCAACGGCGTGATCTTCGCGGAGCATTACGCCAAGTGCCAGGAGCATGTCGGCGAAGACAGGATCGTCTTCGTCGAGGGCACGCTCGACCAGACCCGCGAGGACCCGTCGGTCAGGATCGACCGGGTGATCCCGATCGAACGCGCCTTCCAGGAACTGGCCGGCTGCGTCACCATCCGCATCTCGGACCAGACGGGCCAGGCGATGCTCGTCGCTCTGAAGGAGTTGCTGGAGAACCACCGGGGGATCTGTCCGGTCTACTTCGAGCTGCGCCCGCTCCCCACCGTACGGACGCTGTTCAAGCTCCCGGCCACCATCTCGGTCATGGCCACGCCCCGCTTTGTGGAGGCGGTGGAGGGGCTCGTCGGGAAGGGCGCCGTCACGTTCTCGAGCACCGCGCGGCCGAGCACCAACGGAAACGGCCTGCGCGCCCGCTGAGCGGAGCCGCAGGCCGCTTCACCACATGGCGGCTTCCGCCATGCGGCAGCCTTTCCACTGGTGGGAAAAGCGGGTTAGTTGTTCTCGGTCTGGGGGATCTCGCGGCGCTCGCCCTCGATCATCCAGCTCTTGTTCTTGAAGGTGATCGGGTCGCCTGAGGCCCCGAACTCGTCCCCGGGGCGGCTCCAGGTCAGCACCATCACCTTCTTCTCGAAGAAGAGCTTTCCGTCCACCTGATCGACGGTGTCGTAGAGGCCGGCGATGCGGATGGTGAGCAAGTCCCAGTTCGGGTCCAGTTCGCCGAAGAGCGCGACCGCCTCGATCTTCTTGCCCGGAGCGATCCTGCCCTTCGCCATCGCCAGGGCGTTCTTGTACTCCTTGCCCGTCTTCTTCTTCAGGGCCTTCTCGGCCAGGGGCGCCATGGAGTCGCGATACTGCTTGCCGGTATCCGTTGCCGCGCCGATCCTGATGCCGAGGGGTACCTCGCCGTCGGTGTTGTTCGTGACGGTGTAGGTGAGATACCAGCACAGGCGGACGTTCCCCAGAGCATCCTCGAGCACGACAAAATCAGGAGCCCCGTAGGTAATGTCGAGCTTCCAGCGCTTGTACTCCCCGTCACCCTCGGCCTGGACACTGGCAACGAATGGCGCGAGACACAAGAGCGCGATCAAGACCGTCTTCATGAAGACGCCTCCCGGATCCGGATGTAACGGACCTGTCTTCCTAAAGCGCCCGATCGGGCGCCGCCCGGTATACGCGACGTAAACCGCCGCAGGATCAGATCATACCCACGAAGCCCATGAATGCAAGGGCCATCAAAGCAGTCGAAATGAAGGTGATCGGCAGTCCCTTCAGGCTCTCCGGGGTGCGGAGAAGCTCGAGCCTCTCGCGGACTCCGGACATGAGCACGATCACCAGCAGAAAGCCCACCCCGGAGAAGAACCCGGAGACGATCGACTCGAGGAGATTGAACCCTCCCGCCGGGTTGTCCGTGGTGTTCATCAGGGTGACGCCGAGCACGGCGCAGTTGGTGGTAATGAGCGGCAGGAAGATACCCAGCGACTTGAAGAGTGCCGGGGTGAGCTTCCGCATGGCCATCTCCACGAGCTGAACCAGAGCGGCGATCACCAGAATGTAGGACAGGGTCTTCAGCACGTCGGTGAGGTCCGTCGTGACCTCGATGAAACCCAGCTGATAGAAGACGTTGGCTTCGCCGGCCTTCAGGAAGTACTGAAACACGAACCAGGTCACGAAGGAGGCCAGCGTCATCACGAAGATGACCGCAAAACCCATCCCGAGCGCCTGGTCGGTCTTTTTCGAGACTCCCATGAACGGGCACAGCCCGAGGAACTTCGCGAGCACGAAGTTGTTCACGAAGACGGCGCCGATCGCGATGGTGAAGAGTTGGGCGATATCCATCACGCCGCTCCCTTCATGATCTTCCGGTACTTGAAGAGGCCCATGAGAAGTCCCACCACCAGGAAGGCGCCGGGCGCGAGAATGAAGACCGCCGCCGGAGAGGCGCCCTTCGCGAGATCCATGCCGAAGAGTTGACCGGCACCCAGCACCTCCCGGAAGAACGAGACGATGACGAGGGCGATGGCAAAGCCCATCCCGATGCCCAGACCATCGAGGATCGAGCGCAACGGGCCGTTCTTGCTGGCGAAGGCCTCCGCGCGGCCGAGGATCACGCAGTTCACCACGATCAGTGAAATGAAGATCCCGAAGTTGCTGTACAGCTCGTAATCGAGGCCCTTCAAGCCGATCTCGGTCAGCGTCACGAAGGACGCGATGACCACGATGAAGATCGGGATGCGGATCTCCTTCGGCGTGAAGCTGCGGATCAGCGACACGACCAGGTTGGAGCCGACGAGGACGAAGGTGACGCAAAGCCCCATGACGAGGCCGTTCATCACACTGGTGGTCACCGCCAGGGACGGACAGAGCCCTAGCGCCATCACGAACAGGCCGTTTTCACGCCACAGGCCTTTCGTGAACTCCCTGGAAAGGGGTTCGGACATGGACGGATCTCCGGAGCGAATTGCCCGCGACGATTCTAGGGTGGGCTCGATCCGCATTCGAGAAAATGCAAAGGGGGACGCGAACGGGGTGAAGGACGAGTGTGGACAGCACCATGCCCATGGAGGGTCGAGCGCCGTCTCGACGAGTCACACCGCAGCCTGCTCCCCGGGTAGGGGTGGTCGGCACCGCGGCCGACCATCCGAAGCCTATGAAAACGAAGCGGGCCGCCCCACCAGGGAGCGGCCCGCTACGGTGTTCCGGTCAGGATCTACTGGTTCGGGAAGAAGATCATCTTCGCGAGCCGCTTGTCCCCGGAGTCCGGGCCGACGTCGATGGTGCCCTTGTCGACGCTGTGCCCCTCCAGGTTCTCCAACTTGATGAAGTCCACCTTTGAACTGGAGTATAGAACGACGATCCCATCGTGGTAGGCAGCCCCGTTGCGGCACTTGTCACAGGCCCACAGCCGGGTTTCCTGCTTGGCCTTGCCGGCCTTGGACTTCGGGAAAGCCTTCCAGTTCGGTCCGGCGTAGGACGTGAAGCGATCCTCCACCTTCCCGGACTTGAGGTTCATCTCCTCGCGGTACATCGCGACGAACTCGGGATCGGACGTGGACGGCCTGGGGTCGTCCATGTTCTCTCCCTCACCCGGGCAGACGTACACGTCGAGATCCTCGTTCTTGACGTCGCCGGCGACCTGGAGGACGAACGCGGCACCGCTGTACTCCTTCACGCCCGGCCCCGCATCCAAGGCGACAAGCAGGGAGCCGATCTGGCGAAGGTTGTTCATGCACGTGACACGATCCTTCACCTCCTTGCCCTTGGGAATCACCAACGTCACCATTCCGACCAGCGCAGCGATAATCGTGATCACCACGAGGATCTCGATCAGCGTGAAACCGTGTTCCCTTCGCATTTTACGAAGCTCCTCCGCATCCTTTTGTATCAGTATTGCCCGAGCGAGCATCCTAACCATCCTTCTTCTCCGCGTCAACGCGGGAAGATCCGTTTTCATGCGGATTTATGTACCCTCCGAATAGGCGTCCCGGTAGGCGATCTGCTCCGGCGTCAGGACGTCCAGCTTCGATCCCATTGAGCGAAGCTTGATGCCGGCGATTTCCTCGTCGATCTCCGCGGGCAGGACATAGACCTCGTTGTTCATGGCCTCCCCCTGCTTCGCCAGATGGATCATGGCCTTGACCTGGTTCGCAAAGGACATATCCATGACCTCGGAGGGGTGCCCCTCCGCCGCAGCGAGGTTGACGAGACGCCCTTTGGCGAGCACGTAGATGTGCCGCCCATCCGGCATGGTGACCTCTTCGCAGTTGTCCCGGATGTCCCGCCTCGAGTCCATGATCTCGTCGAGATCGGTCAGGGCGAGTTCGACATCGTAATGGCCGGTGTTGCAGACCACCGCGCCGTCCTTCATGCTCTCGAAGTGCCGGCCGGTCACAACGTCGCGCATCCCGGTAGCGGTGATGAAGATGTCGCCGATCTTCGCGGCATCGTCCATCTCCATGACCTCGAAGCCCTCGAGGCGGGCCTTCAGTGCGGCGGTGGCCTTGATCTCGGTCACGACCACGCGGCACCCCATGCCCCGGGCGCGCATCGCGCAGCCGCGGCCGCAGTGCCCGTAACCCGCGACGACGAAAGTCTTCCCGGCGAGCAGTACGGAGGTCGCCCGGAGGATCCCGTCGATGGAGGACTGGCCGGTGCCGTAGACGTTGTCGAAGTCCCACTTGGTCTCGGAGTCGTTCACCGCGATGACCGGGTACTGAAGCGCCCCGTCCGCGGCCATCGACCGCAGGCGGTGAACGCCGGTGGTGGTCTCTTCGCTACCACCGATGATCCCGGGGATCAGGTCCTGGTGCTGATCGTGGATCCTGAAGATCAGGTCGGCGCCGTCATCGAGAGTCAGCGTCGGCTTGAACTCCACGGTCTTGTCGATGCACCAGTAGAACTCCTCGGTATTCATCCCGTGCCAGGCGTACATGCTGAACCCCTCGGCGGCCAGGGCCGCAGCCACGTCGTCCTGCGTGGACAGGGGGTTGCATCCCGACCAGGAGAGTTCGGCTCCGGCGGCCTTCAGGGTCCGGATCAAAATGCCGGTCTCCTTGGTGACGTGGAGGCATCCGGCGATCCGCATTCCCGCGAGCGGCCTCTCCGCCTCCCACTCCTTCCGAAGCTCCGACAGCACCGGCATATGGGCATTGGCCCAGTCCAGCTTCATCGCTCCCTGTTCAGCCAGGGCAATGTCCTTCACCTTGTAGTCGCTCATCGTCCCTCTCTTCCTGCCGCGTTCAATCGGCCTCATGCACCGACGTGAAGTGAGGCCGGATCAGATCCATGATCCTCTCACTGGCGCCCTTGTGTCCAATGACAATCCTGCGAGCTCTCGCGCCCATCGCCTCGGCGGCCTCCGGGTCATTCGCCAGCGAGAGAATAACCTCCTCAAGCTCCGAAGCGTCCCGCACCATCTTCGCCGCGTCTCCGTCCAGGAGAATGTCCACTGATTCCTGGAAGTTCTGGATATGCGGACCAAAGACAACGGCGCGGCCCAGACCGGCCGGCTCCATCATGTTCTGCCCACCGTGCGGGAACAGGCTTCCGCCCACGAAAGCGATGTCCGCGGCGGCATATATCTTCGCCAGTTCCCCCATCGTGTCCACAAGGATGACCGGTCTCCTGTCACCGGCGTCCTGATTTCCGAGGGCCGTCTTGCGAACCACCGGCGCCTGACGCCGGACGAACATCGCCTCAGCCTCCGCCAATCGCTCCGGATGGCGGGGTACCACGATCAGGCGGTACTCCGGGTGCTCCGAGACCAGGGAGAGGAAGATGTCATAGAGTGTCTCCTCCTCGGTCGGATGCGTGGAACCCGCGAGGAGAACCCGTTCGTCCCCGGCGATGCCGAGTCCGGCCCGAACCTCCCGGCGCACCTCCTCGACTCCCTCGGTGTTGATGGTGTCGAATTTCATCGTGCCGGTGACATGCACCCGGTCCGGGGAAACCCCCAGCGCCAGGAACCGCTCCCGGTAGGTCCGGGTCTGAACGCAATAGAGGAAGATCCGGTCAAGCGGTTCCGGAATGACCCTCTGCAGGATCTTGTACCGGCGGAAGGAGTGTCCGGAAATCCGGCCGTTCACCAGGAGCACCGGCACGTCCACCGCCGAGGTGGAGAGGAGGAAGTTGGGCCAGATCTCGAGTTCCATCAGGATCACGGCCTCCGGCCGGACCCGCCGAAGCACCCGCCGTGTGGCGAAGGAGAAGTCGAGCGGGTAGTAAAAAATGCGGCGGCCCGGATAGTGCTCACGCGCAACCTGCTGGCCGGTCTTCGTCGTCGTGGAGATCACCACCTCATGGTCTGGCAGTTCGCGGTCCAGCACGTCCACGAGGCTCTTCGCGGCAAGCACCTCCCCCACCGAGACCCCGTGAATCCAGATCCGCGGCCCGTGGTACGGCCACGGCTCGAGGATCCCCATGCGCTGCACCAGACCGGCCCGGTGCTTCGGGCTGGTCAGGAGCTTGAACACGAGAAACGGCAGGATCAGGAGCAGGATGACCAGGTAGACCAGGTTGTAGACGAACTGCAGGAGCCGGATGTAGGCCCTGCTCTTTCGCGGATGCTCAGCCCGCATTTCTCACCATTGCGAACGATCTGAGGGGCGGTCGCGGCGCATGACGGTCAGCCCTGATTCAACAGGCAGCAGCGCTTGTACTTCTTCCCGCTCCCGCATGGGCACGGGTCGTTGCGGCCCACCTTCGGCTCATCCCGGGTGATCGGTTTCGCCGCTTCCCGGCCCTGGGATCCGGCGACCCCGGCCTCCATCTGGGAACGAGTCGCATCGTACTCGTCGTGGCGCGCCTCCGACTCGGACCAGATACCTGCGAGTTCGTGCTCCGCCTCCTCGGTCAGGCGAACCTTGAAGACCAGGTCCGTCACTTCGTCCTGAATGCCGGCGATCATCTGCTGGAACATCCGGGAACCTTCCATGCGATAGGCATTCTTGGGGTCTTCCTGCGCGTACGCCCTCAGGCCGATACCGGACCGCAGGGAGTCCATGGCGTAAAGGTGGTCCTTCCACCGCGTGTCGAAGGCCGACAGGAGCAGGTAACCCTCGATGCGGCGCATGTGCTCGGAGCCGATCTGCTGCTCCCGGGCTTCATAGGCCTCGACCACGCGGGTGTTCAGGACCCTCTCGACCTCCTTCACCTCGAGATGTTCGAGCTCGGACCGATCCACCTCGATGTCGAACTTGTACTGATAGGCCTGGACCAGCTCGGCCACGGACGGTTCCGCCCCCTCCGCGGGGCGGGCGAGATACTGATCCACCATCGAACCGACGACGTCCTCGACGTACTCGAGCACCCGCTCTTTCAGGCCCTTGTTCTCCAGGATCTCCTGCCGGTTTGAATAGACCACCTTGCGCTGGCGGTCCATCACCTCGTCGTATTCGAGGAGGTTCTTCCGGATCTCGAAGTTGTGCTCTTCCATCTTGCGCTGCACGCGCCCGATCATCCGGCTGACCATGCCCGACCGGATCTCCTGTCCCTCCTCCATGCCGAGCTTCCCGAGGACATTCTTCACCCAGTCTTTGGCGAAGATCCGCATCAGGTCGTCCTCGAGAGAGAGGAAGAACACGGAGGAGCCGGGGTCGCCCTGGCGTCCCGCACGACCGCGAAGCTGGTTGTCGATCCGCCGGGCTTCGTGACGCTCGGTTCCGAGGATGTGCAAGCCCCCGATGTCGGCGACGCCGTCTCCCAGCACGATGTCGGTTCCCCGGCCGGCCATGTTGGTGGCGATGGTGACGACGCCCCGCTGCCCCGCATTCTGCACGATCGTGGCTTCCCGCTCGTGCTGCTTGGCGTTCAGGACCTCGTGCTTCACCCCGCGCTGGTCGAGCAGGCGGGAGAGGATCTCCGATTTCTCGATCGAGGTAGTGCCGACGAGGATGGGGCGGCCGGTTTCATGGATCCGGGCGATCTCTTCACACACCGACCGGTACTTCTCCCGCTCGGTCCGGTAGATTCGGTCCGGCTCGGTGTACCGGATGAGCGGACGGTTCGTCGGCATCACCAGGACCTCGAGCTTGTAGATCTTGTAAAACTCCGCCGCCTCGGTCATCGCCGTACCGGTCATTCCGGCGACCTTCTCGTAGAGGCGGAAGAAGTTCTTAAAGGTGATGGTGGCCAGAGTCTGGTTCTCCTCCCGGATGCGAAGCCCCTCCTTGGCCTCCACCGCCTGGTGCAGACCGTCGGACCAGCGACGGCCGGACATCAGACGTCCGGTGAACTCGTCGACGATGATCACTTCGCCGTCCTTGACCACGTACTCGTCATCCCGGAGGTAGAGGTGGTGGGCCTTCAGCGCCTGCTCGAGGTGGTGGGGCCAGTCCATGTTCCGGCCGGTGTAGAAGTCATCCACCCCGAGGATCTTCTGGGCCTTGACGATGCCGCGCTCGGTGAGCACCGCCTGGTGTTCCTTCTCCTTGATCTCGAAGTCCCAGGTGACCTCGTATTCCTCGGGGAGATCGTCGGGGAGGTCCTTCGGCTTGCGCCGGAGCTGCCGGACGGCCCGGTCGGCGGCGAAATACTTGTCCGTCGATTCCTCGGTCGGTCCCGAGATGATCAGCGGCGTCCGGGCCTCGTCCACGAGGATCGAGTCGACCTCGTCCACGATCGCGAAGTGCAGGCGGCCCTGCGCCTGGGTCGCCACGCTCATCTTCATATTGTCGCGGAGGTAGTCGAATCCGAACTCGTTGTTCGTGCCGTAGGTGACGTCCGCCTTGTATTCCCTGATTCGCTCATAGGGATCCATGTCCGACTGGATCACCCCGACGGTGAGCCCGAGCATCTCGAACACCGGGCCGATCCAGTCCCGGTCGCGACGGGCCAGGTAGTCGTTCACCGTGACGATGTGCACGCCCTTGCCGGTGAGCGCGTTGAGATAGGCGGGCAGCGTGGCGACGAGAGTCTTCCCCTCACCGGTGACCATCTCCGCGATGATGCCCCGGTGCAGGGCGATGCCGCCGATCAACTGCACATCGTAATGCCGCTGTCCAAGCGTCCTCCGGGCGGATTCGCGGATGGCCGCGAATGCCTCCGGAAGCAGATTGTCGAGCTTCTCCCCGTCGGCGAGCCGCTCCCGGAACTGATCGGTCCGCCCCCGGAGGTCCTGGTCCGACAGGCGGTGGTACTCCGGCTCGAGCGAGTTGATCCGCTCGACGATCGGCATCATCGACTTGATGAGCTTCTCGTTGCGCGAACCGAAGACCTTCTTGATGAGCGTGGCGAAAAACTCAGCAGCCATCGGAAGTCCCCACAATGGAATCCGTTCACTATCTCTCTGTTGATTGCCGCGTCAAAGTTTCCCTCCATACGAGTAGAGGGCCACCTGAGGTACGGGCATCGGAGTCCCCGGCGTGATTTCGTGCCCGCCCGCGCCCCCTACGTGCCCGATCGCTGCCCCAGCAGAGCGTGGATGAAGGAGAAGAGGATCTCTTTCGAATAGGGCTTCAGGAGGAACCCGTCGGCCTCGGCCACCGCGGAGAGATCCATCAGCGCTGCGGTGGCGAGGAGGATCCGGCATTCGCTCTTCTTCAGGGTCTTGCGGATGCGGATGGCGGCCTGCACGCCGTCCAGCCGCGGCATCTGGAAGTCCATGAGGATGAGGTCGGGACGCTCGCGAACGGCAGTGCCGACCGCCTGCTCCCCGTCGTGGGCGAGAAGCACATCGTAGCCCTCGGTGATGAGCAGGGTCGCCACGGCGTCGGCGATCTCCCGTTCGTCGTCCACCACGAGGATCTTGCAGCCGTCGCCGGGCACGCCGCCACTCGTCCTCTCGACCCTGGTGGCCTTCTCCGCCAGATCCGCGTAGGTCGGGATTTTCTCTTCCCTCCAGCACTGCTCGATCTCGGCCTTGATCTGCCGGTTGGCCTCTTTCAGAACCTGCCAGGCTTCATAATCGGGGTAGTCCGGCTTCAGGTCGAGCTGATCGTGGGTATCGACCTCGAAAACGTACTCCCCGGGCAGCAGGTACTCCTCGACCACCAGCTTCATGTGGGGGTATCGGGAGTTGCCGAGGCGCAGAACGTACCGGCGGTCCCCGTCCCGTTTGCTCTCGTTCGTAAACCCGGAAAGGACGGCTGCGCCCCGGCCCTCGATGTTCATGTCCGGGCACTTCTCCTCTTCTCTTCCCGGCCAGGCGATGGCGAGATACAGCCCGAGCGCGTGTTCGACCAGTTCCGCGCTGATTGAGTCAAGCTCCATTCGGGCCCATCCTCACTGATCGATCCGGAGCGATCCGACGTAGTCCACGACACTCCCCGCCCCCACCTCCGCGAGCAACCCGGGCAGATCACGGACCGCATCCGCCGCGGCGGTGGGATTGACGAAGTTCGCGGTACCCACCTGCACCGCCGTTGCTCCGACGAGCAGGAATTCCATCACGTCCTCGGCATTCATTATGCCGCCGATGCCGATCACCGGCACAGAAACCGCATCCGCCACCCGGCGAACCAGCCAGAGCGCCATCGGCTTGATAGCCGGCCCGGAGAGACCGGCGACGACGTTCCGGAACACCGGTCGCCGCTCGCGCCACTTCACCGCGGTGCCGAGGAAAGTATTCACCAGGCTGATCGCGTCCGCGCCGGCGGCCTCCGCGGCCCGGGCGATCACGGTCACATCCGCCACGTTCGGGGAGAGCTTGGCGATCACCGGCAGCCTGGTCCGCTCGACCACCCCGCGAATGACCATCTCGGTCTTTTTCGGGTCCTGGGCCGGGCAGGCGCCGCCTTCCGCCACGTTCGGACACGAGATGTTGACCTCCACCGCATGGATGCCGGGCAGTTCGTCGAGCCGCGCCGCCAGTTCGAAATACTCTTCGTGCGTCTCTCCGGCGATATTGATCACCACGTTGGTGCCGGCTTCGGAGAGCAGCGGCAGAACCTCATCGCACCAATCCTCGAATCCCGGATTCATCAGGCCGATGGAGTTCAGGAGGCCCGCGGCGGTCTCGTGCGTGCGAGGCGGCGGGTTGCCCTTGCGTGGCCGGGGCGTGATGGTCTTGACCACCACCGCGCCGAGGACCGAGAGGTCGAAATAGGGTGCGAACTCCCGGCCCGAGCCGCCGAAGGTGCCCGAGGCGGTCATCACGGGGTTCTTGAGAGTAAGGCGCCCCAGCTTGACTTCCAGGTCGACCCCGGCCATTCGGCTACCTCGCCTCGCTCGAAACGGCCTTCCCGCTCTTCGCGAAGAAGAACGAACTCACCATCAGGCCGATCACCCCCGCCACGATTGCCGCATCAGCGAGGTTCCAGGTGGGCCAGTGGTAGAGCCAGCTACGCTGGGAAGGCCAGGCCAGACCGGGCCAGACGTCGATGAAGTCCCGCACCCGGTCGAAAACGACGCGATCATACAGATTGCCGAGAGCCCCCCCCAGGATGAGAGCGAGGCACAGGCAATTCAGGCCCGAAAGGTCCTTTCCGCGAAGAATCCACACCGCGATCCCGATGGCCGCGACGCCGGTCATGGCGGAGAGGGCGAAGGGCGGCAGCCCCTTCAGCATTCCCCCGGTGATCCCCGGATTCAGGACCTGGGTGAAGCCGAACCACTCACCGAAGATCCACAACGTATCCCCGGGTTTCAGAGAGGCGAAGACGGCGCTCTTGGTCGCCATGTCGATGCCGGCGACGATCAGCGCGATCGCGAGCCAGGGAAGGCGTCTCACGGCGTAACCTCCGGGGAGAGGATGGAAGGGCAACAAGCCTTGCCGCCACGGACGAGCGCCAACCTGCGATCGACGCCGGCCGGGAGCAGGGTCAGAGACGCCCCTCTTCTTCTGCGATCTGGCACTCCAGGCAGAGTCGAGCCGAGGGCATCGCTTTCAGTCTCGGCTTCTTGATCCTGGCTTCGCATTCGTCGCAAAGTCCGTAGGTACCTTCCTCCATCCTCTTCAGGGCCAGGTCGATGGCCCGGACCGCCTCGCTCTCGCGCTCGATCAGGCTGATGGTCTGGTCCTGCTCGTAGCTGTCGGAGCCGTGGTCCGCCATGTGATCGACCGACACTTCATCCGATCCGGCACGGATCGCCTGGCTCTCCATGCGCTCCACCACGCCGACGATCCTGTTGCGTTTCTCGATCAGCTCCTCGCGGTACTTCGCGAGTTCGTCTTTCGAGAATATGCTTTTCTTCTTCTGGCCGCTCATGGCGCCGTCTCCAAGAGATGTCGCGAACGACGGGATCCCGAAAAGGTGCGGTATTATAGGGATGCCCCCGGGGCAGGTCAACCAATTCGACCCACCGCACCCGGACGGCCGGAACGTACCTTGAACCAACATATCCACTTATATCTAATATACTTACAATCAGAGCTAGGCCTTTCCCCGAAGACCATCGAAGCCTACCGCAGGGACCTCGGCCGCTTCGCTTCGCAACTTGCGGGCCGCGGAATCACGGATGCCACGACGATTTCCGCCGATCACGTGCTCTGGTTCATGATGATTGAGCGGGCCCGTGGCCTGGCCCCCGCTTCCGTGGCCCGGTCCCTGGTGTCCATCCGTTGCTTCCTCCGCCATCTCTCCGGCGAGGGCCTGGTCGATACCGCGCTCCTGGTGCATCTCGACAGCCCGAAGACCTGGGAGCATCTGCCCGAGTTCCTTTCCCCCACCGACGTCACGGCCTTGCTTCGGGCCCCCTCGCCGAGAAAGCCCCTGGGAATCCGGGATCGGGCTCTCCTGGAAGTCCTTTACGCCACCGGCGCGCGTGCCTCGGAGACCGTCGGGCTCCGTCGGAATGCGGTGGATCTGACGGTGGGCTTCGCCCGGTTGATCGGCAAGGGCGACAAGGAGCGGCTGGTCCCCCTCGGGCGCAAGGCGATCCGGGCGGTGGAGCGCTACCTGGCGCAAAGCCGTCCCACCCTGGTTCGAGAGCCGGATCCCGCGGTGATCTTCCTCACCCGTCTGGGAGCGCCCCTCCGCCGCGAGGATCTTTGGCGCATCGTCAGGCGACATGCCCTCGCCGCTGGAATCGGCAAGAAGGTCTCGCCCCACACGCTTCGCCACTCCTTCGCCACCCACCTGCTCGCGGGGGGCGCGGACATCCGCTCCGTCCAGGAGTTGCTCGGCCACGCCTCGATCCGGACCACGCAGATCTACACGCACGTGGAGTCCGATCGCCTGCGGCGCATCCACCGCGAGTTTCACCCACGGGCGTAGCCTGCATTCGGTCCCATTCTCCGCAACCCGGAGTAGAATTGAATTGCAAGCCAGCCGGGAGCCAGGGAGGAGAAATCATGAACTGGACGGAACTGCTCAAAGTCGAGGTCGCCGCATCCTACAAGGCCACGGAAGGCCTGATCGACCTCGTGACGGACGACATGCTTGATTTCAAACCCGAAACCGGCTCGAACTGGATGACGATGGGGCAACTCCTCTTCCACATCCAGACCGCGTGCGGCTTCTGCATGAAGGGTTTCGTCACCGGCGACTGGGGCTTTCCCGAAGGGCAGAGTTACGAGGAGATCCCGGAGGAGGAGATGCTTCCCCCCGCGGAGAAGATGCCCACCGTCGAATCCGTGGCCCAGGCGGTGGACCTGCTCTCCGCGGACAAGACGCTCGCCTGCGAGATGATCGAGCGTGCGGGAGAAGAGGATCTCGAACACAAGATGCAATCGGCGCCATGGAATCCCGAGGTCGAGATTTCCCTGGGCCGGCACCTGCTCGGGATGGTGGGCCACCTCGAATCCCACAAGGCGCAGCTCTACTACTACCTGAAACTCCTCGGCAAGCCGGTTCACACCGGAAACCTCTGGGGTATGTAGGCGGATCCACCGCCTCGGAGGGTCGAGCGCCGTCTCGACCAGTCCCGCCTGTGCCGGAAGACGACCCGCGGTCCTGAAGGTGAAGGAGCATCGCGGCACATCCGGGATTCCGCGCGGAACACGACCTGCGGGCCAGGGGGCGATCGGGGCTCTCTTACGCCGGGGCAGGTGGGCGATTCACCGGCACAGGCGGAACTCCCGGGTCGAGGCGGCATTGTGACAGGTCGGCACAGCGGCCGACCCTCCGAGGGGGGGTGCGGACGGTTCGGGTTTCCGGTTTGCGGGCGATTCACCGGCACGGGCGGGACTCCCGGGTCGCGGTGGCGTTGCGACTGGTCGGCACAGAGGCCGACCCTCCGAGGCGGGTGGTGATCGGTTCGGGTTTCCGGTTTGCGGGCGATTCACCGGCACAGGCGGGACTCCCGGGTCGCGGTGGCGTTGTGACTGGTCGGCACGGCGGCCGGATCTCCGGGAATGCAGGGCGCGCTATTTCGGGACCGACTCCCAATCCGCCAGGAATTTCGCCAGGCCGATGTCCGTCAGCGGGTGGGCCATCATCTGGTAGATCGTCTTCGGCGGGCAGGTGGCGACGTCCGCACCGAGGATCGCCGCGTCCAGCACGTGCAGGGGACTCCGGATCGACGCCACGAGGACCTCGGTCTCGAAATCGTAGTTCGAGTAGATCGTGACGATCTCCTCGATCAGGCCCATACCCGCGGTGTGGATGTCGTCGAGTCGACCGACGAACGGGGAAATGTAGGCGGCGCCGGCCTTGGCGCAGAGCAGCGCCTGGGTGGCGGAGAAGCAGAGTGTCATGTTCACCGGGGTCCCCTCGTTCGCGAGAATCCGGGTGGCCTTCAACCCCTCGAGGATGGTCGGGATCTTGACGACGATGTTCGGATGGAGCTTCGCCAGTTCCCGGCCCTCGGCCACCATGCCCTCGGCCTTGACGGAGACGACCTCCGCGGAGATGGGACCATCGACGATTTCGGCGATCTCCTGCACGACCTCCTCGAACTTCCGCCCCTCTTTCGCGATCAGCGAGGGATTTGTGGTCACCCCGTCGATGATGCCGAGGTCGTTCAGCTTCCGGATCTCTTCGACGTCCGCGGTGTCGGCAAAGAGCTTCATTTTCTATCTCCCGGATGGGTGTCGGATCGTTGCGAAGACGATGATGGCAGATCGCCCGGGTCGGCCTTCAGGAAATCATGGATCCGGCGGGCGGTCTCGCGCGGCAGGCCCGGCACGAGCATCAGTTCGTCGAGGCTGGCCTTGCGGATTCCGGCCACCGAACCAAAACGCGCGAGGAGTCGATTACGCCAGGTCTCGCCCACACCGTCGATCCGGTCGAGCATCGAGGAGATCGCGAGCTTGCTGCGCACCTTGCGGTGGTAGCGAATGGCGAAACGGTGGGCCTCATCCCGGACCCGCTCGATGAGGAGCGACTCCGGGGAGTCCGGCTCGAGCAGGATGGGTTCCTTGCGCCCCGGCAGATGCACACGCTCCACCGCCTGCTGCCCCGATCGCCCGGACCGCGCCTTCGCCAGCCCGACCAGCGGCACATCCATCACGCCGACCTCCTCGAGCGCCCGCAATGCTGAAGAGAGCTGGCCGGCGCCCCCGTCCACCACCACCAGGTCCGGCAGAGGCATCTCCTCGGCACGCAGAAAACGCCGGGCCAGCACCTCGCGCATGGAAGCGAAGTCGTCCTGCCCCTCGACGGCCTTGACCTTGTAACGGCGATACGAGGACTTATCCGGAAGGCCCTCTTCGAAGACCACCAGCGAAGCCACGGTCGCGGTCCCGCCGATCGTCGAGATGTCGAAACACTCGATCCGGCTCGGCGGTCCGTCAAGGCCGAGTTTCTCCGCGAGCGCATCCACCGCGAACTGCGTGCGAGACCGCGACTCCGCCTCGCCTCGCCTCGCCGCCTGGTCCGAGTTCTCGGCGGCGATGCGGATCAGATCCCGGCCGGCCCCGCGCCGGGGCACCCGGATCCTCACCACGCCGCCCCGCACCTCCGAGAGCACTTCTTCGAGCAGCCCCCGCCCTTCCGGCTCGTCGGACACCAGCAGTTCCGGAGGCACCGCCTTCCCCGCGGCATAGAACTGCGCGACAAACGAGGCCATCGCCTCCTCGTAGCCGGCATCGGACCGGATGTGGTGATGCCGGGACGAGAGCAGCTTGCCCTCCCTGACGAAGAGCACCATGAAGAGCAGATCGTCACCGCGCCGGGAGACGTGCACGACGTCGCGAGCCTTCAGGTCCGGAAGGCTCACCCCCTGTCGCTCGGTGGTCTTCCGGACCGCGGCGATACGGTCGCGCACCTCCGCCGCCCGTTCGAACTGAAGCGCCTCAGAATGCCTGAGCATCAATGCCTGCAGATCGCGCAGCAGGTCTCCGGGACGCCCCCGCAGCGCGGAAAGCGCCCGCTCCACCGCCTGTCCGTACTCCGCCGGATCGACCGCACCCGCGCACGGGGCGGCGCATTGTCCCATCTGGTGGTAGAGACAAGGCCGGTTGCGGGTCTTCAGCACGTGGTCGGAGCAGGTTCGGAGCCCGTATGCGGCCTGGATGATCCGCACCGCCTCGCGCACGGCTTTGGCGTCGGCGTAAGGCCCGAAGTAGAGCGCGCCGTCCCGCTCGAACTTCCGGACGAAGGTGATGCGGGGGAAGTCGTGCCGCCGATCCACCCGCACACAAAGGTAGTTCTTGTCGTCGCGCAGGCGGACATTGCCACGCGGCCGGTGCTTCTTGATCAGTGAGTTCTCGAGGAGAAGCGCTTCCTTCTCGCTGCCCACCCGGATGACCTCGATGTCCACGATCGCGGGCAGCAACAGCCTGATCCGCGGTCGATCCTCCGGCCCGGTACCGCTGAAGTAGGATCGCACGCGCGATCGGAGGTCCATCGCCTTGCCGACGTAGGCCACGCGCTGGCGGGTCTCGAAAAAGAGGTAGACGCCCGGTTCCCTCGGCAAGTCGGCGAGCTTCTTCTCGAGACGCTCCGATACCTTCAAACCCGCATCTCCAGTTGACGCTGCTCGAGTTCGAACAACTCGTCCCGAAGCTTCGCCGCCTCCTCGAAGTCCAACCGCCGGGCCGCCGCGAACATGCCCTCCTTCAGCTTCTCGATCGTCGCCGGCAGATCGTCGATCTCGAGAGAGTCCTCGCCGGCGTCCGGCGCGAGATCCACGTAGTCGCGTTCGTAGATGGAAGTGAGGTTGTCCTGGATCTTCTTCTTGATCGATTCCGGGGTGATGCCGTGCTCGGTGTTCCAGGCGAGTTGCCTCTCCCGCCGGCGGTCCATCTCAGCGATCGCACGCTCCATCGACCCGGTTCTCTTCCCGGCGTACATGATGACGCGTCCGTCGACGTTCCGGGCGGCGCGGCCGCAGGTCTGAACCAGCGAACGCTCGGCCCGCAGGAAGCCCTCCTTGTCCGCGTCGAGGATGGCCACCAGGGAAACTTCGGGCAGGTCGAGCCCCTCCCGCAGCAGGTTGATGCCCACGAGCACATCGAACTTCCCGATCCGAAGGTCGCGGATGATCTCAGCGCGTTCGAGCGTATCGATGTCGGAATGCAGGTACCGCACGCGGATCCCGATGTCGGAGAGGTGCTCGGTCAGATCCTCCGACATCCGCTTGGTCAGCGTCGTGACCAGGATCCGGAAGCCCTGCTCCACCTCCTTGCGAATCTCCGCGATCAGATCGTCCACCTGGTTCGCCACCGGCCGCACCTCGATCGGCGGGTCCACGAGGCCGGTGGGACGAATGATCTGCTCGACGTATCGGCCGCCCGATTTCTCCCCCTCGTAGTCCGCCGGCGTCGCCGATACGTAGACCTTCTGGCGGACGCGACTCTCGAACTCGTCGAACCGGAGTGGGCGATTGTCGAGCGCGGACGGCAATCGAAACCCATGCGCCACCAGCGTCTCCTTCCGCGCGCGGTCGCCCCGGTACATTCCCCCGACCTGCGGCACGGTCACGTGGCTCTCGTCCATGAAGAGCAGCACGTCCTTCGGAAAATAGTCGAGCAGCGTGAATGGCGGCTCACCCGGTTCGCGGCCATCGAGGAAGCGGGAGTAGTTCTCGATCCCGTTGCAGAACCCGATCTCCTGCATCATCTCGAGATCGTAGCGGGTCCGCTGCTCGAGCCGATGCGCCTCGATGATCTTCCCGTCCCGGCGGAACCGGGAGAGCTGCTCGTCGAGTTCCGCCTCGATCCCCTCCATCGCCGCGGCCAGTCGTTCCTCCGGCGTAGCGTAGTGTGTTGCCGGGTAGATCTTCGTCTCCTCGAGATCGCCCTTCAACTCCCCGGTGAGCGGGTCGACCTGGCGGATGGCATCGATCTCGTCTCCGAAGAACTCGATCCGCAGGCAGAGATCGTCCTCGTAGACCGGGAGGAGGTCCACCACATCCCCCCGCACCCGGAAAGAGCCTCGTGACAGATCGAAATCGCGACGCCGATACTGGATGGTGGTCAGTTGCCGAAGCAGTTCGTCGCGCTCGATGACCTGGCCCTTTGCAAGCTCCACCACCATGTCCATGTAGGAGCCCGGCGAACCGAGGCCGTAGATGCACGAGACCGAAGCCACCACGATCACGTCCCGGCGCGAGAGCACCGAACGCGTCGCGGAGTGGCGCATGCGATCGATCCGCTCGTTCACCGAGGCGTCCTTCTCGATGTAGACGTCGGTCGAGGGGATGTAGGCTTCCGGCTGGTAGTAGTCGTAGTAGGAGACGAAGTACTCGACGGCGTTCCCCGGGAAGAGGTCGCGGAACTCGGTGAAGAGCTGGCCGGCGAGCGTCTTGTTCGGCGCCATGATGAGCGCGGGGCGGTTCAGTTCCTCGATGACGCAGGCCACGGTGTAGGTCTTGCCGCTGCCGGTCACGCCGAGGAGCACCTGGTCCGGACGGCCGGATCGTGCGCCGGCGGAGAGTTCGCGAATGGCCGAGGGCTGGTCGCCTTTCGGTTCGAAGTCACTGACGATCCGGAACTGATCCAAAAAAAACCCTCCCTCGGCTCCGCAACATGCACCCTTCAAAGATCCCGCCGCGGGGAGGTATCCTACTTCGCACCGGCGACGACCGGGAAAACCGGAGCGGTGTATTGGCTTTTCTCGTCCACGACAGCGTGAGTCTCGATCACGACACGGGGTACGGACACCCGGAGTCCGCGGACCGCGTGACCGCTATTCTCGATCACTTCGAGCGGGCCGGCGTGTTTGCGAAGGTCCCGCTCGTTGCCGCGCGTCGAGCCACGGTCGATGAGATCACCATGGCTCATGATCCCGGATACTACCGGATGGTGAAGAGCGTGGCCGACCGGAACGGGTCCTTCGACAGCGACACCCACACCGGCGGGCGCTCCCTCGAAGCCGCGGAAAAAGCGTCTGGCGCGCTCCTCGCCGCAGCCGACGAGATCATGACCGGGAGAAGCCGGCGCGGTTTCTGCCTGGTCCGCCCGCCCGGGCACCACGCAACGAAGAGCCGGGCGATGGGCTTCTGCCTGTTCAACAACATCGCGGTCTGCGCCAGGTATCTGCGGCGCCGTCACGGCCTTGGCCGCGTGGCCATCGTCGATATCGATGTCCATCACGGCAATGGGACCGAGGATATCTTCGCCGACGACCCGTCGATCTACTTCCTGTCGCTGCACCGCTATCCGTTCTACCCGGGCACCGGGGGCCCGTACCACTCCCGCCGGCGCGCCGCCGCCAACCGTAATGTTCCTCTCCCCGCCCACACCACACCGGGAGACTACCTGCTGGCCCTCGACCAGGGGCTCCGCGAAGTCGCCGCCCATCGGCCGGAGATCGTGCTCATCTCCGCCGGGTTCGACGCCCACGTCGACGACCCCATCGGCGGGCTGAACCTGCGGACCGAGGACTTCCTTACGATCACCGAGAAGATCGTGCGGATGGCCGAGATACACGCCGACGGGCGGGTGATTTCCACCCTGGAGGGTGGCTACGGTCTCGCCGAACTCGGCCCAAATGTCGAGGCCCACCTGCAGGGCCTGGCCGAGTAGGCGGCTCCACCGCCTCGGAGGGTCGAGCGCCGTCTCGACCACACCCACCGCAGCGACGTCCAGGGAGGTCCCGCCTGTGCCGGAAACCCGCACCCCGTCCGGACCGCAAGAGAGCACCGCACCGCCGTCCGGCGGTCAATGCGGGGATATCACTGGTCGGGACGGCGCCCGACTCACCGGGAGCGGAGCAGGTAGCGCAGGGACGCTTCGTCGCGGGGGTCGATCGACACCGCGTTTCTGAACGCATGTTCGGCGCGTTCACGCTCGGACTCGACGCCCGATGTCATCCGCAGGTAGCCGAGCAAGAACCAGGCGTCGCCGTTTCCCGGGTGCTCCCGTGCATACTTCGCCACTGCTCTCAGTTGGTTCGCGTTCCCGCGCTTCCCGGTGCGACTCAGCGCATTGGCCCATTGGGGCGCCCTGGTGAGTCCCTTCCGGATACTCCCGGCGGCACGTTCGAACTGGTCAAGACCGAGGAGCGCATCGCCGAGGGCAAAGAGCGGTCCGGCCGACTCGGGGTGGCGACGGCTGGCGTGATCGAACGCGATGGCCGCCTTCCCGAACTCCCCCTTCTTCAGCGCGACATCGCCGGCCATCAGGGGGAAACGGCTCGCGGCGACTCTTCTGACGAATTCCTCCGGTACGGACCTGGGGGGAATCAGATCGCGGATCGGCGGTGTCGGAATCCCGACCGCGAGGCCTCTCTCGTCCGCCGGACCGCGGCCGACCGGCGCGAGCCCGGCCGCCCGCCCGCTGGTGATCGGGGCCAGGTTCGCCGCCCGCCCGCTGGTGATCGGGGCCAGGTTCGCCGCCCGACCGCTGGTGATCGGGGCCAGGTTCGCCGCCCGCCCGCTGGTGATCGGCGCCAGCTTCGCCGCCCGCCCGCTGGTGATCGGCGCCAGCTTCGCCGCCCGCCCGCTGGTGATCGGCGCCAGCTTCGCCGCCCGCCCGCTGGTGATCGGCGCCAGCTT
>JAJSAM010000046.1 GCA_024274785.1 Planctomycetota bacterium | reverse complement strand
GGGCGGGCCTCGCGAATGCGCTTCGCTGTTCGCTTGTGGTGGGGGCGGGCCTCGCGAAGGCGCTTCGCTGTTCGCTTGTGGTGGGGGCGGGCCTCGCGAAGGCGCTTCGCTGTTCGCTTGTGGTGGGGGCGGGCCTCGCGAAGGCGCTTCGCTGTTCGCTCCTGGTGGGGGCGCTCCGCACCTCCCTTCGGCCCATGTCCGGTTTCGCCATGGCCTGGGCCTGGGTGGAGTTGAGGATATGCAGGGTGGGGACGGCTGCGGGTGAGTTCGGACCTCGACCTCGGGCTCGACCTCGGGCTCGGGCTCTTCGTCTTCCGCACGCTCCCCCTCTACCGCCTCGCGGGGCTTTCCCATCGCGAGGTGGCGGAAGCGATGGAGACAACGACGAAGGCGGTGAAGAGCCGGCTTCCGACCTCGATGCCTGCAAACTGATCATGAACGACCTGATGCTGACGCGCGATTCGGGCGTCTGCTACAACGTCCTTCGTCAGCGCGAGAGCGTGTTCGTCTGCGTCCGACCGGACCGGACCGGGGCGTGGTGCCGCGGGGCGATTGAGAAGCAGTCATCGAATTCAACCGGAGGCCGGATACCATGGTGTCCGGTCGCTTCTCTCATCCATAAGGACGATCCTCGTGAGAACTCTTCTTGTTGCGCTCCTCCTCTCTTCCATCTCCATCTCTCTGGCTCCGTCCGCCCTTGCCGGTGAATTCCCCATGTCGGTGGATGAGATGGTGCTCGAGAACGGCATGAAGGTGTTTGCCGTGAAGCGCCCCGGCAGCCCCCAGGCCGCCTGCGTCCTCGCGGTCCGCACCGGGTCGTCCGCGGAGCGTGCGGGGTATACCGGGATCGCCCACTTCCTCGAGCACATGCTCTTCAAGGGCACGGACAAGATCGGTGTCGAGGATCCGGCGAAGGACGCGGAACTGCGGGATCGGATCGACGTGGTGATGGCCGAGATCCTCCGCCGGGAAGATGCCGGAGCAACCGCAACGCAACTCGCGCCTCTCCTGAAGACCCGTGACGAGTTGTTCGCCGAACAGCAGGAGAACCTCGTCCTGAACCACGTCTTCAAGATTTACAGCGACGCCGGCGGATCCATGACGAACGCCTTTACCAGCAATGACATGACCGCCTACTTCTCGGTGCTGCCGAATGAGAAGATCGAGCTGTTTTTCTGGGTCGAGTCGGAGCGATTCCGCAATCCCGTCTTCCGCCAGTTCCACTCCGAAAAGAACGTCGTGCGTGAGGAACGGCGCCTTTCGGAGAACCGGCCGGGGCACGACTTTGGCGAAGAACTCCAGCGCGTGCTGTACGGCAGCCACCCCTATTCCCACCCCGTGGTCGGCTATCACGACGATCTGCGGCGACTCTCCAGGAAAGACATGCGTGCGTTCTTCGACACCTACTACAGCCCCGACAACATGTTCCTGATCGTGGCCGGTGATGTCGAGTCGAAGGATGTGTTCGACCTGGCAAAGCGCTACTTCGGTGACTGGAAGGCGAACCCGGGGGAGCGCCCGCGCATTCCGCCGGTGCCGCCCGCGAAGGCCGGCCCCGCTCGCGTTTACGGTTCCGGGGCAGGCTCGGCGGAACTGACCGTTGCCTATCGCATGCCCCCCGCGGGGACCGTCATCGATGTCGACGGGGAGATGATCGCCATGCTCCTCGGCGATGAGGATGGCCCGCTGACGGAACAGCTCGTCAGGGAGGACAAGATCGCCACCGACGTGAGTGCCTACCTCGAAAGCAAGCTCTACGGCAGCACGCTCTGGATCACCGTCACGATGAAGGAAGGGCACGCCCCCGAGGAGGCGGAGAGCGCCGTGCTGACCGAGGTGCAGCGGATGGTGGATCAGGCTCCGTCGGCAAAGATGCTGGCGACACTCAAGAGGAGGTACCGCGCGCAGACCCTCGGCATCATCAAGAACGACATGCGGATCGGCTTCACGTTCCTCCGCCACGAGGCCGCCGGGTCGTGGAGGAACATCGAGCGAAACCTGGCCTACTCCCGGACGGTTACCGGCGCGGCGATCCAGGCCCTCGCGGCCCGCACGCTGGTGCCCCTGAACCGGGTGGTCGGTATCTACGAAACCGAGGCGCGCCCCGCCGTGGAAGGCGTCGGAAGACCGGCGGAACCCGCGGCGCGACCCGCCGCCCCCGGAAACGGCCGCCCCGATCTCTGGACGGACCTCACCTTCCGCAAGAGGGCCATCGTCGCCCCGAGCGGCGAGCGGAGCGTGCACCTCCTCGCGAACGGAATCCAGGTCGTGGCCGTGCCGGACCGGGATGACCAGGTCTTCAGGATCGAGGCCCTGGTCCGCGGGGGCAGTGCCGAGGACCCCGTGGGGAAAGAGGGCGCCGCGAGTCTGCTCGCCGGCGCGATGAGCCTCTCCGGGCTGCCCGGTGTGTCCCGCGAGAAGATCCGGGAGACACTCGAGGACATGGTGGCGGAGTACGGCGTGACCGCGGATCGTTTCGCCCTCCGGTTCTCCCTCGATACTTTTCCGCAGGACCGCGTAAAGGCTATTCACCTGCTGCGGGACCTCATCGAGAAGCCGGTGCTCGATCCCGCGGCCGTCGAGGCGGAGCGGGCGAAGATGGTCGCGCGGCTGATCGCGGCCGAGACGCGGCCGGGCGGCATCTCCCAACGCTCTTTCCGCAAGCTCTTGTGGGGCGACGATGCCCGGACCCGCAGATCCACGCAGGAAAGTGTCGCGGCGGTCACGGCGGCCGACCTCGAGGCCGCACTCGCCGGCACCCACGACCCGCGGCGGATCATCCTCATGGTCTCCGGTGCGTTCGAGCCAGACGAGATCCTCGCGGTTCTCGACCAGACCTTCGGTACCTGGAAGGCCCTTGATGACCCGGTCCCGGAAATCCCCACCGCCTTGACCGGTGAACAGGAGACCGTGTTGCACGTGATGGACTTCGACTCGAGCCAGGGGTACGTCATGATCGGCGGACGGTCGGTGTCCCGCGTCGATGCTCGCTACCCGGCACTGGCGATGCTCCGGACAATCCTCTCCCGACGTGTATTCAACCGTATCCGCAGCAACGAGGGGCTGGCCTACCAGGCGGCCGCCCGTGTTGTTCCGGACTGGCAGATTCCGTCGCTCTGTGCGGTGGTCTTCCAGACCAAGAACCGTTCCGTGCCCTACGGCATCTCGCTCGCGCTCGAGGAAGTCGAGAAGTTCACGAGGGAGGGGCCCACGGTGGAAGAGATCGAGAACGCCCGGCAGGCCCACGGCGCGGCGCTGACTCGGGCGCTCGGTCGGAGCGGCGGCCGCGCCGGTGCATTCGGCGAGATCCTTCTGCAGGGCGAGATTGGGCTGGACTGGTACCAACGGACTCGCGAGGCGGTGCTGAACACCTCGGCGGCGGAGATCCGGGCTCTGGCGGCAGAGGTGTTCGCGAAAGACCGGCTCACCATCGTCTGTGTGGGCAACCGCGCGGAGATGGAGGCCGGCGACGGCGAGCACCCACAGCGGCTCAGCGACTTCGGTGCGGCGAAGCTGCTCGCCGGCGTCTTGCGCGAGGCCGTGGCGGTGACGCCGGCGTCGGTCGCCCTGAAGATGATTCGCAGTCTGGCGAGCGGTGACCTGGATGAAGTTGTCGCACTCACCACCGGGGAACTGAAGGAGCGGCTTTCGAGCGCGGAGGCGAAGCAGCAACTCGCCATGCAGGCCCGGTTTTTCGCGAACGCGACCTACGAGGTCACCGATACGACGAAAGAGGCCGACGGCGCCACCGTCACGGTTACCTTCGAGATGAAACAGGGCGAACAGACGATGGCCATGCCGCTACTGTTCGAGTTCGCGAAGACCGGGGACGGCTGGCTCTGCACGGGCTTTCGCCCGAAGCGATAGGAGAACATCCTGAGCGTACAACCAATTCCCTCCGATGCGCCGGGCGGGACGTGCGGATGCGCAGAGCGGGGTGCCGCTGATTTACACAGGTTCGACCTCAGGATGCTCCGATGGCGGGTAAGGTGAACGCATGAGAATCGCACTCCTGCTTCTACTCACCCTCGCCGGTGCGGTGTTCGCCGGCGAAGAGCCTCGCCCGGCCGCGGACCTCCTCGCCGATCTCGACAACCCGAACTACCAGATCCGTCGCAAGGCGGTCCTGGCGGTGGCGGGGCGCGCCGAGCCCGAGCTTTTCGAGAAGGTGCTGGCAATGGCGGCGGAGGACTCGCACCCGAACATCCGTTCGTATTGCGCGGACGTGCTCGGGACCTTCAGGGACGACCGTATTCATCCGCTGCTGGTCGCCATGACGAAGGAGAAGTGGTCGGGACCGCGGAGTTCCGCCTACGTCGCCCTCGGCCGGCAGGGGAAACCCGAGAGCTATGAGTTCCTCGTCGCGGGGCTCGAAGACAAGAGCAGCCGCAGCGGTGCGGCCAGGGGGCTCGGGTTGCTCGGAGATCTCCGGGCGTGGGACCCGATCCTCACTGTCTGGCAGGCCAATCCGCGTGACGGCTACCTCGTTGACATGGCTCCCCGCGCGCTGCTCGCACTGGATCGGGAGCGGGCGATCGCGCTCTTTCTCAGCATGTTCAAGGCGCAGGAAACCGGCCGATATACTCTGGCGCGGATCCTTCGGGAACACCCCGCCGCCGCGGTGCGCGACGAGATGACCGGTTTCCTCGATGTGGAAGACGACCGGCTGCGAACCGCCGCGATCCACGTCCTCGGGAAGGCCGGGAACGGGCGGACGGTGGATGCGCTGATCGCCTCCCTCGGGAAACGGGAGGAGGATTCGCCCGTTCTGGTGCGGGCCCTCGCGGAACTGGGTGATCGGAAGGCGGCGGGACCGCTTGCCGGGTTGCTCGGGAAGGAGGACGATCCGGTGGGGAGGGTCGTACTGTTCGGCGCACTGGCAGACCTCGGAGATCCCCGCGCGATCGCCTCCATCGCCTCCTGCCTCGATGACGGGACCCACACCGCCCAGCCGCGGGAGATCAGCTCCGTCTGGCAGTATCCCTACAATGTGGTGGTCTGCGCGGCCGCGGTCTGGGCGATCCGCGCCCTGCTCGACGGCGAGGAGCCCTTCGACCGGAACTCCCTCTGCTCCTTCCCCAATCCCCCGTCGGTGGATCCGCACGGCAAGGAGCACGTCGCGGTCACCGCCTGGTGGAAGGAGCACCGGGACGATCCGAAGTACCGTTTCGAGCAGCCCATCCCGGTTCGGACGCACTCCAACCTGAATTCGACGCCACGCTAGAGGGGGTTCCGACCGGCCCCGCCGTCTGATTGCGAAGCAGTTCCCTCAGGCGCTGCTCCTCCTCCCGCTTCGCCCCCGCGGCCCCTTACGCCGCAACTCAATTCCCTCAGTCCATCACCTTCCATGGTGCGGTTGGAGTATCATCTCCATTCGATGGAGGGTTTCCGAGCAAGAAGACGAGCGATACTCATCCGCTCCGCATCGATTCTGTGGTTCTTCCCTGCGGTGGCACGATCGGGCTCACTTTCTGTCCCGGCAGGAAGCAGGTGCATTCGATGACCGGGCCCTGGGACCGGGAACTCACCGCGGATCTCGATCTGATTGCCGCATCCGGCGCGACCGCGCTGGTGACGTTGATGGAGACGGAGGAACTGGCGAGAGTGGAGGTGCCCGTCGACCGCATCGTCGGCGGCCTCATCGCCGGTGCGATCGGCGACGCGCTCGGGGCTCCGGTGGAGTTCATGTCGCTCGATGGAATCCGCCGCGAGTTCGGCCCCGACGGGCTGCGCGAGTACTCGCCCTGCTGCGGCCGTCTCGGCGCGATCACCGGTGATAGCCAGATGCTGATGTTCACCGCGGAGGGAGCATGGAATCTCTCGCTGAGGCGGATCGGATCCTCTCCGGTTTTCGAGAGCCCGAGAACGCCGACGAGGTGCACCGGGCGGTGCAGGGGGTGAGAGTCGCACTCGACGCGCACGATTCGAAGCCGGAGCGGCTCGAGACTCTCGGCGAAGGCTGGGTGGGGGAGGAGGCCCTGGCCATCTCGCTCTGCGCGGCGCTGAGTTTCGCAGAGGTCGAGGAGGCTCTGCTCTTCGCTGTGAACCACAGCGGCGACACCGATAGTACCGGGGCGATCGCCGGGAACATCCTCGGTGCGGAAAAGGGCGCGGAGGCGATCCCCCCGCAGCTCTGGCGCCCGCTGGAGCACCTGTATCCCCCCGATTGAGAAGATCGAGTACCTCTCCGACCGGCTCGAGGCCGTTGCCACCGGGACCGGGGGCTCCTCGAATCGATTGGCCTTCGCCCCCTCCTGCGCCCAGAATGTGGGGCCATGCCTTCGCTCGAGCCCCGTGACCAGATCCTGATCAAGCAGTTCCGGGAGGGGGATGAATCCGCCCTGAAGGCTCTCTTCATGCGGCACGAGCCACGGCTCCGGGGCATCCTCGGACAGCGCCTGCCGGTCTCCATGCGGCGGAAACTGAGTGTCGAGGACATTCTGCAGGAGACCTGGCTCACCGCGTACACGCGGATCCCGGAGTTCGAAGCCCGTCACGACGGCTCCCTCAAGGGCTGGCTCGAGCAGATCGCGGTCTTCAAGCTTCGTGAGCAGATCCGGCACTTTCGGAACACCGCCAAGCGGGGCGCGGCGGATGAAGTCACCCGCGGCGCGCGACCGGACACCGTGCTGTTTGCCGGCAGCGGGCCGAGTCCGAGCGAAGCCGCCATCGGAGAGGAACTCCGGGTCAAGGTGGTGCGGGCCATGCGCGAGTTGCCGGACGACTACCGTATGGTGATCGAGCTCGTTCAGGTGGAACAGATGACGCTCCGCCAGGCCGGCGAGCGGATGGGGCGATCCCGCGAGGCCATGAAGAAGCTCTACGGGCGCGCATTGGCGAAACTCGCCGCCGCCCTCGACGGTGAAGTCGTGGAGAACCGGGATGAGTGACGAGGAGCGGATCGACCGGATCCTCGGGGAGTGGCGCGAGCGCCTGGACGAAGGGGATTCCGTCGATCCGGAAGACGTGATCCGCGACCACCCCGATCTCGAGGGGCCGCTGCGCGCCCGCTTTCACGCCCTCGCGCTCTTCACGGCCGCAATTTCTCCCCGGTCGGAACCTCCGCATCCCTTGCGCGCCCTCGCCGAGGATCGCTACCTCGACTTCGAACCCTGTGGCGAAGGCGGCATGGGCATCGTCTACTGGGCTCTCGATCAGGACCTGAACCGTGAGGTCGCGTTCAAGATCGTTCGCCCCGATGGCCGGAGCAGGAAGGGCACGAAGACCCCTTCGGAGCCGACCGGCGTTACGCCTCCCGCCATCGGCGGCGCCGATTCCCACGGCTTCGAGACCCTGAAAGCACGCTTTCTGCAGGAGGCCTGGATTACCGCCGGCCTGGAGCACCCGGGGATCATCCCGGTGTACGAACTCGGCAAGACTCCGGAGGGCATCCCCTATTACACGATGCGGTTCCTCTCCGGCGACCGGACGCTGAAGCGCGCGCTTTCGGAGGCGGCGGGGCTGTCGGACCGGATCGGACTGCTCGAGCCCTTCCTGAAGGTCTGCGATGCGATCAGCTACGCCCACTCCCGCGGTGTCCTGCACCGGGATCTCAAGCCGGATCACATTGCGCTCGGGGAGTTCGGCGAGGTGGTGGTCCTCGACTGGGGGCTGGCCAAGATCAAGGACCGGCCGGACCTGACCGGCGACCTGCTTCGCAGCCGGCTCGACGAGTATCGCGACGCCTCGGACCTGACCACCGCGGCGAGCGCGCTTGGCACCCCGGGCTACATGGCGCCGGAGGCCGCTTTCGGGCGCACCGAAGACGTGGACGAGCGAAGTGACGTCTACAGCCTGGGGGCGATCCTGTTCGAAGTCCTCACCGGCCGGCTTCCCTTTCCCCTCGAAAGTTGGCGCGACCTGATCCGGAGTCTCGGCCAGAAAGCCCCGCCTGCCGCGGTCTCGCTCGAGCCGGGAGTCCCCGCGGAACTGTCCCGGATCTGTGCCCGCGCGCTCGCCACCGAACGAGACGACCGGTTCACCCGCGTGGACGAACTGGCGGAGGAGATCCGCACCTGGCAGCGTGAGAGCACGGTCGATACCGAGGTTTCCGCGCTGATCCGGGAGGCGGGCGCGGCGCTGACCGGGGCCCGGCAGAACACCGGTGAAGGGCAGCTTCGGCAGTTGGACCGCGCCTCCGCTCTCGCCGCGCGTATCGAGCAACTCCGCCCCGGTCACGCCCGCGCCCGGGAACTCCAACGATCCGCTGACGACATTCGCGAAGCGGCCATCGCCGCTCGTGACCACGCGGTGCGCGCCCGCATCGTCCGCCGGGTGGTCTGGCCCCTCGTCGTGGTGGCGCTGATTTCGATCATCGGCTTTCTCATGCTCGATCTGAGGCGGCGGGAAGCGGAGGAGGCCGAGGCTCGCACCTCCGCCGCGCTGCGTCTCGCCCGCGCCCTCGCTCTGACGCATGCCTCCGCCGGTGCGAAGACGAAGGATCCGATGCTCTCCCTGCTCCTCGCCCGCGAAGCCGGCCGGACCAAACTCATCCCGACCGTGATCAACCGGCTGCACGATGCGATCTCCGGCTCTCTTGTCCGGAAGGTGCTGGTGGGGCACGGGGGACGGGTGAATACCGCCGTCTTCTCTCCGGACGGGAACCTGAGCCTCACCTCCTCGGACGACGAGTCCGCGCGGTTGTGGGATCGGGAGGGTCGATTGGTGCACGTGCTTCGTGGCCACGACGACCGGGTCCGGACCGCCCGTTTCTCTCCCGACGGGAGGTTGATCGTCACCGCGTCGGACGACATGACGGCCCGACTCTGGAATCTGGAAGGCCGGGAGGTCGCCGTTCTCTCCGGGCACGAGGGCTATGTCGTGTCCGCGGTGTTCTCTCCCGATGGGGAACGGGTGCTGACCGCCTCCTGGGACAACACGGCGCGATTGTGGGATCTCGAGGGTCGCCCACTCGCGGTTTTCGGGGGCCACCGTCAGGACGTCCACTCGGCAGTGTTCCTTCCGTCCGGAGATGGGGTCCTGACCGCCTGCGACGACGGGGCGGCACGCCTGTTCGGCATGGACGGGAAGCTGCGGGTGACCTTTTCGGGGCACGAAGACGGCGTCTGGCGCGTTGGCACCTCGCCGGACGGCACCCGTGTCCTCACCGCCAGCAATGATTGCACCGCACGAATCTTCGACCTCTCGGGGAAACTGATCTCCGTGCTCAAAGGGCACGATGGGCGGGTCTGCAGTGCGGTCTACTCCCCCCGCGGGGACTTCGTTCTGACCACCTCCGCGGACGGAACCGCGAGGCTCTGGAATGCGCTCGGCATCGAAATCGCGGTCCTTCGAGGGCATGTCGGCCAGATCAACACCGCCGAATTCTCACCGCGGGGCGATCGTATTCTCACGAGCGGGGACGACGGTACGGCCCGCATCTGGAATCTGCTGGGTGAGCAGGTGGCGCTCCTGAACGGTCACCAGGCGGAAGTGGGATTCGCGACCTACTCCCCGAAGGGGGGCCGGATCCTCACCGCTTCGGATGACCACACCGCCAGACTGTGGCGTTCCGAGCCGCAGGAAGTCGCCCTGCTCGGGGGGCACACCGCCGCCGTGGATTGCGCGGTTTTCTCCCCGGACGGCAGCCTGATGGTCACGGCCTCCGATGATCACACTGCCAGGGTCTGGGACCGGACCGGTCGGGAAGTGGTGACCCTGCGTGGTCATTCGGGCCTGGTCAGTTCGGCGGTGTTCTCGCCGGATGGCAACCGGATCATCACCGCTTCACGCGATTGCACGGCGCGGGTGTTCTCGCTTGACGGGGAGACGCTGGCCGTGCTCGAGGGGCACGAGGAAGGCATCTGGTCCGCGGCGGTGTCCCCGTCCGGCGACCGGATCGTCACCTCCTCCGAGGACGGGACCGCACGCCTCTACGACTTTTCCGGGAAACTCATCGCCGTCCTGCCACACGACGACACGGTCTGGTCCGCCTCCTTCTCTCCCGACGGCAGCCGGATCGTGACGGCCTCCGCCGACTGGACGGCCAGGGTCTGGGATCGGGACGGGAAGCCACTGGCGGAACTCTCCGGTCACGGCGGTCAGGTCGTCGGGGCCGCATTCTCCCCCGATGGTCGCCGGGTTGCCACCGCCTCGTGGGATCACACCGCGCGGATCTTCGATCTCGAAGGGCGCCGGCTCGCCCTGCTGAAAGGCCATGAAGCAGGGGTGGAAGCCGTGGCCTTCTCCCCTGACGGCACTCGTCTCGTCACCGCCTCCTCGGACGGAAATGCGCGTATCTGGGACCAGAGCGGCCGGACCGTCGCGATCCTCCGAGGCCATGAGTCGTCGGTGGTCTCCGCGGCATTCTCTCCGTCCGGCGATCACATCGTGACTTCCTCCTGGGACGGCACGGTCCGCCTTTGGGACCGGCGAGGCATGAAAGTCGCCGTGCTCCGGGGACACACCGCCCCGACAGTCTCCGCTCTCTTTTCTCCCACGGGCGATCGCATTCTCACTGCCTCCTCCGATGGTACCGCGCGGGTCTGGCTCGCCCGGGGCAAGGACCTTCTCGCCCTGGCGGACCGCCGCGTCACGCGCGAACTGAGTTCCGAAGAGCGGGAACAGTTCGGGGATCTCCTCGGAGAGTAGGTGTCCGGCTGAAGGCGCACGGTCGATTCGGAGAACTCTTCGCCCCTGGGAAAGGTTCAGGCGAGGATAGAGCCCAAGGAGGTCCACTTTGATTCTCGCCGGAGACATCGGTGGCACGAAAGCCGTGATCGGGCTTTTCGAGCCACACCTCGAGCAGCTTGCCTGTGTGCGCAAGGCCACCTACCGGAGCGCCGACCATCCGGGCCTTGGTTCCATCATCGATGATTTCCTGCGGGGGGAATCCGTTCGCGGCGCCTGCGTCGGGATCGCCGGGCCGGTCATCGACAACCGCTGCAAGACCCCGAACCTCTCCTGGGAGGTGAACGGCAACGAGGTGGCGCGCGCCCATGGATTGCCCTGGCTCGTGCTCGAGAACGACCTCGTAGCCAACGCCGACGGCATCCCGGTTCTGCTGCCCGAGGACTTCACGGTCATCAACGAGGCGGACGCGGTGGAGGGCGCCCCGCAGGCGATGATCTCCCCGGGAACGGGCCTCGGCATGACCATCATCCCCCGGACGAACGTGCGTTCCCGTCCGCTGCCGAGCGAGGGGGGGCACCAGACTTTCGCTCCGCGGACCGCTCGTGAGCGCCGGCTTGCTGCGCATCTCGAAGGCATTTTCGGCCACGTGAGCGCGGAACGCGTCGTCAGTGGCCGGGGCCTTTCGAACATCTTCCGGTTCATCGTCGATGTGGAGGGGGTGGAGCCGCGCCCCGAGGTCGCCCACGAGGTGGAAACCGGCGACGGCGGCCGCGCCATCGGTCAGGCGGGCATCGCCGGAACCTGTCCCGCCGCTACGGCGACGCTGGATCTCTTTCTCGAAGCCTGCGGGGCCGTGGCCGGCAACCTCGCCCTGGTCAGCCTCGCTCGCGGTGGAGTCTTCCTCGGCGGCGGTATCGCGCCGAAGCTCCTGCCCCGGATGGTCGACGGGACCTTCATGCGGGGCTTCACCGGCAAGGGGCGGTTCACCGACCTTCTCTCGCGTATCCCGGTGAAGGTGATCGAGAATCCATTGACCGCGCTCCTCGGCGCCGCCCGTCGCGGGCACCTGATTTCGCGAAAGGACTGAATGGGGAAGACCGCCGAACACCAGAGGCTGATCGAAGATCGGGAGCGCACCGCCAATTGGAAGCGGTGGGGGCCGTACCTCTCCGAACGGCAATGGGGGACGGTGCGGGAGGACTACTCCGCGAACGGGGACTGCTGGGGGTACTTCCCGTTCGATCACGCGAAATCCCGGGCCTACCGCTGGGGTGAGGATGGGCTGCTCGGGTTCACTGATCGCCAGTGCCGGCTCTGCTTCGGCCTGGCCCTCTGGAACGAGCGCGACCCCATCCTGAAGGAGCGGCTCTTCGGGCTCACCGGACCTGAGGGCAATCACGGCGAGGACGTGAAGGAGTATTACTGGTACGAGGATTCGACGCCGACGCACTCCACCTTCTCCTCGATGTACCGGTATCCCCAGGCCGCCTTCCCCTACGACCTCCTGCGTGAGGAGAACGGACGGCGTGGGTACGACCAGCGGGAGTATGAACTGATCGATACCGGGGTGCTCGATGAGGGGCGGTACTTCGAAGTCCGGGCGGAGTACGCCAAGGCCGCTCCCGACGAAATCCTGATCCGCATCACCATCAGAAACGAAGGGCCCGACGCCGCGCCGATCCAGATCCTGCCGACGCTGTGGTGCCGGAACGTCTGGTCCTGGGGGCGCACCGGGGAAGGGTATGGCCCGCGGCCGGAGATGGTGCGGGACGGAGAACGGCGGATCCGCCTGCGGCACGAAACTCTGGGCCCGTTCACATTGACCGCCGGGGGAACGCCGGAGGCGATCTACTTCACCGAGAACGAAACCAACCGGAGGGTGCTCTACGGCGAGGAGACGGACGGCGCGTTCGCCAAGGACGCCTTCCATGCCGCGGTGATCGACGGGGACCTCGCCGCGGTCAACCCGGAAGAACGTGGGACGAAGGCCGCCTTCCGCTACCGGTTCCGGCTGGACCCCGGGGAGAGTGCGGAGATCCGCCTGGTGCTCGCCCCGGCGGCGTCGGGAGAAGCCGACCTCCGGGATGGATTCGACCACGTGTTCGCCGGGCGCGTTCGCGAGGCCGACGAGTTCTTCGCCGCCACCACTCCCGCCGATCTCGATCCGGAGGAGGCCCTGGTCGTCCGCCGGGCCCGGGCCGGACTGTTTCACGCGAAGCAATTCTACTCCTACGTCGTCCGGGAGTGGCTCGAGGGAGACCCGACGAATCCACCCCCGCCCGCGGAGAGGCTCAGCGGGCGCAATCACGACTGGCCCCACCTCTACAACCACGACGTCATCCTCATGCCGGACAAGTGGGAGTACCCGTGGTATGCCGCCTGGGATCTGGCCTTCCACGTCATCCCGATCTGCCGGATCGACCCCGAGTTCGCGAAAGAGCAACTGCTGCTGCTCACCCGGGAGTGGTATATGCATCCGAACGGGGCGCTGCCGGCCTACGAGTTCGAACTCGGCAACGCGAACCCTCCGGTGCATGCCTGGGCGGCCTGGCGGGTCTACAAGATGACCGCATCCGCCGGGGAGCGCGACCGCACCTTCCTCGCCCGGATGTTCCAGAAGCTTCTGCTGAACTTCACCTGGTGGGTGAACCGAAAAGACGAGACCGGCAACCATCTCTTCTCCGGCGGGTTCCTCGGACTCGACAACATCGGGGTCTTCGACCGCAGCCGGCCGCTGCCCACCGGCGGGATGCTGGAGCAGGCCGACGGCACGGCGTGGATGGGGTTCTACTGCGGGACGATGCTCTCGATGGCCCTCGAGCTGGCGTCGGAGGATCCGGCGTACGAGGACGTTGCGTCCAAGTTCTTCGAGCATTTCGTGGCCATCGTCGATGCGATGAACTCCCTCGGCGGCAGCGGGCTCTGGGACGAGGAGGACGGCTTCTACTACGACCAGATCGCGGTGAACGGTGAGACCTGGCCACTGAAGATCCGCTCCCTGGTCGGCCTGCTCCCGCTCCTCGCCGTGGAGATCTTCGATCCGGATCGGATCAGGCAACTGCCCGGTGTGACGAAGCGGCTCCGGTGGTTCTTCAAGAATCGCCCGGACCTCGCTTCCTACATTTCCTATCTCGATGCGCGCGTGGATGGTGGTCCCGGACACGTCCACCGCTTGCTGGCGATCCCTTCGCGGGAGCGCCTGCTGAGAGTCCTTGGCTACCTGCTCGACGAGGCCGAGTTCCTCTCTCCCTTCGGGATCCGTTCACTCTCGAAGGTCCATCTGGCGGAGCCGTTCATCCTCTCGACGGCGGAGGGAGAGCACCAGGTCTCCTATGTCCCGGGAGAGTCCGATTCCGGGATGTTCGGGGGCAATTCAAACTGGCGCGGGCCGGTCTGGTTCCCGGTGAACTACCTCCTGGTCGAGGCCCTGGAGCGCTACCACCACTTCTATGGGGACAGCCTTCGCATCGAGTGCCCGACGGGGTCCGGCCGGGAGATGAACCTCGGTGAGGTGGCTCGGGAAATCGAGCACCGCCTGACTCGGTTGTTCCTTCCGGACGACGAGGGCCACCGTCCGTGTTCCTGCCTACCGGGCCATCTCGCCGACGACCCCCGCTGGATCGGCCATCCCCTGTTTCACGAGTACTTCGACGGGGATACCGGCCGGGGACTCGGCGCCAGCCATCAGACCGGATGGACGGCGCTCGTGGCGAGTCTCATCGAGAAGCGCGCTACAGCAGCTCGCTCGCCAGGTCCGCGAGTTCCGACCGTTCGCCCTTCTCCAGCGTGATGTGCGCGTAGAGCGCCTGGCCGCGCATCCGATTGATCAGGTAGCTGAGCCCGTTGCTGAGCGAGTCCAGGTAGGGCTGGTCGATCTGGTGGATGTCGCCGGTGAACACGATTTTCGTGCCCTCACCGGCGCGGGTGATGATCGTCTTCACCTCGTGGGGGGTGAGGTTCTGGGCCTCGTCCACGATGAAGAAGATTCGCTGGAGGCTTCTGCCGCGGATGTAGGCGAGGGGGGAGATGACGAGCTTCTCGTTCTCGCGCATGTCCCCGATGCGCCGGGCGGCGGCGTCCTTGTCCCCGAACTGGTCCCGGATCACCGAGAGGTTGTCGTAGAGGGGCTGCATGTACGGGTCGAGCTTCTCCTGGATGTCGCCGGGGAGGAAGCCGAGGTCGCGGTTGGAAAGAGGCACCACCGGTCGGGCGAGCAGGATCTGCCGGTAGTTGCGGCGGCATTCGAGCGCCGCGGCGAGGGCGAGCAGCGTCTTGCCGGTGCCCGCCGTGCCGGTCATCGTGACCAGGCGGATGTCGTCGTTCAGCAGCGCGTTGATCGCAAACGACTGCTCCGCGTTGCGGGGGGCGATGCCGTAGGCGGACCGCTTCTCCACGCGGGTGAACACCTCGTCGCCGGAACGGTAGCTCGCCAGCGCCGACCTGGATCCGTTCCGGAAGATGAAGTGTTCGTTCGCCTCCGGGTCGGGCTCGAGTTCCACCTCGTCGCGGGGGAGGGTGCGGCGCTCCTGATAGAAGGCATCGATCAGCTCCGACGGCACGTCTTCGAGGATCCGGTGCCCGCTGTAGAGCTTGTCGACACTCTCCACCTTATCGGTGCGATAGTCCTGCGCGGTCACCTCGAGAGCCTTGGCTTTCATCCGCAGGTTGGTGTCCTTCGACACCAGGATGACCTTCATTCCGGGGTTCGCCTCGCCGAGCTTCAGCGCCGCGTTCAGGATCCGGTGGTCGGGGACATCGGTGCGGAAGGATGCCTTGATCCGGCTGTCGAGCTCGCCGCCGAGGACCACCCGAACCGACCCCAGGCCGTCGCCGATGGGGGAGCCCTCCCGCGAGAGGATGTCGCCGGTCATGTCGTCGAGCTGCCGCAGGAAGTGGCGGGCGTGGAAGTTGATGTCCTCGTTGCCCCGCTTGAACCGGTCCAGTTCCTCGAGGACGGTGATGGGGATGGCGACGTCGTTTTCCTGGAAGCTGCGAATGCAGCCGGAGTCGTGGAGGATGACGTTCGTGTCGAGGACGAACAGCTTCCCCGTGGCGGTGCTGGTCATGTGAGGCTCCGAGGGGGCACGGTCATTCTGCCCGACGGTGGGTGATGGATCAATGGCCTGAACGGACGGAGCAATATGCCGGGCCGGTACCCGTTGTGAAAAGAATGCCCGGCAGTGCGGCGGATGATGGAGCGGCCGATCGGATTCGAACCGACGACATTCAGCTTGGGAAGCTGACGCTCTACCAGCTGAGCTACGGCCGCTCATTACGTCGGTGGAGCGCAGGAATGCTAGGGCCGTTTTACGGGGGAGTCAACCATTTCGCCGACTGTTGTTGCCGCGGTCAGCCGATGGTCTCCGCCGGCACGTGGTCCGCGGCGGCCCGCTCGACGGCGATGTGGAGTTCCTCAAGTTCGAACGGCTTGAAGAGGAACGACGCTACCTGGTTCCCCTTGAGGGCCTTGACCAGCTTGGTGGCGACATCGAGCCGCTTCTTGCCGGTCATCACGATGAATCGGACCTTCTCGTCGAATGCGGTTACGGCGTGGATGATCGCCAGGGCGTCGAGTTCGTCGGACAGGTGCATGTCGGCGACGATCACGTCGTACTGCGTTTCCTTCGCCATTTCCACTGCCGCGGCATCGGCGACCGTGTCCACCGAGATGCCCGGGTATGACGATAGCCCCTGCTCTATGAACTCACGAATTCCAGGATCATCTTCGACGACGAGTACCCGCATATCCGTTCTCCTTATCGCGCAGCCAGCGCCTCCGCCTCGGTCGGATGAATAGTGATGACCCGATCGAGGCGTGTCAGGTGGAAGAGACGTTTGAGGAGGTCGCTCAGGTTCGACAGAGCGAGCTTCGCTTCCCGTTGATCGAGCAACCGCTTGACTGAGATGATCGCGGCCAGGCCGCAGGAATCCATCATCACCACCCGGCTCAGATTCAAGACGAATGAGGTCCGGCCTGCCTCCAGTCTCCGGACCAGGCCCTCCCGAATCTTCAACTTCAGCGGTGCTACCGTCTCGTCACCGAGGCTGTCCTCGAGGATGGTGACGACCGTCGTCATGCCGTCGTCGAGATCCCTGAATTCGATGAAATCTGGTCGCTTGGCCTTCATGGTGCGTGTCCATGCCTGCATCCCGGCTCCAGAACCATCATCGGGATGCGCCCGCAGGCCACTTGAGGGAAACGGCCCGCTCCTCTGCACTTTTCGTCCAAATCCTTGTCGAAAAAGCCGGTTAGGGTTGCCGCCGGCCCTCGGATTACCTTTTTTGATAGCGGGGCCGAATCGGTTGGGCTAGAATCCCGGCTGATTTCAGGGGCATCCTGAGGACCGGCCCTTCGCGTCGCTGGGCACGGCGTGTATTCTGTTCAGGTCCGACGTTTGGCGGGAGTTTTTGGGGCTCTTTCGCCTGCGCTATCGTGGGCGTGGAGGAGGTTATCGTGAACGACATGGACAATCGGGGTCTCCTGCGCACCATCAAGGTCCCCTTCGACGTCAAGGCAATCATGATGGGGGCGATCGGCTACCTGGTCTTCACTGTGGGCGGGTGGATCTTCGACCAGGTCTTCGCGAAGGTGGAGACCGGCCGCCACGTCATCCCGCAGTTCTTCGACCAGATCTTCCAGTGGTGCGGACTCTCGTCCGGGATCAGCGACATTCCGCTGATCGGCGGGGAGATGCAGAAGATCGTGACCGCTTTGTTTGGATCATGTTCGCGAGAGCTGTTCGTCGTTGAAATGGTGGTGGTGGGGCTCTGGTTCTTCCTGATTCTCGCCATCTTCGGCGGCGCCATCTGCAGGATCATGGCGCTCCGCATGGCCCGGGACGAGGGGATCTCAGTCGGCGGCGCCCTGACCTTCTCTCTTGGCTGCATCCGCGACTACATGGCCATCCCGCTGATCCTCGGTGGGGCGGTCTTGTTCTTCTGGTGCTGCAACCTGCTGGCGGGGCTGGCCTCCTCGATCCCGATCATCGGCCCGTTCCTGATGATCATCCTCTACGCGCTGGCCATCATTTCCGGGCTCATCATCCTCCTGATCGCCGTGGGGGGGCTGCTCGGCCTGCTGCTGATGATCGCGGCGGTTTCCACGGAGAAGAACGGAACTCTGGACGCCATCAGCCGGGCTTTCTCCTACATCTACTCCCGTCCGCTGCAGTTCTTCTTCTACTACTTCCTCGTGTTCCTGCTGGCGTCGATCATCGTGCTGATCGGAGGCAAGGCGCTGCCTGGCGTCGTGGCCGGGTCCTTTGGTGAGGGCACCTGGGCGGACAGCGCCTTCGAGAGCGCCTTCGCCTCCGGCACCTACCAGGCGATGGCACACAACTTCCCGAACTTCGAGGGCCACGACTTCTTCCCGTCCATCGGGCTGTTCGTCTCCTGGCTCTTCATGTCCGTCCTGCTCCTCGGCGTGTTCGGCTACGTGGTGACCTACATCATGGGAGGCACGACCGCGATCTACTTTGCGCTTCGTCGCGAGGTGGATGGTACCGAGGACTCCGAGATCTACATCGAGGGCGCCGAGGACGAGGACGACCTCGGCCTGCCCCCGATTACACCGCCGGCGCCGGTGGTGGAGCAGGAGAAGGAAGACCAGGCGGAAACCGGAGGGGAAGCGAAGTCCGAGGATCCTGCCCCCGAGCCGGAGCCGGAGCCCGAGCCCGAGCCGGAGCCGGAGCCGGAGCCCGAGCCGGAGCCGGAGCCGGAGCCCGAGCCGGAGCCGGAGCCGGAGCCGGAGCCGGAGCCCGAGCCCGAGCCCGAGCCGGAGCCGGAGCCCGAGCCGGAGCCCGAGCCCGAGCCGGAGCCGGAGCCGGAGCCGGAGCCGGAGCCGGAGCCCGAGCCGGAGCCCGAGCCGGAGCCGGAGCCGGAGCCGGAGCCCGAAGCCGAGCCCGAAGCCGAGAAGTCCGATGAGGGCGACTCCGAGGAGGAAGAGAAGAAGGAGTAACCTCCTTCTCCTCCCGACGGGTTGCCCATGGGATACGAATCGGGTCTGATTCGCCCGGCCGAGAGTCCGGAAGATATCGCCCACGCGGCCCGGCTTCTCTCCTCGCCCGCCATCACGCGGATTGCGGAGGAGCAGCGGGACGAGCCCGGCTCGATCCGCCTCCTCATCCGCGATGGGGAGCCCGTCGGGGCCATCGTGCACCGCCGCGAATACTGGGATATCGGCTCCGCGCGCCTGAAGGTCGCGAGATCCTGGGAGTGCAACGGCGAGTACGACGAACAGGCGTTCCGGCGCACCGGCGACCGGGCGGTCTTCGACGCGCTGATCGAGGACTGGCTGTTCAGTCTTCGGCAGGCCGGCTACCACCTGGCGTACACCCACGGCGAATTGGCGTTGTGGCCGACCCACGACTTCGTACCTTCGTTCTTCCACGCCCGCGTGCTGGTGCCGGTCGCGCGTGCCCTCGAACTGAAGTCCCGGCACCGCGTGCGGCCGCTCCGGCGGTCGGACGCGCGGCACGTGGCGAAGTTGATGAAGGCCAACCGGCGATACCGGCCACGGGTCTTTGCCACCGGAGTGCCGAACTTCAACCACTACGTCGTCGAGGCGCGCGACAAGAAGGTGGTCGGATACTTCTCCTTCGGTCTGCTGGAGGGGCCCCGGTTGCCGAGGGTCTTCCTGCCCGAGGTCGAGACGGAGGACCGCGCCGTCGCGGAGACCATTCTGGCCTTCGCCGCTCCGCACGGCCGCAAGCACGGCGTTTCCGCGCTCTCCTTTCCGTTGGCCGCCGATCATCCTTTCGCGCGGGTCTGCATCGACCTCGGCGGCTATCACCAGATCCGGGGAGCGACGCGAGACGTCACGCTCGACGAGGAAATGGTGCGGGTCATCGATGTCCGGGACGTGTTCGACGCCTTCGAGTCCGACTTCGCGCTGCGCCTGGCGGAGGCCGGTGTTTCGGGGGAGCCGCGGGAGTTGACCCTGGTCGTCGGGACGGAGCGGGTGCCCCTGCTCCTCGATCCACGGGGCATCCGGCCGATCGATCGGACGGAGTCGAAGACCGTGGTCAGTCTGCCCCGGTGGGCCTTCACCCAACTCGTGATGGGCTACCGCACCGGCTCCGATCTCCCCCCGGACACCGTGCGTCCGAATGGTGCGGTGCGGCTGCTGAATACCCTCTTCCCCAAGACCTGGCCGCTCTCTCTCTGCGACCACGACCTCTGGGATCGTTCGCTGAAGGACCCGGACAAGTACTCTCCGGAGGCGAAGGCGAAGCTCGGCGCCGTCCGGCTTCCGTACTAGCAGCCCGTCGGGCGAAGGGCCTGGCTGCGAAAGACGGGTTACCCCGACAGGCTGCCGGTCCGCAGGAGGGGTATCAAGCTGACTCAGGTTGAGTGTTGGAATCCCCTCGAAGGGACAGAAGAGAGTTCAGCCTGAGTCGCGTGGATACCCCCTGATGTTGGTTGTCATCCACAGGAGCGGATATGATCGAGGGATGCTCCGCCGCGTACTCATCACCGTCCTGGTCCTGCTTCTCGGTGCGGTCGCATTCGGGAAGGACGACACCCGATCGGCCATCAGCGAGTTCAAGAAGAGATTCAAGCCTGGAATGAGCTCCTACACCCGCGAAGGGGCGCTCGATCGCCTGGCGGAGGTTCGGGACAAGGCGGTCCAGAAGACCTTTCAGTGTGCATTCGAGTTGACGGGCAGTGAGATCCGGCGGCTGGTGCTCGGGAAGGACGACGCGACCGAGGAGATGAAGCGGCTCGAGAAGTCGCTCGACGACAAGGTCATGCGCGAATCCGAACGCGCCCGGCGCAAGGGCCGGAAGCCGGGGCGGATCTCCGTCCCGAGCACGCTGCTCCAGCAGATCAGTAATGCCCGGGACAAGGTGGAGCGGCTGCAGCGGCGGATTGACGTCGAGTACCAGGTCCGGGGGCGCCTCTCCCGCGCCGGAGGGATCTGGCTCGACGGACTTCCCGAGAAGGACCGGACCGCGGTGTTCAAAGGGCTCGAGAGCAGGGGGCTCACCGACAAGGACTTCACCGTTCGGGCGTTCTGGATCAAGACTCTCGGTGGCACTACCCACGCTTCGGCCACCCGGCTCCTCACCGGACTGGTTGCGACCGAGAAGGACCGGCGCATTCTGCCGGTGGTGGTCGATGCCCTGGCAAAGCAGGCCGGCGAGGGGGCGATCGCGGATCTCCTCCCGCTCGCCGCCGACGAGCGCTGGCAGATCCGGGCCGCCGTGATCGCGGCATTGGGGCGCATCGGCAGTCCCGAGGCCATCCAGCCTCTGATCGATTGGTTGCGCAAGGAGGAGGGCCGTCTGCGCGGTGACCTCGCTTCGGCGCTCAAGGTGCTCACCGGGAAGGATCTCGGCGTCTATCCGGATCGCTGGCAGGAGTGGTGGGATCTGAACAAGGCCGGGTTCAAGCCGCCGCGGCCGGCAGATGAGGCGGATCCGGAGGCCGAGCCCGCGGAAGGTGGGGACGAGCCCGGAGACGAGCCTCCCGAGGAGGAGCCGGAGGCGCCACCACCGCCGCCTGCCGGTGAAGACCACCCGTCGTTCTATGGCATCGATATTCTCTCCAAGCGGATCATTTTCGTCATCGACATCTCGTCCTCGATGACCGAGCCCGTCAAGGCGAACAACCCCGCTCGCACCAAGGTCGATGTCGCGAAGTACGAATTGAGGAACGCCATCCTGGCACTGCCCGACGACGCGGCCTTCAACATCATCTTCTATCACCACGAGGTCTCCCAGTGGCGGAAGGGGATGGTGAAGGCCGAGAGCAAGGAGCGAAAGAAGGCGGTGAAGTTCGTCGATGACATGGTCGCGGACGGCAATACCAACATCCACGATGCCTTGAAGCTTGCCTTCCACATCGTCGGCATGGGCGCCCGCGACAAGAACTACGAGGTCGGCGCGGACACGATCTTCTTCCTCTCCGACGGCAAGCCGAACCGCGGCGAAATCACCGACCCGGTGCAGATCCTCGAAGAAGTGAAGCGCTGGAACAACCTCCGCCGGGTGAAGATCCACACGGTGGGAGTGGGCGACGGCCACGCGGTTGCGTTCATGCAGGCGCTGGCGGCGAGCTCCGGCGGGACGTACGTGGCGCGCTGATCATGCACCACCGGTGAACGGGCCTTGCTCCGGAGTTCAGTCGAAATCGAGACTCCTGCCGCTCCGGACTCGAGGGATCCGCATCCACCCTCTCGGTTCTTCCGGAAGTTCCGCCGTCCCTGCTGATGCGCGGACGGGACGGCGCCTGTCCCTCCGGGAGGTGGAGTGCCCGCGCCACGAATCAAGACGCCCCGGAGGAGGGTTTCCGGGACGTCTCGGATCTGCTTTACGGCTTCTCGTCTAGTAGAACAATTCGCAGCGGCGGCGGTCGAGCTGGCTCTTCAGGCGTCCGATGACCTTGCTGTGGATCTGGCAGACGCGGGACTCGGTCAGCCCGAGGATCGAGGCGATCTCCTTCATGGAGAGGCCCTCGTAGTAGTACAGCACGATGATCAGCTTCTCTTTCTTGGTGAGGGACCTGGTGATGAAGTCCTTCATGTCCTTCTTGTGCATCTCGATGAGCGGGTCGGCGCCATCTTCGTCCTTGATGAGGTCGATCTTGCGGTTGCCGGTGTTGTCCTCACCATCGGTCCACTCATCCGAAAGGGAGATGATCAGGGTCGCGGAGGCGCCCTCCATCATGCGGTAGTACTCGTCGAAGTCCATGCCGAGTTCTTTGGCGAGTTCGAAGTACGTCGGCTGGCGGCCCAGGGCGGCTTCGAGGGCGTGCACCGCCTTCTCGATCTTGTTGGCCTTGATCCGGACCAGCCTCGGAACCCAGTCCATGGCTCGAAGCTCGTCGAGGATGGCGCCGCGGACGCGGTTCATGCAGTAGGTCTTGAACTGCACGCCCCGATCGGGGTCGAAGCGGTCGATGGCCTCCATCAAGCCGAAGATGCCCATGCTCTGGAGGTCGTCGAGTTCGACGAAGGAGGGGAGCGTCGCGAGAAGCCGCTCGGCGATGTACTTGACGACCGGCAGGTACTTCTCGATGAGCTGGTTGCGGAGTTCTTCGGTGTGCTCTTCCTTGTAGGCGAGCCACACGTCCCGGACATCTGCGTCGGAGATCTTCATGTTTGAGCCCTTTCCCTTTCCCACCTGCTGAAGGTACCGGTCCGAACATTTCGATCACGGACTCTGACGTCCCATCCTCGCGGCTCCAGACTCGCCCGTCTGAAGGGTCGGTGCAGGCCGAGCCAGGTGGCCCGGCCCGCACCTAGGTAGAGGAAAAGGTTCCCAAAAAGAAACCCGTACCCAGTTACCCGGGCACGGGTCGATGTCTTTTCAAGTTAGACGTCGACTCTAGGTTTGGTAGCTGGCTGCCTTTCCCGATCCGGGGACCGGGGGAAGGCCCGTAGCTTTGCGCCCCTGCCTTTCGACAGGTTTGCCCTTTCAGTCATAGAGCCCGTGTTTCAAAGAGCGGTTGTGCTTCCCAATGCGGGACAAGATTATCCCTACAGAACGTCGAGTCAAGGCGGATTGGCGAATTTTTGTGTTCGACTTTTTAGACATTCCATCCGGTTGCCAGGCAACGACTTACGGTGGAAGATCGATCGTTCGCTTCCGGAGAAGAGAGGCTGCGGCTACTTCTTGAGGAAATAGCGCTCTTCATGGAGCCGCAATTCCCGCTTCCTCGCCGTGGCGATGAGGCTTACGAGCCGACGACTCCGGCCCACCGGAAATCCCTCACAGAGGAAGACGTCCTTCCCCGACTGGCTGACCAGAAACATCCGGTCTTTCGCCGTCTGCGTCAGTGCGAATCCGTCCTCCCGCACCTCCTCTTTCGCACCCTTCCTGCGCTCCCGGTACATCGTCATCGCTCCGGTGGTGAACTCCTTCGCGTCCTTCTCCGTGTCCCAGGTGGTGAACCAGAGGAGGATGGGCTCCGGGTCGTCTGCGGAGCGGATCAGCAGGATGCGATCACCATCCCATCCGGCCGCCATCGAAGGCTGATAGCGCCGCTTGAGGTGGCCACCGAGGACGATGGCGATACCCAACTCGCCGAGCGTGTTCTCCAGCAGCACCTCGTAGCCGCTCGGCATTTCGGGTGGGATGATGCGGGTGGGGTGATCCCGTTCGAGGTAGCGCTCCGGGTGGAGGATCTGCTCGGTGCTCTCGGGCGGGTCGGAGTAGACCTGGTCGACCGCCTTGAAGCCACCGCCGGCGCGCTTCACCGCCTCGACGAAAACGAGTCCGTCGAGATATTGGAAGATGAAGGGCCGGGCGATGCCGCGGGGGAAGTCTTTCATCCGCAGCAGGTACGCCTGCGCCTGCACGTTGCCGAACCGGCGGATGGCGTCGAGGGTCATGCCGGAGAGAAACGGTCCCGCCGAGAAGCTCATCTCCGTGTTCTTCGCGTCACCTTCCACCAGCCCTCCGAGCGCAAGCAGTCGATCGAAGGTGAGTTCCCGGGACATCACCAGGTGGTTCAGGTTGTAGTGCTGGTCCTGCAAAGCGTGCGTCAACTCGTGCACCATCGTCGCCTTCATGGTGGAGGGCTTCCGGCGCGTCTTCAGGAAGGAGATCTTCTTGTCGGTGGGGTCGTAGTTCGCCGCGACCGTCTTCGGGAAGAACTCCTGCGTCAATCGCTCGATGGTCATGCCCTCCGGTAGCACGCGAAGCACCTGCAGCAGCTTCTCCATGTGGGCGAGCTTCTCCCCCTCCCCGAAGGCGCGCCGCAGGTCCCGCATCATCTGTTTCTGGAAGTCCGCCGGCTCGATCTTCTTCACCGGCACGTCCATCAGGAACGGCAGCCCCCGGATGCGGCTGGCGATGCCCTTCGAAGCTTCGAGCACCTTTGCGAGCTCAGCGTCGGCGTCCGCATCCTGAGCGATGGTGGGGGAGATGACGAGGAGCAGGAGCAAGAGGCTGGCTGTGGCTTTCATGCACCAAGAATACCTCAGGACCGTCCGGATTCGGCATACGCCGGTCGAGGGCACCGCCACGCCTTTCTCGCCAGAGGGGCGGTCGCGGCGCCCGACCCTCAACCCGGCCCTCAACCCGAGGATCGGCCCAGGCGGGCCTTCAGCTTCTTGACCGCCCGGAGGCGCTCGTCGCGATCGGGGATGGCGGAGATCTCGCGGATCTCCCGATCCAGCTTCTCGAGCTGCTGGCGCGGCATCTTGCCGACTTTTCCCAGGAGCTCATGGTCGCGAATGCCGAGGCGGAAGAGGCTGCTCCTCACGCGGAAGGGGAAGATCCGGCGGGCTCGCTCCTCGGCGGGGAGATCGAGCAGCTTCCCGAGCTCGACGGCGGCCATCTTCCGGATCCTGGCGTGTCGTTCCATCCGGCGGTCACGCACCGCCTCGCGCTCGGACTCGCATCGCCTCGCTTCCGGCAGGGCGGCGATCCGGGCCCGTTCCTCCGCGGGCATCCCGGCGAGGACATGGGCCTGCTCGATCTCGTGACGCACCCGGAACCAGTCCGGACCCTTGTGGCGGTCGAGCTTCGTGCGCTCTTCCTCGCTCAGGCTCTCGCGGAAGGTCTTCCTTTCCATCTCGAAGAAGAGACCGATGCAGAAGTGGCGCAGGTCGTCGCGCTCCTCACCGTAGAGCCCCTCCGCCATCGCTCTCTTCTCCGGATCGAGCTCCTCGATGATCTTCTTCCACAGGTCGCGGGCCTTGTTCCGCCGGCGCTTCAGGTCCCCGAGGTCCTTGCGCCTCTTGACGTCCTCGATTTTCTTCAGAAACTCCTCGCGCTCGGCGGGGGACATCTCTCGAAATCGCTTCTCCCATTTCTTGCGGAGCTCCTCCCGCTTCTCGGGCGTCAGGGGAGATGCCCTCTCCTGAGCGACGGCGGATCGCGCGAACAGCGGGACCAACAGGGCCAGGAGGATCAGGACGTGGAGGAGCGTCCGGGACAGATCAGCCTCCCGAGCCGTTCAGGAGCGCGAGCTCCTCGTCGTCCATGCTTTCGAGCCACTCCAGATCCTCGGCGATCTCGATCAACTCCGGGTCCGCGAGCAGGGCGAGAGTGTCGGCATCGAGGGGGGCCGGGCCGCCCTGGATCCGCCCCGGCGCATCCGCCGTCCGGAAGGCGCCGGAGAGCGCCGCCACACCCACCGCGAGCAGCAGACACGCCGCCGCGGCCAGGGACCCGAGGGACCCGAGCCGGAAGATGTTCCGGCGGGGGCGGTAGTCCGGGAGGACGCGTGAGACGAGATCCGTATCGGGGAATGTGAACGTCCAGCTCGAAAGCGCCAGCCCGGTCGATCGCAGCTCATCGCGGACCTGCCGGCAGTCCTCGCAGTCCTCCAGGTGCGCTCGGACCGGGCGGGCCTCCTCGTCGCGGAGTTCGCCGTCCAGGTGGGCCGTCAGCTCCTTCCGGATGTGACGGCACCACGGATCGCCTTCGCGGGAGATCTTCAGGACGTTTCCGGCGATGTCGATGCTGCTCTTCGTCTCCCCTCCGATCAGGCCGAGGAGGTCGCCGGTGGAATCGAGGGTCGCACTCTCCCGGCGACAGGAGGAGCAGGAGGCCAGGTGACTGTCGATACAATCCCGCATCTCCGCGGACACTTCGCCGTCGAGATAGGCCACCAGCTCCGCTTGAACCTCATCGCACCGCATCGGGTGCCTCCTCCTTCAGGTACGGGACGAGTCGCTCCCTGATGTTCACCCGCGCGCGGGTGAGCAGGCTCTTGACCGCCGTCACCGTGGTCTCCATGGTCTCCGCCACCTCCTGGTAGCTGAAACCTTCAAACTTGTTCAAGAGGATCGCAATCCTCTGATTCTCCGGCAAATCCGAGATGATCTCGCGGATCCGGATCGAAAGCTCTTCGTCCTCCAGAGTCTGTCCCGGCTCCGGTTCGCTCTGGTCGGCGAGATCGACGTTCAGGTTGCTGGAGGTTTCCGTCACCACCGCCAGCGACATGGCCGGACGACCCTTTCTATACCGGATTTCGTTCAGGCAGAGGTTCACCACGATCCGGTACAGCCAGGTCGAGAACTTGGCCGTCGGTACATAGCGTTCCTTCGCCTTGAAGACCCGAAGGAAGGCTTCCTGCGCCAGGTCCTCGGCACTCCCGCGCTCTGAGAGATAGCGGTAGGCCAGACCCAGCACACGATCCTGGTAAAGAGTCACCAGCTTCGCGAAAGCCCCCTCGTCGCCGTCCTTCACCCTGAGCATCAGGGCGGCGTCGGGATCACCATTCCGATTCGGTTCGCTCACTTGGATAAAACCCCACTCATGGAGGCGAGTTTCTCATAAAAGTCATCTGTTCGGGAGGCTTCGGGCGAACCGGAAGTCCGGTCGATGATTGCCGCGATGCGCGGTTTTCCAGCCTCGACGGGATTTCTCCTCGGGTACCGTACCCGGATGATCCGGGCTCTCGTCTATCTCCTGTTCCTGCTCTCCGGCGCCACCGCTCTCGTCTACGAGGTGTCGTGGACCCGGCGGCTCGTGCTGGAACTCGGCTCCACGACCCAGGTGGTGAGCCTGATCCTCGCCGCGTGGATGGCGGGGATGGCGATCGGGGCGAAGATCTTCGGGCGTTTTGCCGATCGCGCCCGCCGCCCGCTCCTCTGCTACGCCATACTCGAGGCCGGGATCGGGATCATCGCCATCCTGTTTCCAGTTCTGCTCGGGCTCGCGACCGGACTCGCGCGGACGATGGATCTGGGCAAGTTTCCGACGATCGTGCTCGCCTTTGCCGTGCTGCTTCTGCCCACCACGTTGATGGGAGCGACGCTGCCGATCCTCTCCCGGTTCGTGATCAGCAGCATGAAGGGGATGGCGGTGCGGATCGGCCTCCTCTACGGACTGAACACCGCCGGAGCGGTGATGGGGACGTTTCTCGCCGGCTTCGTGCTCATGGAGCGACTCGGCGTCTACGGTTCGAGCCTCGCCGCGGCGGTGGTGAATCTGGCGATCGCCGCGGCGGCCTTCCTGCTTTCCATCAAGGTCGGCCCGCTCGAACCGGTCGTGGAACCCGCGGAGCCCGACAAAACCGACCCCGGATCGGCGACGATTCCGCTGCCGCGGCTCGCCCTCATGGCCGCCTTCGCCTCCGGCCTCATCTCCCTCGGGAGCGAGGTGCTCTGGACGCGAATGCTCGTCTTCTTCCTCGAAGGCTTCACCTACACTTTCGCGGCGATGCTGACCACGTTCCTCGCCGGCCTGTCGCTCGGCGCGCTCTTCTCCGGGTTGATCGCCAACCGCCTGAAGAATCTCCGCGCCTACGTGGGCGTCCTGTTCCTGCTCTCCGCGCTCGTCTCCGCGGGAGTGCTCCTCACCCTGACCCATCATTTCGAGGTCACGAACTGGGCGAAGGACGTCACCGCCGGGATCTTCGATGACTGGCGGAACCACCACGCCGCGAGCCTGTTTCTGGCCTCGTTCATCGTGCTCTTCCCGCCGGCGCTGGTCATGGGAGGTATCTTCCCCGCGGTGGCGCGGATGGCCACGCGTCACGCCGGAGAGATCGGCTCCCGGATCGGCACGGTCTACGCCGTCAATACCCTCGGTTCCGTCATCGGCGCGATCTCGGGCGGGCTGCTCCTGACCCAGCTCACCGGCATGGCCACCGGCGCTGCGATCTTCGTGTTCATCGCCGCCTTGACCGGCCTCCTGCTGCTCGGTCGGCGCGGTCTGTTCGTCGGCGTGCCGGCGGTGGTGGGAATGGTGGTCCTCGTGGTGCTCGCGAAGCCGGGGGTACCCTTCGTACTGCGTTCCCACGTGTTCAAGGGCGAGCGGAAAATCGAGCGCAGACTGCTCTCCTACAAGCGGGGCGCCTACGCCGAGGTGAGCGTCGTCGAGGATGTCCGGAACGGCATCCGGGCGGTCTACACCGACGAGTTCCAGGCCGCCGCCACCGGGCCGCAGTACAAGTACATGCGGATGCTGGCGCATCTGCCCCTGTTGCTTTCCGAACGATGGGAGGGCTCGGAGGTCCTCGTCATCTGCTTCGGTACCGGGACCACCGCCGGCTCCACGACGGTACATCCCATCGGCCGGCTCGACCTCGTGGAGATCTGTCCCGAGGTGCTCGAACAGGCGCCGTTCTTCGCCTCGGTGAACAAGAACATCCTCACCCGCAAGCACCCGTTCGAGTTCGAGGTGCATATCGACGACGGGCGCAACTTCCTGCTCCGGGCGAAGCGCAAGTGGGACATCATCACTCTCGAGCCGCTGATGCCGTACACCCCGGGCGCGGTCAACCTCTACACGAAGGACTTCTACGAGCTCTGCCGGGAGCGCCTTGCCGAGGGCGGCGTGATGTGCCAGTGGATCCCCATCCACGCCATGTCGAGCGATGACTACAAGATGCTGCTCCGTTCTTTCGTCGAGGTGTTCCCGGAGACATCACTCTGGTTCGTGGAAGGGACCTCCCTCGTCATCGGCACGAAGGAACCGTTCTCGGTGGACTACACCCGGCTGAAGAAGCGCATGGCCGCGCCCGCCGTCGAGCGGGACCTCGAGGAGATCGGCTTCCGCGATCCGGTCCTCGTCCTGAACACCTTTGTCAACGGTGGTGCGGAACTCCGCGCGAAACTGAAAGATGCGAAGGTCATGACCGACGAGCACCCGCTGATGGAGTTCCGGCCGGTGCCCTACAAGTGGCCGAACACGTTCGCGGCGGACAACCTGGCGGTCCTGTACCACCTGCGGCGGCCGATCGCCCCGTTCGTGAAGGCCGACACGGTGCCGCCGGAGGAATGGGACGCGCTCGAAGAGGCGATCGGTCGATACTTCGAGGGCGGCCAGGCGTTCCTCAGGGCGCGGCATCTGAAGGAGCGGTCCGCGTTCCTCGGGACCATCGGTGATCGCCGGGGACAGGAGAAGTTATACCGGGAGGCCCTGGAGGCCTACGACCGGGCCGTGAAGCTGAACCCCGCCGACGAGTCGGCCCGCTACCTCCGGGTCAACGCTATCTACGGCTGGCAGATGTCCCTCGGCCTGCTGGAGATGAAGCGGGGGGATGTCCGGAAGGCGGAGCGCATCTTCAAGGGCGCGGCGGCTTTGAACAACGCCTTCAAGGGTGACCTCGCCTGGACCTGGCTCGGTCGGGCGCGCAATCGCCTCGGCCGTCACGAGTCAGCGCAGAGGGCCCTGGACCGCGCGCTCGAGATCTTCCCGCGAAGCCCGCTCGCCCTGGCCGAACGGGGGTACGCCCGATTCGAGTTGGGCGATGTCCGGGGGGCCGTGGATGACTTCCGCGCGGCGCTCGCCGAGCCGGACCTGCCTCCCGAGCAGGACGACGAGTTGCGGGCGGTGATGAAGAAGGTCCTGGTCATGGCAAAGAAGGGAGTGCTGCCGGCGAAGAAGCCCGCGGCGAAGACGGCCCGGATGATCGTCGAGGATCTGCGCAACGCGGCGGCCCCGGAGATTCCGGACCTGATGCGCAAGCTCCGGACCCTCTACCGGAAGGACGCGGCCGCTGCGATCGAGGCGCTTTCGCCGGACATCGCGAAGGCGCGCGACTCCCGGGCGCCGGAGCGCGAGCAGCTTCTCGCCCTGCAGATCCTCGTCGGCCTGGGGGATCTCGATGGCGCCCTCGATCTGCTGAGAACCGGCACTCCGCTCGTTCGGGAGCAGGCCGCCGTGGAACTCGGACGCGTGAGGCGGAAGGCCGTTATCCCGGCGTTGATCGCCGCCATGCGGGATTCCGACCGGGGCGTGCGCGAGGCCGCCTGGGCCGGCCTCTTCGTCCTGACCGGCAAGCGCCCCGAAGGTTACGATCCCGCCGGATCCGGGGAGGAGCGCAACGCCGCCCTGCTTCCGCTTGAAAAATGGTGGAAGGAGAAGGAGCCGGTTTTCGATTTCCGGTAGACGCCAGGCGCGCCCCGGTCGGACAGTGTTCGGTTGAGGAGGCGCACGATTGCGGCATCGTGGCCGACGATCACTGCGAAGGGCCGCGGAATCCGTGCTGACACCCTCTGTAAACACTGCGTCCGGATCCTGGTAGGTATTACTATGTCGTAATATGATCCCCTGCAAGTGGGGGTGGCAGGGCCTTTCGCCGGGCCCGGGAGGACCGGAGTGCCGAGCATCCTGGTAGTGGACGACGAGAAGGTCGTGCAGGAGTCCCTGCGACGCTGGTTCGGGGACTATGGCTACGAGGTCGAGGTCGCCACCGACGGCAAGGAGGCGCTCGCCCGACTCGTCGAGCGCTCCTTCGATATCATGCTGGCGGATATCCGCATGCCGGGCATGGACGGTCTCGAACTGCTGGACCGGGTGAAGGAGGGGGCGCCCACCACGGTCGTGATCATCATGACCGGCTACGCCACGGTGGACTACGCGGTCCGGGCCCTGAAGCGGGGCGCCTGGGATTTCGTGAAGAAGCCGTTCGATCCGGACGATCTCTCGCGCCTGGTGGAAAAGGCCCTCGAGCACCGCGGCCTGGTGGCGGAGAATATCCAGCTGAAGCAGTCCCTCGCGGAGGTCTCCGACTTCGGCGACATCGTCGGAGAGTCGAGCGGGATCAAGAAGACGCTGGAACTGGTGCGCACCGTGGCGAGCACCGACTCCACCGTGCTGATCCTCGGCGAATCCGGCACCGGGAAGGAACTGATCGCCCGTGCGGTCCACGCCGCGAGTCCCCGGCGTTACATGCCCATCGTCCCGGTGTCCTGCGGTGCGCTGCCCGACTCCCTGATGGAGTCGGAGCTGTTCGGCCACGAGAAAGGCGCCTTTACCGGAGCGCAGTATCGCCGGAAGGGGAAGCTGGAACTGGCCGACGGGGGGACTCTTTTCCTCGACGAGATCGGGGAGATCAGCAAGAAGACGCAGGTGGACCTGCTCCGCGTGCTGGAGGACCACACGTTCACCCGGCTCGGGGGCCAGCAGTCGATCCACACCGATTTCCGGGTGATCGCCGCGACCCACCGGAACCTCGAAGAGATGGTGCGGGAGGGGACGTTCCGGCAGGACCTCTTCTATCGCCTGAACGTGGTCACGATTCCGGTGCCGCCCCTCCGCGAACGGGAAGGCGACGTCCCGCTGCTCGCCATGCATTTCCTCCGGTGCCTGTCGAACCAGATGAGCCGTCGCTTCGAGGAGATCGAGCCGGAAGCGATGAGACGGCTCTGCGCGCACCAGTGGCCGGGCAACGTCCGCGAACTGGAGAACGCGCTGGAGCGTGCGCTGGTCGTGGGGGTGCCGCCGGTCATCCTGGCGAAGGATCTGCCGCTCACTGCTCCCGGTTCCGCCGGCGTCGCTCCCCCTCCCGGCGCCACCTCCCTCGCCTCCATGGAGAAACTCCACATCCAGCGCGTCCTCGACGAGCACGGCGGCAACGTCTCCCGAGCCGCCCGGGAACTCGAGATCGACCGCGTCACGCTCTACAACAAGATCAAGAAGTACGACCTGAAGCGGGGATAGGCCGCATGCCCCGGTTGCTCCTCTCACCGCTTTCGGCGCTCGACCGGGGATTGATCCCGGCGGTGGCGGAGGGAATCGAGGCCGTGCTGCCGCTCACGGTGGAACTGGCCACTCTTCCGGTGGATCCGGAGGAGGTGTGGGATGAGGAGCGGGGCCAGTACCACTCGACGCCTCTGCTGGATCTTCTGGTGAAAACCGCCGGGCCCGGAGAAGGCGATCGCATCCTGGGAGTCACCGAGGGCGACCTCTTCATCCCCATCCTGACCTTCGTGTTCGGCGAGGCCCAGGTCGGTGGCCCTGGAGCAGTCTTCTCGCTGGCCCGGCTGCGCCCGACGTTCTACGGCCTCCCGCCGGACCCGTCCCTCCTGATCGAGCGCGCGGTGAAGGAGGCTCTCCACGAGGTCGGCCACACCTTCGGCCTCGTGCATTGTCGAAACCCGGACTGCGCGATGCGGGCCTCGACGAACGCAGGAGAGGTGGATCTGAAGCGGGCGACCCTGTGCTCCGAGTGCGCCCGCCTTGTCGGGTAGTCGGGGCGCCGCATCGGCATTGAGCGGAAGATGCTGGAAATCTGATACCGGGACGACAACGGGCCCGGTCTTTCGACCGGGCCCGTTGAGAAGGGGGGTGACCCCCGTTTCCAGTGAACTGGCTAATGTGCCTTGTGGCTTCCGAAGACCGGGAGGTGCTTGGCGGCCAGGCCAAAGGCCATGAAGCCGACGACGACCAGCATCAGGGTGATCGAGAGCTCCTGCCAGGACGGGAAGTACGACTCTCCCGAACTCGCCTCGAAGCCGGTCAGGGCGACATTCAGGCGGCCGAGGACGAAGCCGAGGACGACCAGTGTCGCCGCGAAGAACAGGCCCTTGCGGCTCTGGCGGACCCGGTAGTTCGCGAACAGCAGCATCGGGATCAGCGCGCCGCCGACCAACTCGGCGATGAAGAGTGGGGCTTCGATCCCGGGCTCGAAGAGCAGGGGGAAGACGCCCCGGTAGAGCATGTCCACGATCCGCAGCATCAGGTAGACGCCGAGGACCACCACGCCGCCGCGAGCCACGCTCATCAGAACGTCCTTCTTGAGCCGGTGGCCGAGGAAGCGATAGGAGAGGTAGCTCTCGAAGATGACCATGGCGAGTCCCACGGCGATCGAGGAGACGAAGAAGAACACCGGCAGCATGGAGGAGTACCAGAGCGGGTGCAGCTTCGTCGGCATGATGAGGAAGACCGAACCCAGCGACGACTGGTGCATCGTCGAGAGCAGCACGCCGGCGAGCACCAGCGGGATGGTCAGCTTCTTCACCACCGCCGCGGGCTTGTGCCAGCCGAGCTTCTCGAAGAGCATCGGGCTGAACTCGAGCGTCAACACGGTGGAGTAGAGCATTACGCACCACGCCACCTCGAACATCACCGAGTGCGGGTTCCACATGACCAGCGGGTGCCAGATGTTCATGGGCTTTCCGAGGTCGAAGATGAGCCCGGCGCTGACCAGCGTGTAACCGAGGTAGGCGGTCAGCACGGCGGGCCGGGCGATCGGGCGGAGGTGCTTCAGCCCGAAGAGATAGACCGCCGCGGTGATGGTGAAGCCACCGGCGGCGAGGCCGACACCGCAGAGCACGTCGAACGCGACCCAGATCCCCCAGGGCGTCTGGTCGGTCAGGTTCGTCGTGGCGCCGAGGCCGTACCAGAACCGCGTGATGGTGGCGTAGATTCCGACGGCCAGGATCACGGCCCCGAGAGACTTCCAGAAGAAGAAGCGGGGAAGGGTGAAGCCCCCGGCCAGGGGGAGCTGGATTCCCTGGCGGAGGTGGATCGGGCCACTCATGACTGCACCTCCTCGAGCTCGTGCCCTGTTTCCGCGGTGGAACGGCCGGTGGTGATGGCCTCGAGGTCCTCTTCCCGGATCTTGTCGCGGCGGTTGATCAGCCACCACATCCCCATGCAGAAGGACGCACCCACGGCCACGACGCCCGGGAGCTTCTCGAGCACACGCCAGGTGAACTGCGGAAGGGGCTCCGTCGGAACCGTCATCGGCAGGCCGAGCTTCTCCGGCGCCACCGCGCCGATGTACAGGACCCCGGTGCCCCCCGCTTCCTTCTCGCCGTAGATGTGGTCGTAGTACCGGTCCGGGTTGTTGCGAATGCGCTGCTTCGCCTCGGCGAGAAGCTCATCCCGATCCCCGAACTTCATCGCTCCGACCTTGCAGGGAAGCGTGCAGGCCGGGACTTTGCCCTTCTCCACGCGGTCAAAGCACATCACGCACTTCCGGACTCGCGGAAGGGCACTCGACCACTCGTACTTCGGGATCGAGAACGGGCAGGCCATCATGCAGTACCGACAGCCGATGCACTTGTCGGGGTGGTAGTTGACCGGGCCTTCCTTCGTCTTCTCGAGGGCGCCGACCGGGCAGACACTTGCACAGGCCGGCTCGTCGCAGTGCATGCACATCTTGCGGACGGGATGTCCGTCATGCACCTCGAGGGTGGTCAGGGTGTTCTCCGAGAGACGGTCCACATCGACCTCTTCCGGCAGATCCCACATCATCTTGCAGGCGGTCAGGCAGACTCCGCACTGCACACATTCCGTTCCGTCGTATAGAAGTGCGTAACTCATGGCGATACCTGATCTCCCTCAGTCGTCTTCGGCGAGGAACTCAGCTTCGAACTCGGTCCATTGCTCTTCCGGCAGCAGGTTCAGGACACCGTTGGCGGGCTCACCACCGTCGGGCAGGGTGGCCATCGCCGGCGCGGCGGCGAAGCCGTCCACGATGAACTCGCGGAAACGCGCCGCTTCCTTCCGGATCCAGTCCACGGCCTCCTCGCCGATCCGGAGGTCCTTGAGATCGGCACCGAGGCGGATGGGCTCGACGCACACGGTCCACTCGCCGGTTCGCAGTCCGGACTTGCTCCCGTTCGTCGCGACGACGTCGCCGCTCACGGGGCTTGAAAGCGCGAGCTTACGGTCGCCCTTGACCACGGTCAGGAGCGGCTCGCCCTTCCGGATCCTCCGACCGGACTCGGGAAGCTCGACCCGGTCGGCATTCCCGATCGCGTGGCGGAGGAAACGGTCCATGCCGATACGGACGCGGCCGTCATCGGCGATGCGTACCCAGGTGTGGCCCCTGGCGTGGAACGAGCCGGGGTCCGGGGCCAGATCCACGAGCGATGGCAGCGGAGCGGGCGCGGCCGCCGTCCCCATCCGCTTCGCACGGATCATCTGGAAAATCCAGTCTGTCATGAGCAGGACCGCGATCAGTCCCACGATAAAGATTGCACTCATCTCTCTCTCGCTTCCCGCCCCGTCAATGGGGCGCTGAAGATCCAATTGCGTATGCGCTCGGCCTTGACCGGAGGCACCCCGGCCAGAAGGTCGTCTGATAGCAGTCCACCGTCGTTCATCGTGAAGGTCGCGCCGGCCCGGACGGTCGCGATGTCGACCAGGGCGCGCAGCAGAATCTCCTGCTCCGTTACCCAGCCCAAAGCTGCTTCGCCCGGAATGAGCTCGGCCAGCGCCCGGGCGGGGTCGCTCGGCCTGGCCCGGTACAGGTAGCCGCGTTTGTACGGATCGCGGCGCACCAGCATCGGGTCGGACTCGAGGGAGCGGTTCGCTCCGCTCACCCCTCCGGTGAAGGGCGCCCGAAGTTTGACCTCGGTCTTCCGGCCGACGATGCCCACCGAGGACTCGCCGATCGTCAGGTGATCCCCGGTGCTCGGCAGGCTCACTCGCTCCACCTTCCCCGCGACGCGCCCCCCGAAATCGTCGAGTCCGACTTCGAACTCGCCGCCGGGGAGGAGGCGCACCCAGGTGTGCCCGGCGTGGAAGAACCGTCCGGGCGGGACCCGGCATCCCCCGGGGGTGGTCCGACGCGGGTTGGACTCCGGCGCCCTTGCGGCAACCTCCGGAGTGTTTCTGAGGGCATGCTCGAGCGGACACTCGCGGCAGGCGAGTCTGCGATCGCAGAGCCTGAAGCTCAGGACGCCCGCGGTCATCCATACGCAGGGGATTTCGCCCCTGGGAATGATGGGCTGGCTGCCGTGCTTGTCCGGTTTTCCGTTATTCGTCATCATGTTTGCTCCACCCTGCCCTCAGCAAAGCAGTGACCAATGGAAAGGCAAAGATGGAGATTTTTCTAAGTTGCTATAAAGGAATGATTTACATCAGCGGCATGTCGATGTCTGAAATCCAGACGAGTGTTGAAGAATGCGACGACTGCGGCCGGGGCATCCGGCGGCTGCTCCTAAGTGCCTGTGGGGAAAGGCCCTGGGAGAGTATGGCGAGTTGCTCTACGCGGGTGTTGTGAAATTCATCGAATTCGGCTCGGTGTCGGGATTCGGGATGCTCCGAATCCTCGGAGAGACGGATCGGCTGCGCAGTAGTCTGGGATTGCAGTCACAACCAGGTGTATCTGAGGAGGCGGGCGCGGATGCAGCGCCAGGAAGACCGACGACGCGATGCGCCGCGACCGCCCCTCAGGTCGTGGGCCATCATGATGAATACGGGCTGGATGCCGCGAGGACTGGCACCAAAACTGATCCTTTCCGTGACCGCGATCGTCTTGCTGGTCGTCGGTATCTTTGCCTATGTCAACGCCCGGATTCAGGAACAACAGCTCCTCGATGAGGTCATCCAGGGCACCGATCGCCTCTCCAATACCATCACCGGCGCCACCTGGCACGCCATGCTGGACGACCAGCGCGAGTCCGCCTATCAGGTCATGCGGACCATCGGGAGCCAGGAGGGGGTCCGGCGCGTGAGGATCTTCAACAAGGTGGGCCGGATCACGTTCTCCACCGGACCCGATGCCGGGACGATGGTGAATCAGGGGGCGGAAGCCTGCGACATCTGTCACGCGGCGGGCAAGCCCCTGGTGAAGCCGAAGGTCCACACCCGCGTGCGGGAGTTTCGGGAGAATGACCACCACCTGCTCGGGTACATCACGCCGATCTACAACGAACCCGCCTGCAGCACCGCGAGCTGCCACGCGCATCCCGAGGGCATCCACGTGCTCGGCGTCCTCGACATCTCCGTGCCGCTCGATCGCCTGGACGAGGAGGTGGCCGGCATCCGCACCCGGGCCGTGCTCGTGACGGTGGTCTCGGTGGTCCTGATTGCGGCCTTTGTCGTGTTCTTCACCCGGCACTTCGTGCATCGTCCGATCACGACGCTGATCGAGGCGACGGAGCACGTCGCCGCCATGCGCCTCGACCAACCCATCGTCGTTCGATCCAAGGATGAGCTCGGAGAATTGGGCAAGTCTTTCGATTCCATGCGCGTGCAGCTGCGGAGCGCCCATGTGAAGATCGAGGATTTCACCCGGAACCTCGAGCGGAAGGTGGCGGAACGGACCCTCGAACTCCAGGAAGCGCAGCGCAGGCTCGGGCAGAGCGAACGGCTGGCCTCGCTCGGGCGCCTCTCGGCGAGCGTCGCCCACGAGATCAACAACCCCCTCTCCGGTGTGTTGAACTACGGGGCGTTGATGATGAGGCTGATGGGCGACGATGGGATTCCGCCGGATCGCGTCGAGGACTTTCGCCGGTACCTGTCATGTGTCGTCAGCGAGACGTCCCGCGCCGGCCGGATCGTCACAGACCTGCTCGCATTCTCCCGCCGGTCCGCTTCGCCCGACACACCGGAGGATCTGAACGAAGTGGTCCGGCGGACGATCGAGGCCACCGGATATCGTCTGGCGGAGAATGGGGTGCGGGCCGAGTTTCATCCTCATCCGGACCTCCCCCGGATCCCTTGCGACGCACAGCGGATCCAGCAGGTGGTGACGAACCTGCTGCAGAACGCCGCCGATGCTTCCCGGGAAGGGCAGGTCGTCGTACTGCGCACCAGCCCCGGCGAGGAGAGCGGAGCGGTGCTCACCGTGGCGGATCGGGGCGTCGGCATCGATGCGGAGAACCTGACCCGCGTCTTCGACCCGTTCTTCACGACGAAGGAAGACGGGAAGGGCATCGGCCTCGGCCTCGCCGTGGTCTACGGGATCGTGGAGACCCACGGCGGAACGATCGAGGTAGCGAGCAGCCCGGAGGACGGGACGACCTTCACCGTTCGCCTGCCGGGCCGGGTGCGATCGAATTCGGAGGCAGAGTGATGGACGAGCCCTTTCGCATTCTCGTGGTGGATGACGAGCCCTCGATGCGGGATTCGCTTTCCGCGTGGCTGACCGAGGATGGCTATGAAGTGGATGACGCCGGGAACGGCCCGGAGGCGGTCGAGCTGGTCAGGCAGAAGGACTTCGCCGTCTGCTTTATCGATCTCAAGATGCCGGGAGGGATGAGCGGTATCGACACCCTCGCGCAGATCAAGGCGCTGCGGCCGGAGACCGAGATCGTGATCATGACCGCCTACGCCACCGTGGACACCGCGGTCGAGGCGATGAAGCTCGGCGCTCGCGACTACATCGTCAAGCCCTTCAACCCGGAGGAGAGTTCGTTGCTCACCCGGCGCATCCTCGAGTTGAAGGCGATCCAGCGCGAGAACGTCTATCTCCGGAAGAAGCTCGCCCGCCGATTCGAGTTTCACGACATCATCAGCAAGAACGACCGGATGGCGGAGATCTTCGACCTGATTCGCAAGGTGGCCGGACTGAAGAGTACCGTGTTGATTCTCGGAGAAAGCGGCACCGGCAAGGAACTCGTGGCCCGGGCGATCCACCAGGCGGGAGAGCGCAGGGAAGGGGCCTTCGTACACGTTTCCTGTGCCGCGCTCGCCGAGACTCTGCTCGAATCGGAGCTGTTCGGGCATGAGCAGGGCTCGTTTACCGGTGCGTTGTCACGGAAGACCGGCAAGTTCGAACAGGCCGACGGCGGTACGATCTTCCTCGATGAGATCGGCGATATTCCCCCGAAGCTCCAGTTGGATCTGCTGCGGGTCCTGCAGGAGCGGAGCTTCTTCCGGGTGGGGGGGGCGGAGGAGATCTCGGTGGATGTCCGCGTGATCGCCGCAACCAACCGGGACCTGCCGCGGGCGGTGGAAGAGGGAGCGTTTCGCGAGGATCTTTACTATCGGTTGAACGTGGTGAGCATGAACCTGCCGCCGCTGCGCGACCGGCGCGAGGATATCCCGCTGCTCGCCCGCCACTTTGTGAGCCGGTTGGCGATCGAACTCTCCGTTCCGACGAGAGGGATCACCGAAGGCGCCCTCCGGGTCCTGCTCGACCACGACTGGCCGGGCAATGTCCGCGAACTCGAAAACGCCATCGAGCGGGCGATGGCGACGTGCGGGAAGGAGAAGCTCTGCGGGAGTTCCTTCGATTTCCTGCAGAGCGGCGTGCGAAGGGCCAGAGGCGGCTTTGTGCCGCCGGTGAATTTGAGTTTGGCCGAGGTGGAGCAACGGGTCATTCCCGCGGTCCTGGCGGAGACCGGCTGGAATGTGAAGTCCGCGGCGGTGGTCCTCGGCATCGATCGCTCGACGCTTTACGAGAAGATCAAGAAGTACGGCATCGAGAGGCCGGGGAGGTAGCTCTGCCATTTCTGGGGAGATCCGGTGCCGCGATGCGCCGCGACTGCCCATTCGATCGCGGGCGATGGCGAGAAACTCGTGCCAGCAGGCGGAGGGCGGACGGCGTGCCCCGCGCGAGTGCGTCATACCCCGACAGCCTGACAAGACACTAGTCCTTGAGCACCGGGATTCGCCCCACTCCCTTCAACTCCACCCAGACGATGTTGCGGCGGCGCCGGAATCGAGCCACGGCCTCCCCCAGGATGGCGGCGCCGACGAGAAGGAGCGGGACCAGGACCACAGCGAGGAGAAAGAGGTTGGCTGCTATCAGTGAGGCGCTTGAGATTCCGAGTGTCGTTGTCATTCCGCCAACCTCACAGCAAATGTCGTGCTCGTTGGGGCCTTCGATTCAAGTCGTTTTGAGCCAGCGGGATGCGTTCGTGGTGCCTGCGCGTGACATTGGTGGTATGTGGGGAATTCCGTCACGAGGATCGGTAATCCCGGCAGCGCGGGTTGAACTGACTGGGATTCCGGGGGCGTTCCGTGGAGGATCGGGGTGATGAATGAGACGAGCTACCGGAGGTCCCTTTTCCGGTCCCTGGGATTCCGCCTGGCGGTCACCGTCGGGGGGGTGCTCGGGGTCGGGCTGAGCCTGTTCCTCTACTTTTCCATGGCCCACCACGAGCATGCTCTGCTCGCGATCAAGCGGGAGGAGGCCAATCTCCTCTCGGACACCATCAAGAACAGCCTGACCCACTCCATGCTGCAGGGGGCGGCGGGCCGGGGGGCCATCCACGATGTGATCATCGATATCGGCAAGCGGGATGAACTCGAAGGGGTGCGGATCTACGATGCCGTCGGCCGGATCCAGTACTCATCGGATCCCACCGAGTTGGGGCGGACCGTGGCGAAGGACACGGAGAGTTGCAGGCAATGCCACACCTCGTCCGAGGAGCTTCGCCCGAGAGCATACACGGATCGCAGCAGGTTCTTCTACACCCCGGCGAAGGAAGGCCGGATGGGGCACCGCGTCCTCGGAGTGATCAACCCCATCTACAACGAGAAGGAGAAGAACTGTACCGCTTGCCACGAGGACCAGACCGTGCTCGGTATCCTGGATGTGGTGGTCTCGCTGCAGCGTCTCGACGACGACATCGTCTTTCACCGGCGGACGCTGGCCATCTCCGGGATTCTCGGCGTGGGGCTGATGATCGGGGTCGTGGCCCTGCTCATCCACCACTTCGTCCACCACCCGGTGACCACGCTGCTGGACGGGACACGGAAGGTCGGCCTGCTGAACCTCGACTACCGCATTCCAGAGCGACGCCGGGACGAATTGGGCCGGCTGGCGGGCGCTTTCAACGAGATGACGGCGCAGTTGGCCGAGGCCCAGGAGGAGATCCGCGATTTCGCGGAGCAACTCGAGCAGAAGGTCGCGGAGAAGACGGCGGAACTCGAGAAGGCGCAGGTCCAGATGCTGCGATCCGAGAAGATGGCGGCGATCGGGCAGATGGCGGCGGGCGTCGCCCACGAGATCAACAATCCGCTGACCGGAGTGATCACTTTCGCCCACCTGCTGAAGAAGACTATTCCGGAGGAGGGACGGCAACGGGAGGACCTGGACACGATCATCCACGAGGCGGAGCGTTGCAGCCGGATCGTGCGGGGCCTCCTCGAGTTCGCGCGCGGTGGTGAAATCGTCCGGAAGCAACTGGACATCAACGACATGCTGGACCGGACGCTTTGCCTGATGAAGTACCAACCCAAGTTCGGGACCGTGGAAATCAACCGTCAATACGCCGAAGATCTCCCGGAGATCGAGGCCGATCAGGACCAGGTGCAGCAGGTCTTCGTCAACCTGATCGCCAATGCCACCGAGGCCATGGGGGGGGAGGGGCGGCTGAGTCTTTCGACGCGCACGGTGGACGATGTGAACGGCCATGGTTTCGGTATTCGCGTCGAGGTGATCGACAGCGGACCGGGTATCGCCGAGGCCGACCTGGTCCGTATCTTCGACCCGTTTTTCAGCACCAAGGAAACCGGGGAGGGCACGGGACTCGGCTTGTCGGTGACGTACCGCATCGTGGAGAACCACGGTGGGAGAATCGCCGTCAGTTCAAAGGTGGGGGCGGGGACGAGGTTCGCGGTCTACCTGCCGGTACGGATGCGGCCTGAGGGGCGGAACCGGGCCCGGCCGGACTGATCCGCGGGCGGAGGGGCGGGCCTGGTCCCGACCGTGCCGTGCCCACCGGGAGTGCCGCGAGGAATCGAGCTTCGGCGGTTCCAGGGGGTCAGTTGCGCCCGTTCTTCTTCAGCCACCGCCACAGGGTCGTGCGGTGCACCCCGAGGATCTCCGCGGCCCGGCCCACCTTCCCGCCGGCGGCGTCCATGGCCGCATCAATCCGGGATTCGCTCCCCATGCCGGTCACCTCCGGGCGGCCGCCGCGCACTTCCTGCGGGAGATCCTTCGGCAGGATGATCGGGCTGCGGCTGCGCACGACGGCGTGCTCGATTGCATTCTCGAGTTCCCGGACGTTCCCCGGCCAGTCGTGGCGCAGGAGGATTTCGATCGCCTCTTCCGACACGCTGTCCACTTTCTTGCCGGTCTCCCCGGCGTAACGGGGCAGGAAGTGTTCGGTCAGGGCCGGGATGTCGTTTCTGCGGTCCCGAAGCGGTGGCACGTCCACCGTGATGACGTTCAAGCGGTAGAAGAGATCCTCGCGGAAGTTGCCGATCATGACCTCGTTTCGAAGATCCCGGTTCGTGGCCGCCACGACCCGGATGTCCACGGGAATCGGCGTCTGGTCGCCCACCCGCTCGATGACCCGTTCCTGGAGGACGCGCAGCAGCTTCACCTGGATGGCCGGCGAGACCTCCCCGATCTCGTCGAGGAACAGCGTGCCGCCGTTGGCCGATTCGAAACGGCCCTGGCGATCACGCATGGCGCCGGTGAAGGAACCGGCCACGTGTCCGAAGAGTTCGCTCTCCAGCAGGCCTTCGGAGTAGGCGGAGCAGTTCACGGTTACAAACGGTTTCCCCCGCCGCTTGCTCTCCTCGTGCATCGCCCTGGCGATGACCTCCTTGCCGGTGCCGGACTCCCCGAGGATGAGGACTGTGGAATCGAAGGGGGCCAGTTCCCTGACCAGTGTGACGACCTCCTTCATCTCCCCCGAAGCGCAGACCAGGCCGTGGAAGACCCAGCGCTCGTGCAGCGCGCGCCGCAGACTCTCCACCTCGGTGATGTCCTTGATGGAAACCGCGACTTCACCGTCCCGATCGTCCCCCGCGGCGAGAAACGCGGTGCTGAACAGGAGTTCCCGGCGGCCCCCTTTTCTCAGTCGGACCTTCACTGCCCAGTCCCGTTGCAGGACCCCCTCATTCAGTGATCTGCGAAAGGCGCAGTCCTCGGTGCAGACGTGGGGAACGAGGATATCCTTGCAGGTCAGGCCGAATCCCTCTCCCGACCCCAGCCCGAGGAGTCGCTCGGCGGTGTGGTTCATGGATCGGACCCGCATCTCGTGGTCGAGCGTGAAGAGGCCGGAAGGAACAATCTCAAGAATTGCGTCGAGGTTGCTCCGGTAGTTCTCGTTTTCTTGGTTCATGGTTGCACGCAACATCAGTGTTGCAGAGCGGGCGTTGCATTGCAACCGTTGCAGGACGTAACCCCATATTTCAGCGAATGGTACGGCGTGTGCTCCCCGTTCCGGCATGGGCAGAGGGCATCATCGGCGCGGGCCGGGCAACCCGCAAGGAGGTCGCGGATGAATCGAACCGACGCATTCGATTCGCTCGCGGATCTCTATGACCTCCTCACCGACTGGGATCGGCGGCTCCCTCGTGAAATCGGGTTCCTCGCCGGGATCCTGAGTGCCGAAGGGCTCACCGGGGTGCTCGATGCCGCTTGTGGGACCGGCGCGCACCTGGTCGCGCTCGAAGAGGCCGGTTTCGATGTTGCCGGCGCGGATATCTCTCCCCGGATGGTCGAGCGCGCACGATTGCGGCTCGGTGAGGGCGCCACGCTGGCGGTCACCGATTTCGCCGGCCTCCCCGGGCACCTGTCTCCCCGCGAGGCGGTTCTGGTGCTCGGGAATTCCCTCCCCGTCGCGGGCACCGAGGACGCTGTCCGGGAGAGCCTGGCGGGACTCGCCGCATCGGTTCAAAAGGGTGGCCTGCTCGTCCTGCACTGCCTGAACTATTCGAAGCTTCTCGCCGGCGGCGGCGGTCTCCGGCCCGTGCGGGAGGTCAAGGACGGCCCGCGGCGCCACCTGTTCCTGAAGCTGTTCGAGGTGGAGCCCGAGCGGGTGGTGCTGCACGTGATCGCGGTGTCCTGGGCGGGAGACGAAGTCTCGCAACGCCACTTTCGCTCCGAGCTGTGGCCGGTGGAGTTGCCCTGGCTCGAAGCGGAACTGAACGCCCTCGGCCTGACGGTCGAGCGCGCTACGGGTGGGTTCGACAACGCACCCTTCAATGCGGGAACCTCCGGCGATCTACTGGTGGTCGCCCGGAAGACAAGAGGTGATGCATGACTGAAGAAGCGAAGACGGAAGACCGTCGCGGCTTCCTCATCTCGGCCCTGATGTGGGGTGGAGTGGCGCTCGGCTACGGCCTTGGCGCGGTGTACTTCCTCCGCTACCTGGTGCCGCTCGGGGACAAGGTGCCCATGCGCGAGATGTTCGTGGGGACCACCGGGCAACTCGAGATTGGCGAGAGCAAGACCATTCGGACGCCCGACGGTGAGACATTCGTGATGGCGCGCACCGGCGAGAAGAGCTTCCGGGTTCTCTCGGACGTGTGCCCGCACCTCGGCTGCAAGGTGCACTGGGTGGCGTCGGAGAACCACTTCTTCTGCCCCTGTCACATGGGGGTCTTCGATCCGGACGGCAAGGCCACCGCGGGTCCCCCGGCCGAAGCCGGGCAGAATCTCACTCAACTGGAAACCCGGGTCACCGAGGGCAAGGTGTTCGTGATGATCAAGGAGTCCTGAGATGGCTTCCAACGAGAAGACCGGATCCCACTCCGGAGCAACCGGTTGGGAGGCGCTCATGCCACTCGACTGGGATCGGCTTCGCCAGTTCTCGAACGAGCCGGTGCCGCAGCATCTCAAGCGATGGTGGTTCAGTCTGGGTGGCACCCCCGCCTACCTGTTCCTCATTCAACTGACCACCGGCCTGCTGCTCACCTTCTACTACCAGCCCGGGGCCGAAGGCGCCTACGAGAGCGTGCAGAAGATCACGCACACCGTGCCGTTCGGCTGGTTCCTGCGGAGCGTGCACAAGTGGTCCGCGTACCTGATGATCGCCGCGTTGATCCTGCACGTGCTGCGAGTGTTCTTCACCCGGGCCTATCGCCATCCGCGCCAACTCAACTGGGTGTTCGGGGTGCTGCTGCTGATGATGACGCTGGCACTCGGGTTCACCGGATACTCGCTGGTGTATGAGCAGCTCTCCTACTGGGGAGCGACGGTGGCCGCGAACCTGACCGAGTCGGTCCCGCTGCTCGGCCCGCCGATGGCGACCCTGCTGCGAGGAGGCCCCGAAATCGGTCCGCAGACGATGACCCGGCTGTTCCTGCTGCACGTGGGCATCCTGCCGGCCATGATGATCGGCATTCTCGGATTGCACCTGACGTTCGTTCGTCTGCACGGGGTCACCGAGTACGAGTTCGATCAGATCGAAGAGAGCGGCGGCATCGGCCGGTTCGTTCCGACCATCTTCGCCGGCTTCGCAGCACTTGGCGCTCTCCTGATGTTCTGGGCGGCGATCTCCGGGACGATTTTCGACTTCGTCGGCTACCAGTTGCTCCCGGGAACCTCCTGGATCGTGTTTCTGATCCTCGCCGGCGGCCTTGGCGCGGGAGCCTACGGCCTGATCCGAAGAAGTCTCTCGGGGTATTACGTTTTCATCACCGCGCTGATGCTGATCCTCGGGAAGATCATCCGGGACCTGCTCCTCGCGGAAGCCGGAAACCCGATGCTCTGGAAACTCGCCCTGTTCGCTTTCGGCGGCCTGGTCTTCGTCGCGATTGTGTACCACAAGCAGTTCAGCGACGGCGGCAAGCCGGACGACAGCAAGCACTTCAACTTCTTCCCCGACCACGCTCTCACCGAGCTGATGATCGGAACCGGGCTGCTCTTCCTGCTGACCCTGCTGACCCTGCTCTTCCCGGCTGAAATGGGGGACAAGGCCAACCCGCTGGTGACGCCGGATCACATCAAGCCCGAGTGGTTCTTCTACTTCCAGTTCCGTCTGCTGAAGGTCAGTCCCGGCATGATGGGGCTCACTTCCCTCGAGGTGAGCGTCGTCCTGACCGGGATCATAATGGCCATTCTCTTCCTGTGGCCCTGGATCGATCGCGTTCTCGAGCGCATCGCCCCAGGCCGGAACCTTCCTGTCTACGTGGGAATCGTCGGCTTCCTCTGGTTCCTCATGTTCACCGTCTGGGAAGCCATGGTCCCCTGACCGGAGAGAGAACAATGTCTCTGAATACGAAAAGAGTAGTGATCTTCGTCCTGGGTCTCTGCCTTGTCGCCGCCTTGCTGATGGTGGCGGACCAGGAGCGCCGGCGGCAACTGACGCCCGGCGAAATGGGCCTGGCGCAGTTGTCGGCCCTCGTGACCGACGACAGCGCCGCCTGCATCGACTGTCACGGCGGCGAGCACGGAAAGTCCCCGGGTATCGTCCAGGAATGGGCGGACAGCAAGCATGCCGAGAAGGGCGTGGGGTGCATGGGATGCCATGGTGTCGAGAAGGACAACATCATGGCCTGGCGTCACGAAGGCGCCTACGTCACTTCCATCGTTACGCCGAACATCTGTGCGGAGTGTCACCCGAGGGAAGCCGTCGAGTTCGGTGCCAGCCACCACAACACCGCGGGCATGATCCTGCACAGCAAGGACAACATGCTCGGTGAGTTCGTCGCCGGCGGTCCGAACGCGGTGCTCGGCTGCAAGCAGTGTCACGGCAGCCAGCTCGCCTTCAGCAAGGAGTTCACGGACGGTTCGGAGTTCGAGATCGACCTCCGCGACATCGTGGGCGAGTCCATGAAGGAGGTCATGGCCGAGAACAACACCGACCTGAAGGGAATGATGAAGTACAAGGACGAGCTGAAGAAGAAGATCTCAGCAAAGGTCGATGTGCAGTGGGCCCCCTTCAAGACCAGGGCGCCCAAGCCGAACACCCCCATGAGGATCGATCCGATGACCTGGCCGAACAGTGGTATCGGTCGCTTCAACCCGGACGGCTCGCTCGGAACCTGTAACGCTTGCCACTCACGGCACACGTTCAGCAAGGCGCTGGCGCGCCAGCCCGAAAACTGCGGCAAGTGCCACATGGGGCCGGACCACCCGCAGATCGAGATCTACAACGAGAGCAAGCACGGCATTGCTTTCCGGAACCAGCAAAACGAGATGAACCTCGACGACCCGGACTGGATCGTGGGGGATGACTACTCCGCGGCTCCGACCTGCGCGACCTGCCACATGTCCGCCTACCGTACCGCCGATGGCGTCCAGCCGGTGAACCACGACGTGGGACTGCGCATCAGCTGGACCTTGCGTCCGCCGTTGAGCGTCGTCACGACGTCGCACACCGCCACGATCAATGAACAGGGCGAGACGGAGAAATCCGATGTCCGGTGGGATGAGAAGCGCGCCAGGATGCAGGCGGTCTGTGCGGCCTGTCACTCGACCACCCACATCGAGGGTTTCTACGAGCAGTTCGATGCCCTCGTGCTCCTCTACAACGAGAAGTTCGCCAGGCCGGGCATCAGGATCATGAAGCACATCAATGACAAGGGCTACCTCGCCAGGCCGGGGAAGAAGGGCTTTGCCAACGAGCTCAGCTACATCTGGTTCGAGCTCTGGCACCACGAGGGCCGGCGCATGCGGCACGGCGCCTCGATGATGGGCCCGGACTACACCCACTGGCATGGCAGCTACGAGGTTTCCAAGCACTTCTACGTCAAGTTCATCCCCAAGGTGCTGCACCTCGCCGAGGAGGAAAACGACGAGGAACTCACGAAGCTCGTGGAAGAGGTCCTCAGTGCACCGGAGCACGCCTGGATGGACGGCATGGATGCGGCTGAGGCCGATCAGCTCCGCGAACACTACAAGACCTACTACGAGATGCCACTACCGGAGGCCAAGTAGTCATGAAAGTCTCAAAACTGGCAATCACCCTGCTGGTGCTGTGCCTGTTCTCCGCGCCGCTGTTCGCGGAAGGAGGGGACGGCCAGACCATGAAGGAGATGCAGGGCGAGCTTCGAGCCCTGCGCGATCGCGTGAAGGAGCTCGAGGCCAGGGCGGATGACCCACTCGCCGATCTCGACGAGGAGAGCCTGGAGGCGCTGATCGAGCAGGCGTCCAACTCGAATGTGAAGGCGCCCGGGATGTTGAACCTCGTGATCGGCGGCGCCATTCGCGTCCGGCTCGAGGGGCGCGACAACGGCAACTTCGACGACTGCAACAAGGACACCCTGGAGTTTGCGCTGCTCCGGACCCGGCTCTTCTTCGATCTGAGTGTGACCGAGAACTTCCGGGCATTCATCAAGCTGCAGGACAGCCGGATCTTCGGCGAAGAGCACCAGGTCATCGCCGACACGGCAGGGGTGGACCTCCTCGAGGGCTTCATCGACATCAACAATCTGTTCGGGAATCTGACGTTCCGGGCGGGGCGTTTCCAGATGAAGTACGGCGATCAGCGACTGATTTCGGACCTCGACTGGAGCAACGTGGGGCGGTCCTGGGACGGCGCTAATTTCATGTGGGAGGATGAGGAATACTTCATTCACTTCTTCTACACCCGCATCGACGAGCGGATGCTCACCACCGGGATCGACGAGAACGAGGACTTCGCCGGGCTGTACACCTCCTACAAGGGCGTCGAGGACAACGTCTTCGATCTGTATCTGCTCTATCGCCGGAACAACGACGCCGATGATATCGTCGGCGAAGACGGCCGGAAGGGCCACGAGAAGCTCTGGACGCTCGGCGCCCGGGTCAAGGGTAGTGCCGGCGACTTCACGTACGTGGCGGAAGGGGGCTACCAGTTCGGGAACCACGCCAGCGACGATATCGGCGCCTGGATGTTCGAAGTGGGCGCGGCCTACACGTTCACGGAAGTCGACTGGAAGCCGACCCTCGATCTGACCTGGATCATGGCCAGCGGTGATGATGACCCGACCGACGGCAAGCGCGGCACCTGGAACCAGCTTTACTCTTTCGGTCACTACTACCTGGGTTACATCGACGCCGTCGGTCGCCAGAACATCAGCTCTCCGCGGCTTCGCGTGAAGCTCAAGCCGGCCGACAACTGGCTGGTTTTCGCCGACGTGCATTACTTCTGGGTGATGACCACGAAGGATGCCCTGTACAACGCCGGAGGCAAGGGATACCGCATGCGGAACACCTTCAGGGCTCCGGGCAAGTCGGTGGGCTGGGAACTCGACCTCCACGCCAAGGTGACGCTCGAAGAGCACCTGAAGCTGTGGTTCGGCTACTCCCACTTCTTCGCCGGCGAGTACCTGTCCGATACGGGCCCGTCCGACGACACGGACTGGATCTTCGTGCAGATGGAGCTGTTCTTCTAGCCGGTCAGCGTCAGTCAACACCGGCCGCCGGAAGGGTCACCCCGCCGGCGGCCGGCGTGATTCCAGCCCTCCCTTCAGCGCTTGGAATGAAGATCCGTGGAAGCCCCGATTCACCTTTGGAAACCGGCTCCTGTTCAGCGTTGGAAACACGGGGGGAGAAGGTGTGGTTCGTGACCATCCCGGCACCTCGCCCGACGCTCCGGACTACGACTGCTGCTGAGGGAGGGCCCCGAGAAGCGAATCTCCGCCCGTGCGCCCCGGGTGAATCACAAAATCGTAGACCTGCGGCATCTTTTCGGTTTGACTCACAGCGATTGCCATGAGCATCCGCCCACTTTTCATACTTTCGCTGCCTCGAACGGGGTCCACCCTTCTGCAGCGGCTGCTCTGTTCTCATCCCGCCATCAGCAGTGTCGCGGAGCCCTGGATCCTGTTGCCGCTGCTTCATGGCACCCGCAGCAGGAGAGTCGCCACCGCCTACGATCAGCACGTCCTGACCCAGGCGGTGTCCGAGTTCTGCCAGGAACTGCCGAATGGCGCTGATGACTTCGACGATGCCGTGAGGGGCTTCGCTCTCGGCCTCTATGAGAAGGTCGCCGAGGACGGGTCGGTGTTCTTCCTGGACAAGACTCCGGCATACTGCCTGATCGCGCGGGATCTGCTGCGGGTGTTCCCCGACGCTCGATTCCTCGTGCTCTGGCGGAACCCCCTGTCCCAGATCGCGTCGGTCGTCAAGCTCTACGGACGGGGCAGGAACCGCTGGGCGATCAGGGTTCAGGATGCTCAGCAGCACGAGGGCGTGGACCAGCTGATCGCTGTCGCCACGGGGGGAGACCCCCGGGTCCAAACGCTGCGTTATGAGGACCTCGTCCATTCGCCTGAGACTGTCCTGCGGGGCATCTTCGAACATCTGGATCTGGATTTCGACGAGACGATTCTCTCCTCGTTCGTCGGGGTGGAATTCAAGGGCAGGATCGGTGATCCGACCGGGGTGAAGGAGTACTCGGCAGTCAGCGTCGGGTCTCTCGACAAGTGGAAGGGCTCCATGTCGTCGCTCGTCCGTCAGCGGTGGATGAAGCGCTACCTGCGCTGGTTGGGGACCGAGCGGCTCGAGATCATGGGGTATTCGCTCGAGGAGATGCAAAAGGAGCTGGCTCGCGTTCCCGTGCAACTGTGGAGCACGATGCGTGACATCGGCCCCATGATCAAGGAGGAATCCGCGCTCCGGCTGAAGCGCGTGGTGCTCGCGCATCGCTAGCCCGCGTTTCTGTAACTGCGGTATCTGCCGGGGAGGGATCGCACCGATCCGGAACTGTTCCAGGAATGGAGGAAACAGGCCCACATGAAGCAGCCCCACGCTCCGGCGGGTTCGACGAGCCCGATCGCCTTGCCACCGCGCGAGACCCGGTTCCTTCGTGCCCTCGACCTCATCGAGGACATCGGCGGTTCGCCAGGAGCGACCGGGAGCACGATCTTCTTCGTCGCCACCGAACTCCGAAGACGCTGGCCGGAATTGTCGCGTTCCGATAGCCGGATGGAGCTGTCCGAGGTGCCGATTTCACGGCTGAACCTGATCGAGAACACGTGGATCGTCTCGACCTACCTTCGGATGCGAAACGCGGGGCTGGACGTGCGGATCGCCGACACCCTCGAACCGGGGTACATCAACGTATGCACCTCGGAGGCATTGCTCCGTTCCCCACGCAGCCACGAAGCATTCATCGTGGTGGCGCAGGGAGACCGGGCCATGACCTGGTGGGCCGACTTCCTGCTCGTCCAGAGCCCGGCCATGGCCACCGGCAGGAACACCTGCCTGATCGATCACTGGCCTCAGCCGAACCTGGTGCCGCGCGATCCGGGACGTGGCGCCACGATTGAACGCGTGGGCTACGTGGGTTATCTCGAGCAGTTGGGGGAGGTCTTCAAGAAGGGCGGCGGCGGGAAGATGGAGGACCTGGGAGTGGAGTTCGTGCTCCGCGAGACACCCGCGACCTGGCACGACTACTCGGACCTCGATCTCTGTCTGGCGATACGTGACGTATCCAGCTGCTGGATCCGAACCAAACCGGCGACGAAGCTCACGAACGCCTGGCTGGCCGGCTGCCCGGCCCTGCTCGGCCCCGAACCCGCCTATCGCTACTGGGGCGAGCCGGGCGTCGATTACTTCGAAGTTGCGACGATTTCGGACGTGGCCCGGGTCCTTTCGACGTTGCGGGCCGATGCGGACATCTATCGGCGTGCCGTCGAAATCGGGAGGCAGAAGGCTTCGCTCCACAACGAAAACTCGGTCCTGCACCAATGGGCGGCGGTGCTGGGTACCACCATCCAGGAGAGGTTCGAGGAATGGCGCCGAACCGGAAACGCCACCGCCCGGCGCTTCCGCTGCGGAGTCCATCGGGTCACGGCTCCCCTGGTCAGGAAGATATTCTCCGTACGTGCGAGAGGTGTCGGCCGGACCATCACGAAGATGTTCGGGAAGACGTAGAGCGAGGTGTGCACCCGGGCGCGCGGGCCCCAAGGGCTCGCGCAAGAATAAGTTCGCAGGACCGAGAGCGCTGATGCGCCCGCCCGGCAAGGCGCGAGGAGCGCGCAACCTTACTGGTTTCAACCGACGAGCAACGCAGCAGGGCGGGATGCAGCAGCCCTCGAATCCCGAAGTTATGCTTGCGCGGGCCCTTACCTCGGTTCTCGGAGCCGGGTTGCCACCAGCTGAGAGAACTGCCTCGCTCCCCGCTCGTTGAGGTGGTCCGAGTTCAGGAACCCGCTGTCTTCCATGGGGAGCCGGGTGTAGTCCCAGACTTCAAGCCCCCGAGCCCTGAGGTCGGCGGTCAGTTCCTCATAGCGCCGAATGAAGACCTCAGGGATTCCCTCAAAATACAAAGAGTGAACCGGGGGGGCAATGAACACGATCCGGATTCCCAATCTTGTGCATAGGTCGACGATCGACTCCAGACAGGCGAGCGAGTATGTGGAGATGCCGCACGTCTCCCCATCGCGTTGAAAATGGCGCTTCAGAGAGTGCTCTTGGTCGAGGCTCAGGCTATCGCTACTGCTCGTGTAACCGCCGAGAAACGCATCATGCGTCCACTTGGGATACAGGCACATGTTCCGGAATTTCGCCCGCCAGAGTTCCGATCGATCCACCTTGATCCCATGTCGGGCCGCCGCCTCGGCCTCCTCGATCACATAGATCCTCCGGAACATCTCAGGCGCCCATCGCTGGTGACTGAGTTTCAGGTCATTGAAGTCGGAAAGTTGATGGTGTGTGAGGCCGAGAATCAGCGTTTTGACCGGACTGCCGGCAAGCATGCGCTTGAGCTTCCAGTAGGTGACGTAGTACGGCTCCATGTTCTGCGCAACGCTCTCAGCGGAACCAAGGAGCTCAGGGTTTAACGCCCTCTCAACGTGAGAATCTCCGGCGATGAGTATCGTCTCCCCCGCGCGCGGGGCGTTGAGGGTGGCGCTCATGCAATTCACGGCGTACATCAGGCCCAGGTAGGCAAGGAGGACCACCCCAAAAACGAGCACCTTTCGAAGAAACCCGGGCATGCCGTCAGAACTGGAAGTAGATGAACTCATGCGGTCTTCCCGCCATCCCCATGGTCATAAGAGTGATCCCGTAGTACATCGCCCATCGCAACGCGCGGGGCCATCGCAAACCCATGTTCGCCAGAGCGTGCTCACCTTCACGCCCCAGCCATTCCACCAGCAGGAACAACGGAATCAGCAGGAGCATCGCCTTGGGTGCACGGGATGGAATCGAAACAAGTGTCGGCGACAGGATCCCCCCGAGGAACGAAACAGCATGCCCCATGCTGTCCGCTCTGAAGAAGATCCACGCAACGAGTGTCAGGCAGAATGTAGCCAGCATCCTGCCCGCGTCACGGAGTGACGGGAGCACCCGCCCTTCAGCCACGACCCCGAGGTGGGACCGGTTCCTCCGGCGAAGCATCAGAGGCAGGAAATACAGCGCATTCAGCAGTCCCCAGACCACGAACGTCCAATTGGCCCCGTGCCAGAATCCACTCACCACGAAGATGAGCAGGGTGTTGCGGATTCGGATCCACGTTCTGCCCATACTCCCGCCAAGAGGGATGTATACGTAGTCTCGAAACCAGGTGGACAGGCTGATATGCCAGCGTCGCCAGAACTCCGCGATATCACGTGAGAAATAGGGGAAGGCGAAGTTCTTCCGGAGCCTGAAACCGAATAGACGAGCTGTTCCGATGGCGATATCGGAATAGCCCGAGAAGTCGCCGTAGATCTGCATCGCAAAGAAGAACGCGCCGAGGACCAGAGTGCTTCCCGAGGCGTCTGCGGAATTGGAGAAAACTGAAGTGGCATAATCCGCACAACCGTCCGCGATTACGACCTTCTTGAACAGCCCCCACAGGACCTGGCGCAGGCCGTCCACGGCGGCGCGGTGGTCGAAGGATCGATTGACCGCGAACTGTGGGAGCAGGTTGGTTGCTCGCTCGATTGGGCCCGCGACAAGTTGTGGGAAGAAGCTCACGAACGCGGCGAATGCCACGAAATCCCGAGTGGGTTCGAGCTTTCGGCGGAACACGTCGATGGAGTAGCTAAGCGTCTGGAACGTGTAGAAGCTGATGCCAACGGGGAGGATGATGTTGAGCGACTGTGCGTCGATATCCACTCCGAACAGAGAAAACACACCGACGAAGTTGTCCAGGAAGAAGTTGAAGTACTTGAAGAACCCGAGGAATCCCAGGTTGACCAGGATGCTGACCAGCAGCAGCATCTTGCGCTTCGCCGGCACGCCTTCCTTTTCGAGTCGCAGGCCCACCACGAAGTCGACGACTGTGCTGAACAGGATCAGCAAAAGGAAACGCCAATCCCACCAGCCATAGAATATGTAGCTGGCAACCACGATCAGGAGGTTCTGTGCGTTCAGGCTCCGGTTCGCGACGAACCAGTAGAGCACAAAAACGATCGGGAGGAAGATGGCGAAGTCGATGGAGTTGAAGAGCATGTCAGTCGGACGCTGGCATCGCAGCGCAGATTGAGGAAGGGCTTGCCGGAGGTTTCACAACCTTCGGTGCGAATCTGCCATTAGACGAGTTTCCGCCGGTCATCATCGTCGGTTTACCACATGACGCCGGGAGCTGAGCAATTCTTCAGTTGTTCCGGACGGCTCTTCCCGGAGTCACTTGCGATTCCGTCCCGGATGCTGTGGGTCCTGGAGCGATCACGGGTGGTGTTGCGCGGACGGGACAAGGCTCCTCCTACCCGATTACGGTTCCGAAGTTCCTCGGACGGTGGGCCTTCAGGGGCGGGTCAGGCGTTGTCCTCGAGCGAAGCCATCAGCTCGGTCTGCCTGGTGCGCAACTCCTCGTGCATGATCTCGCAGAGTTGCGGGAGGCGCTGGTCCGCGGCGGTGTAGTAGACGTGGTTGCCATCCACCCGGCGGCGGACCAGGCCGGCTCGACCGAGGAGGGAGAGCTGCTTGCTGACGTTCGCCTGCTTGAAGCCGGTGAGCTCGACCAGAGCGGTGACGGTCTTCTCAGCGCGGCAGATGTGCTGGAGGATCTCCAGCCGTGTGGAGCTGGACAGCAGCTTGAAGCGGTCCGCAATAATCCTCAGGGCCTGCTTGGACAATCTGTCCATATGGTAGTCTCCCGGCCCAGAGCATAGCACTCGCCGGCTCGTCTCACCACCAATCGGTTGTCAGGGACCGTGCGCGCGTGTTCTGCCCGTGCCGGAGAACGGTACGTGATCCACTCCCCGGAGACGCGGTTGCGGGGCGAACGGTTTGGTCTTGTGGTGGGCGGACGACTTGCCGGTGCAGGCGGTTCTTCCGGGGAAGACGATCGAGTGGGTGTGGTGGAGGCGCCGCTCGACCCTTCGTGGGGATTCCGGCACTCCACCTGAGTTGCCTTGAGATCCCTCCTGCGCTAGCGCACGACCTTTGCCCGGTTGAAGGGCCAGATCACGAAAAGAGGCCGCCCGACCAGCCGGTCCTCGGCGACGGTCCAGCCGGTGCGGCTGTCGGCGGAGTTGCCGGAATTGTCGCCGAGCATGAAGTAGTGTCCGGGGGGGATCCTGGTGGGGAGCTGCCCTTCGGAGCGATAATAGAGGTCACGGCGGATCTCGATATTCTCGAAGGCCGCGCCGCCATCGACCACACCGATGATCACCGCCGGGACCGGCTGGCTGTCCCCCCCGCTCGGATCCGGCACATCGAAGACCAGCACCTCCCGGCCGTTGATCCGCAGCGTGACGCGGTCGTCGATGTTCTGGAATCGGATCCGCGTCTTCTTCCCCGGTATCAGGAAGACGCCGTCCGCTCCATCCACCTCCTCCTTGTTGCGCAGGAGAACGGCTCGGCCGGATGAGCCCACCGGGATCCGGAGGTCGAAGCAGTCCCCGTTCTCCCGAAGTTCCGCACCCACCGCGCCGCAGCCCTCCGTGGGGAGGACCGTGAAGGAGATGACCAGGTCGCCGACTTCGATGCCGTCGCTGCGCTGCGAGCCTCCCGGGTACTCGTCCGAGATCTCGCGGGCGAATTCGAGGCGGGCCTGGCCGTCGTCCCCGGGCGCCGCCAGGTACCGACCGTCCTCCTCTGTCCACTCCCCGACGGTATCGAAGGCCAAAAGCCCCTCGCGGGGGTCGCCCTGCAGTTCCCCCAGCAGGTCCCGGTTGTCGGCAAAGACGGGGACGAGCAGGTCCTCCTGGATCTCCGGCGGCTTGCGGACGATCCGATCATCGATATAGAGGTCACCGTGCCGGATGTCGAGGGTCTCGTTCGGCAGCCCGGCGATTCGCTTGATCAGGCTGCGCTCGTCGCCCTCCCGGATGAACACCGCCACCTGGAAGCGCTCCGGGGGGAAGAATCGGTAGTACAGCTTGTTCACCAGGATCCGGTCGCCGTTCCTCGGATCGCCGTGGAGCGTGGGCTCCATGGACTTCGTCGGGATGTGGTAAGCCGAGACGACTTGCCACCGGAGCAGGATCACGAGGGCCAGGATCGTCACCGCGATCTTCAGGTCGTAGATCAGGAAGGCGGAGAGATGCTCCGAAAAGCCGGAGGGCCGGAACAACACCCTTCGGCCCTGGTGGGCCCGTCCGAGATCCGTGCGCACCCTGCCCGGGTCTCCGAAATCGTGGATGGCCTTCCGCTCCGCCCGCCGTTCGCTGAGTCCGCCTTCCCGGTATCGCTCCGTCGAGTCCCGGAGGTGACCGGCGATCTCCTCCGCCAGCCGGTCCCGTTCGGTGGGAGGGAGACTGCGGGCGGAGGTCACGCGCCGGGCGTATCGATCCAGCCGATGGCTCATTCGGCTATCTCCGGCAGCTCGGGTTCATGGTCGTCGGGCCGCTCGTCAACGGGTTCCGGGGCAGTGGGCACCGGTGGTTCCCGCTCCGGTACCGGCGCGGTGAGGGCGTTCAAGTCGACCAGGACCGGAAGACGGTACGTCCGGCGGCGATCACCGGGCCCTCGCTCCTCCCACGTCGCCTGAACGAATCCACCTCGTTCCAGGCGGATGAGTTCGGCGTAGAGCGCCCCTTCCCGCCCCTTCAGGGAGGTCCCGAACTCGGTCTCGAGCACCGTGGCGATCTTGAAACCGGTGCACGGGCCCTCGGCAAGGGCTTCGAGCACGAGATCGGTCAGGACGTTTTCCGAGGAGAAAGTCATCGGGTCTCTTCTACGAGTGGGAAGTTCGGGCGCGACTCGCCAAACTAGCAGCGAGGGGGAGGGGAGTCAATTCGTGCGGACCACGTGTCGGCGAAGGGACAAGAGGTACGGATCCTCCTCATCGGGGGCTCCGGACAGGAGGGCGCGTCGATGCTCCGGCGTGAGAGCGAGCGTGGCCAGGATCGCGGCGCGCCGTACCCGCGGGGAAGGATCCGCGAGTCCCCGGATCGCGGCCCGGCCCGGCTGCCCGAGCTGCGCAGTGGCGGTGACCGCGGCCGCCCGGACCCGTTCCGCGGGGTCGCTGAGGAGCGGAGCGATCGCCGGAAGAGCCCCGGCGGTCCCCCGGCGGGAGAGGGCCGTCAGGGCGGCGGCTCGCACCTCCTCCGCGGCATCGTCGAGGAGGCCGGCGGCCAGCGTGCTGCAGGGCGCGGCCGGGATCTTCAGAAGGGACTCGAGCGCGGCGACCCGTACCGCCGGATCCTCGTCCGCCAGGAGTCCCGTCAGCGCCGGCACCGCGCGGCGGCCGCCGAGTTCACCGGCCGCCCGGGCCCCCGCGGCCCGCACCTGCGGATCCGGATCCCCCGCCGCCCGGAGCAGGAGGGGCAGATCCCGGGCCTCCCCTTTCCCGGCGAGAACCCGGAGGGCAAGCATGCGAACCACCGGAACTCTCCCCGGTCCGGCCGCGCTCCTGAGATCCGGCAGCACTTCCGGGCCGGCGAATCGCAGGAGCCCGCGTGTGGCCAGGTGCAGCGTGGAGGCGAGCGGGTAGCCGCGGTTGAGCAGGTCGGCGAGGTAGGGCGCGGCATTCTCGTGTCCGAGATCCGTCAGCAGCGCCACGACCCGTCGGTGCAGGGCCGGTCGGGATTCGACTTCCCCGGCCACGATCGCCCCGGCGATGGCGGCGGCGCCGCGGTCGAGAGCCAGCGCCGCGAACCGGTTCGACCCCGGCCGGAGGTCTCGGCCCGGCAGGAGCCCGAAGCGGATGACCGTGGCGAAATCCCTTTCGCGCCGCTCCGCCCGGGTTCGCGCTCTCTCCCCGATCCTGCGGATCGCGACGCCGGCGCGCGTGCGGACTTCGGCGTTCGGGGAGGTCCGCGCCCGCTCGAGCGCGGGGAGGGCCACCGCATCGAAAGACACCAATCGCCGCAGGGCCCGCTCCCTCCTTTCGAAGTCGGGGGAGGCGAGTTCGCCGACCGCATCCTCGATGGTCCGCCCCGGTCCCGCCCGGAGGTGGAAGGGGTCGTCCTCGCCCGGGATCGCCATGCAGAGGAGCGTGAGGAGGACGGCTGCCGGAATCCATGGACGAAGTTGCATGGTACGCCGGTCGAGCGAATTCCCTGCCGGTGACGTAAACCCATGTCTCCCGGGAACCGTGTTCATTTCTTTGAACGCGGTAAGGGCTCAAGTTCACACCTGCCAGGGCTCGATACGAGGACGGAAAGGATCCGGTATGCCCGAACGATTGATCGCGACGACTCCCCGAGCTCGTCGCACCCTCCGCGCGGCGGTCCTGATGACCGTGTTCGCCTGCGGCCTGCTCCTCTGGGAATCGGTCACGGAGAAGCCCGCGCCAGGGATATCAGCGGACCGGCCCCGGGCGGCGTCGAGGGAGATCCCAGGACCGCCGCGCCAGATCGCCCGGAAGGAAGCCCCCGCGCGAGCGGTGAAGCCGCTGCCGGAGCCTCCCCCGCCCCCGCCGGTCATCGTGCCGGTGGACCCGGCGACGCTTCGCCTCTCCGACATCGTCATCGATCCGACCGACCCCTCCGCACGATTTGCGGTGATCGACGGCGTGGCGGTGCGGGCGGGCGAGAGGATCGGCGGACACCCCGTCCGGGAGGTCCTTCCGGATCGCGTACTGATCGGTGAGGAGAGTGAAGTCCTGCTCCTCCCGGAAGAAGAGGATCGCTAGATGAAAACGAAAGCTCGCCGGCTCGGCCACGACGAACTGACCTTCTTCAATCGCCAACTCGCCTCGATGGCCCGACTGGACCTTCCCTTTCCGGACGGCCTCCGGAGTCTGGCCGAGGAGGTCGACAGCCACGAGTTTCACAAGCTGATCAGCGTGGTCCTTGCGGATCTGGAGGAAGGGCAGTCGCTCTCCGATGCGCTCGGCAGCCATCCGGGAGTCTTCAGCGATCTCTACCTGGGCATCGTTCGGGCGGGGGAGGAGAGCGGCGACCTGGCCGCCGCGCTGGACAGCCTCGCCAACTACTCCGAATCGATGCTCTTTCTCAAGCAGCGGGTCCGGGCGGCGCTGACCTACCCGACCCTCGCGATCTTCATCACCGGCGGACTGATGTACTTCCTCCTGACCGCGATCCTCCCGAAGTTCCGGGATGTCTTCGACGCGCTGGACATCGAGTTGCCGGGCCTGACCACTTTCTATCTCTCGGTGGCCACGGAACTGAACCGGCACTGGATGGTGGTCCTCGGCATCCTGGTGGGGATCGGCATCGGGGTGATGATCCTCCGGCGCATCGATGTCGGGGCGAGGCGTCTCCGGCAGTTCTCGCTCGGGCTGCCGTTCTACGGCCGGCTGCTCCGGCAGGTGCTGCTGCTCCGCTTCTGCGAGACGCTTCGGGCGCTCCTCGCGAGCAACGTCTCCCTGGTTCCGGCACTCGATCTCACGGCGAGGACCATGGGCGACAACCTGGCCCGCCAGACGGTGGCCGACATGTGCCGGGCCGCGGCGGAGGGGCGGCGGGTTTCCGATGTCCTCCGGCGGAACACGATCTTCCCGAAGACCTTCGTCTGGAAGTTCGCGCTGGCCGAGGAGCAGGGCACGCTGGAGGACACTCTCTCGGAGCTGACCCGCTACCTGAAGAGCGAGTTGCGCTCCATCACCGCTCGGTTCTCCACCCTGCTCGAGCCATTCCTGATCGCGCTCGTGGGGCTGCTGGTGGGGAGCATGGTGCTCTCCGTCTTCCTGCCGATCTTCTCCCTCCAGAAGATGCTGGCGGGGTAGCCCATGACACTCACGGTTCCCACCACCGGCCGGCTGACTCCCGAAGCTCTCGGAGAGGAGATGCTCTCCATGCTCGGCGGCCACGACCGTCAGATGAAGGAGGCTCTCGACCTCCTCCTCGCGCAGGCGGTGATGCACCGCGCCAGCGACGTGCACGCGGAGCCGTACCGCGGCCTGCTGAAGATCCGTTTCCGCGTGGACGGCTACTTCCGGGAGGTGGTCGAGCTGCCGGGGGAAGTGCTGGAACAGATGGTGGCCCGGGTGAAGGTGATGGCCGGGCTCGTCGTGCATCGGCGCGACATTCCGCAGGAGGGGCGGATCCGGATCGAGGGTGCCGACTTCCGGGTCTCCATCCTGCCGACGGTGGCCGGGGAGAAGCTCGCTCTCCGCGCCTTCGATGCCACGGGCCGGTTGATGGAACTGGAGGAACTCGGGCTCTCCGCACCCACCCTGGTCAACTTCGAGCATCTCCTGGCCGGGCTCGCCGGGACCATTCTGCTCACCGGTCCATCCGGATCCGGCAAGACCACCACGATCTACGCGGCCTTGAAGCGCATCCACGACCGCTTTGGCGACCACGCCGCGATCACGACCATCGAGGACCCCGTCGAATACGACCTCGGTCTCTTCGCCCAGGTACAGGTCAGCTCCCGCAGCGAGCTGTCGTTCGCCTCGGCCCTGACCTCGGTGCTGCGGCAGGATCCGGGCGTGATCATGCTCGGGGAGATCCGGGATCCGCAAACCGGCGAGATCGCCATGCGGGCCGGCCTGACCGGACACCTGGTCCTTTCCACCATTCACTCCGGCACGGCCTGCGGCGTCCTGGCGCGGTTGATGGACATGGGTATCGAGCCGTACATCGTGAACTCCTCGGTGCGCGCGGTTCTGGCGCAGCGGCTCGCCCGGCGGCTCTGCGAGCATTGCGTCGACGCCTGCGAGCCGGACGCGGCCCTGGTGGATCTGGTCGGGAGGTACGCGCCTGACTTCGATGGACCGTATCTGAAGGGCAGGGGTTGCCCGAGTTGCCTGGGAACGGGCTATCACGGCCGGTTCGCGCTGACCGAGCTGCTGGTCCTCGGCGACCGTCTCTCCGGATTGATCGCGGAGAAGGCCGGCACCGCGGAGCTGGAGCGGGCCGCCCTCGAAACCGGCTTCATCCCCCTGCTCTCCGACGGCGTCGAGCAGGTCGTCACCGGGCGGACCACGATCGAGGAGGTCGTGCGGGCCCTCGGTACGGAGGTGTCCCCGTGAGCGAGCTGCGGGCCATCTCGTTCGTCCTGATGCTGCTGGTGGCGACTGACCTGGTGTGGCTCCGGAAGCGCCGACCGGGTCCCGGAGAGATGGTCTGGCTCCTGCTGCTCACCGGAATCGGGGCCCTGGGATACGAAGTGTTCGAGGGGAGCCCGGCGCTGTTTCCCTGGTTGCCGGTCCTCTTTGTCGCGAACGAGGTGCGCATTCGCCTCGGCATGATGCACCGGAGCGCCCTCGGCTTCGAGCCATACCGCTATGTTCCGGCCATGGTGGCACACGTCGTCACCGGGAACGGCGACCTCGCCTTGTGGCTCGCGCTGCTTCTCTCCCTGCACTCCGCGACGTTGCGGTTCATCCTGCTGGCGGTTTCCGGCTCCGGTATCCCATCGGGACTTTCGCAACTCGACGTGGATCAGATCACCCCCCCGCCGATCCGCTACGACCGGGAGGAACCGGAGAGCGGCTTCACCATGGTCGAGGCCATCGTCTCGATGACGCTGATCGTCGTCATCTCCTCCGCCCTGTTCCTCGCCGCTTCGAGCCGGGGGGCCCGTCTGATCCAGTTGCGGGAAGCGGCGGCGGCGCGGGAAGCGGCGGTCTCGGTGCTGGAGCGCTCCGGGACGTGGGATTTCGAGGAGCTCGTCGCGGCTTCCGGCAGTGAGTTTCCGGTGCCCGGCGATGGGCAACCGGGACTGCTGTCGGTGGAGATGCTGGAGCCCGGCCTGGCCCGGGTTACGGTGACCGCTCCACGGCGCGGCGCGGCGCCTCTCACCCTGGTGACCTTGCGAGCGCGAGGTGAGCCATGAGGAGCGAACGCGGTTTCACCCTGCTCGAACTCATCACCTATCTCTCCCTGGCGAGCATCGGCTTGTCTGCCGGCTACACCCTCTGGGCTTCGAGTGAACTGGCCAATCGCCGCCACACCGAAGCATTCAACCGGCATGCCGCGGTGGCCGCCACTCTGTACGCCGCCGCCGATGACCTTCGCGACTCCGTGCGGATCGCACCGCGCGCGTCCGGCCCCGGGGGTCTGATCTTCATGCGGGACGGCCGGGTCATCGTCTACTACGACCGGGTTGACGATCCCGGCGCGCTCTACCGCAAGGTGGTGCGGGGGGTGGAAGGCGAACTGCCCCGGGTGGTTGCCCGAGGAGTCTCCGGGTTGGCGTTCACCGCCGGGGAAGGCGTCCTCACCGCCCGTGCCGAGGCCGGCGACGAGTCCCGCGCGATCAGCGTCAGGAGACGGCCATGAACCGCGAATCCGGCATGCTGCTCTACCCCCTGGTGCTCTTCATGACGATCGGCATGGGAGCGGCGTTCCTGCTCATCCCCTCGATGGATCGGGAAGATACGATTGAACACCAGCGCCTGCTGACGGAACAGGCTCGTGCCGCCGCGGAAGGCGCCCTGGCCCTGGCCCGCCATACGAACGAGGACGTCGCCGACCTGAAGCTGGGGCGCGCGAAGGCGACCGCCACCTGGGAAACAGTGGATGGAGTCCGCGGGGTAATCGCATCCGCCGAAGTTCCGTCGCTGCGGGATGCCCGGGTCACCTTCACGACGACCTGGCCGAAGAGATGAGGCAGGATCGTTTCGCCGGAGTCTGCATGGATTGCTCCGGGACAAAGGGCTCGTCTGGAAACAAGTGCGCCAGTACGGGCCCAAAGATCCGGGGTTCGGTGGGAGGATCAGGTCACCGTACTCGCGCGTGCCTCCCGGGCTGCGACCTCAGACACACCAGCGACGCGCCGGGCAGCATCGCGGAGCAGTGATCAGAGCGGCGGCAGGAAGAACAACAGGGCGATAACTCCGCCGACCACCGCGATCAGGATGGCCACCGTCATCGAAGTGCCCGTCGCGAACAGCCCCGGGTGCTCCGCCCGATAGACCGGACCGGACTTCATCCAGACCTTCCCGTGGGCATTCGCGATGGCGAGGTTGATCACCCCGGTCACGCCGAGCGCTCCGAGCAGGAGGCTCAGGGCCGCATTCCTGTTGCGGTGGAACCAGGAATCCGGTTCGAGCAGGAAGATGACCACCCCGGCGACGGTGAAAGTCAGGATCAGCAGCGCCAGGTAGGCGACATCCAGCGGAGTGGTCCGCTTTTCCCGTGGCCGGCTTCGAAGCATGGTCATGGCATCCCTCCCGTTTGGATTTCGACCAGATGAGCCCTGCGCAGTTAGTCGAAAACGGGACATCCGCAGGTATCCTGGGGGCTGCGCAAGAATAACTTCGCAGGACGGAGAGCGCTGATGCGCCCGCCCGGCAAGGCGCGAGGAGGGCGCAACCTTACTGGTTTCAACAGACGAGCAACGCGGC
>JAJSAM010000045.1 GCA_024274785.1 Planctomycetota bacterium | reverse complement strand
CGCTGCGGTCGATCCACTCCCGCACCGCCGTGGAATCGACGTGGATGGAGTCGCGCCAGATCCCGAGGACCGCCATGTCCGACCGCATGATGGCGTTGGTGCAGTCATTGGGGCAGCCCGAGAACTTGAACTTGAACTTGTAGGGAAATTCCGGCCGATGAACTTGGCCGGCGAAGTGTTTCAAGACCTTCTCGTGGACTTTCAGCGTGTCATAACAGGCCTGCTCGCAGCGGGCGGGGCCGACACAGGAACTCGCGGTCCGCATCGCCGCTCCCGCCCCCCCGAGATCCCACCCCGCCTGGTTCAGCTCGTCAAAGCACCCCTGGACCTTGTCGGTCTCGATCCCCTGCAGCATGATGTCTCCCGTCTGGCCGTGCAGGGTGATGATGCCGGATCCGTGCTTTTCCCAGATGTCGCACAGCTCGCGCAACATCTTCGTGTTGTAGTGGAGACCAGGAGCCGGTTGGACGCGAATCGTGTGGAACTGCGCGGCCTCGGGAATCCGATCGGCGATCTTCGAATAGCGCGTGATGATCCCGGCGCCGTATCCCCGCACGGTGACGAGCCCCCCCTTCCAGTACCCCATCTTGGTCCGGTACGAGTACTCGAGCTGATCCATGACTCCCCTGATCATGGGGTTCCTGGTCCTCTCCGCCAGCTCCTTGAATCCGGAGATGAAACTGGGCCACGGACCGGACTCCAGCTCGTCCAGCATGGGAGTGGGATTCAAAAAGACGTCCGAACCGTCCCGGTGATGCTGGGGAGCGTCCCTGTCTTCCATCATGTGTCGCCTTGCTTGAACTCGTGTGGCGGAGAGCATCGATTATAGCAGGCGCACCCGATCAGCCGGAGTGCTTCCCGGCGATTTGGGTCACGGCCTCGATCGCAGCGTCGATATCTTCCTGTCGATTCATCGGACCCACGCTCATTCGCACCGTTCCTTTCGGTGAAGTCCCGAGGTGCTCGTGGGCCAGCGGTGCGCAATGAAGGCCGGTGCGAGTGGCGATCTCGTGGTCGACATCGAGCCGGGTGCCGACGCCTGCCGCGTCCAATCCACGCACCGAGAATGTGAGCACCGGCAGCCGGTTCTCCAGGCTGGTCGTGCCGTGAAGCGTCACTCCATCGATCGCTCCGAGAGCCTCATGCAGCCGGGTGAACAGTTCCATCTCGTGCCGGTAGATCTGTCCGACTCCTCTTTCTTCGAGGTATTCCTGGGCCACGAGCAGGCCGATGACGCCCAGCAGGTTGATCGTTCCCGTCTCGAGTCGATACGGATACTCATCGGGCTGAAACGGCTTGGCCGACATGACGCCGGTCCCGGCGAATCGGGTGGGACGAACAGTCACTCCCTCCCGAACATAGAGCCCTCCGATCCCCGATGGTCCCAGAAGGGACTTGTGTCCGGTGAAGGCAAGCGCGTCGATACACATCTCTTCGACGTGCACCGGCACGACTCCGGCGGTCTGAGCCGTGTCCACCACCAGGCTGATGCCCCGATCCCGGCACAGCCTTCCGATCTCCGCCAGCGGCTGGATGACGCCGAGCACGTTTGAACCATGATTCAACACCACCAGCTTGGTGTTCTTCCGGAAGCGCCGGGCGATCTCGGCCGGGTCGATCCTGCAGTCGCTTCCGCAAGGCACGAATTCGTGCGTGATCACGCCACTCCTGGACAGGTGGTTCAGCGGCCGAATGACGGAATTGTGCTCCAGAACGGTGGAGATCACATGGTCCCCCTCCTAGACCATACCCTGGATGAGGCTGTTCAGGGCCTCGGAGGCGTTGTACGCGAAGCAGAGCCGTTCAGGGTTCTTGGCGCCAAAGAAATCCGCGAGCTTCCGGCGCGCACTCTCGACGAGGTTGCCTCCGACCAGACTGAGGTCATAGCCGGACCGCCCTGGATTGACACCATACTTCTTGTACATGTCGAGCATGCGCTCAAGGACTTCGGGAGGCTTGGGATAGACCGTCGCCGCATTGTCCAGATAGATGACGTCCTCGATGCCCTCGGGGATTTCCATTCCGTGCAGTACTCCTTGTGCCTCCCGGTGTCGTTGGCTTGGCTCCGACCCTGAAGACTGACCCTGTTCTAGCACCGGGTCCGATTATCCGAAAGCAGTTTTGCAGCACACCCGGAAGGCGGGGCTGCTAGCAGCGACTCGGCCGTGTCGAACACCTCCACGGACCGCCATCCAAGCTCCCGCGCCCTCTCCGCCACACGATCGTCCCGGCACCAAGCGACGACGCCCGGATCCCATGCGGCTCGATCTCGCTCCTCATCCATCGCATCGACCTCTTCGACCGATCGGAACACGCATCCGGTGACCGGCAACGCGTCGATCACGACTCGCGGCGCGGGAGTCATCGGCAGGGGCACCTCCACAAGCTCGGCCCCCAGAAGGTCCAATTCCTCGCCAAGCCCCCCCGCTGGCGCCACGAGCACGAGGCGCTCGCCCATCAACGGCCGCGTGCCGAACCAGTCCAGATGCTCTGCGTGGCGGACGGTGGGTCCGATCACGAAGAGGCCCGGCGGCGTCAGGTTCGCGCGTGCCACCGCATCCGGCAATCCGGCGACGGGACTCCTGACGACCTGCTGTCTCGACGTCGTACCCTGATGCACCATGACCGATGGGGTCGCCGGGTCCATCCCCGCCGCCAGCAAGTGCTCGACGACCTGGCCCAGTACCGTGACTCCCATGTACCCCACGATCGTCGCGTGTCGATCCGCCGCCAGGAGGTCCCATCTCTGCCGGGAGCCGCTCGACTTGGTCGCCTCGTGAGCGGTCAGGAAGCTGACCCGTGCCGCCTCGCGCCGGTGAGTAACGGGAACCCCCGCGTACGCAGGCACCGCAACGCCGGCGGTCACGCCTGGGACTATCTCGAAGCGGATGCCCGCCCGGGCCAGATGCTCGGCCTCCTCCCCGCCACGCCCGAAGACGAATGGATCACCCCCTTTGAGCCGCACCACTCGTTTGCCACCGCGGGCAAGACGTAGCAGCAATGCGCTGATCTCCTCCTGGGGCACCGGATGCCGGTTCGCCTGCTTGCCGACGCAGTGCAGCTCGACGCGCGCCGGCAGATCGGTGGGCAACGCCGTCGCCGCCAGGCGATCGTAGACGACGGCGTCGGCCCGAAGCAGCCGCTGCCGCCCCCGAATCGTCAGGAGCCCCGCATCCCCCGGGCCCGCGCCGACCAGCGACACGAGTCCGGCACGCCGCTCGCCGGAGGGAGCGGCTGGGGCGCAGTCGTCCGGGTCCGGAGAGGAGTGAGGATCCGAGAGATACGCGGCCGCCTCGGAAGCCACCGGCACCCGCGCCGTCAGGCGGTCCGGGTCTACCGTCCCCTCGAAGAAGGCATCGTATCGCGCCGCCTGCTCCGCCCT
>JAJSAM010000044.1 GCA_024274785.1 Planctomycetota bacterium | reverse complement strand
GATCTTGCATCGGGGGGGGACGGCTCGATTCTCGCTTCGCTCGAATCTTGCATCGGGGGAAGGGAGGGGAGGCGCGATGACCGGGCCATGAGGAACGGGGGGGGGGGGGGAACTTGAACATCTTGCGTCCGGATGGCGTTAGAGTGGGTATGGCGCGCGGGAGGTATCGTCCTTGAAAACGCTCGGCTTCTTCCTCGGGGGGATCCTGATCGGGGGGGCACTGGCTTTTGGAGTGCTCTCTTCGCAGGGGACCGTCGACTTCGAGAGTCCGTTTTCCATGGATGAGGTGACTTCCGCCCGGGCCGATTCCGGTGGGGGGGACGGCGATGTGCTGGCCGGCGAGTTCGAGAGTCCGGCCGAAGTGGCCGATCAGGATATGGAGGGGAAACGGCGGCTTCGCTACCACCTGGCCCGCGCCACCATCGAGGCCCTCGGCGGCCGGATTGCGAGTTGCCGGACTGAATTGCGCGCCAGCGTCGAACTCGAGGCGCAATCGTCCATGCTGACTCCTGTCGTGGAACTGCTCCCGGAAGAAGAGCGGCTGCCCACCCTGACCTGGCTCATCGGGGAGTTCGATGGCGTCGAGTGGAACGACTGGGAAGTGTGGGGGATGTACGAACGCTTCGGCGAGCCCGACATCGCCTTCGACGCCATCGCCGCATCACTCTCCGAACAGGACGAATACTCGAGCGATCACGCCGGCGCGCTGATTCGCATCTACCCCGAACGGGCGGCCCTGCTCCTGATGCGCCTGGCGGAAGAGGGGGGCTGGGCAGCCGCGGCCTGCGTCAACATCGCCGAAATGCTGAGGAACTCCGAACTCGAAGACCTGGCCATCCGGTTCCTGCGCACCGCGATCTCACTGTCCCCGGATTACGATCGGGCCTACGAAGTGTTCATGGAGATCGATCCCTCCCGCATGCAGGACCTGGCGCAATCAGCCGCGCAGGAACATCCGGAAAGCGCCAAGGCCTGGAGGAGGCTGGCTGAAGCGAAACTGGATGGCGGTGACCAGGCCGGCGCGTTCGAAGCGTTTTCACGGGCCGCCGAACTCGGAGGCAATGACCAGGATGAGCTGTTCCGATCCATGATCCGGATCGACCCCGAGGCCGCCCTCCCCGCGATCCGGCAACTGGCCAGACCCGACGATGAGGATTCACTGGGGATGTTCGGACACGCTCTCGTGGCCAACGGACTGGTGGATGAGGCCTACGAGACCTACCTCCGCGCCCACGCGCTCGATCCCGACGACGTCACCTGGCTTCGGTGCCTGGTGGAAATCGACCCCGGCCGGGCCACGGTTCTGCTCCGGGAGACCATCTCCTCCTACACCGGCTCGGGCCAGGACGAGATCGTCGGAGCGCGAGCCAATGCGCTCATGCTGCTCGGGCGCAATGCGGATGCATACGAGGAGTACTCCGCTGCGCTCTCCCTCGACGATGACGACTGGGAGTGGATGGAGGGCATCGCCGCCAGCGATCCCCGCCGCGCCGCACCTCTGCTCGAAAAAAGGCTCGAAGGATCGCCGGACAGCCGGAATATCAAGGGTGCTCTCGGCGACGCCTACGCGGCGCTGGGCCGGGACCGGGAAGCCGCCGCCCTGTACCGGGATGTCCTCGACAGCTCATCCTCGGAGAAACGCTGGAAAATCTCGCTGGCTCAGGTCGCCCCGGAGGAAGGGCTCGGCATCCTGAAAGCAGACATCCGGAACGCCCCCGACGACGGCGCGACGTGGGGCGCGCTGGGAGACGCCTATCGGAAACTGGGCCGCCCGGACGAGGCCCGGAAGGCCTACCGGAAGGCCACCGCCATCGACCCATCGGACTGGCGCTGGCACACCCGCCTGAAGGCGTTGCCGTAAACCGGGCGAGCGGCTTCGACGCCATGTGGCGCGGCGCCGCCGCACCGACCTTCGGGCATGGATTCCATGCGCCCCTCAAGCTGATCCGGTCACTCTCCCCGGTCCGACCAGGCCTGGAGCCCCTTCTCGAGGACCGCCGTCACCTTCTTCGCGTCCCTCCCCCCCGTCAGCTTCTTGAGCGGGCTCTTCAGGGGCTTTTCGAGGGTAGGGTCGAGCAGGAGCAGGGACGGACCGCGATAGACCTTCGCCCGCAGCGCGAGTTGCGAGTGAGACCTCCGATCCAGGCGAACGAGCACGAGGGACCGCAGGGGTTCCGCGAGCAGCGAGTCGTAGAAGAGATCCACCATCTTCCGTGATGCGTCGTTAGCGTCCGTGAAAAGGAGGAGCAGGGGGCGCCCGGTCTTCCCGGCACGATCGAGCCCGGCTCGCAGGTCGTCGAACCAGCGGACCCGGATGTCCCGGTACTCCCGAAGCATCAGGAGGGCGAGGGCCGTTCCATAGGCTCTTCCGCCCGCGGGAGCATCCTGCCAGCTTCCATCCGCGGCCTGTTCCGAGAGCAGGGCGGCGGCGAGCAGCCCGGCCTCCTTCAGCACGAAAGACTCGGAGTCCGGGTTCCGTTCGAGCAGGCTGCGCAGTGCACACATCGCATAGTAGTGGGCATGATAGTAGTAGTAGCCCGCAATCTCGAGGGGCTTCACATGCCCGGGTTCATGGCGGACCGCCGCGTACTCCGCCCGAACCGCGAGGAACCCGGCCAGGGCTTTCGAAAGCGACGCCGGATCCGTCGCGCCGCAGCGGAACTGCACCAGGCGGACCAGGAGCGTGCGGCCGGCAGCTTCCTTCGGCGACCACCACGGCGCCTCCTTCACTTCGGCGTAGTCCCCATCGTGCGAGTATCCGAGCAGGCCGGCGGAGTCCGTGAGGTTGGAGAGATCCTCGAGAGCCCGGCGCCGCACCCCCGGCAGCACCTTCCAGGCTCGGAGCCCATCGAGCATCACCGCCGTCAGGAAGGGCACGCTGCCGTCGGCGAGCTTCACACCGTCCGGCCCGGTGACACGATAGTCCCAGCCACCACAGGGACGCTGCGTCCTGTGCGCATACTCCGTGAACGTCTCGACCAGGTCGCCGAGGTCGGGCTGCTCCCGCTCCCCCGGCCATCGATCGAGCAGGCCGCGGAGATGCACCAACCCGTAGGATGCCGCCCAGGGGGTGTAGTCGAAGCCGTCATTCAGCCGGGGTTCGTGCAACTCGCCCTCGTAGCGACGGAGGAAGTGCACCGCCCGCTCCGCCGCCAGCAGAACCTCCCCCTCGCCGGATGTCGCCACCAGGGCGTGAGCCGCCACCGCGGTGATGGCGAGCTTGTGCCCGGTGGAAGTCAGCCCGTACCGCTCAGTGACCCAGCCACCCACCGGAAGCTGCGTCTCGAGCAGGTACGAGAGGCCCCTCCGGCGAGCTTCTTCGGGGCCGGCGTAGGCCAGGCACGGCAGCACCACGGCCAGAGCCAGTGAGAGCGCCGGAAACAAACGACCCGGTATCTTTGTGATGACCTCGTCTCCGGCAATCGACCAAACAATTGACTCTTTCGCACCCTAGCGGTTACTGTTTCCCACATCAAGAGATAGGGCCGTTTGGCCGGGCAGGGGATTGAATGCCAGATCGTCAGAGCGCGCCTGAGAAAAGACGATTTCCTCGTCTGAAGGAGTCATGCAAGCTCCGCTACAAGCGGGTCGAGACCGGTTCGCTGCCGTCCGATGGCACGGAAGCGGTCAGTGTGAACGTATCCGGCGGTGGAATCTGCTTCGAGGTCAAGGAGGAGATCGAAACCGGCGTGCTGCTCGCCGTGGAACTCGTGCTGCCCGACCTCGATAATGGCGTGGTGTCGCTCGGACGGACGGTGTGGTGCCGCCCCGCGCCCGGCGGCCGTTTCGAGGTCGGCCTTGAATTCTGGTGGATCGGCTGGGGCGACGACGGCGCTCAGCGAGCCATCTCCGAGCACGTCCGTAAGGCCGTCCGGGACTGACCGGCGCAACCTGTTCGCAGGGACCCCGATGAGAATCACCTGGCTGATCGAGGACCGCCTCGCCGCCTCCGGGATGATCTATCCCGAGGACCTTCCGGAACTGCACTCGATGGGAATCGGAGCGGTGGTGAGTCTGTCCGTCCGGAGCCCCTTCACCGGCGGTCCGCCGAACGGCATCGGGCACCTGCATGTTCCGGTGCCGGACATGACGAGCCCGCTCACCTCTCAGGTGGACCGGGCCGTGGCGTTCATCGACGAAGCGATCGAGGAGGATCTCGCCGTGCTGGTGCACTGCGCCGCGGGCTATGGGCGCACCGGCACGCTCCTGGCCTGCTACCTCGTCGCCAGGGGCGAGACGCCGTCGGCGGCCATGGCCCGCGTGCGAGCCGCACGACCCGGCTCCATCGAGACCCCGGAGCAGGAAGACCTGATCAGGCGGTACCGGCCCGCCCGGGAGGAGTAGCGTGTCCGAACCTCTGCGCGTTCTGGTGAACGGCGCCCATGGGCGAATGGGGCTCCTCGCGGTCTCGGTGGTCGAAGCCGCTCCCGACCTGGTGCTGTGCGGCCGCACCGATCTCGGCGATGACCTTCCGAACTCGGTGCGCGACAGCGGCGCGGAGGTGGTGATCGACTTCACCCATCACTCCGTCGCGCTCGACTGCTTTCGCGCCATCGTGGCCGCCGGCGCCCGTCCGGTCTCCGGCACGTCCGGCTTTTCGGAGTCCGACGTGGAAGAGGCCCGGCAGGCGGTTTCCGACGCGGGCAGTTCCGGGATGATCATTCCGAACTTCTGCGTCGGCGCGGTGTTGATGATGAAGTTCGCGGCCGAAGCCGCGAAGAGCTTTCCGCATGTGGAAATCGTGGAGATGCACCACGATCGCAAGGGAGACGCCCCGTCCGGCACCGCGGAGCGCACCGCCGAGATGGTCGCCGCGGCACGCCGGGAGGCGCCGACCGCGAAGGTGGAGGAGGTGGAGCGCGTGCCCGGCGCCCGCGGTGGGCGGGTCTGCGGAGTGCCGGTCCACAGCCTGCGGCTGCCCGGCGCCCTCGCACACCAGGAGGTCGTCTTCTCCGGCCCGGGAGAGATCCTGACGATCCGCCACGATTCCCTCTCGCGGGAGTCGTTCCGGCCCGGAATCCTCCTGGCCTTGCGCCGGGTGACCGAGTTGCCGGGTCTGACCTGTGGTCTCGATTGCCTGCTGTGACGAAAGGGTGACCCCCGAAGGCGAACAGTCTGCGATGCGCAATCGTTTTCGCCTGATGCTGATCACGGATCCGGCGGGTCCACCGGAAGCTCTGCTGGCCGGAGTCCGGGCGGCCCTTCGCGGAGGCGTTACCGCGGTGCAGGTCCGGCGACCGCAGGATTCCGCCCGAGAACTCTACGACCTGGTCCGGGCACTCCGGCCGGCGACCAGGGCCGCGGGGGCGCTGCTGATCGTGAACGATCGCGTCGACGTCGCGCTCGCGGCGGGGGCGGACGGCGTGCACCTGAAGGCGGCTTCGTTGCCGTTGGCCACGGCGCGGAAGCTTCTCGGCGCCGCCCGCGTGATCGGTGTCTCCACACACGAGGAACGGGAAGTGGCGAGCGCCGCCGCCGGTGGGGCGGACTACGCCGTCTTCGGACCCGTGTTTCCGACGCCTTCGAAGGAGGGCATACTCGAGTTTCGCGGTGCAACGCGGTATGCGGCGGCGGTGGCCGGACAAGCGATGCCGGTGCTGGCCCTCGGCGGAATATCGCGAGAGACTCTGCCCGGACTGAAACCGGGGCCGGTGCCCGGAGTGGCGGTCATTCGCGGGATCCTGGCGGATCCCGATCCGGAGGCGGCGGCCCGAGAGCTTCGGCGGATGCTCGAGGAGGGCAGGTAGTGCGCAAGTTCCTGACAGGCCTGCTGCTGATCCTCGCGATGGCGGGTTGCCGCGAGAGCATGGATGAATCCGGTGGATCCGGAGACGACGGTCAGGCCGGCACCGGCACCGGCGCAGACACCGCGCCCGGCCGTGTCGTTGCCGAGACCTGTGTCGAGTGTGCGGGACTGGGGCGAAGCCCTCACAGCGGCGACGAGCGTCCCTGCTTCCTCGGCGCGGGTGACGGCCGGTGTGCGATCTGCGACGGCGAGGGACGATCCCGGGACGGCCTGTGCCCGGCCTGCGACGGAACCGGCAAGTGCCTGGAGTGTGGGGGCGACGGGGTCATCTCCGGAGAGGCGCACGACCCCGGCATGGAGCATGCTCCCGTTTCCGGAGGCTGCCCGGTCTGCATCGCCTCGAGCGGATTCTGTCCGGAGTGCGGCGGCACGGGCCTGATGCCCGGGAAAGAGGTGTGTCGTTTCTGCGAGGGCGAAGGCTGGTGCCCCGAGTGTCGCGGGACCGGAGCGAACCGACTGTGTGGCGGGGAGGGCATCTGTCCGCTTTGTCGCGGTCGCGGCGAACTCGAAGGCGACCTTCCCGCCGCGGGCTATCCACCCTTCACCGTACACTTGAAGGACGGAGGCCGGATCGTGGCGCGCATCCTCGGGCCACCGAGCCGCATGCTCTCGATCGAACGGGCGCAGGCCGGGGAAGTCGTCCGGGAATCCATCCCCCTGAATGACGTGAAAGCGAACGACATCCTGCTGGCATTTCGGCTCTACACCCGCACCGAAGGGCCCGGTCCACTGCTCTCCTGTGCCCGATTTGCCATTCGTGCGGGTCCGGAGTTCCTCTTTGCAGCTCGACGTGACGCGCGCGCCGCCAGGAAGGCCGGCGCCTCCAGGACGGAGGTCGACCTGCTCCTGGCCACGGTCGACGATCTCTTCGGGAAATGGTTGCTCACCGAGGCCCGGAGGAAGGTGGAGGGTGACTCCCGGCGGGCGCTGGTGCTCCTCCAGATGCACCGGCGGGCGTTCCCGGAAAACAAGGATGCCGAAGAGGTTGCCGGGTTGCTCGACCAACTCTCCGGGTCGTCTCCGGGCGATGAAGGCGGGCTGCCGGCCGAGGTCCGGGAGCGCCGGGCCGCCGCTTTGTCGGGACGGATCCTGCGCCTCTCGAGGCGGGCGGACGAGTGGCGGGTGCGAGCCGAGGATCTGCTGGGAACGGTCGGGGCCTCCGAGGATGCGCTGCTGCGGGCCCACCGGGCCGCCTTCGAGGCCTGGCTCATCTTTGCCGGCGCGGCCAACCGTGCCGGCGAAGATCTCGCCCCGGTCCTCCTCAGGAACGCCCACCAGGCGCGAGCACTCCGCATCAGGGCGTTGATCGCGCTCGCATCCCGCCTGCTCGAGCGCGGTCACCTCGAACGGGCTCGGTCCCTCGGCGTGATCGCACTCTCCCTCGACCCCGCCGACGCCGGCGCCATTTCGTTTCTGGCGGAGGTGGAGGGCGCCCTGGGCCGCCGTGCCGACGAGGTGAAAGTCCGATGAAGCCGACGATCCTGCTCTTCGTGCTCGGAGCATTCGTGACCGGCTGCTCCGCCGCGCCGTCCGTCGAGGACACCAGGGAGGATGTCCGGGTTGTTGCGCGCGGCTTGAACACCGAGCCGTACGAGGGCGTCTTCTCCGGGTACCGGCCCCTGGAGGAAGCCTTGTCCGGGCTCCCCGTCGCCATCGACCTGGCCCTGCGGCGTATGGAAGTCCGCCTGGGCATCAGCCCGGATCCGGAGCGCCCCCGCATTCTCCGGGTGTCCGACGACACCGAGACCTGGTTCGCGGAGAGCAAGCTCATCGGCGGGCGCTCGGTGCAGGTCATCGCCCTGCCGGCGGCGCCGTTGGCCCAGGGGAGGGTGGCGCTCTCCGACCTGCTGCTCGAGGCCCTGACCGATGCGGTGCTCGATGATCGCCACTTCGCGCGGCTGCCGGCCTGGTTCCGAAACGGCGCGCCACGCTGGATCTCCGGGCGGATGGAGCGGACCCTGGTCAAGCGCATTCTGACCGAAGAATCCACACCGGTCTCCGAGGACCGGGTGCTGCCCGGCTTCGACCCGCTCCAGCCCTCCGCGGATGCACTCTCCGGAGCGTTCTTTCTCGCTTACCTCGGGGAGACGTTCGGCCCGGAAGTCATCCCCGGGATGGTCCGCACCCTCTGCACCGCCGAGACGATCGACCTGGCCCTGCAGGCGGTGCTGCCGCACGATCCCGCCTCACTCGAAGCGGGTTTCGATACTTATCGGATCGTTCGCGTCTCCGCACTCGCCGAAGACCCCTACGTGGTCGAACTGCTGAGTGCCCGCGCCCTTCCCCCGGCGGAGCGTGTGGTGCGACTCTCCGGGCTGTCGTCCCGGGCGCCGCACCCCATGGTCGGGGCCGTGGCCGCCGAGGACCTGGGGCGTGCCCAGTATCTCTCCGGTGACTATGCCGGAGCGGCGGAGACTCTGGCCCGCGTGGAACGGGAGTACCTCCGCGACGCCCTGCACCCGGATCGGGACCGGTTTCTGTTCGCCATGACCTTTGTCAGGCAGGATCAGGACTCCGCCGCGGCGCTTCGATTCGAGAACTTCCTGCTCGAGTTTCCTTCGAGCGAGTACGCCCCGAGAGCCCTGTTCGAACTCGCCGGGGTCATGCTGGAACTGGGACGCAGCCCGGATGCCATGGCCCGGTTCCGGGAACTCTGCGAGCGCTATCCGGAATCGGAGGTCGCCCGCAAGGCCTTTCTGGTCCTCGGCGCCTTCGAGGCCGCCCGGCACCGGTATGCGCTGGCGCGTTCGCACTTCATGCGGGCGCGGCCCGAACCCGGGGCGAAGGACGCCCTGGCCCGACTCGACGGAGCCACCACCTTCGGCCTTCCCGCGCAGGCGCGGCCCGTGGTGACCGGCGCACTCCGCGACCTCGCCTCGCCGGATGACTCTCGCGGCGAGGCCGGGATCCTCACCCTCCAGCAGGTCGGGCCGCTGGCGGCGCCCCTGGTACGGGAGGCCGCGGCGAACTCTCCGGGCGGCGCGTTCGATTCGAGAATGATCACGGCCGTGTCCGCCTGGGGACTCGACGGCGCCGTTCCGGTGCTCGCGGCCATCCTGGCGAGCGATCGCGCGGCCGCGATCGAGGATGCCTTCGCCGCGCTCGTCACCCTCGGGGCGACGCCCGGTCGCATTCGCGAGATCCTCGACGGACTCCCCGCGCGATCGACCGTGGCGGAGAGTGCCTGGCGCGAAAGCTACGGAGGCAAGGCCGGGGTTCCGGAGGTGGCGGATCTGATGGAGAGCTCCGACTTCGAGCGGCGCGTCGAGGCCGCGACGGTGCTCGGCGCGCTCGAGCGGCCCGAGGCGGTGGGAGCACTGCGCACGCTGCTGGCCGACACGTCGCCCGCGGTGCGGCGGGCCGCGGCGATCGCGCTCGGAAACCACCGCGGTCCGGACTCGGGCGAGGCCCTGGCCGACGCCCTGCTCGACGAGTCCATTACCGTGCGCCTCGCGGTGATCGACTCCCTCGCTCGCCTGAAGGAACTCGCTCCGCTCCGGGAGCGGGGGCTGGCTGATGCCTCGGCGAACGTGCAACTCTCCGCGGCGGCCCGCCTGCTCGATGGCGGAAACGATGCCGACTACGCGCTCGTGTTGGCGTTGCTTGCGAGACCGGATGGAGGCCTGGCCACGGGCGTGGAGATCCTGCTTCGCGATCGAAGCGGGCCGGCATACGAGGGCGCCCTGGTGGATTCCCTGCTCTCCGCGAAAGAGGACGGCACCGCCATGCGGATCGTCAGGCTGATGTGTCGCCGGGTGGATCAGGACCTCGGGTATGATCCCGGGGGAGACCAGGCGGAACGCGAGCGGGTCGCCGCGCGGTTCGTCGCGCTCATCGAAGGGCCTTGAGCGGGCGGCGCGAAAGATCCTCGGCGCTTTCGTCGTCAGAGACCTGACCTTGAAGGAATTCGATCTCATTCGCTGGATCGCGGAGCGAACACCGGCCGGGGACGGCGTGGTCACCGGTATCGGCGACGACTGCGCGGTGCTCGACCTGCCGGGCGACGCCTGCATCGTCGTCACGACCGACATGCTGCTCGAGGGCACTCACTTCCGATCCGGAGATTCCCCGGAGGAGATCGGTTACAAGGCCGTGGCGGTCAGCCTTTCGGATGTTGCCGCGATGGGTTGCCGCTCGCTCCACGCCTTTCTGGCGGTGGGGCTCCCCGAGGGTTTCGCCCCGGCGTTCGCTACCCGACTCCTCGAGGGCGCGCTCCGCGCGGCGCGGCGATTTGGTGTCTCGCTGGCCGGCGGCGACACGACCGCGAGCAGCGCCGGCCTCTGTATTTGCAGCACGCTGATCGGCGCTCCCCCCTCCGGTCGGCAACCGGTGCTGCGAAGCGGAGCGGCCGTGGGGGAGGCGGTCATGGTCACCGGGCGCCTTGGCGGTTCGCTGGCCGGGCGTCACCTGCGCTTCGTCCCGAGGCAGGACGAAGCGCTGGAACTCGTCGCCCGATGCGCGGTGGGGGCCATGATCGACCTCTCGGACGGTCTCTCCTCCGATGCCCGGCACCTCGCCGCGCAAAGCGGCGTCCGGTTGCGGCTCTTTGAGGATCGTATTCCGGTCTCGGATGAAGTGGCCGCGGGAAACCCCCTCCAGGCCGCGCTGAACGACGGCGAGGACTTCGAACTGCTCTTCACGGTTTCGCCCGGTGTTGCCCACGAATTGCAGCGGACCGGGCTCGCCGGGACGATGGTGACGGTGATTGGAGAGGTGGTGGCCGGTGCTCCCGGGGTGATTCTGGTGGGCAGGGGCGGCGACGAAGCGGAACTGGCGGCAGGAGGCTATGAGCACTTTGCAGGCTGATCGGGTGAGCATCGAGACCGGCTCTACGGAAGAGACCATCCGCGTGGGGGCACGGCTCGGCGAAGCGTTGCGAGGGGGGGAGTTCCTGGCCCTCACCGGGGACCTCGGTGCCGGGAAGACGCACTTCGTGAAGGGGGTGGCCGCGGGGCTCGACATCGACCCGAAGTCGGTGACCAGCCCCACCTTCCTGCTGATTCACAACCTGGACGGGCGGCTGCCCCTGGTGCACATGGACGCCTACCGGCTGAAGAGCGGGGAGGAACTCGCCGAAGCCGGAGCGGCCGACCTGCAGGACGGTGAAAGCGTGCTCGTGCTCGAGTGGGCCGGGAACGTGCCTGACTTCGTCCCGTCGGATGCTCTCTAGGTGCGGATCTCGGTGACCGGAGAGCGGGGCCGCTCTCTTCAGTTCCGGGCGGGGGGTCCGCGTTCTCTCCTCCTGCTGAGACACCTTCTTGCGATTCTCCCGGAGGAGCACCGGTGAGAGTTCTGCTCCCGGCCCTGGCCGTTCTCCTGATGGCCGCCGCCATCGAGGCTGCGCCGGTGACGATCACCGTGTCGGTAGTGGATGATGACGGGAAACTGGTTCCGGTTTCCGGAGCGCGCGTGGCGGTGGTCTCCGGGCAGGAGGTCGTGGTTGCGGAGCAGGTCGTCACGCTGTCTCCGTATGCGACGGATGCAAACGGCCGCGTGTCCGCCCCGCGCCCGGCGGGGCGAGTCGTCGTGGTGGCCGGCCTGGCGCTGCGGGGCTTCGCGTTCGCCTGGTTGTCGCCCCTCGACGAAAATGCACGCCTCACCCTGCCGAAAGAGGCCGTGCTCAAGGGATATGTCATCGACCACAACGGCAGCCCCATTCCCGGAGCGGAGGTATACGCGGCGCCGGAGCGGGCCAGTGACACGGGGGATTTTCTCTCCCCCGGGAGCATCCTCTTCAAGGAGTACACCCGGGGTGACGGCAGCTTCCGCTTCCTCAGGCTCTCTTCAAAGCATCGCTACCGGATTCGCGCAACGGCCCCGGGCTTTGTGCCGGCCCTGCTTCGGGATCAGGTAATTCGGGAAGAGCCGGCGCTGTTGAAGCTGGGACGCGGGGCGATCGTGCGCGGGCTCGTGATCCTCGTGCCCGGCGGCGAAGGTGCGCCGCAATGCCGGGTCGAACTCTCGGGCGTCAGCACGAAAACCGACGAGGACGGAGCCTTCGAACTGCGCGGCGTTCCGCCGGGAGCGGGGCGGCTCATCGTGAGTTCGGCGGGGCGGACGTACGAGAACGATGAGGAACTCGTCCTCGAGGAGGGTGGGGTTCGCGAGGGAATCGTCGTTCGCGTGATCAGCCTCGGCCGGCTGAAGGGGCGGGTGCTGACGCCGGCGACACTTCCGGCGGCCGGCGCGGTGCTCTATCTCCGGTACCCACCAGACCTCGGGCTCGGGGACCGGCTGCCCCCCGACGGAATCGTCCTCGCTGGCAAGACCGATGAGGAGGGGCGCTTCGACCTGACCAACCTGCTTCCGGCCCAGGGGGTCGATCTGATCGCGGTACATCCGGATTATGCCCCCACCGTGCACTTCGGATACTCCATCGTGGCCGGCCGGACTTTCGACGCGATTGTCCTGCTACGGCCCGGGGGCGCGGTCAGCGGCCGGGTGCTCGATGCCGAGGGGCGGGAGCCGGTCGAGGGTGCGGAGGTGATTGTCCTCGCGCACGAGGAGGAACCGGGCAGCATCCTTTCGGGCGAGCGCGACATGGGGCCCACGATCCGCTTCGGGAAGACCGGGAGCGATGGGGAGTTTCTGCTGACGAATATCTCACCCGGGCGGAAGACGTTGCTGGTACGCCTGAAAGGGAAGCTCCCGACGCTCTTCGAGGATGTCGATGTCGCACCGCGCCTGACCCGGAGGGGGCTGCTCATCTTTCTCGGGGCGGGCTCCCGCATCAGCGGTCGCGTCCTGACGACGCGGGAAGCGCCGGTGCCGGGCGCCCTGGTCAGCCTGGTGCCGGATGTCGGCCCCACCGTGGTGCGGTCGACCGATGCGGATGGGGCCTTTCTTGCCGCCGGCATCCCCGCGGGTGCTTACGAGATTCACGTCACGGCCGATGGGTTCGCCCCGTTTGCGGGTGGGCCGATCGAATCCCCCGTGGAGGATGTGGTCGTCGTTCTCAAGCGCGGCGAGGGGCTGCCGGGCCGGGTTGTCTCTTCGGAAACCAGGGAGCCGGTCGGCGGGGCCACGATCCGGGCGCTTCGCCTGATCGACCCGTCTCCCCTCGCACCGGAGCGCCGGCGTTACAGCGCCGAGGCGCGCCTCCGCGGCGATCCGGAGAACGGTCGGTTCGAGTTCGAGGATCTTCCGCCGGGGGAGTACCGTCTCGAAGCCTGGACCGAGGATGGCCGGTTCGGTTTCATCGACCGCCTGACCGTGGCGCCGGACCGCGAAGCGGAGCCGGTGGTCCTCACGGTCGAGGCTGGCTGGTCGGTGGTCGGACGCGTCATCTCGGCCCGCACCGCCCGTCCGGTCGAAGGGGCGCTCGTCGGAATCAGGGGGATGACGAACGAGCCGGGAGCGCATCTATCCACCACCGACGCCGCGGGGCAGTTCCGTCTCGAGGGAGTACCGGCCGGCTTTCATGCGCTGATCGTTACGGCCCGGGGGCACGCCGCGCAGCTCGTTCCGTCCCTCGAGGTCCGGCGCGCCTCGGTCACCGATGCGGGAGAGATCCTGTTGCGGGGGGGCGCTCTCGTTCGCGGTGTGGTGCGGGCCGGTGACGGCGGCGCCCGCTCCGGATTGGCGATCAGCATGAGTTCCGCGGAGCACGGCGGAATCCTGCGGGTGCTGACCGATGCCAGGGGCATCTTTCGGTTTGAGCACGTTCCGGAGGGACAGTGGTTGCTCGAGTTCCAGGACCCGATCGGGAGGATTGCCGGGCGCCGGGTGGAGCGGCTGATCCTGGTTCCGGACCGCGGAGAGGTCGAACTCGAATTCGGCACCGGGGTCGGCGCGACCCTGACCGGGAGGATCACATCGTCGAACCGTCCCCAGGCTCATGCGCGAGTGCAGGCCCTCCACCTCGCCGGATCGCTCGCCGTGGAGCGCGCCCTGGTCACGACGAGCGCGGATGCGGAGGGAAACTACCTGCTCGCCGATCTCGAACCGGGTGACTACCTGATTCTGGTCACCCCGACGGGCTCGCTGCTGCCGCCGGCGCGGTTCCGGGTCAGCCTTTCGCCCGGGCCCATCACTCTCAGGAATCTCGTACTGCCCGACTGCGGAGTGGAAGTCAAGGTGGAGGACCTGGAGACGGGCGATCCGGTAGCCGGTGTTCGGGTGGTGCTTTCGCGCGAAGCGGCCGGGGCCGCCGGGACCTTCCTGGAATCGCTCTCGGGCGTGGTGGGCGAAACGGTCAGTGATGCTCTCGGCGTGGCCCTGTTCCCGGCGGTTGCACCCGGCAACTACCGCCTGGTGGCGTTCGGCTCCGGATACGGTCAGGGTGTCGCCACCGGCATCCGCGTCATCTCCGGCGGGCTGACACCGGTTCGCGTGGCCTTGCCGACCGGTGGCTCCGTTACGGGGCAGGTGATCGATCGCGCGGGGCGGCCGGTTCATTCGGCGCGGATCACCTTTCTCGATTCCGCGGGGATTCCCGCGACCTCGCCCGAGTTCCTGCCCGTCGATTCGGATGGCCGCTTCCGGGTCGATTCACTCCGGACCGGCCGCTACCGCCTGGTGGTGACCGCGACCGGGTTCGCCCGCACTGCGATCGAGGGAATCGAGGTGTTTCCGGGCGGCCTGCCCGATATCGAGGTGCGGCTTGGACGGGAAGGCCGGATGCTGATCACCGTCTTCGGGCCGGGAGGCCTGGTGCTCTCCGGCGCCCGGATCTCGATCACGAACTTCTGGGGGAGGGCGGTCCCATTCAAACGCTCCGGAAGGGGGTTGCTGTCGCCATTCTCGGATCCCGCGGTCACCGGTGAAGAGGGGACCGTCCTGATTGCCGGCCTGCCCGCGGGAATCTACCGGGTGCAGGCCGCGCTCTCGGGGTACCGGGGGGCGCCGGCTCGCATCCAGGTGCTGGATGGTGAGCTGTCGAGGGGCGCCGTGGTCCTCCTCCCGATCGAAGAAGATCGATAGCCCGCTCGCATTCGATGGCGGGATTGCGGTATTTTTCTCCGAACCATCCGCCCCTTCCTCCGTTAGCAGCTTCCATGGTGGTGAATGCCAGAGTCGGACTCAGAGTTGATGGAGCGGTTCCGGGACGGCGACGACGATGCCTTTCCGGGGATCGTTGCGCGGTTCCAGAAACCGCTCGTGAACTTCTTCTATCGACTTACGTGGGATAGGTTTACATCGGAGGATTATGCGCAGGAGGTCTTCGCCAGGCTCATTCGTCACCGGAAGTCGTACCGTCGCTCGGCGAAGCTCTCCACCTATGTCTTCCGGATCGCCAGGAACTACTGGATCGACCGCTATCGTGAGCGGGCCAACGCACCGAAAATGACGTCCTTGAACATGACCGTCGGAACTGGAGAAGGTCGGGGGCTCTCCCTCGGCGATACCGTGGAGGGGAGCGGTCCCGCCCCGGCGGAGGAACTGAAGCGAAAGGAGATCCGGGAGCGGCTGAAGGAAGCGGTCGAGTGCCTCCCTGAAGAGCAGCGCCTGGTCTTCGTTCTTTCGGAGAACCAGGGGCTGAAGTACGCCGAGATTTCCGAAGTCATGGAGATCCCGGTGGGAACCGTGAAGTCCCGGATGCACGCCGCGATGCGGCGTTTGCGGGACCTTCTCAAGGATCTTTCCGATGAAGCGTGAGACGATTTGCCAGGGGATCGAGGTTGAACTCACCGCGCTGGCGCAGGGTGAACTCTCGCCGGGGCGGCGTGCCGAGGTCGAGCAGCACCTGGCCTCGTGTGGCGCCTGCCGGACCGCTTGCGACGAGATCCGCGGGATCTTCACGGTGGCCGGAGAGATCGAGGACATCGTCCCGTCGCTTCGATTCAAGCGCTCCCTGGAGAGACTGCTCGCCCGCGAGCGCCGCCTCTCTCCCGAGCGGGAGAGCATCGGTTTCCGCCTGAGCTCGTCCCTGGCGTACCTCTTCCACCGGGTCCGCGTGTCCCCCCGGTTCCGGCTCGCCACGGTGTCCGTCGCCGTCCACGCGGTGATCCTGCTCATCGTCTCCTTCTACGTCCTTCCAAAGATCGCCGATCCGGTGATGCCGGTCGTGATGATCGATCCGGATACGGGCTTCACTCCGGCCGATGCTCCCGAGCGCCCCGAAGTGGCGATCGGATCCGGCGAAGCGGCGGATGAACTGCCGTCCGAGTATCCGCGGCCGGACGAGCGGGTCGTCCGCTTCGAGCCGACCGTCAGGTTCCCGAGCACGGTTCCGCTGCAGCCGCCGGAGCAACCGGTCCGGTATCGCCGGTTCTCCGGCCTGTTCACCAGCGGGGTACTTTCGAGTTCGATCAAGGAGCGGCGTCTGGCCGCCCTCGGCCTCGATGGCGATGCCACCCTCGACGCTCTCGCCCGCTCCTTCAACTGGCTCGCCTCGGAGCAGGCCGAAGACGGATCGTTCGCTTCATCCGGGAGAAACCCGAACTACCGGACCGGCGTGACCGCCACCGTGCTCCTCGCCTACCTGGCGGACGGCCACAGCCAGACCCGCGGCACTCCCGCGTTCCGGAAGGTCGTGACCGGGGGGATCCGGTACCTGCTCGACTCCCAGAGCAGGCGGGGGGCGCTCAAGGGGCTCATCGGCCCCTCGAAGGGTCACTACACGTACAATCACGCGATCGCTACGCTGACCCTGGTCGAGGCCTGGTCCATCGATCGCCGCCGCCTCACTCCGGAACGCTCCCGCGAGCTTCGCATCGCGATCGGCGATGCCGTGGCGTTCATCGTGAAGGCACAGACTCCCGCGGGCGGCTGGCGGTACCATGTTCCGGTCGGGGGTGCTTCCGAGAACGATACCTCCGTGTCCCTCTTTCAGATCATGGCCCTGGCCGCGGCCCGACGCGCGGGGTTCGATGCCCCGAGCGAGGCCTTCGACGGCTTTACCACCTGGCTCAAACGGGTGACCGGGAGCGGCGGGATCGTCGGGTACCTGCGTCGCGGCGACCGCGACTCCGACGCGCGAACTCTCACCGCCGGCGCGCTCTTCATCGAGGAACTCCTCGGGCTCGCCGCCCCGCTCCGCGACCGGCAGGCGAAGCTCGTTCTGGCCGACCTCGCGGATCCGAGCGGAGCGATGGCCAGAGATGGGCTGCTCCGCTTCTACTCCGCGCATGCTTTCCGGCTGCGCGGGCGAAACGTCCTCGAGTTGTTTGCCCCCCTGCTGCTCGAGTCGCAGCGTGCGAACGGCTCCTGGAGTTCGGCAGATGACCGCCATGCGGTGCACGCCGGCGACGCCTTCCTCACCGCCCTGAACGCTCTGACGCTCAGTGCGGCGTACCGTTTTGCCGGCTGAGCGTCGTCGCCGGGGGCCCGCGCGGAAACCACGGTCGGGTGTCGGGGCTGGCGGGCCTTCCTGATCGCACGCGTCCTCACCGGGCACGCCGTCCGTCCGACATCCTGCGAGGGAAGGGCTGGCCGCGCAGCGGCGGGCCCGATGGGGCGGTTCCACGGTTTCCCGGTTCGCACCAGGGGACCTCGGCCGGGGAGGACGTGGTAGCTGGTGGCGACCGCGCCGCCTCCATCCGGCCGCCCGGGATATTCCAGAACGGCAATGGAACGCTGTTTGCGCCATGAAACTCCATTCCGGTAAGCAGAGGTCGCCAGGGCCCGGCGGTGTGGGGCGGAGTGACCGGGGAGCTCACATGGACCAGTTGGACATCAGGTTTTACGGGAACTGGCAAGGCATGAAGATCTACCGCGTCCTTCGGGACGGCCGCGCGATCTTCACAGGCACGAAGGGCGAGTGTGGACGCTACATGCGGCTGCACCAGGAGAAGCAGATCAGGGCCCTTGGTGCTCACTCGACTCCTCGCCGGCGCAAGGTATTCGTGAAGCGGTACCGGCTCGGCTCGAAGGCGGCCGCTTCTTTCTGATCACGATCGTTTCTGTCAACAATCCCACCATCCCGTAAACGATCCTTATCAGGCCGGCCCGGCGCGTGGCGCGCGGTTGCGGTCCCCGATGACCGCGCGGTGACACCGATCTCGACAATGCCGATGGCGTGAAAGCCGGAACCACCACCTTCCTGATCGTGCTCCTGATCCTCGCCGGGACTGTCCTGGCCGCGGGATCGCTGAAAGACCCAGTGACCTATCTGGGCCAGACCATGCTCCCGAAAGCGGACATCGTGGTGAGCGGGGTCGTGGTGCGCTCGAACACGCTTTCCACGGGAGCCACGTTGACCCGCTTCAAGGTCGACGAAGTGCTGCACGGGCGCGAGCGTGCGCGGACGATTCTGCTGATTTCGCCCGACCCCGAGCAGTTCCCTCCGGTGGGAGTTCCCGTGGCCTACTTTCTGAGGAGAATCGGCCGGGAGCGATTTGAGATCGCCGGACGGATCGAACTCATCGGCGTAGAGGGTCCGGACCGGTTGGGGACCCTGAAGCGGTATCTTGAAATCGAAGCGTTGAAGGATCCCCAGAGGAAGCGTCGCGAACTGCACGACTACCTGATGGAGAACCTGGGCGCCGGCCGCCGGTTTCTGGTCTGGAGCGCCGCGCGGGAACTGGCGAACTTCACGAAGAAGAACGCCGGCTTCTTCACGCGGGAGGATATCGCCGCCATTCGCAACAAGGCGCGGATCTCCTCCGAAGCGATGCTGAAGGACCTCCTGGCGGACGTGATCGAGAACATCGGCGACATCTCGAGGGAGCTGACTGCGGAAGGGGATTCTCCCCCGGAACCGGTGGAGCCCCGTCGCCCGAAGTTGCCGCCCTCGAGTGCGTTTCTGAAGTTGGAGCGGGCCTGGAAGGAGGGCGGCCTTTCCGTCGAGGCGCGTCGCATGATCGTGCTGACGGTCTGCGCCAGGCACCTGTTGCACGGCGGGCCGCTGCTCGTCGACGCATTGAGTGACGAAGATGTGGAGATCCGTCGCCTGGCCGCCCTGAATCTCGGGGAGGCCGGCTATGAACCCGCGGCGGAACCGCTGCTGCACCGCCTCGGCACCGAAGACGACCAGAAGGTCATTGCCGCGGCGATTCAGAGTCTCGGGATTCTCCGCGTCGAGAGGGCCCGGGCGATCATCATCCGGTTCGCCGAGGACAAGACCCTCAGGCGCCCGGTGCTCTTTGCTCTCGCGCGTATCGACAACGAGGAGTGCCGCGCGTTTCTCGAAGAAGTCCGCTCCGCCCTTGCGGGCAAGACCGGCGATCAGGCCGAACTTCGGAAACTGGTTGATTTCCTGCTGTCGGATGACTTCCGGAAGCAGGAGGATGCCCTGCGGAAGATCCGGACGCGCCGCCTCCGTTGAGGTTCGGTTTCCTGCGTTTCCGGGCAGCGGCACGTGCTAGCCTCGGGGGACGATGAATCGTCTCCGAATCGCGCTCCCGATCCTGGTCTTCCTCCTCCTCCTGTCGCTTCGTCCTGCGTCGGCCGATTAACTCCGGATGAGCCTCCGGCAGGCCCTGGAGCGCGCGCTGCTGGCTTCTCCTGACATCCGGCAAGGCCGGTATGGTCCGCCGATCGCCGGCACCTTCGTGCAGGAGGCCGAGGGGGAATTCGACCACCTCTTCTCGTTCCGCGCCGCGACCAGTCGCGCCAGCCTGCCGTCGCCCACATCGTTGGATGAACTCGAGACGGTCACTGAGCAGCGGTTCTCAGGAGGGATTGGTTTCGGGCAGAAGATCCGGACCGGCGCCACGTATTCGCTCGGCTTCCAGACCAACGACTTCCTCACCAACAACCGGTTCTTCGTGATCCGCCCGCGCTGGACGAATGCGCTCACCTTTACGTTTGAGCAGCCCCTGTTGCGTGGCGGCTGGGGTGAGTACAACCTGTCCACCACGCACCTGGCGGAGGCCGGTGAGCAGAAGGCGATCCACCTCTACGCCGGATTGCTGAACACGACGCTTTCGGCCGTGGAACGGGCGTACTGGAGGCTTACCTTCGCCAGGGCGGACCTGGCGGTGAAGGTGAAGTCGGTCGAGGTTGCCAGGGAGCTGTTGCGGATCAGTCAGCGCAGGCTGGAAGCGGGAGCCGGGACCCGGGTCGACGTCGTCCAGGCGGATGCCGGGCTGGCCGAGCGGGAGAAAGAGCTGATCCTCGCCGAGGCCGCCGCCAACGATGCGCAGGACCTGCTGCGCTCGTTTCTGTATCCGTTTTCGGATGCTCCCGAGCGGGAACTGTCGATCATCCCCCTGGACCTGCCGAGAGATCCCCGGGAAGGTGCGGAAGGAACGCTGTCCGACCGCCTGGGGCAGGCCTTTGAATATCGGCCCGATCTGCTGGCGGTGAAGGACGACCTCGACGCGGCCGGCCTGCAGATCGTGCGGGCGGAAAACGAACTGCTGCCCCGGCTCAACTTCTTTGGGAGCGCCGCCGTCTCCGCGCTCGAGGACGACTTTCTGCAGTCCGCCGGTAATCTGCTCGACCAGAAGTATCATGACTGGGAACTCGGCCTCTCTCTCGAATTCCCCCTCGGAAACATCGCCGCGGAGGCGCGGGAGCGGCGCGCAGTGCTCGAACGTTCACGAACCATCGCGGCATTCGAGACTCTGAAGAACCAGGTGGTGCTGGAGATGCGGGTGGCCATGCGGCAGGTGGACACCACCCGTCGCGCCATCTATGCCACCCGGCGGGCCACGGCCGCGGCGCAGGCACAGTTCGATGCGGAGGTCGACCGGGTCGAGGCGGAGAAGTCGACGAACTACCGGCTCCTGCAGACCGAGCAGGATCTTTCCCGTGCGCGCAGCCAGGAGGCTCTCGCGCTCGTCGCCTACCAGGTGGCGCTGGTCGACCTCGAGGAGTCCACGGGCACCTTCCTGATGTCGCGTGGGCTGGTCGCTCCCGAGCCGGTCACGAACCCGGAGCCAGAAGCTGACGAGCCGTCCGAGTAACCTCCTCGGCGGACCCCGCGCTGCAGAGTCTCTGCCTCGCCTCCCTGGCTCCCGGTATACCCTTCAGGTAGTGCGGAATGCACTTCCGGAAGAGGATGACCGCTTTCTTCTCCCCCTCCTCTTCGATGAGGAGGCGCAAGTGCAGACAGAGGGTCTCGGCCCGCGTTTCTCCCGAGGGCGGGCCTGGCTCCCGACCGGTGGCGAGGAAGGCGGCGATCCGCTCGAAGATCCACACGTCGCCCACCGCGGCGCGTCCGATCATGACGCCGTCGCAGCCGGATCTGGTCAGCATGGTTACGGCATCGGCCGGCGTGCTGATGCCGCCGTTCCCGATGACCGGAATGGAGACGGCGTCCTTGACCGCCCGCAATACGCAAAGGAGCGGCGCCCCGCGGTGTCGGTCTTCGCGAGTGCGGGCGTGCACGGTGATGGCATCGACCCCCGCGTCCTCGAGCGCGCGGGCGAGCACAATGGCCTCCTGGCCGCCGTGCTCCCACCCGGCCCGCATCTTGGCGGTCACCGGCACATCCACGCGCGCCTTGATCCCCGCGATGATCGAAGCCGCCAACGCCGGATCCTTCATCAGGGCCGCCCCGCCTCCACCCTTCACGATCCTGCGGACCGGGCAGCCCATGTTGACGTCCAGCACATCGGCGCCGAGATCGACGAGCATGGCCGCCGCCTCGACCATGACCGCGGGCCGGGCCCCGACGATCTGGAGAGCGGTGGGATGTTCCTCCTCGAGGACGCGATGAGCTTCACGATCCGAAGGCTCAGATCGCACGAGGTACTCCGAGGAGACCATTTCCGCGGCAGTCAGGGCGCAACCGTGCCGCCGTGCCAGGATCCGGAATGGCCGGGTCGAGAGCCCCACCATGGGCGCCATGAGAACACACGATGCGAGTTGCAGCTTGCCGATGTGCAAGGGTGCGAATACCATCCGTCGATGCTCCGTTCGGTCGAGAAGCTAATGCGGAAGACCTGCAGTTCCAAACGAATCAGCCTGCTCTTCGTTTTCCTGCTGGGAGCTTGTTTGCTCGCGTGTGATGGCAGGGAGGCGCCAAAGCTCCCGGCCGTGAATCCGAAGTCGCGCGGGATGGCCCCGGACCCGGTCGACCGCCGCGTCTTCGAATTGCCCGATGGGGTGCCCACGGACGCGGATCGCATCGGTTTCTACCTCTCGCTCCTGGAGGGCGGCGATGCCGACCAGGTGAGATGGGCTTCGACGCAACTCGGATACGCACCCGAAGCGGCCGCTCCCGCGCTCGGGAAACTGCTGACCCGGAATGTGGGCAGGAACCCGCTGCTCGCCCAGAACATCCTGGAGGTATTCGCCACCACGGTACCCGGCGCCGGCCAGATCGGGCCGATGGCCGTTGCGGCGAAGAGCAAGGATGGGCTGGTGCGCTTCACCTGTGCGCCGGCCCTCGGCAACACCGGAGAAGAGGCGGCCGTTCCGGTGCTGCTCGACCTTCTCGGTGATCCAAACGGGCGGGTGGCGGCCGGTGCCATGAAGGCCCTCGAGCGCCTGGGAACCCCGGCCGGCATCCAGGGTGTGGTGGGGCGCTTTCCAGACCGGATGGACCTGTCGGCGGCGGCTCTGGCGGTGCAGTATCTCGGGAGGGTGCTGCCGGGGGAGCGGCTGGAACCGGTCCTCCTCACCGCCTTTGAGAGCGATGAACCCGCCCTGTTGATCGCCTCGGGGGCCGGACTGCTTGAACTTGATCAGGCCTGGCTTCCTCGCGTTCGGGAGAAGGTCGTCCCGCTGCTCGAATCGCTCTACCGCCCGAGCGTCCTCAACCTGCTGGCGCGAGGGGCCGACCCCGGGATTCTCCCGATCCTGATCGCCGATGCCGCTTCGGAGGATCGAGACCGCGCTCTGCTCGCGATACAGCGACTCATCCACTATCGCACTGACGCGGCGACAAAGGCCTTGTGGAAGGCCGCTCGATCTGCGGATGACGAAATCAGGCGGGAGGCCTGGTTTGCGCTGCTCGAAGCCGGCCAGGAGAGCGCGTTTTCGCGTGTCGATGCACTGCTCATCAGTCGGGATCCCCGGGACCGGATCATTGCGGCTGAAGTACTGGCGGGCCGTCCGGAGCGCCCCTCGGGCCCGCAGTTGACCGCGGCGCTCGAGAAGGAGGAGCGTTTCGATGTCGCGCGGAAGCTCGCCACCGCCATTGCCCTCCTCGATGATCGGGAAGGCGCTGCGGCGATCGCTCGACTGCTTGGCCGGGAGGCCCAGTCATCGCCCTTCCGGTCCGTGGATGCCTCGGTCGCTTCCACTGCCCTGCTGGCGTTTCGTGTGCTGCCGCCCGCCGCTGTCGAGATCCTGCTTTCGCTCGCCACCTCGGAGAACGAAGCGATCCGGGTGCACACCACCCGGGTGCTCGGCAGGTCCTGCTCCGGAGCAAGGGTTCGCGATGCGTTGGCGAAGTTGCTGGCGGATCCGTCCGTCCACGTCCGCGCCCAGGCGCTGGTATCGTGGCTCGCCCTGAAGGAGGCGACGGTGGAGGTGCTGCTCTCGGCTTATTCAACCGAGACCGATCCGGATACGGTGAAGCGCATGGGGAAGGTGATCCTGCAATTGTACTATCGGTGGCCGCGTTGAGGCGCAGCGCGGTCAACCTCGCCCTGGCGGTGTTCCTCGTCTCCTGCGCGTCGTCCGCGTCCACCGAGGACGAGGTCCTGATGAGCGGCGCCGATGCGGCTCTCTTCATGGGGCAAACCGGTGAGAAGGTCTTCTGGGATCTGCCGAAGCTCATCGTGTGGGAGGCGCCAAGAGGGCTTTTCTACGAGTTGCCGCGCAAAGGGGTGTTGTCGATCCGGGGTACGGAAGCGGAGACCGGTGCGCTGATCGAGATGATCACGACGGGGGATCTGACCGTGGAGGAGCAGGTCACCGTCTCCGAAGAGTTGCAGACCATCACCGGGCTCCCGCTGCACTCTGCGGAGTCCTGGCAACGCTGGTGGGAAGTCTCGAGGGAGCTGCCGGCCGGGGACTGGAAGGACGCCTTTGTCGCGGATCGCATCGGCCGCTTGAACGCCACGGACTATTTCACCAGGGCCTCGGCCATCGACGAGCTGTCCGCTCTCTACGGTACGACCCTCGGTTACGACCCGAAGCACCAGCCGGAATCGCTGCGGACCGGAGCACTGAACTGGAGCAGGCGGTTTGATGCGAAAACGCTCCCGGAGCCCGGTCCGGGCCCTTTCTAGGAACACCAGCATGGATCATCTCGAGATCTTCCGGAAGGCGACGGAGGCGAAAGCCGCGGACCTGATCATCACCTCCGGCGAGCCACCGATTCTTCGAATCCACGGGAACATCAAGCCGCTCAAGGACTATGATGAGTTCACCGCCGACCAGACCCGCAAGTTCGTTTACGGGCTGCTTCGGGAGGAACAGATCGCGCGCTTCGAGCGCGAGAAGGAACTCGACTTCTCGATTCATGTGCGTGGTCTGCAGCGGTTCCGTGGAAACGCCTTTGTGCAGCGCGGTGCGGTGGGGGCGGTGTTCCGGAGTGTTCCGAACGACATACCCGCGTTGAAAGACCTGATGCTCCCGCCGGTTCTCGAGGAACTGGCGCTCTCCATGCAGGGGCTGCTCATCGTCACCGGCCCCACCGGCTCGGGCAAGACCACGACTCTCGCGTCGATGATCGATGCGATCAACCGGATGTGCCGGGTTCACATCGTGACGGTCGAAGACCCGATCGAATACGTGCATCACAACAAGTTGGCCGTGATCGAGCAGCGGGAGGTGGGCGAGGACACGATCAGCTTTCCATCCGCTTTGCGGCACTGTCTGCGGCAGAGTCCGGATGTCATCCTGATTGGAGAGATGCGGGACTACGAAACGATCTCCACGGCGGTCACCGCCGCGGAAACGGGCCACCTGGTCATGGGGACCCTGCACACCAATGACTGCGTGCAGGCCATCAACCGGATCATCGATGTGTTCCCGCCAAACCAGCAGGACCAGATTCGGAGTCAACTCGCCGCGAGCCTGCTCGCCGTGTTCAACCAGCGATTGCTGCCCCGATCGGATCAGGCCGGTCAGATCGCCGCCACGGAACTCCTGGTGGCGAATGTGGCGGTGAGGGCCCTCATTCGAGAAGACAAAACACACCAGATGTACTCGGTGATGGAGACTGGCTCTCGCGACGGCATGTACACCATGGATCAGTCCCTGAAGCGGCTCTTCCTGCACGGGCACATCCCGCTCGAGGAAGCCCGGCGGCGTGTGCGGAATCCCCGCGAGTTTGAAAACTACCGCTCGTAGCCCCGGAGTGTTCATCCGCCTCGACAGCCCGGCGGGCACTCGTCATGCCGCGACCCGCATGGAAGCTGACTTCCGTCCGAATGCCGTCTCTTTGGTATCCTCGTTGCTGTGAGTTCACCCGAGGGGGACGATGCGATGGAGGAGCACGTGCCGAGTCTGCCTGTTGATGCAGCCTGGGATGGTCGTCGAGCCGGTGCGGACCGACGCCAGGGACCCACTGCGCCGTTCAGCAAGTACGTCTTCAAAGGGCGCCGCCAGGGCGCCCGGCGGGGCGGTGAAGGCGTCAATACCTACGTCGACCGCTACAGCGGCCGGATCATGGCCATTCTGGTCCTGATCGCGGGCCTTTGCGTTCTGGATGCGCTGTTCACCCTGCTCTATCTGCAGCGGGGTGGCTCGGAGTTGAACCCGCTGATGGACGCGGCGATCCGGGCCGGCGTCATCCCGTTCATCCTCATCAAGTGCGGACTGACGTTCGTGGGCATCACCTTCCTCTGCCTTCACAAGAACTTCCGCTTCGTGCGCCTGATCATCCTCGGCGTTCTGCTCCTGTACGTGGTGCTGATGGGCTATCACTACTATGTGATCAGCCTGATCTGAAGGCCCCCGCCGTCCCGGAACAGGCCTCAACTTTGACAACGGAGCGGGTTGCCTTATCATGAGATCGTCGGCATGTGGGGCCGTGTCGGCGGGAGCCCACATGTCCAGATCTGTGCGTCTTTCTCCGGTGCTGGTTCTTGGTGCCCTCTTCGGACTCGCCGCCTGCGGAGGTGGAGGTGGGGGCGGGGGTGCTTCCCCGGTCCCGGCTTCCGGGTTCCAGATCACGGGCGTCTTCCCCCCGAACGGTTCCCAGAACTTCGATACCCGCGGCAAGATCATCGTCACCTTCAGTGACTCCCTCGCCACGGACGAGGAGGCGGAGGAGAACCTCGTCCTCTATTTCCGGGATAGCGGGCGGGTCATCGGGCGGAGTGTGACCCTGACGGTGGGGCGGCAGATCGTCACCATCCAGCCGGACCGGGAACTCACGCCGGCCACCTGGTATTCGCTGCGCGTGCTCGGCGAGATCAGCTCCGAGAGTTCCCAGACCCTTGGGGACGACCACGTTACGCACTTTCGGACGGGTGACGGCGGCGGCGCCCCTCCGCCCCCGCCTCCGCCTCCGGGCGGTGGAAAGGTCCGGCTGGTCGGCAAGATGGCGACCGGCCGCTCGAGCCATGTCTCCGAGCTTCTTCCGAACGGGCAGGTGCTGGTCGCCGGCGGGTTCGATACCGCCAACTCGATCACGGATTCGGCGGAGCTGTTCGACCCGGTGAACGAGACGTTCGCGGCGACCACGGGAAGCATGATCAATGCGCGTGGTTTCCACGCTTCGGTGGTTCTCGGCGACGGCCATATCTTCATCACCGGCGGTGCCACCGGACCGAGCTTCGTCGAGACGAACAGCACCGAGATCTACAATACCGCCACCGGGCAGTTCGGCGCTTCCGGGATGATGAACTACGCCCGGGCCTTCCACACCATGACCATGCTGAAGGACGGCCGCGTCCTGATCGCGGGAGGTACCGTTCCAGGTTCCACCGGCTCGTTTTCCTCGCGGAAGGCCGAGGTTTACGACCCCTCGAGCGGCTCCTTCACTACGCTGCCGGACATGTCGGTCTACCGCGCGGGGCACACCGCCACCCGGCTGCCGAGCGGCCTCGTTCTTCTTGCCGGTGGAAACAGCACCGACCTCCGCGGTGAGCTGTTCAACCCCGTTACCGGTACCTTCAGCCTGGTGGGCGGCTCGCTCGGGAGCGCTCGTCGCGGGCACACCGCCACGCATATCGAGGATGGAGTCGTACTGCTGATGGGTGGCGGGACCCGCACCGCGGAACTGTACGTGCCGTCCCAGGACATCTTCCGGCCCGCGAATTCGTTTCCGCTCTACGATCGCCGTGAACAGACCGTCAGCCTGACCACCAGCGGCCGCCTGTTCTTCACCGGCGGGTCCTACTTCAGCGGGAACGTGCTGTTCTTCAGCCTGACCACGGAGTACTACTACCCGAAGTCGGGAACGTTCGGACCCTCACAGCTGCTCCTCGATAACCCGAAGACCCGCCACCGGGCCACCGAGTTGAACGATGGCCGGATCCTCATCACCGGGGGTTCGAACATCGACTCGACGAAACCGGAGCTGCGGGAAGCGCTGATCTACGAGGAAGAGGAGTAGCCCGCCCGCGCCGGCACGCTGCTCCCGAACGCGATCGCCCCTGGTGGCGGGCAAACGGGACAAGGCTCGTCCCTTTCGATGCGCCCGGCTATTTCCGGATCGGCTTCGTCGCTGTCCGTTTCGCCGCCACCCGCCTCGCCTGTCTCTCGATGTAGCTGATCGTCCGTGCTGCGTTGCGCCGGATCCCGGCATTCTGATCGGTCTCCACAATCGTCTTCAGGGCGGGGAGAGCGTCGGCGCTGCCGATCTGGGCCAGGCTCTTGATGGCCTCGGTCCGGATGCTCCGGTTCTCGCCGTAGAGCGCCACCTGGGACACCGAATGGACCGCCCGCGGGTCCTTGATCCGTCCGAGAGTACGAACCACGTTCGTCCGGAGGACCGTGTCGCTCGAGCGGCCAAGCGAGTCCGCCAGAACGGGTACGGCTTCCCTGTTTCTGAGGTCGCGCAGGCTCTTGGTCCCGATTCCGCGCTCGAAAGGATCGGAGGACGCCGCGTAGCTGAGGACCGCTTCCGCGCCGGTGGCCCCTCCCAATTGGGTCAGCGCGGCGAGGGCGTACTGCCTGGTGCGCTTGTTCTTCGTATTGCGGAGGACCGAGAGCAGGGGATCGACCGCCGCGTCGCTCTTCGTGCCGAGGAGATTCTTGAATGCCATGTCCTGGAGCTTGCGGTTCTTCGTCGAGCCGAGGTAGTTCACCAGGCCTTCCACCGCCTTCTCATCGCCCTGCGCCTTGAGCACCGAGAGGGCCCGTCCAATGGCGGCGGGGTTCTTCTCGTCGCCGAGGAACGCGAGGACACCCTCGGTTACCGTATCGCCGCCGATGCGCTGCAGGTGCGCGAAGAGGAGATTTCGCAGACCGAAGTCCTCCTGCTCACCGAGCGCAGTGAAGAGGAACTCGATGTCCTCCTCGCCGAGCTTGGTGCCCTTCGCCGTGAAGGTGGCCATGAGGAACGCGAGGACCTGGCCGGTGTCTTTCACGTCGAGCCCGGCTTTCATCTTGTCCACGAGGGGGTCGCGGCCGAGTGCGGCGATCACCTGGTCATTCAGCGGCGCTTCTTCGGCGGACGCGTCGTCGAGACCTGCCACCGCGCCGCCCGGTCCCCCCCAGGCCGCGCCATCCACCGAAGAGAGTTCCGCGAGCAGGCCCGGTTCGTCCTCCTCGTCCTCCGGGAACTGCGGCGGCGGCATCCCGATCCCGTCCGCCATCTCGTCCGCGGGGTCGCGGGCCACTCCGGCCTGTTCCGAGAGAATGGGAATCTCCACCCCGACGGCGAGCAGAGCGATGACGCCGACGGCGCCGGCCGCCAGCAAGCCGCAGATGAGAAACAGCTTCTCGAGGAGATTCATGCGTCTCCCTTACTCTGCCACCGATGTCTCTCCCGAAGGCGTCGGGGTCTGTTTCTCCCGACTCGCGCGAAGCCAACCGCGGAGGTAGAGCCACAGGGAGATCCCGAACACCGGAATGGAGATGAGCTGGGAACTGGAGAGCTGAATTCCACCGCCGATGTCGTAGAGGCCGCGGCCGGTGTCGCCGCGATACAGTTCGATAATCGAGCGCCCGACGGCATAGACCATCATCGAGAGGTAGACCACCTGGCCGTGGAACTTCCGGCGCTTCAGCACCCAGGCCGTGATCAGGAAGAGGATCAGGCCGTTCAGGGACATGTAGAGTTGCGTGGGGTGAATCGCCTGGTCGATCAAGTCCCGGGGGATCTGCGTATCCCTGACCTCGGGGAAGGTGAGGGCCCAGGGGACATCGGTGACCTTGCCGTAGTCGTCGCCGGCGGACAGGCACGCCCAGCGCCCGATGAACAGCGCGAACGCCACGCCGACGATGACGACGTCGCCGAGATCCATGACCTTCATCTTCTTGTACCAGAGGTACCAGATGCCGAATGCGGCTGCGAAGAGCAGGCCTCCGTACCAGACGATCCCCCCGTCCCACACGAAGAAGATCGCGCGGATCGGAGAATCGACGAACGTCTCTCGGCCCGACGGCGTGGTGACAATCCAGAAAAGCCGCGAGCCGAGAAAGCCGGTGATCAGCAGCCAGAAGGCGAGATTGAAGACGAAGTCCGCTTCCTCGCGTCCGTACGCTTTCAAGGCCTTGCGCCAGACCCACCATGTATAGAAGCCGATCAGGGCATCCGCGGCGAAGACCAGGAGCACCCGGTTCGTCCAGTCGATGCCGGGGACCAGGCTGAAGATCAGCCGGTGCCCGAGCAGAATCCAGACCAGCAGCTTGAACAGCTTCTTCAGCCTATCGTCAGCCTCGAACGCCGGGTTTTGCATGCAGGCCCAGCGCCACTGGCACCAGAGCGCAGCGTAGTAGAAGGCGGTGATGATGAACAGCCCGAACATCCGGACCGGTCGGTCGATCATCGGCAGGTCGAACAGGATCGGGTGCATGCGCTCCTAGCCCTTCCAGGTGAGGCGCGGTTCGCGCGCCGCCTTGACTTCGTCCAGTCGGGAAACCGGCATGGTGTGCGGGGCGGACGTCAGGAGTTCGGGCTCCTCTTCGGCCTCGCGGGCGATTTGCCGGATCGCTTCCGCAAAGGCCTCGAGATCCTCTTTCGACTCGGTCTCGGTCGGCTCCACCATCCAGCACTCGTTGACGATCAACGGAAAGTATGTGGTCGGCGGGTGGATGCCGAGGTCGAGCAGACGCTTCGCCGCCTGCAGGGCCGGTCGCTCGGGCAGGTTAGGGAAAGCGGTCAGTTCCGCGACGAATTCGTGCATGCAGAGGCGGTCGAAGGGAATGCGGAGGACCTCCCCGACGAGCTTCCGGAGGTAGTTGGCGTTCAGCACGGCCATGTCGCTGACCCGCCGCACGCCCTCCTCCCCGAGGATGCGCAGGTAGCAGTAGGAGCGGAGGATCGCGCCGACGGAGCCATAGAAGCCGCGAACCCGCCCGATGGACTTTTCCCGCTCGTAGTCGAGCCGGCAGGCGCCGTCTTCGTCTCTCCGAAGCACCGGCGCCGGCAGGTACGGAGCCAGCTCCGCGGAGACCCCGATCGGCCCCGAACCGGGACCACCGCCGCCGTGTGGCACGGCAAAAGTCTTGTGCAGGTTCATGTGCATGGCATCCACGCCGAAGTCGTGCGGACGCGCGCGGCCGAGGATGGCGTTGAAGTTCGCCCCGTCCATGAAGAGCAGCGCCCCGGCTTCGTGCAGGATCCGGGCGATCGCAACGATCTGCTCTTCGAACAGCCCGAGGGTGTTCGGGTTCGTGATCATCATCGCGGCCGTCTTCCCGGAAACCCGGCTCTTCAGGGCTTCGAGGTCCACCAGGCCACGATCGTTCGATTTGATCTCCACCGGCTTGAAGCCGCAGAGCACCGCGGAGGCGGGGTTGGTGCCGTGCGCGGAGTCGGGGATCAGCACTTCGCGGCGGTCCTCGCCGCCGTGATCGCGGTGCCAGGCCCGGAACATCATCAGGCAGGTCAACTCACCGTGCGCACCGGCGGCGGGCTGCATGCTGATCGCCGGAAAACCGGAGACCGCTTTCAGCATCTCCTCGGTGTCGTAAAGCATGCGGAGCAGCGGCTGGATCGTGCCCTCGGACTGGTAGGGGTGGACCCGCCGGATTACCGGGCTCCGGATGAAGTCCTCGTTGATCTTGGGGTTGTACTTCATCGTGCAGGAGCCGAGGGGGTAGGTGTGGGTGTCCACGCAGAAGTTCTTCTGCGAGAGGCGCGTGTAGTGGCGCGCCAGATCGACCTCGGTGATCTCCGGCAGTTCCGGGGGCGCCTGGCGCATGAGATGTGACGGGATCACGTCTTCGGCCCGCAGTTCCGGCACGTCCGACTTCGGCAGGCGAATCGCGCGCAGGCCGGGCTTCGACCTCTCGATGAGCAGCTTCTCTTCGATGATCATCGCCCGGCTCCCCTCGCGGAGGTCCCGCTCTCGTGAGCTCCGGCACGCGCGAGCGCATCCGCCAGCGCGTCGATCTCCTCCCTGCTTTTCTTCTCCGTGACCGCGACCAGCAGGTGGTTCTCCATCTCCGGGAACCACCGGGAGAGCGCCACCCCGGGCTGAATGCCGTCCGGCCAGACGTCGCAGGCGATCTCCGCCGCGGGCTTCGGGCACTCGAGCACGAACTCCTTGAAAAAGGGAGCATCGAAAGCCAGCCGGTATCCGGGGATCGCCGCGAGCTTTTCCGCGGCGTAGTGGCTCTTGGCCAGGCACAGTTCTCCGACTTCGCGGATCCCGTGCGGGCCGAGACAGGCCAGGTAGATCGCTCCGCGCAACGCGATGATCCCCTGGTTCGTGCAGATGTTGCTGGTGGCCTTCGCCCGCCGGATGTGCTGCTCGCGGGTCTGGAAGGTCAGGACGTAGCCGCGCCGGCCTTCCCCGTCCTCGGTCTCGCCGACGATGCGTCCGGGGATGCGCCGGATGTAGTCCATCTTCGCCGCGAAGAAACCGAAGTACGGTCCGCCGAAGAAGAGCTCACCTCCCAGTGCCTGCCCCTCCCCGACGCAGATGTCGGCATCGTACTCGCCCGGAGGCGCCAGGATGCCGAGGGAGATCGGATCGACGCTGGCGATGACGAGCGCGCCCTGTTCCCGGGCGATCCGGGAGAGAGCCACCACATCTTCGATGTTGCCGAAGAAGTTCGGGTTCTGGAAGGCGACACAGATCGTGTCCTGATCGACCGCGGCGGCCAGGGCTCTTGCATCGGTGACGCCACCCTCCGTGCAGACGACTTCGAGTGCGGTGTCGAGATTGGTCAGGTAGGTGCGGATCGTGGCCAGGTACTCGGGGTGGATCGCGGCGGAGACCACGACCTTCTTGCGCCGCCGATGGATGGACACCGCCATCATGACCGCTTCGGCCAGGCCGGAGGCGCCGTCGTAGAGCGAGGCGTTGCTCACTTCCATTCTGGTGAGAGCCGCGATCATGCTCTGGTACTCGAAGATCGCGGTCAGCATGCCCTGGCTGGCTTCTGGCTGGTAGGGGGTGTAGGCCGTGTAGAACTCCGTCCGCCCGGCGAGGTGATCGATCACGGACGGTATGAAGTGGTCGTACGCCCCTGCCCCGAGGAAGGAGTTCATGCGGTCGAGGGTCGTCGTGCGGACCGCCGCCTCGGTCAGTTCGCGGGTGATCTCGATCTCGCTCGCGGCGGCGGGCAGATCGAGCTTGCCGGTGAACCGGGCCTGTTCCGGGATCGGCGCGAACAGGTCGTCAATGGTCTCGACCCCGATGCGATCCAGCATTTCCCGGATCTCGGGCTCCGTCAGGGAGATATATGGCATGGGATTACCTAAAGAGCCGGCTCGGCCGGGAAATGCAGATCGGCAACGTGGCTACTCCTGCGTCGTGAGGAGTTTCTCGTACTCTCCCGCGGAGAGCAGGCTCGGGAGTTCGTCCGGGTAGCTGATCTGGATCTTGGCCAGCCAGCCCTTGCCGTAGGGATCGTGCGCGAGGAAGTCGAGGTTGTCGACGACCTCTTCGTTGATCTCGTCGACCTCGCCGGAAATGGGAGCGTGCACGTCGGCGACCGCCTTGACGGACTCGATCTCGGCATAGGGGTGGCCCTTCTCGGTCAGGTCGGCGATTTCCGGCAGATCCACGTAGACCAGGTCGGAAAGGGCCTTCACCGCGAACTCCGTGATGCCGGTGATGACGACTTTGTCCTCGATCTTCACCCACTCGTGGCTCTTCGTGTATTTCAGGTCGGCAGGAACGGCCATTTTGCTACCTCTCTCGCTTGTAGAAGGGCATCTCGACCACCTCGGCCGGGAAGCGCTTCCCCTTGATGTCGATATCGAACCGGGCGCCTGTCTCCGAGTGTGCCACGGGAACGTAGCCCATGCCGATGACCTTTTCCAGAGTGGGGGACATCGTGCCGGAGGTCACCCAGCCGACTTGCTCGCCGCCCACGAAGATTTCCATTCCGGTGCGCGGGATCCGCCGGGCGTCGACCACGAAGCCGACCCGCCTGATGCTGCTGCCCTCTTCCTTCACCCTGACCAGCGCGCCCTTGCCGGTGAACTCGGACTTCATGCTCACCCCGAAGGTCACATCAGCCTCGATGGGGTTACGCTCCAGGGTCAGTTCCTGGCCGTAGAGGGGCATCGCCGCCTCGAGCCGGAGGACGTCGCGAGCGCCGAGACCGATGGGTTGCATGCCGACGTCGGCGCCGCTCGACAGGAGTTCTCTCCAGATTCGCGCGCCCTGATCCGGCGGCAGGAACAGCTCGAAGCCGTCCTCTCCGGTGTAGCCGGTGCGCGAGAGGATGACATCCGTTCCGGAAATGCGCGTGCGCAGGAAGCGGTAGTACCCGAGTTCCGAAAGATCCGTTTCGACCAGGGGCTCAAGCGCCCGCTCCGATGCGGGCCCCTGCAGCGCGAGCATCGCCTGTTCGTCCGAGACGTTTCGCACCGTGACGTCGCGCCCCTTCGCGTGGGCCAGGAAGTGGTCGTGGTCCACCTGCCGGTTGGAGCAGTTCACGACGATGTGGACCATCTCCTCTTCCCGGTAGATCAGGACATCGTCCTTGACCGTGCCCTCGTCGGTCAGGAGCAGGCCGTAGCGGGCTGCGCCGACGGGGACGGTCTTCACGTTCTTGCTGACCGCCGCCTTGACCATCTCGAGACGATCCGGGCCGGAGACCTCGATTCTCCCCATGTGCGTCAGGTCGAACAGTCCCACCCGCTGCCGGACGCAGTTCACTTCGTCGATGATCGAGGAGTACATCACGGGCATGTGGAACCCGAAAAAGTCGATCATCCGGGCGCCGAGTGCGAGGTGTTCGTCATGGATGGGGGTGTGGATCATGAGGAGTGGTCCTGGTGGCGGAATCAGAACCGGGATTCTAGCTCTGCCGGCAGGGTGCCGTTAGATAATTCGCCGACCTGCCGGAGTGCGGTAAATACTTTCTCTGCCAGGGTTTCCGTGCGCTGTCAAACCCTGCTAAGATCCGTGTATGCGTTGGTTGGCCCCCATCTCCCTGATCATTGTCGTTCTGGCGGCAGCTTTCGCCCGCACCACGCTCGCGGAAGGGGGAGAGTCCTTCGCCGTTCATTACCGGCGCGGCGGCGAGCTGTTCCGGGCCGGCGATCTCGCGGGGGCGGACCGGGCGCTGACGCGCGCGCTCGAACTCGAACCGAAGCGGGCGGAGGGCTGGAACGCCCTGGCGCTCGTCGCCTACGGCCGACGTGACAGTGACCGGGCCATCGGGTACCTGACTCGCGCGATCGCCCTGCAGCCGGGATACCGGGAGGCCTGGCTCAACCGCGGCCTGGCCCGGTTCTCGGTGGGGGAGTACCGTCCGGCGCTGACCGATCTCACCCGGGTGCTCTCGTTCCCGGTGCCGGACGACCAGATCACGGATTTCGACCTGGCGCAGGCCATGTACCGCCAGATGTTCAAGTCCGGAGAAATCAAGGTGTCCTTCGAAGCGGCGCTGGCCCAGGGGCTCATCCCGGTCGACCGGGAGGCGGCTTATGCCAACCGCTTCATTCGCCTGGCGAAGGTGCTGGCCAGGGGGCCGGGCTTTCAACCGGCCTTCATCGATCGCTCCGCGCACTACGAAGTGAGCACCAACGATTCCGAGCCGTTCGCCCGGATGATGACGTTCCACCTGGAACTCGCCCTGACGGAGTACCAACGGCTGTTTCCGGCCCCGCGCAAGGCGTCCCCCGGTCGGCGATTCCGGGCCAAGATCTTCAGGGACCGCCGCATGTACGTGCGCTATGTCGGCGAACTCATCCGGGACCGGTCGACGGCGGAGATCTCGGGGGGCAGCTATCACCCCGTCACGAGGGAGTTGCTGCTGACGAAGAGTGGAAGCCTTCACGCCACTCTGCTCGTGCTCTTTCACGAAGGGCTCCACCAGTACTTCGACACCCTGATGCCGACGCCGCCGATGTGGTTCTCGGAAGGGGTCGCGGATTACTTCGGGGCCGCCCGGGTCGAGGGCAATCGCATGATTCCCGGGGCCGTGCATCCCACCCGCATCGCTGCCCTGCGCAAGGTCCTCGCCGCGCCGTCTCCGCCGGACCTCGAGAAACTCATCAAGCTGCCACCGGCAAGGTTCATGAATGCGGGCCAGACCAACATTCACCTCCGGCAGGCGGTCGTCGGCCGGAACTACGCCCTGTCCTGGGCGCTCGTGCATTACCTCGTAAACGCGGACGAGACCGGGATTCTGAACGCCTACTTCAAGACCCTCGTGGCGGGCCGGACCGCAAACCAGGCTTTTGCCGCCGCGTTTCAGAGCACCGATCTGCCGGCTCTGTCGAAGTCTCTCGTCACTTACGCCCGAAAGCACCTGCTCCGGTGAGCCTTCGCTGCTGAAAACCGTGAGAAAATCGCCTTGAAACCCCGAATGCCCCGAGAAGAACCCGCGTATGGGGATGGTGATATGCAGGCCGAACGCCAGACCATCCTTCAGTGCCAGAAGGGATCCCGGGATGCCTTCGGGGAGATTGTCAATCGCTACATGCGCCGCGCGTACGGGGCGGCCCTGGCCATTCTCGGCAACCGGGACGACGCCCTCGATGTCTCGCAGGAGGCGTTCGTGAAGGCCTACCGCGCCATCCGCCGGTTCGACGCGCGGCGTCCGTTCTATCCCTGGTTCTACCGGATCCTGCGCAATGCCTGCTTCGACTGGCTGCGCCGGCGTCGCAATCGCCCCCGGCCGGGCCTCCTGATGGACATCCCGGACGATCGTTTTCGCCCGGACACCCTGGTGGACAAAGACGAGATCCGGGAGGTGGTCTGGGAGGGCATCGGCAAACTCGCGGAGAAAGATCGCGAGATCATCGTGCTCCGGCACTTTCAGCACATGAGTTATCGGGAGATCGCCGCGGCTCTGGACATTCCAGAGGGAACGGTGATGTCCCGCCTCTTCACCGCGAGGAAAAGGCTGAGGGCCGAACTGGACGGACGGATATCGCCGGAGGACGGATAATGGAGTGCGAGAAGGCCTGCCTGCTCCTGATGGGGCATCTGGACGGTGAACTCGACGATAGGTCGAGGCTGGATCTCGAGCAGCATCTCGAGGGATGCGCGGCCTGCCGCCGCGAAGAGAGCGCCTATCGGAGGTTGACCGCCATGACTGACAGTATCGGGTTCATCGAGCCCACCGAGACCGAGTGGCGCGCGCACTGGGAAGCGATCTACAATCGTCTGGAGCGCGGTGTTGCCTGGATCTTCCTGTCGCTCGGTGCGGTCACGCTGCTGCTCTACGGCATGTGGCACCTGGCGGCGGATTTCCTGCTCGACGCGGCCTATCCGCTGATCCTCAGGCTCGGCGTCGGCTTCGCCGCGATCGGCACCATCGTGCTCGCGGTGTCGGTGGTGAGAGAGCGGATCCGGCTCTACCCGACGGACCGCTACGAGGAGGTGGAGCTGTGAGCGCGATGCTCTGGGTGACGACCGAGGAGATTCGGGGCAAGCGGATCGTCGAGACTCTGAACGGCGTTCGCGGGAACGCCATCCGCGCGCGGCATGTCGGCCGGGACATTGCCGCATTCCTGAAGAACCTGGTCGGCGGTGAGCTTCGCGACTACACGAAACTCATGGCCCAGGCGCGGGAACAGGCCATCGACCGCATGATCGACGATGCCCGCTCGATCGGGGCGAATGCGGTTGTCTCGGTGCGCTTCGCGACGGCGGAGATTGCCGCCGGGGCCGCTGAGATGCTGGCGTACGGTACCGGGGTGATCGTCGAGGACGATGGTTGAGTCAGTGCGGGCCCGTGGCGGAGCGCCATTTTGAGAATCTTCTCATTTTGAGCGGGATGTCGGCAATGCCTGTCGCGGCGAATCCGAAGCAAGCTACGCATCAGCCGTGCTTTATGAGAATCGCCCTGCCTTGGCACGACGCTTGAGTATAGTCCTCCGATTCGGGATCGGGCTGCGGGATGCGGTCCGAGAGGTGGCAACGGGACGCCTGGTCCTGTTCCGGTCCGGTCGGCCGTCGTGGCAGAGGTGACTCGGCGGATCGACAAGTTGGTGCGGATCGAGGCAACGCCACCAGCGTGCTGCAGCGCGGGCTGAGAGAGAGAGAGCTGGGACCACCGCGGATGGTGCTGCAGCCGGAGCGGGCATGGCGAACCTCGGTGGGTCGGGCACCGTTCCGACCCACCACCTGTCCGCCGCACTCCTCGGAGGAAGGTGGGACTCGAGTCTGGATCGGCGGTAGCCGGGGCCCGCACACCGTTCGCTGCGCTCACTACGGCACCCGGCAACACCGAAGCCGGACCTACGGTCCTCGAAGAGATTGAGCGGACCTCTTCGCCCCTGCGGGGACGGACCCGCTCGAGTCCATCTGGTGCGGAGGCACATAAAAACGCCCCATCCTTCCGTTCAGGGAAGACTGGGGCGTGGTGCCGAAGGTGGGACTCGAACCCACAAGTCCTATTGGACATATGGACCTGAACCATACGCGTCTGCCAATTCCGCCACTTCGGCACTAAGGCTGCGGAGTCTAGTGGCAACTTCACCGGACCGGCAAGAAGATTTGGGACGGGATCAGCATCGGATCCATACAATCGTCGCCCCATGAAGAAGAAGGCGGACCAGGACGACCGGAAGTACGTGGCGCGGAATAAGAAAGCGCGCTTTCGCTACCACGTGATCGACCGGATGGAAGCGGGCATCGCCCTGCTCGGAACCGAAGTGAAGAGCCTGAGGGCCGGCCGCGTCGCCCTGGCGGATTCGTTCGCCCGCTTTCGCTCCGGAGAACTCTTTTTGCTGAACTGCCACATTTCCCCCTACGAACAGGCGCATCGGTTCAATCACGAACCCATGCGGCCACGAAAACTCCTCCTGAGGAAGCGCGAGATCAAGCGGCTCAAGACGAAGGTCGAAGAGAGGGGACACACCCTGGTCCCCCTTTCGATCTACTTCGTGCGCGGTCTGGCGAAAGTCGAGCTGGGGCTCTGCCAGGGAAAGCAGACCCACGATCGCCGGGAGGACATGAAGAAGCGTGACGCGGATCGAGAGTTGCGCAGACTGAACCGCTGACAAGGTATACTGGTTCTTCAGACGGTGACATCGGGGGCGAACGGATTCGACCGGGTGTAGACTGTCGATGGTGGCGTGCCGAGGTTCCAGGTGGCCTCGTAAAACCCTGGACAAAACTTAAGTGCCAACACGCACTACTCCCTGGCGGCTTAATCACCGCCGGCGTCCGCGGCCTTTAGCCTGCGAAGGGTCGTGGACGACACGCAGCAGGCTGGTCCGACCTCTTCGCCGATCGGGGGAAGGATGAGAAAACAGGTTGGCTGGTCCAAAGCGGATCCCGCTCGTCGGAGCCGCCGCGGACGAGATCCAGAAGGCGAGATACGCACGTAGAGGCCATCGAAAGAGCACCGCGGGACGGGGGTTCGATTCCCCCCGCCTCCACCATCTACCCCAGAGCGAACTCGCTCTGACGGACGCGGGCCCATCCGGGAGACCGGGTGGGCCTGTGCCTCTCCCCCTCTCCGGCGCGGGTTTGCGGCCCGATACCCACACCTGCCCCGCGCCATCCTCGTGACGAGGTCGCAGGTATCCGGCCGCTATCCGGCCCCCGTCTCGGCGATCTCGTCTCTCTCTCTCTGAATCCTCGTGACTCGGCCTACCTC
>JAJSAM010000043.1 GCA_024274785.1 Planctomycetota bacterium | reverse complement strand
CTTCGGGATTCGAGGGCTGCTGCATCCCGCCCAGCTGCGTTGCTCGTCGGTTGAAACCAGTAAGGTTGCGCGCTCCTCGCGCCTTGCTGGGCGGGCGCATCAGCGCTCTCGGTCCTGCGAACTTATTCTTGCGCGAGCCCTGAGGGGCGGTCGCGGCGCATCGCGGCGTCAGACCTCCTCCGAGATGGGAAGGCGTCGCGTCGTCGGTCTTCCAAGCGCAGCATCCGCGCCTGCCTCCTCAGGTACGCCCTGTTACCGCGGCAACCCGCCAGGACGCAAGACACCCGCTGATGGTTTCGACCGCATCAGAAACGAGGCGCGCGCCCTCACGAGATAAGCGGGGCAGGATCGGGGCTGACCCGGGTTCCTCTCTTGGGGCGTCTCTTGGCGGCGGCATCGGGTGCGGCTAGGATGCCTTTCCGCGACGCCGCCGCTCGTGATTCCGGAGTAGATAATGAAACGCATCCTCGTGATCGTCGGAGTGTTGATTCTGCTGTTCCTGATCCTGCCCATCACCAACCTCATCGTTGGTTTGCCGGAGACCAGCCTGGTCAGCGCCGACACCGGTGTTCCCGACTGGAACGCCGCCTTGAAGATCCTCGGACGCAAGTGTGTGAACTGCCACTCCGCGGAATACAAGTTGCCGTTCTATGCCGGCATCCCCCCGGCCAAGGGGATGATCGAGTCCGACATGCAGACCGGCTTGCGGTATGTCGATCTCGGCGCGGAATTGTTGCCGGAGGGCGGTGCACCGGTTTCGGAAGTGACCCTGGCCCAGGTGGAGCGGGCGATTCTCGATGGGAGCATGCCGCCGAACCGCTATCTGCTGCTGCACTGGAACGGCGGGCTGTCGAGCGACGAGCAGGAGACGGTGCTCTCCTTCGTGAGGAAGGCCCGCCTTGAGCATTACGCCACCGGAACCGCTTCCGAGGAGTTCGCCGCGGAGCCGCTGCAGCCGGTGCCGGATGCGATCGAGCTCGATAAGCGGAAGGTCGCGCTCGGCGACAAGCTGTTTCACGACCAGCGGCTGAGTTCGGATGACACGCTCTCCTGCGCCTCCTGCCACGCCCTCGACCAGGGCGGCACCGACCAGGCCCGCTTCTCCACGGGCGTCGGCGGCAAGATGGGCGACATCAACTCCCCGACCGTCTTCAACTCCGGCTTCCACTTCGCCCAGTTCTGGGACGGTCGTGCGAAAGACCTCGAGGAGCAGGCCGACGGTCCGGTCAACAATCCGATCGAGATGGCCTCGAACTGGCCCGAAGTGATCGGCAAGCTCGAGCAGGATACGGAGTTCGTCGCGGCCTTCACCGCGGTCTACCCGGACGGTCTGAAGAAGGAGAACTTCCTCGACGCCATCGCTACGTTCGAACGATCGCTGATCACGCCGAACTCCCGCTTCGACCGGTTCCTGAAGGGCGACGCCGAGGCGATCAATCCCACCGAGCGCGAGGGCTATGAGCTCTTCAAGAGCTTCTCCTGCGCGAACTGCCACGTCGGGAAGGGCGTCGGCGGCCAGGATTTCCAGGAGATGGGCCGGGCCGACGACTACTTCGAGACCCGCGGAGACGTGATCAAGGCGGACCAGGGTCGATTCAACGTCACCGGGGAAGAGGCGGACCGCCATCACTTCAAGGTTCCGACGCTCCGGAACATCACCCTGACCTTCCCGTACTTCCATGACGGCACCGTGGTGAACCTCGCCGAGGCGGTGCGGACCATGGCCCGGGTCCAGGTCGGCAGGGATATCTCCGACGACGAGGTGGCGAAGATCCTGGCCTTCCTGAACACTCTCACCGGGGAGTACCGGGGGAAACTCCTCGAGTAGAGGGGGGGAGTTTCGCGACCCGGGCTGATCCTCGGCCGGCAGGTGATCGGATTCCGGTCGCCTGCCGGCCTGCTTGTCTCCGCTTTGTTTCCGGCACGTCAAACTTGCGCCACCCATCCCGGGGAACCTGAAAATGAACCGCATCCTCCAAATGGATGTGTTTTCATGGCCGACCCGGCGGGACTCTTCCGCCGCTGCAACGGAGAAACACCCCTGAATTCCAAGAAACCCGAGAGCCGCGCGGCGCAGTGGAGCCGCCGCCTGAAGGCCTTCAGCTCTCCGCAGCTCGGCCGCAGCCTGTTCCAGCTCATCAGCACTTTCATGCTGTTCGGGGGGCTCTGGTACGTCATGTATCTGAGTCTGGACGGGCCGTACTGGACGACCCTTCTGCTTGCGATTCCGACGGCCGGGTTGCTGATCCGGTTGTTCATCATCCAGCACGACTGCGGGCACGGATCGTTCTTCAAGTCGAAGCGGGCGAGCGGGATCGTCGGAACCGGCCTCGGCGTTCTGACCCTGACTCCCTACGACTACTGGAAGAAGGAGCACGCCATCCATCACGCCACCTCCGGCCTGCTCGACAAGCGGGGGCATGGCGATATCGACACCCTGACGGTTCGCGAATACCGGGAGCTGTCGAAGGGCCGGCGCTTCATCTACCGCCTCTACCGGAACCCTCTGGTCCTGTTCGGCATCGGGCCGATCTGGCAGTTCCTGATCAAGCATCGCGTTCCGATCACGACGCCCCCCGGCACGAAGGCGGGATGGGCCAGCATCTTCATCGCGAACGCGCTGACGGCCGGCATTCTCGTGCTGGTCCACTTCACCATCGGCTTCAAGGCCTTCCTCCTGATACAGGTCCCGATCACCGTGGTCTCCTCGACCCTCGGGGTGTGGCTCTTCTACGTCCAGCACCAGTTCGAGGACACCTACTGGCGGAAGAAGGAGGACTGGGACTACGCCGACGCGGCGCTGATCGGCTCTTCCCACTACGACCTGGGGCGGATCCTGCAGTGGTTCACCGGAAACATCGGCCTGCACCACATCCATCATTTGAACAGCCGGATCCCCAACTACCGCCTGCAGCAGTGCCTGGATGCATTCCCCGAGCTGCAAGACGTCACGCGCATCGGGATCATCGATAGCCTGCAGTGTCTGCGCCTGACTCTCTGGGACGAGGATCGCGGGAAACTCGTGGGATTCGTCGCCGCGAGATCGGCTTCGGCGGGCCAACCGCCGTGTGGCAGGCGCAGCAGTCTCGCCCGCCCCCGTTTCGATGACTACAGACAGAGCAACATCAGATAACACTGAAGAGGCTGTTTTCGGGAGGCGGTTTGCCCTCCGTCGCCTGCGAGAGGATAGCGGCCGCGTGATCAGCGGTTTGAAGGCGCACTCGACCATGAATGATGCGGGCTAAAGTCACGGGGGACCGGATTCTCATCGAGCCGTGTTCGAAGATCATCGTCACGGACGGGAACGACACGGAACTCTCGCTCGTGGCCGGATAGGGACCTGCCTCAGTCCGGACCTGGCTGGTCACCGCCGCCGACGGCCTCGCCCGGCCCGGGTGGCCCGCGTCTTCCGGACCTTGCCGTTGCGGCCGGGCTTCTCCTGCGGCTCCATCCCGGTGGGGGACCACCCCGGCGGGGTTTCGCGGCCTTCCATCTCGTAGAGGAACCGGCTCGGCACCGTCTCCACCCGGCGGCCGTACCTTGACCGCGATTGCGTGAAGGAGACCGTGAGCCGCTTCATGGCCCGCGTGATCCCCACGTACATCAGGCGGCGCTCCTCCTCCACCGTGTCCTCCGCGACCGAACGGGCGTGGGGGAGCAGGCCCTCTTCGAGGCCGACCAGGTAGACGTACGGGAACTCGAGTCCCTTCGCCGAGTGCAGGGTCATCAGCCAGACCGCATCACTCGGTTGGTCGTCTGCGCTGTCCTTCAAGTCCCCCTCCTGGGAGAGCGAGAGTTCCTCCAGGAACCCGGAGAGGCTGGGATTCGCCTTTCGGCGCGCGTAGTTCTCCGCGAAGTTGACGACCTCCTCCACGGCGGCCCAGCGCGCCATGCGGGTTTCCGGTTCGTCGTAACAACGCTCGACCTCGGCGCGATAGTCGATGCTTGCGATCAGGTCGCGGATGGCGGAGACCAGGCCGGGGCCGTCGGCTCGATCCGAGAGATCGCCGAGCGTCTTCTGCAGCTTGCCGACCGATTCCACGGCGGCCGGGGGCACCCCCTCGATCTCGCTCGCCTCGCGGAACGCCCGGTTGGCGGTGATCCCGAGTTTCGTCGCATGGGCGAGCACCCGCTCCACCGACTTCTTCCCCACTCCCCGCGGCGGGACGTTGACGATTCGGAGCAGGGACGTCTCATCTTCCGGGTTCGCGATGATCTTCAGGTAGGCGAGGAGATCACGCACTTCCTTGCGATCGAAGAAGGAGCGGCCGCCGACGAGCTTGTAGGGGACACCCTCGCGTCGCAGTGCGGCTTCGAAGGTGCGCGGCTGGTTCGCGGTGCGGAAGAGGATCGCGAACTGCCCCAGCCGGATCTTCGTCTCCGCCCGCTCCCGCATGATCTCGCGGACGACGAACACGGCCTCTTCCTCTTCTCCGTCCAGGCGCTGGTACCGGATCGGTTCGCCGTGGCCCCGGGCCGAGCGCAGGGACTTTTCGTGGCGGGCAGTGTTGTGCCGGATGACCTTGTTTGCGGCACCGAGGATCTGGTCGGTCGAGCGGTAGTTGGTCTCGAGTCGAACGGTGAGAGCCCCTTTGAAGTCGCGGGCGAAGCCGAGAATCTTGCTGACATCCGCCCCGCGCCAGCCATAGATCGACTGGTCGTCGTCACCGACCACGCAGAGGTTCTTGTGACCGTCGGCGATGCCCCGGACGATCTCGTACTGTGGCCCGTTCGTGTCCTGGTACTCGTCGACCATCACGTAGCGGAAGCGGTCGCGGCAATGCTCCCGGATCTCCTCGTGATCCGTCAACAGGTCGACCGCCTTCAACAGCAGGTCGTCGAAGTCGAGCGATCGGGAACGCGCCAGGTGCTCTTCATACCGCTGGTAGGCGAGCCCCACGAGCCTCTCGGTGTCATCGGATGCCTGGTCCTGGTATTGCCCGGCCCGGAGCAAGCGGTTCTTGGCGAGCGATATCTTCGCCTGCACCGCCTGGGGCCGGATGGACGCCTCCGGCACCCGAAGCTCCCGGAGCACGCTCTTCACCGCGGCGAGCTGGTCGGCCGCGTCGGCGATGGCGAACTTTTTCGGCAGTCCGAGCGCCGGGGCGTGCTCGCGCAGCAGCCTCGCGCAAAAGGCGTGAAAGGTGCCGATCGTCAGCTCCTTCGCTTTCGGCTTCGAAACCAGAGCGCCCACCCGCTCCCGCATCTCCCGCGCCGCCTTGTTGGTGAACGTCATAGCCAGCACATTCGACGGATCCACCCCCTTTGCGAGGAGATGGGCGATCCGGTAGGTGATGACCCGCGTCTTTCCGGTGCCGGCGCCGGCCAGCACGAGGACCGGGCCCTCGGTGGTGGAAACGGCGCGGTGCTGCTCAACATTCAGTCCGGCGAGGAACTTGCTCATGGGGACCCAGTGGGGAGGTGCGAACTCGAAGGGTCGGGAGCATAACGGATGGGGCCGGCAATGTCCCCGGATCTCGTCGGCCGGCGTAGAATGATCCCGAGGAGATCACCGAACATGCGAACCATCGCCGCGGCCGTTGCCATCTTGTGCCTTTCGACCCTCGTTGCCGCCGAGGAGGAAGCCGGGCCGGCGCATCCGCTTGGCTGCTGGGCCGGTCTGGTCGGCGGGGAGTGGCACGCGAAAGGCGCCTGGGAAGCCGGCACTCCCTTTGCCGCTCGCCTGGTCGCGGAATGGGGCCCGGAAAAGAGCTTCCTCCGGGTGAAGATCCACATCCCGGCCGGCGACGGCGAGACCGTCCGCTCCGATTCCGTCTACTACCGGCATCCCGGAACAAGGAAGCTCGCGTACCTGAGCGCCGGCGACACGGGAGATGTCGCCGCGGGGACCTTCGAGATGACCGACGACATGGTGAGCTTCATCTATCCCGGTGAGGACGGCGATCCGCGCAGGCTGAAGAGCACCTGGCGGTTCCTGACGGCCGACGAATGCCGCTGGACCGTCCTGCGGGAGCCCCCCGCCGGGTCCGCCGGGCCGTGGAAGAAGCTGATCGAGGTGGACTACCACCGGCGAGATGAGCCGGCGAAGAAACTGCTGGAGACGAAACCGCCGATGCCCCACCGGCTCGCGGCGCTCTCGCGGTTCGTGGGGGGACGGTTTACGGTCACCGGACAGCTTGGCGACGGGACGCTCGTTTCCGGAGCGATCGAGCACTCCTTCGGGGTGACGCCCCAGGTGATGATCTCGAAGACCTTCGTAACCCGGGGGGAGGTGGAGACGCTCGGCTTCCTGGGCTTCACCTGGTGGGACGTGGGGGCCGGGGTCTTGCGGATGATCGAGTTCTCGGCCTACGGGGTCTTCTCCGAGGGCACGATCACCGTGGACCGGGACACGGTCGTGCTCGCGTTCCGGACCTGGTCGAAGAAGGGCGTGAAGGACTACCGCCAGTGGACCATCTTCGAGACCCGCGATCGCATCTCCTGGTACGTCGAGGAGAAGACCGAGGCGGGCTGGAAGCCGGTCACCGAGCGGATGGTGGGGGTGCGTTCGCGTGAGGCTGGCGGCGGGGAGTAGCGTCCCCGGTCAGGCGTGGGGGTGGACTCCGCCGGCGGATCTACTCCCGCGCCAGCCGCTGGTAGAGGGCGCAGCGGGCGATGAGATCCTCGTGGCTGCCCCGGTCCACCACCCGGCCCGCGTCCATCACCACGATCTCGTCCGCCCGCCGGGCCGTCGCCATGCGATGGGTGACGATCACCGCGGAGAGCTCCGGGTACCGCGCTTCGATGTCATCCCAGAGCGCCTCCTCGTTCTCGGCGTCGAGGGCGGCGGTGACATCGTCCATGATCAGCAGGTCGGGGCTGCCGGCCAGGGCGCGGGCGATGGCCAGACGCTGGCGCTGGCCGCCGGAAACCCGCACGCCGCGCTGGCCGAGCAGTTCCTCGATGCCCCTCGAGAAACTGCGGACCTCCTCGTTCATCTGGGCGATGGCGATGGCGCCGCGGACCTCCCGGTCTCCCACGTTCCGGCCAAAGGAGACGTTCTCGCGGATCGTGTCCGAGAAGAGCAGCGACTCCTGGGGAATGTAGCCGACGCGCCGGCGGTACTGCCCGATGTCGAGGTCGCGCATGGCGGTGTCGTTGACGCTGACTCGCCCCTCGGTGGGGCGGAGTTCACCGGCGAGAATCCGGGCGAGGGTCGACTTGCCGGAACCCACCGGGCCGACGATCGCCACCCGGCCACCCCGCGGCAGCGTGAACGAGACGCCGTGGAGCACCTTGCGTCCCTGGCTCCGTTCGCCCTCGTAGGCGAAGGAGACGTCTTCCACCGAGATGCGTTCGATGCTCCTGATCGGCTCCGATCCGCCCTCTCCGTCCTCGAAACCCTGCTCGAAGTCGGCCATGGCCTCCAGCCGGTCGATGCACACCGCGACCTGCTTGCCGGAGATGAAGAACTGCGGAATGTCCATCATCGGCCGGACCAACTGGTCCACGTAGAGGTAGATCGCATACATGGCCCCGGGGGTGAGACTGCCGTCGAGCACCCAGAACGACCCGATGCCGATCGTCAGGACCCGGCCGAGGTTGATGATGCCCTGGTAGAGGCTGTCGAGCAGCGACCACATCCTGACGACGCCCAGTTCGACGTCGATCCGCCGTTTGAGCAGATCCTGGAACTGGCTCTCCATCCGGCCCTCCGCGTTATAAGCCTTCAGGATCCGGATCCCCGAGTAGCAGGATTCCAGGAGCTCATTCGTCTCGCTGATGGCCTTCTGGTTCCGCTCGAACCTGGCGCCGAGGGATACTCGCACCCGGTACCAGATGAACGACATCAGCGGGAGGGGTGCGAGAGCGACCAGCCCCAGGCGCCAGTCGGTGAGCAGCATGGCGATGACGCAGAAGACCAGGCCCACTCCGGAGTCCACCGCCCGGAAGATCCCGGAGCAGAGGAACCAGCCGATCTTGAGGAACGAGGAGATGTCCTCGGTCAGCCGGGTCACGATGTCGCCGGTGCGGTGCTCGAGGAAGAAGCGGTGGCTCTTGCCGAGGATGCGATCGAAGTACTCGCGTCGAACCGCCATCTCCAGCAGGCCGTTCACCCGGGCCCTGAGCATGGGGTAGAGGTTCCGGAGGGCACGGCCGAACCCGACCAGGAGCAGGATCCAGGAGACGCCGACCAGGCGCTGGTACTCCTCATCACCGCCACCGGTCGCCAACTCGTTCAGCGCGTCGATGGCTTTGCCCCAGACCCATGGCCAGGCCATGGTGACCGCGGCCGAGAGCAGGGTCAGCGCTCCAAGCAACGGCAGCATCCCAAGCTGTGGTCGCCAGGTCTTCAGGACCCACCGGGCGTAGCGATTCTTGAAGATCATCGCTCCCTCCGGCCGTTGCCCGTTTCCTGGAGATCGTAGAGTTCCCGGTACATTCCACCCGAGGCGTACAACTCGTCGTGCGGACCTTCCTCCACGATGCGGCCGTCCTTCACGACCAGGATCCGGTCCACGGAGCGGATCGTGGAGAGGCGGTGCGCCACGATGACCGCGGTGCGTCCGGTGAGCAGCCGGTCGAGGGATTCCTGGATGCGCAGTTCCGTTCCGGGGTCGACGGAGGAGGTCGCCTCGTCGAGCACCAGCAGTTCGGGGTCCATCGTCAGAGCCCTGGCGAAAGAGAGGAGTTGCCGCTCCCCGAGGGACAGGTTTTCGCCTCGCTCGGCGAGGTTGGCCCCGTAGCCCCCCGGCAGTTTCTCGATGAATCCGTTCGCGGTGACCGCCGCGGCCGCGGCCCTCACCTGCTGCTCGGGAATGGTCCCATCGAGCACCCGGAGGTTGTCGAGGACCGTCCCCGGGAACATGTAGATGTCCTGCAGGACGAGGCCGAGCCGGGCGCGCCAGGCTTTCTGGGTGTAGCTTCGGAGGTCCACCCCGTCGATCAGCACCGCACCGCTCGTGGGATCGAGGAATCGGCAGATCAGGCCGACCAGCGTGGTCTTTCCACCGCCCGATGGGCCCACCAGGGCGATCTTTTCGCCGTGGGCGACGGTGAACGAGATGCCTTCGAGGACGTTTCGGCCGCCGTCGTAGGAGAAGGCCACGTTCCTGAACTCGATGCTCTGCTGAAGGTGCAGGGATTCGATCGCCCCGGGGCGGTCCGCCACATCGGGCGTGGTATCGAGCAGGTCGAAGACCCGGTCGGCCGAAGCCGAGGCGCGCTGCACCTGGTTCAACTGTTCCCCGAGCACGACGATGGGCTCGAAGACCCGGCGGGTGTATTCGAGGAAGGTCACGACGACGCCGACCTGAAGCGTTCCGCCCATGACCTCTCCGGTGCCGAACCGCAGGACCAGGACCGCGGCGACGGCCTCGGCGAAGACGAAGCAGCCCCAGAACGAGTAGTCGAGGTACCAGGCGCGCATGTCCACCCGGAACTTGGCCTGATTCTTCTCGTCGAGCAACCGGACGGCCCGGTCCCTCTGGTTGAACTGCTGCACCACCGGGACGCCCTGAACGTACTCGGTGACCATGCCGGTGAGTTCCGCGTACTTCCTGCGGCTCTCCCGGTAGATCTTCTTGATGGTCTTCAGGAACCAGAACGTGGCGACGGCCATGACGGGGACGAGCAGAAGCAGCACGAGGCCGAGCTTGTAGTCCCAGACCAGCATCACGGTGAGGATGGCGCCGAACTTGACGATGCTGGCGGCGAGGTTGACCGCGACCCGCGAGAACAGTTCCTTCACCTGCTCGGCGTCGCTCTCGGTCCGGGAGATCAGCATCCCCACCGGGCTCTGGTCGTGGAAGACCGTGGAGAGCGAGAGGAGATGGGCGAAGACGCTCTCTTTGATCGCGGTGATGATCGAAAGCCCCATCCTGGTCAGCATCAGGATCTGCAGGTACCCGGTTCCCGCCGCGACGATGAAGGTCAGGAGGTACGCCCCGGCGAGGATCAGGATCTCCTGGTGCTCGCCCCCGGAAATCCCGATGTCGATGATCCGCCCGAGCAGCCACGGCCCGGCCAGCTCGCAGATGGTGATCACGGAAACGGTGATCGCCGCGAGCCCGAAGACGCCTGCGTGCGGCCGCACGTAGGGCAGCAGACGCCGCAACGTGCTGCGCGTGTTCGTGCGAGGATCGTCGTCCTCTTCGAGATTCTCGTGGTGGAAATGCAAGATGCACCTGCGCGGGATACGAAAGGACCGATCATACCGGTCCCCGGTGGTGTTGGTTCAGGCAGTTCCCGCTCCAAGGGGCCGCGCAAGAATAACTTCGCGGGACGGAGAGCGCTGATGCGCCCTCCCGGCAAGGCGCGAGGAGCGCGCGACCTTACTGGTTTCAACCGACGGGCAACGCAGCTGGGCGGGATGCAGCAGCCCTCGAATCCCGCAGCTGTTCTTGCGCGGCCCCCAACTCCGATTTCGACCAACGGGAGCTACCCTCCGCCGGGCTTCGGCTTCGAACGGGTATCCTCCGTGGATCATCCCGCTTTCGATGCGATTCCGGGGGGATGAAGGGGGGGCTGCAGTACTGATGTTCGAAATCTTCGCGGCGCTCGCAGATTCAGCGTGACGCTCCCGGACCGCCGGCACGGTCGCCCGGAGGTCGACCCTCCATTGTGGCTGGGCCGCGCTGTGGTGTGGCGCTGATCCGGGCGGGTGACCCGTTCCAACGAGCCGGTTACTTCGAGCCTCACCTCGGCGTTCGGACGCGGATCGGCGGGTTGTAGAGTTCCGGATCGTTCCGGTTTCTGGGCAGGCGGCCCATCATGTCTCGGACGGTTTCGACGGTGTCCACGCTGGGGCCGCCCGAGAACCGGCCGCCGCCCTGCAGGTCATTGGGGGCCGGGCCTCCCGGGATGAACGCGCCGACGCCGCCGCCACCGCCCCTCAGGTCCTTGATCGTGGTCCTGCCGTCGGTGGTTTTCGCTGAATCGTCCACATCCCCGCTCGAGAAGGCGAGCAGCAGAACGATCAGGACGATCGAGCCTCCGAGGAGCATGAGCGGACTCGTGCTGCCCTCGCCGGTTGCCGCTGGTTCAACGTTCATGGAAACCTCCGCGTCCCTATCGGGATTCCCGGGTGCACGCCTTGAGGAATCGCGCCTGAAATCGCCCGTTTTTGCGCACGGCGGAATTCCCGGTTCTGTTAGCCTCCCGGTTTCGAGGAAATCGCACTCCTCGCGCACTGGAGCTTCCGCAGCCGGCCTGGATTCGAAGAGATCCGGACCGGCATATCAATTGGGGAGGTCGCGGCGTGTCAGGCGACATCTACGACGAGGAAGCTTACCGGCGATTTGCCGAGAAGCTGAAGCAGGTCCTGCTGAGCCCCACCATCCGCAAGGTCAGGCTCGGCGACCTGCGTGGACCGGCCCTGGCGACCGGGACCCGGACGAGATTCGGCTCCCATGGCTGGCGCTCGGCGGTGTCCAGCCGGATCGGGCCGAAGACGGTCTATCTCGGCAGCAAGGCGGTTCGCCTGCCGAAGGAAACCGAACTCCAGCGGAGCATCATCGAGAAGGCTCCAGAGCAGCTCGAGAAGGTCCTGCACCTGATCCAGAACATGCCGATGATTCACCTCCACCGGCAGATGTGCAAGAACGAGGAGTACAACCCGAACTGCAACCTCTTCCTGTCGACCGCCGATCCGAAAAACCACCGGCTGGCCTACATGTGGGGGAACACGCTCCGGGCTCCGGACAAGAGCCCCGGTCCGAAGTTCACCATGATCCACATTCCGGAGGAGCACGCCCTGCGCCAGCAGGTGCTCGCCATTCCGGAGCACAACATCAACATCTGCCTCGGCTCCGATTACATGGGGGAGGACAAGAAGGGCTTCCTCCGCCAGGCGATGTGGTACGCCGACGAGCATGGCATGCTCGGCCTCCACGCCGGAACCAAGCTGGTGAAGGCGGTCCACGAACCGACCGGAAAGCTGAAGACCCACGGGGCCTTCTTCTTCGGTCTGACCGCCACCGGGAAGTCCACCTGGTCCTGCCACCACCTGTACCTCGATCCGAAGCGCGGGGAGGACACCAAGGTTTCACAGGACGACATCGTCTTCCTGAAACGCGACGGCTCCGCCCTCGGCTCCGAAAGCGGGTACTTCGTCAAGACGGACGTCCACAAGGACATGCAGGAGGCGATGTACAACGCCCTGACGCACCCGAGCGCTCTTTATGAGAACGTGATGATCGACGCGGAGGGCAACCCGGACTTCCTCGACGAGTCGCTTTGCGGCAACGGCCGGGCGGTGATCCAGAAGACGAAGCTGAAGCAGAAGGTCGGGCTCTTCAAGCGCCGGATCGACTCGAGGAGCCTGGACCTGCCGACACTGGACGAGATGGACGGCCTGATGTTCGCCTTCATCACCAGGCGGAACACGATCATGCCGTTCGCGCAGGAGCTCGACCCGATGCAGGCCGTCCTGGCCTACCTCTGGGGCGAGTCGACCCACAGCTTCGCCACACAGCCGGCGAAGGCCGGCGAGTCGGTGCGCACGGTCGGGACCGACCCGTTCATCGTGGGCTCGCGGGCCCGCAAGGTGAACCGCTTCCACGACATCATCATGGACCTGATCGCCCGGTACCCCGGGAAGGTCCGCTTCTTCCAGTACAACACCGGCGGCGTCGGCGAGATCCTGGAGCAGAAGGTGGTGGACGGGAAGAAAGTGAAGAACCTGATCCGCAAGGTGGAGCGGGTGCCGCTCGACCTCATGGCCGCCATCCAGCGCGGCGACCTGCGCGGCACCAACGTCTACGAGGAAGGGCGTCTCGGGACGCAGGAGATCGCGAAGGTCGAGGGCTTCGATCTCTCCCCGTACGCCGCGGAGCGGCTCTACGACCAGGAGAAGATCCGGTTCTTCGTGCAGGACCTGGTGGACGGGCGTCGCGAATTCACCGAGCAGATCGCGTCGGAAGGTCTGAACCCGGACATCAGGAGGGCGGCGGAAGCTTCCTTCAGCATCGCCCGCGGGGGCCGCACGCAGGTGGCGCCGTTCCCGGTGGAGATCGACCGTCCGACGACGGCCGACGCGAAGCCGATGCCGGACTATTTCAAGGACTATGAGCCGGTCCGGAGGCCCAGACGCCCCATGACCGGGAGACACTGGTAGGCAACACGTATTGATGGCGGAGCAGTCCGCCGATTCGGGAGGAAGTCCAATGGAGCTTCTGGCCTCCTATGCAGGGACCATCACCCTGCTTGTCCTGGCAGCGCTTGTCATTGCGGTGCTCGTCGTGCTGGCCACGAACTATCGGAAAGTCGGGCCGAACGAGGTCCTGATCGTCTCCGGAGGCCTCAGTCAGAAGGTGACCGAGCCGGATGGAACGCTTCGCACGGTCGGCTACAAGATGTGCGTCGGTGGCGGCTCGCTCGTCATTCCGCCGTTCCAGACCGCCCAGGTTCTCCCCCTCGAAATCTGCACCGTCAACGTCAAGGCTTCCCACGCTCTGACCAGGGCCGGCGTGCATTTGAACAGCAAGGGACTGGCCCAGGTGAAGGTGGGTTCTTCGGAAGCCGAGATCCGTATCGCCGCCGAGCAGTTCCTCGGCAAGGGCGCCTCGGCCATCGTGGAGATCTCCAGCCAGGTGCTGGAAGGGCTGCTCCGGGCCTACCTCGGGGCGTCCACGGTGGAGGAGATCTACCAGAACCGTGACGAATTCAACTCGCGGATGATGAAGGAGGCGCAGGACGAGTTCCGGAAGATGGGCCTCGACCTGATCTCCTTCGCATTGATCGACATCAGCGATGACTCGGGCTACCTCGACGCCCTCGGGAAGCCGAAGATCGCCGCGGTGAAGCGTGATGCGGAGATCTCCCAGGCGGATACGGACAAGGAAGTGACGATCCAGACCGCCGAGGCCCGGAAGATCGGTGACATCGCCCGTCTCCAGGCCGAGACGAAGGTCGCCGAGGCCAATCGCGACTTCGAAATGTCCCGCGCCGACTTCGCCGCCGAGGTGAACCAGAAGAAGGCCGCCGCGGATATGGCCTACGACCTCGAACGCCAGAAGGGCAGCCAGAACCTGAAGGCGGAGGAGATCCAGGTCCGGATCGTCGAGCGCGAGAAGATGATCGAGCTCGAGGCTCTCGAGATCGCCCGCCGCGAGAAGGAACTCGAGGCCACCGTCCACAAGACGTCCGAGGCTCGGAAGTTCCAGGTCGAGATCGAGGCCCAGGCCGAGGCCTACAAGCTCGAGGAGGAAGCCAAGGGGCACGCGGCGGCGGCGAAGCTCGAGGCCGGCGCCGAAGCCGAGGCCATTCGCGTTCGCGGCCAGGCAGAGGCGGAAGCCATGCAGCAGAAGGCCGAGTCCTTCAAGGCCTACAACGAGGCCGCCATCTACCAGATGCTCATCGAGAAGCTGCCGGAGCTGGCGCGAGCCGTTTCCGAGCCGCTCTCCCGCATCGACCGGATCACGATCGTGGACGCTGGTGGCGACGGCGACGGCGTGGCGAAGGTGACCGGCCAGGTGGCGAAGGTCATCGCGCAGTTACCCGAGGTCGTCGAAAGCCTGGGTGGTGTGGACCTGAAAGCGCTGGCGAGGAAGCTGGCCGGTCAGGACGGCGCCGCGGCGGAGAAGGAGGAGGAGTAAGTGGACGCCATGCTCGCCGAGCGGATGAAGAGGATCGGGTTCTCCCCGACGCTCAAGATCTCCGCCAAAGCCAAGGCGATGCAGGCGGAAGGGATCGACGTCGTCAATCTCTCCGTGGGTGAGCCCGACTTCCCCACGCCCCGGAACATCCGCCAGGCCGCGATGCGCGCCATCGAGGAGGGGTACACGAAGTACACCCCCGCCTCGGGGATGATCCAGGCCCGCCAGGCAGTCGCCCGGAAATTCAAGGTCGATAACGGCCTCGACTACGATCCCGCCACGGAGATCATCGTCTCCTCGGGGGCCAAGCACAGCCTCTCCACCCTGATGGTCGCCACGATCAACAAGGACGAGGAGGTCATCATCCCGGCGCCGTACTGGGTCAGCTACCCGGAGATGGTGCACCTCGCCAATGGCACGCCGGTGATCGTCGAGACCAGAGAGCAGAACGGCTTTCGGTTGACGGCGAAGGAGCTGAAGGCCGCGCTCTCCGCCAGCACCAAGGCGATCATCCTGAACAACCCCGGCAACCCCACCGGCGCCGCCTACTCTCGCGATCAGCTCATGGCGATCTGCGAGGTGGCCGCGGACGAGGGTCTGATCATCATCGCGGACGAGATCTATGAGAAGCTCGTCTACGATGGCCTGGAGTTCGTCTCCATCGCTTCTCTCTCACCGAAGATCAAGGCGCATACGGTCGTGATCAACGGTGTCAGCAAGGCCTACTCCATGACCGGCTGGCGGATCGGCTACGCGGCCGGTCCGGCCGATGTGATCGGCGCCATGGGCCGGGTGCAGAGCCACGCCACCAGCAACGCCTGCTCCATCAGCCAGATGGCGGCGATCGAGGCCCTGCTCGGCCCGCAGGACGAGGTCGATCGGATGCGGGAGGAGTTCGTCCGGCGGCGGAATACCATGCTGTCGCGGCTTTCCACCATCCCGAACGTCTCCTGCCACAAGCCGGAGGGCGCGTTCTACCTCTTCCCGAACTTCAAGCACTACTACGGCTACGAGTACGAAGGCGCCCGGATTCGCAACTCCTACGGCCTGGCCTACCACCTGCTGCGGCACGGCCACGTCGCGCTGATTCCCGGTGACGCGTTCGGCGCCCCGCCGTTCATCCGGCTCTCCTACGCCACGAGCATGGAGAACATCGAGAAGGCGATGGATCGTATCAGTGACGCCATCGCCATGCTCCGCCCGGCGCGCAAGGTCCAGAAGCGGACCCTGATGAACACCGTGACGCGCGTGAAGGAGACGGTCCCGACCGACACCGACATTACCGTCGAGCAGCGTGACGCGATGGTGGCCGAGGCGGACCGCTTCCTCTCGGACCAGCCGTACTTCGAGTGGAATGCGAACATCTCGGGCATGGTCATCCAACTCCGGACGAACAGCCCGCACCTCTACGACTTCTTCGTCGAGAACTGGTATCCGTCGCCGCTCGAGAGCGACATCGAACCGCACGGCATCCTGTACGCGGTGAACTGGATCCCCGGCAAGGAGACCAGGGCCTGCTACAACTCCCGGACGCGGACCGGCTTCTTCTACAAGTCGGCGTACTACGGGCAGCTCCGGTCCCTGGCGCTCGGCCTGGCCACCGACATCGCGGAGCGGATCCACGACCTGCACGCCGTTTGCGGCGTTTGCGTGGAGGTCGGCGGCAAGGGCGTGCTGCTTCTCGCTCCCCCCGGCACCGGCAAGACCACGCACCTGGTCGAGATGATGAAGCGCGCGGACTGTGCGCTGGTATCCCAGGACCTCGTCTTCATCCGCTACCAGGGTGGCCGCGCCGTCGCGGATACGCCCGAGCGCAAGCTCTACATGCAGACGAAGATCGCGGAGAGGATGCCGGCTCTGGGGCCGCTCTTCGACCGGAGCAAGTGCGAGAACGTCGTCACCAGCCATGATGACTGCAATCGCCACGACTGCCCCGCGGGCGAAGCCTGCCCGCTGGAGCGCGGGGCGCCCTACTGCTACTTCGCAACGAGAGTGAGCCGGGCGATGCTCGATCCGTACTGGATCGGCGGCACCGCAAAGCATGTCAAGCGGACGACCGTCGACCACGTGATCGTGCTTCGCAAGGACGCCATCGCCAGGGATGTCGAAACGCTCGATCCGGAGACCGCCCTGCGCACCGTCGAAGAGGGTCGGGACCACACCGGCCACTCCACCCCGTTCCTGAACCCGCACCTGCTGGTTCGGAATCTCGAGCGGACGGAACTGCAGCGCCGGCACTTCCGTCGGCTGTTTGCGTCGACGAAGGTTACGGCCCTGAACGTCGAGCGGCTCTCCGTGAAGGAGGCGAACCGGGCGGTGCTGGAGGCGCTCTGATACGGAGTCAGATCTGTTCGAGCCTTGCCAGAAGATCGTTGAACGCCACGGCTTCGATTCCATCCGACATCGGCCAGGAGTCCTTGCCGGGATGGATGACCAGGAGCGAGTCCAGGCCGAGGTCGTCCCGGGCGATGTGCATGGACCGCGAGACCTCCGGGGCATCCGAGAACTTCACCTCAAAACCGAGGCGGCGACCCCGGTGGAAGACCAGGAGGTCGAGTTCTGCGCCCTGGTGGGTAGCCCAGAAGTAGGCGTTTCGGGCTCCGAGTCGGTTCAGGACGTGTTCGATGACGAACCCTTCCCAGCTCGAGCCGAGCTTCGGGTGCCCGAGAAGTTGCTCTCGACTGGCGATTCCCAGGAACGAATGGAGCAGACCGCTGTCCCGCAGGTAGACCTTCGGGGACTTCACCTGGCGCTTCTTCAGGTTTTCAAACCACGGAGGCAGGACCCGAATCATGTAGGCGCCGACCAGGAGGTCCAGGTGGTTCCTGGCAGTCTTGTCGCTGATGCCGAGAGATCGTCCGATGGCCGATCCGTTCCATACTTCGGCGTGCATGTGGGCCAGCATCATCCAGAACCGGCGCAGGGTTTCGGCGGGAATGGAAATGCCGAGCGCGGGGATATCCCTCTCCAGGAACGTTTGTGTGAAGTCCTGGCGCCAGTTCATGCTGGCATCCTCGTCGGCGGCTAGAAAGGAGCGCGGGAATCCGCCGCGGACCCAGAGCTCGGATACCTGGTCGAGGCCGACCTCGTCGGCGCCAAATCCTCCCAGATCCACGAAGGTGACTCGTCCCGCCAGGGATTCCGACACTCCTCGCACCAGGTCGGGAGAGGCGCTGCCAAGGATCAGGAATCGCGCAGAGGTAGCCGGGTCGTCCGCAAGCACGCGGAGAATCTCGAAGAGGGAAGGTTCGCGCTGGATCTCATCCAGGACGATCAGGCCGGACCGTCCTTCCAGAGCTTGCATCGGGACCCCGATTCGTTGTCGGTCCGCCGGCCTTTCCATGTCCAGATACCAGCCATCCGCTCCGGCTGCGATGATGCGGGCAAGAGTGGTCTTGCCACATTGTCGGGGACCGAGCAGAGCCACGATCGGCAGGCGATCCAAGCCGCGAGAAAGCTCATCAAGGGGGCGGGGACGCGGGATCATGGTATGGATTATACCATGAAATGCCGGATATAAACTCCGAATGTTCATGGTGCGAGACAGGGTCGGGTACTTAGGGTACCGAAGAATCGTTCCCGTCTCAGTACTCAGTACTCTCCTGACTCCGAATGCCCAGGGCGGCGCAGTCTGCCCTGACTCCGTATGGCCCCTCGACTATGATGGTCCGGCGGATGGCGCCCTCTTCAGCTTGCCACCGGAGTGACTCGTGAACTATGACGACCTGCTCGCCCTGCTCGGCGCCCTTCACCGGGAACGTGTAGAGTACGTCCTGGTGGGGGGAGTCGCCCTGAACCTCCACGGCATCGTGCGCGCAACCGAGGATGTGGACTTCTTCGTGGATCCGACGGATGCGAACATCGCCCTGCTGCGGAAGGCGCTCCGGTCTATCTGGGCGACGACGAAATCGACGGGATCACCGCGGAAGATCTCAGGGGGCGCTATCCGACCATCCGCTACGGTCCGCCCGATACCGACTACGCGATCGATATCCTCGTGCGTCTCGGTACCGCGGTGAGTTTCTCCGACCTTAAGTGGGAGTCGCGGGTGATCGCGGGCGTTCCGGTCCGCCTGGCAACACCGGAGACGCTGTACCGGATGAAGCGGAACACCCTCCGGCCCATCGACCGGGCCGACGCCGCCGCGCTCGCGAACAAGTTCGACCTGGAGGATTGAGATGGGGCTTCAGAAGTTCCGCGATCCCGAGGAGGCCCGACAGGCCTTGTGGATCGACGGCGCCGATCCGGATCTCCCTCTCCGGATCCAGCGTCTGTGGGCGTTGTCGGTGCTGCTGGCACCCCTCGGCATCCCCCGCGGCCTTCGGAAGTTCAGGACGATCGAGGAGGCCAACGAGGAGCGGGAAGCGTGGGTGCGCCGGAGGGTCCAGGCGATTCGGCATGCGGTAGCCGACCCCGATAACCAACCCTGAAGGCGATGAGCCGCATCCAGGACGCCTTGGCCTTGCTCCGCCCGGCGCGCAAGATCCAGAAGCGAACCGGGCGGTGCTCGCCGCGCCGGGTGTCTGAGCCCGACGGAAGTCACGGGGTCAGAGCTGTTCGAGCTTTGCCAGAAGATCGTTGAACGCCACGGCTTCGATTCCGTCCGACATCGGCCAGGAGTCCTTGCCGGGATGGACGACAAAGAGCGAGTTCAGACCGAGGTCGTCCCGGGAGATGTGCATGGACCGCGAGACCCCTGGTGCATCCGAGAACCTCACCTCAAAACCGAGGCGTCGACCCCGGTGGAAGACCAGGAGGTCGAGTTCCGCGCCCGTGTGCTTTCGGGGTCAGGACGGCGCCCTCCTTCCGGGCCGCCGTTCTGATTCAGGCGGCGCAAGTTTCTGACCCGTATGCCCGGCGTCTTGACTGGTGAGTATGACCAGTTATACTCTGGTTGTGAAGACCGCGATCTCCATCCCTGATGATGTGTTCAGAAAAGCCGAGTACCTCGCGAAGAAGCGCGGTCTCAGTCGATCCCAGTTCTACGTGATGGCCATCAAGGCCTTCATCAGTGAGCCCGGGGACGGCATCACCAAGGCGCTGAACGGCGTCTATGGCGAGCAGGAAGCCGTTGATCCGGTGATCGAGAATGCAGCCCTGTCGGACCTCCCTCCGAGTGAATGGTGATGGAGAAGGGGGAACTCTACTGGGTCGATTTCGGCACCGGTGAGGAGAGCGAACCAGCCTTCCGCAGGCCCGCATTGGTGGTGCAATCCGACCGATTCAACCGCAGCGCCATCGGGTCAGTGATGGTCGCGCCGCTCACCACCAATCTCGCTCTCGCAAAGGCGCCGGGTAACGTACTCGTTGATGCGGGGACCAGTGGGCTGCCAAAGGAGTCCGTGATCGTGATCTCACAGATCGTGTCGATCAACAAGCGGAGGTTGGAGGAGTACGTTTCGACTCTCGACCCGAGCAGCTTGTTCCTCATCGACAACGGCATCCTGCTGTTGTTCGATCTCTGACGGAACCTGGCTCCTTCGCTTTCTGTGCGACCGCCCTCAGGACCCGCGTGGGCGGGACGGGGGAAATCTGGTTCCAGGATCATCTCACCGGACTCCGGTGATCCGTACCGGAGCAAACTGACCGGAGTCCGGTGAGATGATCCTGCCACCTTTCACCCTCGCAAGGGGAATGGCGACGGGAGACCGGGCGGGGTACTCTGCACCAGGTGCCGGGGGAGATCGCCATGAGTCCCACGTCAGAGGACGACCTGTTCATCAGAGAGGATCAGGTCTCCGCGGACCTCGCCATTGTCTTCTCCTCAGCGGGCCTTCAAGTCTGCGCCCGCCGGGCGCGGCACGGCGCCAGGCTCTACCTCCGCGGGTTTGTCCCGCGATTGCTCCTGAGCGGAGGCGGATCTTCCGCGAAGGGCGTCGAAGAAGCGGACACGATGCTTCGGGAGGTACGCACAGCCGGAGTGCCGGAGTCGGCGCTGCTGTTTGAGCGGGAATCGACCAGCACCGCCGCCAACGCCCTCAATTCGCGCGATCTCCTTATCGAGGAGGAGCTCCTCGATACGATGCACACCATCCTGCTCGTGAGCTCCGAGTACCACATGCTCCGCGTCCGCCTCTACATGCGCCGGTTCTTCCCGGAGCGTATGCATCTCGTGTGCCGCCCGCCGCCAGACGGCTGTCGCCGGGAGACCTGGGCGGAGTCCGGGGCCTGTCGTTGGAGAGTGAAGCAGGAACTCGAACTCTACGAGTCGTTTCGCGCCGCAGGACTCCTCCCCGACCCCGACTGATCGACAATCGAGGATGATAGCCTACTCGTCTTCCCGCTCCTTCTCTTCGCGATCCTTTTGCTTCTGCCTCTCGATGGCCTTCCGTTGGTCCTCGACCCGGCGGCTGCGTTCCTCCATCTCGCGCTGCATCTCCTCGAGCCGCTTGAACTTATCCTGGACGCTGCGGCTCGTCCGGTGCCGCTCGTAGTGCATCCGCTTCCGGCTGGAACTGTTGTAGGACAAGGATTTGAGCTGGTCGGAGGTCCTCTTGAGCTGCCGCGAGTCCTCGGCCAGTTCCTCGCCCCGCTCGGCGGCAGGCGCGCGATCATCCAGTCTCGTCGCCGCGTCGTCGAGCACGGCCGAGGCCTGGTCGAATTGTCCACGGTCGGCGAGATCCATGGCCCGGCGCCGGGCGTCCGCGGCCATGAGGATGAGGACCTCCTCTTCCACGACGGAGTCGGGCGCATCGTCGGCCTCGCCGTGAGGAACCAGATTCGCGACGATCGGAATGGTGATCTCGTGGTCTCGAGCTTCTCTCCCCCCATGGACCCGGAACGATCGATGACGAGCGCAAGGTGCAGCGGAGGGTATTCCGTGGTAGGCGTCGGTGGCGCGTTGAGAGTGAGCATGACGTGAATGCGGTGTTCCGTTTCCACGGCGAGGAGACTGTGGCTCAAGCGGACGGCATGCTGCATGAAACCTCCTGACGCGGGCGGAATCCCGAAAACGAAAGTGATGATACTAAGGTGGACACCTTTCAACACCTACTGTCGAAATTGCTCCGGGACAGAACCACATCTGGTGTTGAAGGGGTCCGCCTCCGTGTGCTTTCGGGGTCGGGACGACGCCCTCCTTTCCGGGGCGCCGTTCTGATTCAGGCGGAACTCATCCAGAGATCGGAACGTTCCTGCCTCCTTAGATGAAAGGCAGTAAAGCGTGATCACGGGCTCGCCGACGGTAGGGTAGAGCCTTCTACGTCATGGGAGTGTCCATGCTGCGTCTGCCCGTAGTGCTGTCTCTGCCGATTCTGTTGGTTCTCGCCGGCCCCGCCTTCGCCTCCGAAGAAATAGGAGTCAAGGCCGGTGCCGAGATCGAAGCCGGTCTCTATGGCGAGACGGGGCGGGTGAGCATTCGTCTGGGGTTCACCGCCACCAAGGCCCTCACCGAGCGCTACCGGGTGCTGCTCCACATCGCGGATGCCGCTTCCGGCCGGCCCCTGGTGAAACTGGATCACGTTCCTCCGGTCTCCACCGACAAGTGGCCGGTCGGGGAGACGATTCACTACACCGTTACCGGCGTCGTGGACCGCGAGCGCGGTGGGGGGCGGCCGACAGTGCTGGTGCTCGTGGCGCTCGTCGATCCCACCCTCGAGAATCCGTTCAAGGGGCGGCTCAAGCTCGAGGGCGACGCGCCGTTCATCGATCGACGGTACCTGCTCGGCCGCGTGGAAGCCGCCGCGGCGGAAGCGACATCGGAAGATCTCCGGGGGGCCGCGAGAGAACGGGCGGAGCGGGGGGAAACGGCCGAAGCGTTCGATCTCCTCGCCGAAGCCCTGACCCGCGCGGAAGACCTCGACGGCAAGCTTCAGGTCACCGCCGAACTGCTCGCGCTCGAGCCACCGCCCGGCGCGCCGGTTTCCGGTCCGGAAGAGGTCATCACTCGCAAGCTCGTCTCCGGTGAGAAGCTCCGCTGGCTCCGTGACCGGGCGAGCGACCTCTTGAAGAAGAGGGATCTGCGCGTCGCCCTGAAGGTGTTGGAGCAGATCGGCGGCGTGGTGGAGGAAGGGCGGAACACGCGCGTCGTCGGCGAGCCCACCGGGGAGGAGCGGGCGAAGAAGGACATCGTCGACATCAAGTACCGGCTGCTCCGGGACCTGCCGAAGGAGCAACTCGCCGAGGCCGGCAGGATTGTCGAAAAGACCGGCGGCAACACGAAGAAGCTTTTCGCGGCGGCAAGGGAGCAGTTGAAGAAGGGGAAGCTGACGCTGGCGCGGCGCCTGGCGTTCGAGGCCCAACTCGACATCAAGGCGCCGGACAAGTTGAAGAATCAGATCGGCGATTTCATCGAAGAGCTGGAGCGCCGGATTCTCTACGATCTCACCCCGGCGGAAGAGCAGCGCCTCGCGGCCAATTCCGACCATCCGGCCTTTCATCGCACCGGAATCGTCGCGACCAGCCGGTTCATCTACCTCGGGCCGGAGCAGATGGTGAAGGCCATCCCCCGGACTTCCACCTACAAGCTCGACGTGGCGTTTCTATTGCTCACCGATCTCTTCGGGCGGTCTCCGGTCAGGGGCGGCGAGCGCATCTTCGTCTACTTCAAGGAGACCTACAGCGGCCCGGCCACCGGCGGCGGCAGGAATATCACCGTCGGCGATGCGGATCCGGCGGACCGGAAAACCCGCGTGGACACCGGGCTTTACTATCACGAACTGACCCACTGTGTGGACGACACCCGGCCGGTGCACAGGTACAAGCGGGGGCTGACCGAGGGCATCGCCAATGTGGGCTCGATCTTCGTCCGGGACATGTTTGCCGGTCCGCGGGGGCGGTTTGAGCAGATGTCGAAGAGCGGCCGTGCGGCCCTCCGGCGCCACCACCTCGACCGGGAGAACGCGTACTGGTTGATTCCCGCCTACGCACCGAGCGAGGGCATGCTCACCGAGATCCTCCTGCGTCACGCTATGCTCGCCAATGGTCATCCGGACTGGCCCCGGCTCGGAAAGGCCCTCCGAAATTACCGACGGGATTCAACCAAAGACGAGCGGACCAACCGGATCATGGCGCACCTCGGCTTCGCGCTCGCCAGTGCGATCGGCGACGAGGTCTGGGACACCCTCGAGGAGTTCCGGTTCCCGGTGTCGCGGGACACCGGCCGCGAGATGCGCGAACTCGCGGATTCCAGGTGGATGAAGCTCGTGAACCTGGCGCGGCGGCGGGATGTGCGCGGATTGGCCGAATTCGCGGATCGAACCGAGCCCGCGTTCGTGGCGGCAAGGGCACGGTACGCCGCTCTCACCGGCCTGGGCGCCGCCGGTCAGGGCAACTCTGCGCGGGCGGTGGCGCTGCGCCGCAAGCTCGGCGTGATCGATCGGATGCACGTCGTTGGTCCCTTCTATCCATCGGCCGGACCGGGGCTCGCCGAGATCTTCCCGCCGGACTTCAGGATCGACTTCGCGGAAGAGCTCGTAACCTCCCGAGGCGTCGCCCGCTGGGTCCAGCCGGAAGTGAAGGCGGAGCACTTCGCGCGGATGGATGCCCGCGGGGTGGTGCAGCTTCGCTACGGCTATCCCGATCGCGCGGTGACCTACGCCATCGCCCACGTGACGGTGGAACGCGAGACCGACGCTCTGGCCTGGCTCGGGGCGGATGATGAAATCGCCCTCTGGGTGAACGGTGTGCAGGTTGATCGGAATCACGGCCGGCGCAGGCTCGTGCCCGATTGGGAGCGCTGGCCGGTCAAGCTCACGCCCGGTCGCAACCGCATCCGGCTGAAGGTGGCGAACCAGCGCGGCGGCACCGGGTTGTGCCTGCGGATCACGGACGCGGCGGGACTGGCGATCGACGGTCTGACCACGGATCTCGATCCGGTCTCCGCGCTCGCCGCACCAGCGGAAAAGAAGTGGGAGTTCGCCTTCCGGGACACTTTCAGGCGGCGCCGGCTCGGCAAGGCCTACGAGGTGGTCCGCGGCAAGTTCGGCATCCGGAACAAGATCCTCACCGGCTCTGCCGACGGCCGCCGCCCCGGCTGGCGCCCGTTTTCGGTGCGGCCCGGCTTTCCACAGGATACTCCCGCCGCGCTGCTGTGGCTCGCGAAGCCGAAGAAGAAGCCGCCCGCCGACTTCGTGCTGAGACTCGGTCTCGCGAAGGAGTCCCCGCCCCGCATTTGCGTCACCTTTGATGGTGAAGGCGAGGAGTTGCCGCTCTCCGGCTGGTCATTGATCCTCACCGCAAAGAGCGGCCGGATCACCGCTCGACTCGAGCGTTATGACTACCTGCACTACCTCACCGCCATCGATGTTCCGAAGCAGTGGACTGAAAAGACGCTCGAGATCCGCCGGATGGCCGACAAGGTGACGGTGACCCTCGGCGGCACCGAGATCTTCACCGAGGTCTCCTGCCCCCCGCTCCGGAAGCGTCGCATCGGCCTGACGGTGTGGGGCAGGGAGCCGGGTCTGGTTTCGATCCAGGTGGCGCATCCGAAGTGACGTCCTATCGTTCGATCAGCAACGCCGCGGCCTCCCTCAGGCGCCGATAGTCTCCCGCCGCCCACGACTCGCCCGGCGGAAGGTAGTGATCGATGAATTGACGCATCTGTCCGTCGGTCCACCCGCTGCCACTCTTGAGCAGGTTCAGGTACTCGATGTCCTGTTGCGCCCGCCGATACGCCTTCAGCCGGAGAGTCGGGCGGATGGCGGGATCGCCGCCCCGGGATCGATCGAAGATGAAGATGCCGAGCGGATCGGCGGCTTCGAGGGCCTTTCCGTTCCGGTTGATCGTCTGCCACGGCACCAGGCCGGTGGCGCCGTCCCGGTATGCCGAGATCGCCCAGGCCATCAGCGCCCGGTTCGATTTGCCGACCCCGCTGCTCTGCCCGTAGACCCACATCTCCTCGCCGGAGAACTCCCTCCGGTCCGCCAGCAGGCGCGGGTAGATGCCGAACGACTTCCCGTTCACCACCCACAGGTCCGCCTTTCCCCAAAGCTCTCCGCGGTCGAACTGCGGCCGGGAGATGTCGATCCGGAAGCTGAGCTTCACCTCCCGGCACTTCTCCCGCGCCCGTCTGGTCAGATCCGCGTAGTACGCCAGTGCCCGGTAGTCGTACCACGCGGTCGGCTCATCGAGCGTCCAGGGGCTCGTCTCCTTCGGACGGTTCGGCTGGTGCTTGTTGTTCAGGTACACCTGGAAACCGGCGCCCGTCCATTGCTGCTTCCGGGCGCGCCCGAGGAAATCCTTCAGGACAGCCATGAAGGTTTCCGCGTACTCGGGGTGCTCCCGGAACGCTTCGTAGGCGTCGAGATCGCCGTTGAAATACGGCATCAGGTTGAGCGGCCAGCTCTCGTGAAACGTCAGGTAGAAGCCGGGGAGCGGAAGAGCGCCGCGGTGGCTCCCGGCAAAGCGTTCTCCGGTGAGGAAAGGGTCGAACGCGGCCGCGAAGTCATCCCAGTAGCCGCGCCGGTCGCCGGGCTCGATGGCGTTGTAGCGTTTCTCGTTCATGCGCCGGCCATTCGCCATGCGCATGTCGAGCGTGCACTTCCGGGCCTCCGCGGCGGCGGTGCGGTGGGAGTAGTGCAGGATGTTCAAGTGGACCCGGTGGTCGTTCGCCAAGTCCTGTAACGCGGCGTACGTGGCCACCTTGTCCGGCAGGCCGTAGGAGTTCATCTCTATCAGGAAAGACGCGGCGCGTGGGAGGGCGAAGTCGCGGACGCGGACCTCGATCGGGATCGCCCGGCCCTGAGAGAGCCGGAGCTCTCCACGAATGAGCCGGCGTCTTTCGTCAAAGGGAATGTAGACGTCCACGCTCACCGTGATGGGCTTGTCGGGGCGCAGGGAGAGCTCCGCAAGCGGCACCAGCGGATCGGGAATCCACCGCGCCCCGGTCTTGACCGCCAAGGCCCGGGCGAGTTCGGTGCGCAGACCCGGCAACCTGCACGCAACGGTCGTACTGCCCTTGCCGGCGATCACGATGTTGAACCCCAGCACCTCTCCCCGCGCCCCGGAGAGGCGGATCGTGCTTCCGTCGCACACCGGGTTTTCGTCGAGGAGATCCTTCGGCAAGCCCCCGACCGGCGCCCCCGATTGATCGACCTTGTCGACCTGGGGCAGGACGATCAGGAATGGGCTCATCTTCCCCGTACCCCCGATAGAGGCGACTTTCGGAGTGGGGGGCGGCGCCGCCTTCGGGATGCGGCCCTGAACGGTGACCTCCTTCGAAACCCTTCCGTCGCGGGACAACGTCACCACCCCGATCCGGGCCTTGCTGCCGGGCCGCAAGGAGATGTCCCGGATCGGAATGACCTGCTCCTCACCGGGGCGGACGAAGGGGATGTTGAAGCGGGGGAGGGGCTTGCCGTTCACCAGCACCGAGTAGGCGAAGCCTCGGTCGGGAGCGCGGAGACGGAGTCGGAGACTGTCGGGATCGCCTCGGTCTTCGAGTGTGAGGTTCCGCGCCGGCCCCGGCCGATCGTCCTTTCCGCCGACGACGACCTGCAGATAAGGCCGGAGTTCCTGCTTCGCCTCCCGCGAGTGAATGGTCGGGTTTCGGGAGTAGTCGCAGGACCACTCGTGAATGGCCAGCCCGTAGGAAGCACCGACGACGCACGCCTGCACCAGGTCCGGATCGACCGTCCAGACGTACCGATCCTTCTCCATCACGCTCTTCGCCTGGCAGACGATGGTGAAGGAGTTGCTGCCGGTCACTGCCGGGAACCGGGCGCCGGGCCACGCCCACCCCGTGTGATCCTGCACGCCGGAGGTGAGAGCATTCGATTTCATCTCGTCGAAAGGCGCGGCGATCGTTGAGATCGTGACCCCTTCGATCATCTCGCGCCCTCTCGCGCAGACGAGCTTCGCCGACTTGATCCGCCGACCCTTGAGCCGCTTGATGTCGAACGTCAGCGCCACGATGTGCTGGTTCCCCTTGATGCGGATCTCGCGTGCGGAACCTGCGTTCAGATGAAGTTCGTCTTCGTGCAGGACGATGGAGTTGTCCTTCACGACCTCGAGCCGGATCTCCTCGTCGGCTCCCACGGTCGCTGGAAGACAGAGAAGGGCGGCGAGCAGTACGCAGGATCTGAGCATGTCCCGATACTACCGGAGCCGAGCGGCGACTTCTCCCCCTGGTCATGGGCGGTCGATACGGAACTCGACCCTCCGAAGTCTGATCAGGCCTCGATAGCGCGCGGCCTCCCTGGTCGCGATGGCACCGGGAGCGGTCCATCCAATGTCGACCTTTGAGCGCCAGGATCGCATCATGGGTGAAGATCCCGGGAGCACCCTGTGAGCACCATGCGAATCGTCTTTGCCAAGCACTTCGTCCTGCCGTCCGTGAAGGCCCATCCTCTGCAGGTTCTCCGCACCGCCGCGGCCCTGGTGGAGCGTGGAAACGAGTGCCTTGTCCTCCCGGCCGTTCGGCCTCGCAGTTCCGCGGCCAGCCTGGCTCGCGACCTCCTCGGCCGCGAGCTTCCGGAAGGACTCCACGTGCTCGACTGCCCGGCGAAGGAGATGCGGGCCTCGGCGAGGCGGCACCGGCATCGACTCCTGCGGCAGCTCCTCTCCTTTCGCCGGAATCTCGTCTTCTACTCCCGCAACCAGACCGAAACGGTGGAGCTTCTCAAGTGGCGTCGTCGGCTCCTCCGGTCCCACCCGATCGTGCACGAGTATCACAACCTCGATCATTGCCTTCCCGAACGCCTCTCAGACGGTCTGTCGAACGAAGCGGCCTTTCAAAAGGGGCGAGCGGCCTGGGAAGAGTCCGACGAGGTCGTCGCCATCTCCTCCACCCTTTGTGACGAACTCGCTTCGTGTTTCGGTGGCTCCCGCAGTGTCTTTGTGATTCCAAGCGGAGTGGATCTGCGAGCCTTCTCGAACGTTCCGTCACCGGTTCACGGAAACGGGGCGGTCGTGCTCACCTACTGTGGCGGACTTTACGCCTACAAAGGAGTCGACTCGCTGTTCGATGCGCTGGCCGAGCTTCCGGATCTCTACCACCTGCGGGTGATCGGTGGCAGTCGTCCGGAGGATCTGGAGCGGTTGAAGGCACGTGCGGCGGAGGATCCTCGACTTGCCGGCCGCGTCGACTTTCGTGGTCAGGTCGCACCGGTCGAAGTGCCGCAACACATCGCCGGGAGTCACTTTCTGGTATTGCCCGCCTCCCGCGATCCGCGTTCTCAGCGGTACACCTCCCCGGTGAAGCTGTTCGAGTACCTGGCCACCGGGATTCCTATTCTCGCCGCGCCCGCCCCGAGCTACCTGTCCATCGTCACCCCGGGATATGACGCTATCGTGGCCGAGGACATCGACGGCGCCTCCCTGGCCCGGGCCGCACTCGCCGCGGTCGAAGCTACAGGAACTCTGGAACAGGTCGGTGTACGCGCTCGCCGGCGAGCGGAGGACTTCACCTGGGAGAAGCGGGCGGAGCGTGTCGAAGCGGTCTGCCGGAATAGTCTGAGTCACCGCGGGCGGCGGGGCTACGATCCCTGAAGGAGGACGTCGATGGTTTCCGACCATGCCGACCTTTCGCGCCGCATCGACCAGGCTCTCGGACGGGCCCCCGCCGACCTCGTCATCCGGGAGACGACGTTTCTGAACGTCATCACCGGAGAGCGCGACCGCGGCGACATCGCGATCTGTGACGGGATCATCGTCGGGACCCACGAGTCCTATGAGGGCAACCGGGTGGTCGACGGCCGGGCGCTGACCATCGTGCCGGGCTTCATCGATACCCACGTCCACGTGGAGAGCACCTGCGTCACCCCGACGGAGTTCGACCGATGCGTGCTGCCGAGAGGGACGACCACGGCGATCTGCGACCCGCACGAAATCGCGAATGTCCTCGGGCTCGAGGGGCTCTCGTACTTCCTCGATGCCTCCGAGCGGACCGTGCTCGACCTCTTCGTGCAACTCTCCTCGTGCGTCCCGGCGACGGACCTCGAGACGTCCGGGGCGAGCCTCTCCGCCGAGGATCTCCTTTCCCTGCGGAACCATGAGAACGTCCTCGGGCTCGCCGAGCTGATGAACTATCCGGGACTGCTCATGAAAGACCCGGCGGTGCTCGACAAGGTGGCGGCTTTCGCGGACGGGCACATCGACGGTCACTGCCCGCTGGTCACCGGCAAGGAGCTGAACGCCTACGCCGCCTGCGGCATCCGGAACTGCCACGAAAGCACCTCTTTCCCGGAGGGGCGGGAGAAGCTTCGGAAGGGCATGCAGGTGCTCATGCGTGAGGGCAGCGTCAGCAAGGACGTGGGTTCCCTGATACCGCTCCTCGATCCGCGCACGTCGCCGTTCATGGCCTTCTGTACCGACGACCGGAACCCGCTCGACATCGCCGAGGAAGGGCACCTCGACCACCTGATCCGGAAGTCGCTCGTCCTCGGGGCGCCAATCACCGAGACGTACCGGGCCGCGTCGTGGTCTGCCGCGCAAGCCTTCGGACTGCGGTCCCGCGGGTTGATCGCGCCGGGTTATCGCGCCGATCTCGTGCTGCTGACGGACTTGAACACCTGCCGAGTCTTTCAGGTCATGAAGGACGGCCGCTTCGTGGACGATGAGACCTTCGCGGATATCGAGCCGCCGGCGGAAGTGGGGCGGGGCTCCATTCAACTCAAGACGGTGTCGCCGGAGGACTTCCGGATGCCGGCGCCGAACGGGGAGACCTCGGTCATCGGGGTCATTCCGGGGAGCATCGTCACGGAGCACCTCCGGATGTCACTGCCCGCCGAGGGTGTCGCAAAGGTCGCCGTCTTCGAGCGCCATGGAAAGAACGGTAACGTCGGGCGCGGCTACGTGCGGGGCTTTCGTCTGCGGCGCGGCGCCATCGCCTCGAGCGTCGGCCACGACAGCCACAATGTCATCGTGGTGGGGGAGAACGACGAGGACATGGCCGCCGCGGTGAACCGGCTGATCGACCTCGAAGGCGGTTTCGTCGTCACCGCGAACGGCGAAGTAAGGGCCGAACTGCCTCTGCCGCTTGCCGGCCTGCTCTCGGACCGCCCCTTCGAGGAGGTCCGCGATCGCCTGGCCGATCTGCGCACCGCTGTCGCGGCCCTCGGATCAACGCTCGAGGAACCGCTCCTTCAACTCGCGTTCCTGCCCCTGCCGGTGATCCCGCACCTGAAGATCACCGACCGGGGCCTGGTGGACGTGGATGCGTTCGGGTTGATCTGAGGGCCCGTCTGGAAATACCTGCTGCATTCGAGGGCCGCTGCATCCCGCAAAGCTGCGTTGCTCGTCGGTTGAAACCAGTATGGTTGCGCCCTCCTCGCGCCTTGCTTTCTCGGGCAGAGCGGCGCTCTCGGTGCAACGGTCGCACTTCTTTCCAGACGAGCCCTAAATCAACGACTTGTATTGCTCGAGCGGCGCTTCGAGGCTCCGGATCGCCGCCGTCCAGAACTCCGGCTTCGTCGTGTCGGCGCCGAGCGTCGCCATCGCCACCTCCTCGACCGTTCCGGAACCGGTCTGACGCAGGAACTCCTCGTACTTCGGGAGGAAGCTCGGGCCTTCGGCCTTCAGCATCGCGTAGAGGGAGCGCGCGAGCAGGAAGCCGAACGTGTAGGGGAAGTTGTAGAAGGAGACGCCGGTGATGTAGAAGTGCAGCTTGCTCGCCCAGAACATCGGGTCCTCGCCGCCCTTCGCCAGCGCATCGCCGAAGACCTCGCGCTGCGTCTCGACCATCAGCTCCTTCAACCGCGCCACGGAGACTTCGCCCTTCATCCGCTCTTCGTGGAACTTCTTCTCGAATTCGAAACGCACGGTGATGTCGAGGATGAGGATGGCCGCGCCGCAGAGGTCGGTGTCGAGCATCAGGAGCTTCTGGTCGTCGCTGATGGACGCGTCTTCGTAGACGCCCTCGGCCAGGATGTGCTCGCCGAAGATCGAAGCGGTCTCCGCCAGCGTCATCGGGTAGTGCCGGGCGGTGGGGCGCTTCTCCTTCAGGATGTGGCTGTGGAAGGCGTGGCCGATCTCGTGGGCCATCGTCTTCACATCGGAGAGTGTGCCGTTGAACGTCATGTAGACGCGCTGCTCGCCGGTCAGGTGCGAGCCGGTGCAGAACGCGCCGGGGCGCTTGCCGGGACGCAGTTCCGACTCCATCCAGCCGTTCTTCAGAAACGAGCGATAGTAGTCGGCGAGCGTGGGATAGACCTCGGAGAAGGCCCGGTCGACCATGGCCGTGCCGCGGTCCCAGGTGATCTTCTCATGGTCGTCGAGCGGCAGCGGGGACTCACGCTCGAACATCCAGATGCCTTCCTGGCCGAGCGCGCCGGCCTTGGCCTTGAAGATGTTGCGGGCGACGTCGATGTTGGCGTGGATCGCCTCATACATCGCATCGATCGTCTCCCTGCTGATCGCGGCCTGGAAGAGCGGGCCGTCCAGGAAGTGCTTTCGCCCCCGGTAGCGGTTCAGCGTCAGGCGGTTGCCGGCAATGGCGTTCAGTGCCGCGGCGCAGATGTTCTCGACGCCTTCCCAGGCGCGGTTTCCGCCCTCGAAGGCGGCGCGGCCGATTGCCCGGTCGGCGTCGCCCATCAGGGCCCGCCACTGGGAGATCGGCTTCATCTTCTTCGTGCCGTCCGGAAGCTCCAGCTCGAACTCGAGCTTGCCGGAGATCCGGTCGTAGAGCCGGCCCCAGGTGTGGAGGCCGTCCACCGAGAGGTCGGTGGCGAGCTTCTCCTCCGCCCGGGACATCGTGTACTCGCCCCGCTCGCGGGTGCGGCGCAGGGAGTACTCCATGCCGGCGAGGTTCTCGCGACCGAGGAACGCTTCGAAGACGTCCTCGTCGGCTGCCTTGAACGCATGGACCATGTCCACGTCGAACTTGGCGAACTCCGCGAGCGTGCGGGCCAGGTTGGCGCGCTCCCCGGGGAACTCGTCGTTTCGGGCATCCGCGGATTCCAGACAGCCCACGTAGGCCATGATGTGGCCGGCGCGGACGCCGAGACCCTCGGCCAGGATCAGGATCTCCTCCCAGGTGTCGCCGTTGTCGGCGGTCAGCGGCCCCGCCTCCTCCGCCCTGGTCTTCAACTGCTCGATGCCTTCGACGAACTCCTCCTTGAAGGACTGCATCTCCGGGCCGTTGAACTCGGGGAAGAAGCTCGAAAGGTCCCAGACCACTCCCTGGTTGTTGTCAGACATGGATTCCTCGCTGGCTGCTGGGGTTTCCTGCGAAAGAGATGGGGTCGAGCCGCCTATTCTATGTGTGAAAGGGCCCAGACCCTCATTTCTGCGGGTGGGCTCCGGGAGCGGAACGGTGGCGGACGAGAAGGTTGGACTCCGATGGAGTGACATGAAGGCGTTGCCCGTCTTCACGCTCTGCCTGCTCCTCGGGCCCTTTGGGATTCACCGTTTCTACGTCGGAAAGGTCGGTTCCGGCGTCGCCCATCTCCTCACCTGCGGCGCCCTCGGGATCTGGACGCTCATCGACATGTACCTCATCGCCACCAATCGCTTCACGGACGGGGAAGGCCGGGTGATCACACGCTGGCTGTAGCGAGCCGTGGGTGGCGCGATGGGCCTGAATGCGTTCGCCGTCCGTCGCTCACGGACGCCCGGAGGTCGTCCCTGCAGACGAGCCCGAACGAAAGACCCTCCCGGGATCCGCGACTCACTCGGATACCGATTCAGGAGGATGGCATGACGCTTCCGCTGGCCGTGGCGTTCGCGGCGCTCGCTCGCGCGGTGATCTGATCAAACCGCTGCCACCTCCACGGCGCTCTCCATCAGTTCGAGCAACCGGATCGTCGCCCGCTTGCCGGGGATGCGGCCCCGCACCGAGGTGTCGAGGTCGGAGTGGGCGAAGGGAGTCACCGCCGAACCGACGCAGGAGGGGCAGCCGACCTCGCAGGAGCAGTCCCGGATGACCGCCGTCACCGCTTCGATCAACTCCGGGAAACGCTCCCGTACTCCCGCAGCGTAGCCGAGCCCGCCCGGATAGCGATCGTGGACGAAAATCGCAGAGCGGCCGAGCTGGGAGGCATCCACCACTGCGGCGATGTCTCTCGGGTCGCACATCAGGAGGAGCGGGGCCACTTCGACCAGCACGTTGCCGAGTCCGATGAGTGCTTCGGCCAGCAGGAGACTCTCCCGTTCGAGGGCCTCGCCGATCACCCGCTGCGGTGCGAACCACATGGCCGCGGTCTCGAGCTCCTGGGGCGGCAGCTCGAGCTTTTCGAAACCGACGCTCTCCCTCGAATGGAAGCGCACCTTCTTGAACATCGGGATCGTGGTGGTCACGGTCACGTCGCCGTAGCCGAGCAGATTTCCCCGCCACTCGCCCTCCTCCTCCTTCTCATCGATGCGGATCCGGGAGGCGGAGACCGCCTGCGTGTAATAGTCGAGCTCGCGCCGCGTAACCCGGGCGATCCTCTGCTCGAGGTCGAGGCCGTTCACGAACCAGGTCTCGCCGCCATGCAGGTAGACGGCGTGGTCGTGGAGTTGCGACATCGCCGCCAACTCGTCCAGCGTGCCGATGACGCGGCCGCCGTCGGTCTCGTCCTCGATGGTCACCACCGGACCGGCGATGTTCCGCAGGCTCACGTTCGCGGCTGGATACTCGGTGCTGCCGAAATACCATCGATCGGCGATCCGCTTCACCGTCCCCTCTTCCTCGAGCAGTTCGAGGATCGGTTCGGCAAGGGGGCCGAACACCCTCGCCTCCTCGGCGTCGAGGGGCAGTTCGTGGACGGCGCAGCGCAGGTGTCCCACCGAGACGTGGGGATTGTCCGGATCGGTGATGACTCGTTCCGGATTGCGGTCGAAGAGCCACCTCGCGTTCCCGGCCAGGAACTGGTCCACGGGCGTGTTCCGCGCGACGAGAAAGACGAGCGCCTCCTCCTGGCCGCGGCCGGCCCGGCCCGCCTGCTGCCAGAGGCTCGCCACCGTGCCGGGATACCCGAGCAGCACGCAGGCCTGAAGGCTGCCGATGTCGATGCCGAGCTCCAGCGCGTTGGTGCTCGCCACCCCGAGCAGTTCACGGTTGGCGAGTTGACTCTCGATCTCGCGACGTTCTTCCGGGAGGTAGCCGCCGCGATACGCGCGCACGCTGTCGGCAAGCCGCCGCGACAGGGGCAGCAGGCGCTCCCGGGTGTTCTTGTGAATGAGCTCCGCGAAAAGGCGCGTCGGCGAGAAGGCGATGGTCTGGAGGCCTTCCGTGAGCAGGGCGGTGAAGATCCGGACCACCTCGAAGAGGGCGCTCCGGCGGTCGCCTCCCGCGGCAGCCGGGGCGGCGGGGCCACCATCGCGCCCGCCGGCCCCATCTCTCCCGGCATTCCGCGGCGGTGGATTCCAGAGGACGATCTTCCGGGGACCGCGGGGAGATCCGTCGCGGTCCACCACCTCCACGGGCACGCCGGTGAGCCTCCTGGCGTGTTCGCCGGGATTCTCGATGGTGGCCGAACAGGCCACGAAGACCGGGTCGGAGCCGTAGTGGGCCGAGATTCGCCGCAGCCGCCGCATCACGTTGGCGAGGTGGCTGCCGAAAACGCCCCGATAAGCGTGCACCTCGTCGATGATCACGAACTTCAGGTGAGTGAAGAACCGGGCCCAGCGGGAGTGGTGGGGGAGGATTCCGGCGTGCAGCATGTCGGGGTTGGTGAGGATCACCGATCCGCGGTCGCGGAGGTTCGTCCTGAGGTTCCGGGGAGTGTCGCCGTCGTAGGTTCCCGCGGTGATGGGAAGCTCCCCGGCCAGAGACTCGAGCCCGCGCAACTGGTCCTGCGTCAGCGCCTTGGTGGGGTAGATCATCAAGGCGGTGGAGAGTGGATCCTCAAGCTGTGACGAGAGCACCGGCAAGTGATAGCAGAGCGTCTTTCCGCTGGCGGTGCCGGTGACCACCACCACGCTCTTTCCGGCCCGGATCTTCGTGATCGCGTCGGCCTGGTGAAGGAACAGGTCCCCGATTCCGCGCCGTTTCAAGGCGTTGAGAATCCGCGGATCGAGGGGGGGAATCAGCTCGCCGTACTCCGCGGGCCGGGCAGGGATCTCCTCGATGTGCGCTACGCAGCCCGCGCGCCGTCCGTCCGCGGTCAGTCGTTCGAGGAAACCGGACAGGTCGGGATCGGTCATGGCCCGCTTCTCCGTCTGCCGGCCGCCAGGCGGCCGAGCTTCTTCGTGAATTCCCGCCGTCGATCCCCCCGGCGCTTCGCATCCGTCAGGCCGAGAACGCTTTCCTCCTCCGGGGCGGCAAATCCGGGGGGATGCCCGGGCGGGGGAGGCCGCAACACATCGGGTTCGCGCTGGCGCTCGAGGTGGCGGCGGATGGTGCGGGCCAGGCGGATCTCCGCGGCGTCGTCGGTGCCGGTGAGGGCGCCAGCGTCCGGCTCGGTCAATCGGGTGCCATCACCGACCAGGCCTTCGAGCAGCGCGAGGGCCGCCAATCGGGAAGGAATCGAGCCCTCCCCGCGTTCGGGATTCAGGACGGTGTACGGCCGCAGCGGCTTGCCGACGCAGAGTGGGCAACCGTCGGCGCAGGCGCAATCCCGCACGACCTCGCGTGCGCGGAGAATCAGCTCGTCGAGGATCTCGTAGCCCCGCTCGGTGAACCCGAGCCCTTTCGGATAGTGCTCCCAGATGAACACCGCCTGCCAGGGAGCATTCAGGCAGCCGACCGAGTGGGAGAGGTCGAGTGTCTCACAGGTGACGAAGAGCGGGAGCAGGGTCCGCAGGAGGAAGCCGATGCCTCGCAGCCCGCTCACCGGATCGAGCCCCAGCCGGAACACCTCCCGGATCACGTCTTCGGGCGGCACGATCCAGCAGGCGACGGTGTCGATGGGGTAGATCGGCAGGTCCAGACCGTGCCGGGAAACGGCGTCCAGACTGTAGAAGCGGATCTTCTCGAAGAGGTGGATCCGATAGTGGGCGGTGACCTCTCCGTAGCACGCCCGCCCGGTCCCGAAAGGCTTCTCGCGGTGGAGGTGATCGATGTGGTGGACGTCTTCGGCGCCGTGGGACTGGGTGTAGTAGTCGACCTCCTCGCGGCTGACCCGGGCAATGGACTTCCGCAAGTCGAGAGTCAGCACCCGAAACGTCTCCCCCCGGTGGATGTAGATGGCCTCCGGGTGGACTACCGCCGGGGCGTCGAACTTGCTCACCTCGCCGAGGACCGTGCCGGTGGAGGCTTCCGTAACGATGACGTTGCGGTCGGTGGCGTCTCGAAGCGAAATCTCGTGCTGGGGGATCTCTCCCGCGGCGTGGTACCAGTGATGGTCGATGCGGCGGACTTTTCTATTCTCCTCGAGCACCTCGAGGGCGACGCGGGCGTGGCGGCCGAAACCCGGCGCCTCCGCGACGCCGACCGGCAGTTCCTGGGCCGCGCAGCGCAGGTGCCCGGCGAGGACGCAGGGATTCTCCCGGTCGAAGACCACTTCCTCCATCGATCGGGCGAAGAGGTAGTCCGGGTGGCGAAGCACGTACTGGTTGGTCGGGGTGTCGAGGCCGATCAGCACCACGAGGGAGTTGCGATCCCGCCGTCCGGCGCGCCCGGCCTGCTGGAAGAACGAGGCGAGGGTCCCCGGATAGCCGACGATGACGCTGGCATCCATGCCCCCGACGTCGATGCCGAGCTCGAGCGCCCTGGTGGTGCTGACGCCGAGCAGGTCGCCGGAGAAGAGCCGCTCCTCGATCTTCCGTCTCTCCTCGGGAAGCAGCCCGCCCCGGTAGGGCGAGATCCGACGGGCCACCGCCGGAGCGTCCTTTGCCAGTTTCTCCACCGCGAAGTAGTGGATCAACTCGGCGGTGATCCGGGCCTTGCTGAAGGTGATGGTCGGGATGCCGCGCCGGAGCAGGGAGGTGAAGATCTCCATCGCTTCCACGTTGGCGCTTCGCCTGGACCGGCGCTTCGTTTGGCGGATGCGGGGCGGATTCAGGAGGACGAAGGTCCGTTTTCCGCGGGGGCTGCCGTCTTCTGCGACCAGCTTGAACTCCCGGCCGGTGAGCGCCGCGGCCAGACCCTTCGGATTCCCGATGGTGGCGCTGAGCCCGACCAGTTGCGGTCGCGCGCCGTAACGCAGGCAGACCAGCAGCAGGCGGCGCATGAGCTGTGCGGTGTGTGCGCCGAAGATGCCGCTGTAGACGTGCATCTCGTCCACCACGAGGAGCCTGAGGCGGGAGAGGAAACGGCTCCAGCGGGAGTGATGGGGGAGGATGGCCGCGTGCAGGAAGTCCGGGTTGGTGACCAGGATTTGGCCCTGTGCACAGATTTTCCGTCGAAGCGAACCGGGCGTGTCGCCGTCGCACACGCCGCTGATGGCGGGGTCCAGACCGGCGGCGGTGAGAGTCTCTTCGATGGTCTTTTGCTGGTCTCGCGACAGCGCCTTGGTGGGGAAGAGCAGGAGCGCCGTGGCGTTGGACTCGGCGGCGAGTTTCTCGATCAGCGGCAGGAGGTAGCAGAGCGTCTTGCCGGAGGCGGGGCCGGTGGTGACGAGCAGGTCATGGCCGTTGCGGGCGAGGTCGAGGGCGCGGGCCTGGTGGGACCAGAGCCGGCGGATGGTGCGCGAGGCGAGTACGCGTCGCAGGATGGGGGACAGGGGGGCCGCCGATCTGGCGAAGCGGGCGGTGCGTGGGGCTTCCTCGCGGAGATGGACGATCCGGTCCCGGTATTCGGGGGATTCCGAAAGATCGGTGATGAACGACTGGAGGGCGGAGGGGTGGCCCGGGGACTGCATGCGGACAGTGTAGCGGTGGGGGGTGACACGTCCCTCAGGCGCGGTCGCAGGGTCGCCCGAATCACCTCTCCGGAGGGCGGCGTCCCGTCGCGGCCGCGCGGGTCCATGCGCGGCCGTCGTTGGTGGTGCGCGGACGAGACGAAGCTCGTCCCTCCGATGGTGGGTTCGATCTTCTCCTTCCGGGCGGCGTCCCTACCCCGCCAGGACCAGTAGATACGCCAGCGAGACCAGGTCCAGGCGGTTGTGCTCCATGATCCTCGCCAGGTCCGCGGCGTCGCCGGTGCGGACGAAGGCGTGGTAGGCCTCCGGGATTTCGGCGCCGGGGATGTCGCCGGTGCGCGGGCGGCCGAGGATCATGGTCTCCAGGGTGCCGAGACGGCAGTTGGGGAGGCCCTTCCCCCAGATCTTCCGGCTGACGTGGAGGAGGTCGGTGTGCGGGAGGTCGACGTCGAACTCCATCAGGTGATATGCCGCCCGCGAGCGTATGAACGGCAGGTCGTAACTCTTGCCGTTGAAGGAGACGAGGTGCTCCGCATGGGCTGCCTCCCTTTGGAAGAGCGAAACCACGGCGGCCTCTTCCGAGTAGTCCCGGGCCAGGTAGAGCCGGGTCTCCAGCTCGTCCCCCTGCCGGTCCATGACCCCGATCAGAAAGAGCGGCAGGGCGGTCAGGCCGGTGGCTTCGATGTCGAAGAAGAGCATCCGCTCCGGTATCGGCGGTCCGGGTTCGAGGGGCAGGGGGGAGCGCGCTCGAACCAGCAGTGCGGATCCTCCATGGGGCGCCACGACCTCCTTCCCCGGAACGAGATCGGCCAGCACTCCGGCGGCCCGCCGTGGCGGTGGCGGTCGTTTCCCCACCTTCGGCAACAGCCGCCCATAGCGAACCGGCTTCGGCTCCAGGACACGATCAGGCCGTCGCACGGAAGGGGTCTTCGCCGCCCGGGTCAGGGCTTCCAGTCGCTTGCGCAGGGCTCGAGTCGGATACATGACGGTATGGTACCGGGGAGGGGTGACAATCCCTGCGGACCGGGAACACGGAAGCGGGTAGCCTTCAAGCCATGAGCCGCCACCTCATCGTCGATATCGGGAGCACCACTACCAAGGCCATCCTCTTCACCGAGGGCAATGACGGCTGGCGGTTTGTCCGCCGGGAGGCCCCGACGACGGTCGAAGCTCCGCACGCCGATGTGGGCATCGGCCTCCGTGCCGCGCTGGCCGGCCTGTCGGCGGCCGCCGGAGTCCCCCTGCTCGATGGCGATCGCCCGATCCTGCCCCTGCTCCTCACCTCGAGCGCCGGCGGCGGCCTGGCCATGGTGGTCACCGGGCTCGTGCAAAGGCTCACCTCGCGTAGCGCGGAACGGGCGGCCCTCGGCGCTGGGGCCATGCTGCTCGACACCATCGCCCTGGATGACGGCCGCGTTCCCTACCGCAAGATCGAGATGCTCCGCGACCTCCGGCCGGACATGGTGCTCTTCGCCGGCGGATTCGACGGGGAGGCGATGTCCGGGCCGGTGTTTCTCGCCGAGTTGCTGCGCCAGGCGGACCTGCGCAGCAAGCTCTCCGCCACGGCCCGCCTCCCGGTGGTCTACGCCGGGAACCGGAACGCCACCGAACTGGTCCGGGAGACCCTCGCCGATCGCTACCACTTCCACCCGGTTGAGAATCTCCGTCCGGATGGCGACCGGGAGAACCTCGAACCCGCCCGCGCCGCCATTCACGAGCAGTTCATGGAGCACGTGATGTCCCACGCGCCGGGCTACGCCGCCCTCGGTGCATTCGTGGCCGCCCCGATCCTCCCGACCCCGGCCGCGGTGGGGAAGATCCTCGAACTCGTCACGAGAGAGTCGAGTGAGCGGATGATGGTGATCGACATCGGGGGCGCCACCACCGACGTCTTCACCGCGGAACGTGGCCGGGTCTTCCGCACGGTCAGCGCGAATCTCGGCATGTCCTACAGCGCGTTCAACGTGGCGGTCACCGCCGGCATCGACTCCATCACCAGCCTCCTCCCGGGTGAGCTCACGGCCCGGGAAGCCTGGAACCGCATCCTGAACAAGCACATCGACCCCACCAGTCTTCCAGCCACCGGAGCGGCGGTCCGGCTGGAGCGGGCCCTGGCGTCCGTCGCGATCCGGGAAGCCGTTCGGGAACATCTGGAAGTCATGGGCGGCGCCCCCCTGAGCCTCGGCGAGGACGAACTCTCCCTGCGCACCATCGGCCGTCGACGCAAGGTGAAGAAGAAGCAGCGGGGCCTCGACGTTTCCGGCTACGACCTGATCGTCGGCAGCGGCGGCATTCTCTCCCACTCTCCCCGGGCGGCCACGGCCAGGGTGCTGGTCGATGCCCTTGCGCCTGAACGTCGTACCCGGCTCGCGGTCGACAGCGTCTTCATGTTCCCCCAACTCGGCGCGCTCTCGGTCGAGGAGCCGGCCCTGGCCACGGAACTCTTCCACGCTCTCGGACTGGTGATCCTGGAGCGGGGCGGAATCGCGCCCGACGATCCGCCGCCGGCCCGGGACGCGTCCTTCGCGGGGACCACCGTGACCACCGGTCCCCTCTCGGTCCGCCGGGAAATGGCGGCGAAGGGCGAGGTCATGGTCGAGATATCAGAAACCGTCACCTCGGAAACGGTAATCGGCCGGTGCACCCGGAAGTTCCTCCGTCCCTTCTTCCTGCCGGTGGCGAAGGCGATCGAGACCGACCCCGCGGACCTCTTCGAATACCTCCTGATCGAGGTCGGCGAGGAGGTCGCCGTCGGGCAGGTGCTGGCTCGCCGCTCCCTGGGTTTTCTCCGGCAGAAATCCTACGAAGCCCCGGTGGCGGGCACCGTTTCCCGGATTCTGCAGGACGGGACGCTCGTCGTCCGGGAGAAGGAGGAGCAGGCACAGGTGCTTCGGGCGGTGGAGGTCGCGAAGGAACTGAGAATCGATCCGCTGCGGCTCGCGCCCCATGTGAAGGTTGAGGTCGATCAGGAGGTGGAGCGAGGGCAGGCGCTGGCCGCCAGGTTCGTCGCCAGGGGTATGCTCTCCTGCCCCTCTCCCTTCCGTGGGCGCGTGGAGCGCATCGACCTTCAGTTCGGCATTATCCTGATCGCGCCGATGGAGGAGGAACTCGAAGTCTCCGCCTGGTGTCCGGGAGTGGTTTCCGACCCGGACGACCGTGGCGTCACCATCACCACCGACGCGACGGAAATCACCGGGGTCTGGGGTCACGGGGGCGAGTCCGCCGGCGTCCTCCGGATCTCGGGAAACGGGCCGGGTTTCATCACGGTCCTCTCCCGCGCCGGGCGGCCGGACCTCGACGGGCTCGCCGCTTGCGGCGCCGCCGGCCTGGTGGCGGGGAGTCTTCACTTCGCGGATGTCCTTGATTCCCCCCCACCCTTCCCGATCGTCCTGACCGAGGGCTTCGGCCACCTCGAGATGCGGCCGGACGTCCTCTCGGCCCTGCGAGCCGGAGACGGGCGGCCGGCGGTGATGGACGGCACCACCGAGCTTCGAGTCGGTGTTCGCCGGCCCCGCATCATCCTGCCCTGACCGACACATTCCGGAATCCTCAGCGTCCGATCGTCCCCCCGGCCGCCGGCCTTGATGTCGCCCGCTACGAGTAGAAGGGGAGGGCCCAGTCCCGGTTCGTCTCTCCCCGGGCGGCCCGCTCGAAGTGCAGGCGGAGTTTTCTCAGGATCAGGTCCTGGTTCAGATACGGCATGCCGAGGCAGTTCCAGAGCCTCTGGTTCCGGGCGCCGATGGGCTTTCTCGGGAAGAGCGAGAACTCGTCGGCGGTGCCGGTCAGGAAGTCCTCGAGGTCGTTGGCCCAGTAGGCCTCCGCGGCTTCTCCCTCCGGCATGGAGGTGATGAAACGGAACTTCCGGAAGCCGAGCACGAAGTCGCCCTCGTCGAATGCCGACGCGTCGCCGAAACGGATTCGGATCCGGTACTCGCCGCCATGATCGGAGAGGATCTGCTCCACGGGAGGGCGCCGGGCACCGATCAGGAGGGGGAGGAGCCGACTGTTGAGGATCGCCTCGATCCGACGGGCCTGAGCCAGGTGATCGCGCTTCCCGGAACGTAGTGGCGCCACCGGAAAGTCGTCGATCAGGGGAAGCGCCGGGTCGAAGTGTCGATCCGCCTCGTCGTCGAGGAGTTCGAGCCAGGCTACCGGCGAGCGCTCCACCTCGCCGGCGTCCACTCGATGGGAGGCGCCCGGGACAAACTCCTCCACGCGATGGCGGCACCCGAACGCCGCCGAGATCTCCCGCTCCATACGCACCCGGTCAGCCAGGCGCACCGGGTAGAGCACGCGGTTCCACTCCGGGTTCAGCTCCTGCGGATAGCAGATCCCCTGCCCTCCGATCAGGCGGACCAGGCGCGGGTTCTGCCAGAGATCCTCCCACTCCTCGTCGAGTGGTTCGTAGAGGGCCTCCACTTACTCGGACGTCCGGGTCAGGCCGGCATCGACCCGCGCGGTCCGATCCTCGAGGTCGGTGGCCGCGAGCATCGACATGGTGGCGGCGAGTTCGTTTCTGCTCGTCAGCCAGCAGGCCGTCTCGAATTCAGGGGCTCAGAGCGTCTCGGTCAGCGCGACGCGGGTCTCGGCGTCGGCCATCGGGAGCAGCGCATCGGCCTCGCCGAGGAAGATCTCCCGATCGCTCGCCACCACGAGCAGCATCACATCATCCTCGTTGCTGGGCGCCGGCTCGGGATTGAAGAATCCGGTGAGCTCGAGTCCGCGAAAATCCACCGGCCGCTCGGACTCGAGTACCAGCACTTCAGCGCCCGGCAGGGATTTCGTGAGCAGCGATTCGAGGTAGAGCATGCTGCTCGGCAGGATCAGCACCGGATGCCGCGGCAGATCTTTCCAAAGCCGCAGCAGGGACTCCGGGTCGAGGTGGTCGGTGTGGGAATGGGACAGGTAGAGCCCATGGATCTCCGGCAGCTCCGCGGCGTCGAAGCGGAGGCGGGGGAACCGTCCCATGAGGTCGCCGACCGCGAAGTCCGAGAGCCATGGATCGACCAGGATACTGACCGGCTCCCCGTCACGATCGGGTGCCATCGAGAGGATGTAGGCGCTGTGGCCGAGTGCGAGAATGTCCATGAGGAAAAGAGAACCGACCATCCCTCATCGGCACAGGAATAATCAGAGCGCCAGCGCCGCCAATACATGTAATCCGGCGACGGCGACCAGGAACACGATCCGCCGGATGGGCCGCTGGAGCAGGAATCCGGCGAGCAGGCCGTAGCCCGCGAGCAGCCCCCGGAACAAGAAGAGCTGTGCTCCCGGGTCCGGAAGGGCATCCGGTGCAACGTACCGGAACGCGGCCATGCACCACAGGATGGGCGCGGTGGCGGGTTCGTAGGGAAACTCGCCACCCCAGATCCCCATGGCCACCGTCACGGCGAATCCGAGTCCGAGCAGTGCGAAGACCGGGGGCATGCGCCGGGGCTTCGATGATCTCTTGGGCGGAGGTGCCATGGCGGCGGGGGAGCGCGGCGGTGCTTCCGGCAGGGGGACGGCCACGGGGATCGCTTCCTCATCGGTCGCCGCGGAGGACTCGGCGGTTTCGTCGCGATCGATTCGAGGAACCCGGGGCGGATCTTCACCTCTCTCCGGCGTGGAAGGGGCCGGCTCCATCGTGACGATCCGAAGAGTGGGGCCGCCCGTTCCAAGCTGGATCTCGTCCAGAGGACGCAGCGGGGCGTTGGTGATCCGCCGGCCGTTCAGGATCGTTCCGTTGCGGCTGTCGCGGTCCCGCACCACCCAGGAATCGCTTTCGAGGGAGAGAGTGGCATGCTCTCGCGAAGAGAGGTCGGATTCGACGCGCACCTCGCAGCCGTTACCTCTTCCAACGACGAACAGACGCCCCGGGAGGCGCAGCACTTCTCCGTCCCGTCCGGTTCCCGTGAGCATCTGGACGTGGATTCCCGCCACTACTCGTCCTCGGCCCGTTTCAATGGAAGGATCGGCTCGACGGCTTTCCGGAGGTCGTTCGGCCAGGTCTGGAGAGGCAGATCCCGAGTTTCTCCGCGCCGCGCTCCTCCGTTCACGAGGACGAATGCGCGGGTCTCCCGCCTCGTCGTCCCCAGACCGGGAAGCCCGTATCCGGAGACCAACTCATAGACCACCACGATCCGCTCTCCCAGGGAGGCAATGCGGGCGGATTCGATGTCCAGAGAGAGATTGCCGGCCGCGGGAGGCAGCCGGCTGATCACCGCATCGCGTCGATCTCCGGGCGCCGCCTCGTCCGCCCAGGGCGGCAGCAAATCGTTCGGGTCCAGGCTTCGAACCAGCCCCGCCAGCGCGGTCGCCTGGGTCTTCGCATTCACTCCGCCCGGAGCCCCCTCGGTGGCGGCCGTGAGGAACCCGAAAGCGCCGGACTGTCGCAGGATTGAAAGGGCCGGGCCACTCTCCGGGACCTCGACGAGCAGGAAGTTCAGATCCGGAAACGTCGCGCGAATCTGCGCCTTCGCCAGCTTCAACTTCTCGTTCACGGTCCCGATATCCACGCCGCGCCGGATTTCGGCAAAGACGTAGCGCGTGGACAACTTCGGTCGGGAGCCGGCCAGATTCGGCGGATCGAGCATCGTCCGGGCCAGCGCTTCGCGGGCGCTTCCCCCGGTCGGTCCGGGCAGGGTCATCTTCCCATCCGCGAGGGGCGTGTGGAGGTCGAACGGGAGGCGCCGGGCCGGGAAGGGATCGTCTCCGAAGTTGGTCGGAGGGTTCGGAAGCTCCCTCGTTCGCGGGTCGCCGGCTCCCGGCTCCGCTTCCCGGCTGGTGGGACCGTTCTCCGGCAGGCGCCGGTCGATGGACTCCTCGGGTGGCTGTTCAGGCTCAGGCTCGGGCCGGTCCACCGGGATCTTCGCGGCAAACCACTTCGCGCCTTCGTACTCGGGCAGCCACAGGCGCGCCTGGCTGAGCCAGACTTCCACGCGGTCCTGCCGGAGCGCGAAGACGCCGCCCGCGGTGAGCAGCAGAATGAGGAGAGACAGGATGACCCGCGGGAGGATGGCCGGCCCGGCGTTGAGTTCGAGCAGGTGAAGCCGGGGGCCGCGGCGGCCGAGGGTGAGGATGTCGCCGCCGTGGACTGCCGCGGTCCCGATCGGCATCCGGTTCAGAGCAAGGCCGTTCCGGCTCCCCGCGTCCTCCACCCGGAACTGCCGGCCGGACCGGATGATCCGGGCATGGACGGCGGAAACCCTGGAGTGCCCGACGACGATGTCGCACTCCACTTCCCGCCCGATGGTGAGTGTCTTGCCGACGAACCGTATGCGCTCTCGATACGAGCCGTCTCTGCTCTCGACTTCGAAGTCCAACCAGGCCACCGTTCCGTCTCCCGGCCGCAGGCTCGGCCACCCGGCTCCACCGTCACGCGAAAGCCGGGCTATCCAGTAGAAATCGTAACCGCCGTCGCCCCCCTTCGCCACTCCGACCATGGCCGGCGTCTCGGCGAGTGAGAGTTCCTCTTCGCTTTCCGAACCGGGCGGACCGGACACGGCCGGCGCGTCGCGGGATGCCGGGAACCTGAGTGAACGGATGGCGGCACATGTGCTAGCTTGCGGGCACCATGGATGACGACCACGCGAACGGAGACCGGGACCGTCTCGACAAGGCGGGAATCGAGCAGTTGATCGCGGCTTATCCCCGCCTTGCGGACCGCATCCGCCAGGACCTCCTGATCGCTCTGCACAGCAGAGGTGTGGCGACCATCGACGACATCTATCGCGCGGCTCGCGCCCGGGCTCGTCGTGCGGAGGCGGAGCAGGCGGCGCCGGAGGGGGACAACGTCCAGGTCGCCCGCCGCTGGGATGATGTGGAACGTCGGCACATCCGGGACATCGTGCTGGAACACGTGGCGGAACACCTGACCCGCGAAGAGATCGAAGACCTGGTCAACCTGACACGCAAGCGTCGGAAAGCCCAGTCTCTCGAGGAGATTGCGAGTCTGTCGTCGGTCTCCTTCGATCTCCTGGCTGAGAAAGTACGGGAGTTCTGCAGGCTTCCCGAGGGCCAGACCACCTTGTCCAAGGGGGAGTCCACCTCCGTTCGCGTCGCCCTGATCCGCAACTTCATCACCGAGCAGCTCCAACTTCTCGGTGTCGCCAGGCACTATCTCCGCATCCGGGACTTCGACGATCTCCTCGGGCGAATCGTCGGAGACGAAGAAGGCGCCGGGCTGATCGGGGGAAAAGCGGGCGGGATGATCATCGGGGCCAAGATCCTGGAAGCCGAGATGGCCGCGGACCCGACGGCGCCCCAGGTCCCGTTGCGAACCCCCGAGTCGTTCTTCCTGCGGTCGGACGTGATGGAGCACTTCGTCCGGCACAACGGTCTCCAGCAGCTTCAGGATCACAAGTACCGGGAGATCGACGAGATCCGGAACGACTACCCGATGCTGCAGGAACTCTTCAAGAACGGGGAGTTTCCCGCCGGAATCGAACGCCGCCTGGCCGCGGTTCTCGAGCGGGTCGGCACGCACCCGCTGATCGTGCGCAGTTCGTCTCTCCTCGAAGATCGCTTCGGCGCCAGTTTCGCGGGGATGTACCGCAGCGTCTTCGTGTGCAATCAGGGCACGAAGGAGGAGCGCCTGACCGAACTGACCGGGGCCATCGCCGAGGTGTTCGCCAGTTCGCTGCACCCCGACCCCCTCCGCTATCGGAAGCGGCACGACCTCCTCGACTTCGACGAGAACATGGCGGTGCTGATCCAGAAAGTCGTGGGCAACACCGTGGGGCATCACTACCTGCCCACCTGGGCCGGCGTCGGACTCTCCCGGAACCTGTACCGCCGCAATCCCCGCATCAAGCCGGAGGATGGCATGGTCCGGATCGTATTCGGCCTCGGTACCCGGGCGGTGGACCGCGTGGCCAGCGACAGTCCCCGGTTGATTCCGCTGGGGCAACCCGCGGTGCGGCCGGAGATCAAGACCGTGGACGTGGTCCGCGCTTCGCAGCAGAAGGTGGATCTGATCGACCTCTCCACGAACTCCTTCGCCACCCGGCGAATCGCGGAGGTCCTGGCCGGGCCGGGGCGTATCCCGGGCCTCGGCCAGGTCTTCTCGGAACTCGACGGTGACTACCTGCGTCCGCTGGTCGGTGGCGGCCTCCTGGTCGACCCCGAGGACCTGATCGTGACCTTCGAGCAATTCACGACCTCGACGCCCTGGCCGGCGTTTCTCAAGTGGGGGCTGAAAACTCTCGAGCGCGTCTACGGCTGCCCCATCGACATCGAGTTCGCCTTCGACGGCGAGAACGTGTATCTGCTGCAATGTCGCCCGCAGGCGATGCCCAGAACACCGACAGCCGGTGAGCTTCCGACCGACATCCCCCTCGATCGCCGCGTGTTCTCCGCCACCCGGAATATCATCGCCGGCTCGGTCCGGGAGATCCGCTACATCGTGCTGATCGATCCGCGGGACTACAACGCGCTGACCACGGACGAACGTCGCCTGGCCGTGGCGGCGGTGGTCCGCAAGCTCAACCAGCGTCTGGCCGACGAGCGATTCGTGCTGATGGGCCCCGGCCGGTGGGGGAGTCGCGATCTTCGAATGGGCGTCCCCGTGACCTACTCGGACATCGACAACACCCGGATGCTGGCCGAGATCGCACGGAAGCAGGGGGGGTATACGCCGGACGTCTCGTTCGGCAGCCACTTCTTCCAGGACCTGGTCGAGTCGGACATCGCGTACCTGTCCCTCTACCCCGACGAGTCGGAGAACGAGTTTGACGAGGCCTTGCTGCACGGGACGCCCAACGCGCTTCCCGATCTCCTGCCGGAGTTCGCCGGGCTCGCCGATGTGGTCCGGGTGATCGACGTTCCCGCGTTTCGCGGAGGTCTGCACCTGAGGGTGGAAATGGACGAGTTGACCCAGGAGGCGCTGGGCTTTCTGGCCTGAGGGCGGTGCATCATCGGGGCCGCGGTGGTGGTGCGCGGGGGATGGGGTCCGTCGTCAAATGCCGAGGCGGCGGAAAAGGATCTCGCACGACTTTTCGAAGACGTCTTCGACGCTGATCATCTTCATGCAGAGGTTGTTCCGGCAGGTCGAGAAGCGGTTGTTGTAGGCGGAGACACAGGGGCTGCAGAAAATGCCGGACCACATCACGTGGGCCCTCGGGGAGGTGGAGCCGAAGAGCTTCGGGGTCTCCGGGCCGAAGAGGGTGATCACGTCGATGGGGGTCAGCGTCGCGAAGTGGGCGGGTCCGGAGTCGTTTGTGACGAGCAGTTCGGAGAGGGAGTAGGCGACGAGAAGCTGGCGGAGCGTCGTCCGGCCGGCCAGGCAGACCGCGCGGGGATTGTCGATCTCCTTCAGGAGCTTCTCCACCTCCGGGGCCTCGTTTGGCGCGCCGGTGAAGGCGATGTTGAGCTTCGGGTACTTCTTGAGCAGCAGGCGGGCGAGCCTGACGTAGTTGGGGCGATCCCACAGCCGGAGCGGCAGCAGGTCGCTGCAGTTCGCGTTCAGCAGCACGACCGGACCGAGTTCGCTCTCCCCGGTGAGATCGCAGATCAGTTTCGATACTTCCTCGACCTCGCCGTTCCGCGCCGCGAACGCCGGGATCTCCATCTCCGAAAGGGGCGGCGGTATGACCGCGAGGGCCGGATTCAGTTCCGCCGGCTTCGTCAGCGCATCGACCATCGACCAGAAGATCTGGCTCGTGTGCAGGTGGGGGTTGTAGAGCGGGCGGTGCGTCATCAGGTTTCCGCGCCAGGGCCCTTCCCCCGTGTACGAGTGAAAGCCGACGCGAAGCCGCGCCCCGGAGAGCCAGGTGAAGATCGCCGACGAGCGGGCGAAGAACTCCATGTCCACCGCGGCGTCGAGCTTCAGCTTTCGCATGCGCCGGATCGCTGCGATCGAGGATGTCGCCACCGTCGTGAAGGACTTCGCGTTCACCTCGATGACGTTCTCTTTCGGGATGATGTCCATCACGTCGAGGATGAAGCGGTTTTCGGTGAAGGCGAGGAAGTAGACTCCGTCGCGTCCGGCCAGCTCCACCGCGCGTTTCAGCGCCGGGTAGGCGAGGACGGTCGAGCCCTGCTCCGCGAGCTTGACGATGAGGATCCTGTTCAGCGGCTCCGGGGTGGGGTGGCGCTTGCCGAACGCGAACCGGAGTGCCGAGAACGCGGCGCAGGCCGGAGTACCGATGATGCGATCGGCGCGGCGCATCGTGCTGACTTCCACTCTAGTTCTCCCCGGGCCGGTTCGATACGAGAAGCACCCATCGATGATCCACCCATTGCCGGTCAAGGATGTACATCACCAGGTCGGGAAGGTGCTCCAGCACCATCTTGTAGTCCTTCTCCTTCATCACGATGCAGGTGCGCTCTTCGGACTCGAGCCACGCCTTCAACTGGTCGGGGTCGAAGGTGAGGTCGAACCGCTTCCGGGTGTAGTAGCCGTAGGCCGGACTGTACCACCGGAAGATTCGGAGCTGCTCCTGGTCGGCGATTTCGTCCTCGATGGCCATGCAGAACGATCGGGCCGACCTGGCGTCGTTGACTTTCGCCACGACGGCGCCCGCGGCCCAGGCCACCACCAGCGCGGTGGTCAGCACGAGCGTGAGGACGACCTCCACCCCGCGCCTCCTCCTGAGGAAGATGAAACCGACGATCCCCCCCGTGGCGGTCAGCACCGAAATCGGGATCACCGCCCCGGCCCAGTCCGGCGCGGATGAAATCACGGTTCCCGAGAGGCCCACCGCCACGACCAGGAAGGCCACCAGCGCCGTGGCGAGCGGCCACACCACGCTCTTTCGCCAGCGCGATGAAGACTCCCGGCATGTGAAACCCCGGTCGAGCGTATACCCGGCCAGCAGCGCCATCGCCGGGAAGATCGGCAGCATGTACTCGCTGCGCTTCGTCCTGCTGGCGGAGAAGAAGATGAAGAGCGACACCGCCCAGACGATCGGGAACAGGAGGCGGCGCTTTTCCTCCCGGTCCTTCTCCCTGATGAAGGCGATGATCGCCCCCGGCAGGAGCAGGGCAAAGGGCAGGAAGTAGGGGAGGGTTGTCTTCAGGTAATAAAACCACGGCCTCGCGTGGGCGAACTTTCCGAAGTAGCGGGTCAGGTTGGTGACGAAGAGCAGGTTCTCGGCGTAGCCGGGCCTGGTGGAGACGATCGCGTACCATGGCGCGGCGATGGCGAGGGCGATCAGGACGCCCTGGATCGGTTTGAGCCTGAAGATGTGTTTCCAGTCGCGGGAGATGACGAGGAACGAGCCGAGGACGATCGTTGGCATGGCCACGTTCACGAGCCCCATGTTCAGGATGCCGATGCCCACCGGGATGTACATCAGCAGGTAGGCCCGCGTCCGCCGGCGCTCGTTGGTGTAGCCCCACCAGAACAACAGAAACGTGATCGAGAGCAGCACGGTGGAGATCATGTTGATCTGGGTCCACCGCGCGAACTCGATGTAGAGCGGCGTCGCGGCGAGCACCAGCGCGGCCAGGAATCCGGCGCGGCGGCCGTAGAGCATCCGGCCGAGCCCGTAGACGACGTAGAGTCCGATCAGCGCGAAGATCGGCGAGGGCATCCGGCTCGTGCCCTCGGTCACCCCGCCGGCCAGCACCGAGATGCCGCTCCCGAGCCAGTTGAAGAACGGCGGCTTGATGCTGTAGGGCGTGCCGTTCACCGTGGGGAAGATCCAGGCGCCCTCCTCCACCATCTCCCGGTTGACCAGGGTGTACTCGTCCTCATCCGGCGACCAGAGGTAGCGGAGCCCCACCTGGTGAAAGAACATCGCGTAGCCGATGACCGCGAGCAGCAGGAGGATCCAGATCTCACGGGGGGCCTTGCGCTCAGAGTTCACGGGCGACCTCGGTGAATTCCGCCAGGATCCGCTCGACGGCATCGTCGTCGTAGAATGCGAAGACCGGGATCTGCACGGTTCCGGCGTGGGCGTCTCGGGCCACCGGGAACTCGCCGTCGGTCGCCACTCCCCAGTATTCGGTGATCACGCTGTGTTCGTGGATCAAGGGGGCGCCGCGGTGCTTCTCCACCGGGGCGCCGCGATCGCGGAGCGCGTCGATCACCGCGGCCTGGTCGGGGAAGACCGCGGGATCGATCCGGAACGTCACGCGCCAGTAGACGCGCGTCGCCGCCGCGGGCGTCGGGTGGGGGAGGAATCCGTCGATCTTCGCGAGGCCGGCTTCGAAGCGGCGGACGTTTCCGACGAGCTTCGCCGACCGCTCCGGGTAGGTGGTGAGTTGCGAGAGCGCCAGCGCCATCGCGAACGGGTGGGGGCGGTACTTGATCCCCACCGAGTTCGTGAGATGCCGGTACTCATCGGTGATCAGACCCTTCGGCACCCGATTCACGTGGCCGTAGAGCAGCATGCGGTCGCGGTGCCGGTCGCTATTTGCGGTGACCGCGCCGAGTTCGCCGCCGGAGAGCAGCTTCCCCTTGCCGAGCGACGTGCAGACGAAATCGTAGAGTTCCCCGAGGGGGCGCCCGTTGAAGAGGGCGCCGATGGCGTGGGACGCATCCGCCATGAGCGCGAGATCGTGTTCGTCGGCCAATGCCCGCAGCGCCCAGGCGTCGGCCGGACAACCCCAGGGCTGATGGGCGAGGATCGCGCGGGTCCGGCTGGTGATCCTGCGGCGTGCGTCCCCGGGGTCGATGGCGAGTGTGTCCGGCTCGATGTCGCAGAACACCGGCACGCCGCCCATGACGCACACCGGAATGGCGAAGGCGTAGTACCCGTAGGTGGGCATCAGCACTTCGTCGCCGGGCTTCAAGTCGATGGCGAAGAGTGCGAGGTGGAGGGAGGCCGTGCCGTTGATCGTCGCGACGCAGTGTCTTGCGCCGAAGAACTCCGCCATCGACCTTTCGAACTCTTCGAGGATGCCGCCGGAGACGACGGAGAGCTCCTCCTCGGCCATGCGCGAAACCAGCCTGCCGAGGGACTCCCGGTCGAGTTCGTAGAACCGGCGCTGGTTGGCTTCGTTCAAGGCTTGATCTCCGGAAGGCCGGCCCATGAGCGGATCACTCTGGCGATCTTTCTCATCTTGCGCTGCGGGATCACCGGGTAGACGCAGATCTCGAGCAGGGCCGCCTCGGTGGGGCTCACGCGGTCCGTGCGCTTCTCGGTGGCCTCGCGGAAGGGGTCGAGGACAGCGCAGTCCGCCATGTCGGTGGTCTTCGTGTCGATGCCGTGGCGGAGGAGGTGGTGGCGGAGGTCGTCGCGTTTGTCGGCGTCCACCGCGATCGGATAGTAGACGTAGATGTGCTCTTCGTTGATCGACCGGGCCGGGCGCACGCCGGGGACGTCGCCCAGGTGCTCGGTGAGCACCCTGGCGTTACGCCGCGCCCCGTCGTTGAAAGCGTCGATGTGCTTTAGCTGCTCAAGCCCGATCGCCGCCTGCAGGTTCACGAAGGCGGTGATCTTCGGGTCGCTGCCGGCGAACTTCGCGAGGAGTTCGTTGCCCACCGCCGAGTCCATCAGAGGCTTGCCCATCGCCAGCTTGAGCCTGAGCATCGGGAAGACGGACCATCCGAAAACGAGCGGGCGGGTGACGAGCCACTTCACCCACGTGGAGACCCCGGTCTTGAAGACGGCTCCGGCTTCCGGCACGCGTGCCGTCTCGAGGATCTTCGTGGCGCGCCTCGCGATACCGTCGTCGGAGGTCACGATCGCGCCGCCGCCGAGACAGGGCATGTTCTTCCCCACCGCGAAACTGAAGATGGCCAGATCGGAGAAAGTCCCCACCTTCCGCCCATCGACGGTGGCGCCCATGGCGTGCGCACAGTCCTCCATCAGGTGGATCCCGCGATCTCTCGTGAGCTTCCGGAGTTCCTCGATCTCCGTGGGCAGTCCGAAGAGATGCGTGGCGAGGATCGCTCTGGTCTTCCCGGTGATCAGCGGTTCGAAGTGCTCGGGGCCGGAGTTGTAGGTCTCCGGATCCGCGTCGCAGAACACCGGCTCGAACCCGAGGAGCTTTGCCACCATGGGCATGACCGGGAAGGTGAAGGCCGGGAAGATGATCTCCTGGCCCGGCGTCAGGTCGAGAGCTTCGAGAGCGAGTTGGAACGCCGACCGGCCGCTCGCCGCGAAGAGCGCGTGCTTTGCTCCGAGGTAGGCGGCGAACTCGCGCGCGTACTCCTCGAGTTCCGGACCATGGATGACCTTGCCGGCGAGTCTCTTGCCGATGATCGTGCCAAGGCTGCCGGGGGGCAGGTTCACGGCCCTGCGCGGGACTGTGCCGATGAGCGCCATATGATCTGTCTCCGGGGATTCCCGGAATTGTGCAACCAGATTCTCCCTCAGCCGCAGAAATCGCCGGGGACGATTCTCAGTGGTGCTCATCCTCCCCGGTCGGATCCTCTTCCGAAAACGGCACTTCCCGCCAGGTGTGGAGCCCGAACTTCCTGCGGACGGCAAAGGTCAGGATGCCGAGCAGGATGTGCAGCCAGTAGTCGATCAACCGGTTCAGTACGGTGAGCGAGGTGGCGATGCCCACGGGCACGTTCACCAGGCGGAGACAGACGAAGATCGTCACTTCCACCGCGCCCGCGCCCGAGGGGGTGAACGGAAAAATGGAGGCCAGCAGCGACAGGGTCGTCAGGAAGATCACCGTCACCGGGCCGAGCGAGAGCCCGAAGGCGAGGGTCAGGCAGTAGATCCACAGGGTCTCGAGCGTCCAGATGCAGATCGTCAGGAAAGCGATCTCCATGAGGTACCGCCGGCTCGGCTGCATGCCCTCGCGGAAGTCGCGGATCATCCGGCGAAAGCGTTCCGGCACCCAGGTGGGCGTCTTCTTCTTCAGGAAGACGAATGCGACCAGGACGAGGGTGGCGGCCAGAGCCATGGCGATACCGCCGATCAGGCTCCAGCCGACAAATCTCGGCAGGTCGGTGCGGAAAACCGCCCAGGAGGAGACGGCCGCGAGCAGCAGGACCACCCAGGCGTCGATCATTCGGAGGAAGACGATGGAGCCAAGTGCCTGGGATCGCTTGATCCCGAAGTTGATCCGGGCCATGTGGGCGGCGTAGAGATCGCCGAGCTTTGCCGGGACGATGTTGTCCACCCAATTGTAGAAGAAAACCACCAGGCCGAACTTGAGCGACGTGGCCTTGAACGAGATGTGGCGCAGGCACTTCTTCCACCGCCGTCCGCGTACGAAGTAGGTCAGGTAATGGGCAAATCCACCGAGGAGAGCGTAGCGGAGGTCGGCCTCCCGGATCTCCCGCCAGACTTCGTCGAAGTCCACCCGCCAGGCGAGGATGACGAGCACCGAGAGCCCGATGGCCATGCTGGCCCAGGTGCGCCACCCGAAAAGGGCGGGCATGGAAGAATCGGAATCGCGCTCGGCGGAGTTCTCGTTCATGGCCCTCGCGGAACCGTCCCCCCGGGAATGCCCATCCGACCCGGGGAAGGGATCGACGCGAAAGTAGCATCCGGCCGGAGGGGTCACAAGGCCCGGTGTCTCGACCGACCTCCGATGGTGCCGCCCGGACGGGACGGGGCTCGTTCCTTCGAGGGCGACGGTCCGGTTCAGTCAATCCACCGCTCGACCGCCTCGGCCACGCCTTTGTGATCGTTGGCCGCCACCACCGGGAACTCTGCTCGCAGATCTTCCGGGGCGTTCCTGGTGACGAAGCTCGTTCCGGCCCAGCGGAGGACGTCCTGGTCGTTGTAGTCGTTGCCGATGGCCAGGATATCTGCTGGTTCGATCCCGTGCGCTTCTGCCAGGGCGGCGCAGGCGGAACTCTTCGACACACCCGGGGGGAAGATCTCGAGCCAGAGCGAGTCACCGTCCAAAGGAGAGGTGGCCCGGATCACGCTATAGGCTTCGAGATGCGCGCTGAGGTCGCTGGCGATGTCGGCGGCGCCGGGCGAGGGGAGAATCGCCAGAAGCTGGGTCGAGGGGCCGAGGTCGGTGAGATCCTTCGGGAGCGGGCGCGCAAAGCCGTCGTAGAGCGAGAGACGCCTCTCGAAGTCCCGGCAGCCCACACGGCGGCGCCAGGAGAAACGGTGATTCGAAGGCACCGGATCCTGAATCATGAAGTCGACGTCGTGCTCGAGCAGCACGCGGGCCGCGGACCGGGTCTCCCCGGCGGAGAGAGTATGGGCCAGGATGATCTCGAGATCCGGCATTCGGGCCGTGGCCGCGCCCGACGAGAACACGATGTAGTCCACGGGCAGGATCCGATCTCCAAGGGCCCGGCGGTAGGAGAAGGCCGAGCGGCCGGTGGCGATCACGCGGAGATAGCCGGAATCGCCGAGATCGGAAAGGGCGTCGAGGTCGTCCGGTGCGAACGAGCCATCGGATCGGAGGAGCGTGCCATCGAGGTCGACGACGACCATACCCGGGGGTGTCGGCTGCGAATGCATGGGCGGCCATCATCGCCCGCGGAGGTTCCCGGTGAAAGGCATCGCCGGGCCGGAGGGGGCGATGCCGCGGACAATCGTGACCGGATCCGGGTGCCGAACGTAAAATGAAGTTTCGACGAAGAGACCGGCCATCCCGCCGCATCACCTGGTTCGAACTCTGGTGACCCCATGCCGCGTTCCCCGATAGACGTGAAGATCCTGTTGATCCTTCTCCTCGCGCTGCTCTTCGCGGCTTGTCCGGGGGAGGAGCCCCCCCCGGTGAACACCGGAGGCGCCGGGGCGGATGAGGCGGACGGCCCGGGGGAACCGGCGAACCGGGAGATCGGCGTCGCGGACCTCACCATCGACTATCCGCTCGAGGGATCGGTGTTTCCGCCGGACTTCACACCGCCGACGATCCTCTGGCACGACGATCACTCCGGTGTGGATGCCTGGATCATCACGGTCACTTTCTCCGACGGCGGAGCACCGGTCACCGCTCGAAGCGATGGTGCGCCCGCTCCGAGCCGGGGGATCGACCTGACGGTGCTCGGCCCGACGAACGAGATCTACCAGGGCACGCCGTATCAGCGTTCGGCGCACAGCTTCAAGCCGAAGGATGAACTCTGGGCGGAGATCAATCGCCGCTCCGTCGGTGGCCCGGCGGTACTCACCATCGAGGGCATCGCCCAGGAGAGGCCGGCGAAGAAGCTCTCGAAAGGTGAGATGACCTTCACCACCTCGACCGATCCGGTCGGCGCTCCGATCTTCTTTCGGGACGTTCCACTGATGCCCGCGGAGGGGAAGGACGGGACCATCGCCCCGCTCGATCCGACCGCATACAACCGCATCGCCTGGCGGCTTCGCGACGTGTCCCTGCCGGAGAGCAAGGTGATCCTCACCGGGATGCCGACCTGCGCGAACTGTCACTCCTTTTCCAGAGACGGCAAGACCCTCGGCATGGACGTCGACGGGCCGCAGGGCGACAAGGGCGCCTACGCCATCGCCCCCCTCGAGGAAACGACCGTTATCGGCAAGGACGAGATCATCACCTGGAACTCCTTCCCGGGGAAGCCCGAGGGACACAAGACGATCGGATTCCTCTCCCGCGTCAGCCCGGACGGGTCCTATGTCCTCTCCACCGTCAACGAGGCGCTCTACGTCAACAACTTCAAGGACTACAAGTTCCTGCAGGTCTTCTATCCCACGCGCGGAATCCTGGCGTACTACAACAGGGAGACGGGGGAGATGAAGGCGCTCCCGGGCGCCGACGATACCGACTACGTCCACTGCGGGCCGGTCTGGTTCCCCGACGGGAAGGAGATCATCTTCTGCCGGGCGAAGGCCCGTGATCCCTATCCCGAGGGGCAGCCCCGGCCCACCTTTTCCGGTGACAAGAATGAACTCGAGGTGAAGTTCGAACTCTATCGCATGCCTTTCAACGACGGAAAGGGAGGCACTCCGGTGCCGGTCCGGGGGGCCTCCGGCAACGGGATGAGCAACACCTTCCCGAAGATCTCCCCGGACGGAAAGTGGCTCGTCTACACGAAGTGCAGGAACGGCCTCCTGATGCGCCCCGACGGCCGTCTGTGGATCGTCAACCTCGCGACCGGAGATGCGAGGGAGATGAACTGCAACACCTCGCTGATGAACTCCTGGCATAGCTTCTCTCCGAACGGAAGGTGGATGGTCTTCTCCAGCAAGGTGAATACGCCCTACACCCAGATGTTCCTGACGCACATCGACGAGGACGGCGACGACACCCCGCCGATCCTGATCCCCAACAACACCCTCGCCAACCGCGCCGTGAACATCCCCGAGTTCGTGAACCGGCCGTTTGCCGCCTTCAACGCGATCGATGTCCCGGCGGTGGATCATCACCGCAAGTTGCAGGAGGGGATGATCCTGGTTCGGGAAGGAAGGCTCGAGGAAGCGCTCGCCTTGCTGCGGCAGGCCGTGGCCTCCGAGCCCGATTTCACCCGGGCCATGATCGCCCTCGGCTTCGCCCTGATCGAGATGGGGAAGGGCGACGAGGCGCGCGCGGAGCTCCAGCAGGTGCTCGACCTCGATCCGAAGTCCGGCGCCGCCTACAACAACATCGGGCTCAGTTTCCTGCGCGAAGGGAAGATCGATCAGGCCGTTGCGAACTTCCGGAAGGCCGTCGAGGTGGAGCCCACCGAGTACCACGCACACGCCAACCTGGGGCTGGCCATGTTCCGACTCGGCAAGAACGACGAGGCCCTCTCCTCCCTTCGGATGGCGGCGCAGTTGAGCCCGTCCGACCCCGGAGTGCGGAACGACCTCGGCTACCTGCTGCAGCGGATGGGGCAGTGGGATGCCGCCATCGCCGAGTACCGCGCCGCCATCGAGTACGGTCCGGATCAGCTGAACGCTCACGCGAATCTGGCCTTCGCCCTGCGGGAGCGGGGGCACCCGGAGGAGGCGGTGGTGCAATACCGCCGGATGATCGAGTTGAGCCCGGGCAATCCCGAAGCGGCCCGCTGCCTCTCCGAACTCCTGCTGGAACTCGGCCGCCCGGGGGAGTCGGTGCCCTACTTCGAGATCCTCGTGGCGGCGAGCCCCGACGACCCGAACCGGTCCCTGAACCTGGCCTGGCTCCTCGCCACTCTTCCCGACGACCAGGCGCGAGACGGTGCGCGGGCCATCGTCCTCGCGGAGAAGGTGCGGGCGACGCAGGGCGAAACCGCGGCCATCCTCGACGTACTGGCCGCTGCCTACGCGGAAGCGGGCCGGTTCGAGGACGCGGTTCGGACCGCCGGGCGCGCCCTCCGACTGCAGGCGCAGGGCCAGGGAACCGCGGCGCCCGGGCTCGAGGCGAGAGCGAAGGCGTATCAGGCCGGCCGCCCGTATCGGCAGTAGGGGCCCGCGCCAGAAAACAGCCCCGGTCCGTTTCCTCCCGGGCGAACCTTCGGAGCCATATTCCGAAGTGATAAGACGGGATCCGGACAGACGCCGCCGCTGCCCAACATGCCTGGAGAGAGTCCATGGACGCCGTCCTTCTGGCTCGGCTGCAGTTTGCGCTCACCATCACTTTTCACTTCATCTTTCCGCCCATCACCATCGGTCTGGCCTGGATGCTCGTCATCACCGAGTGGAACGGCTGGCGGAAGAACGACGACGCCTTTGTGCGGGCGGGGAAGTTCTTCGGCAAGCTCTTCGCCATCACCTTCGCAGTGGGCGTGGCCACCGGCATCGTGATGGAGTTTCAGTTCGGGACGAACTGGGCCTCGTACTCGAAGTTCGTCGGTGACATCTTCGGGGCGCCGCTGGCCGCGGAGGGCATCTTCGCCTTCTTCCTCGAATCGAGCTTCCTCGGGCTCTACCTCTTCGGGCGGGGCCGGGTCAGCAAGGGAGTCCACTGGTTCTCCATCTTCATGGTGGCCGTCGGGGCGACGCTCTCCGCCTTCTGGATCATCGTGGCGACCTCCTGGCAGCAGACGCCGGCGGGTTACGTGATTCGAAACGGCCGCGCGGAATTGACCAGCTTCGCCGAGGCGGTCTTCAACCCGTCCACCTTCGAGCGCTACACTCACACGGTCGTCGCCTGCCTGGTCTGTGGGGCGTTCTTCATGGGTGGGGTCTCCGCCTTCATGGTGCTGAAGAAGCGCCACCTCGATGTCGCCGGGAAGACGCTGAAACTCGCCACCATCTTCGGGTTCATCGCCGCGGTGCTGGTGGCTTTCCCCACCGGGCATCGCTCCGCGCAGCAGGTGGCCGAAACCCAACCGGAGAAGTTTGCGGCCATCGAGGGGCTCTACGATGGCCGGACCGGGGCGCCGCTGGTCCTGTTTGGCCTGCCCATCCCGCGTGACCCGTCCCTCAAGGCGCCGATCGAGATTCCGAACATGCTCTCGTGGATGGCCTTCGGCGACCTCGATGCGGAGGTCAGGGGGATCAACGACTTCCCGCCGGATGAGGTGCCGAAGGGAGCGGAACTCTGGATCTCCTTCGTTTCCTTCCACAACATGGTGATCCTCGGGACGCTGTTCATCGCCGTGACCGGTTTCGGTCTCTTTCAGATGTGGCGGAAGAAGATCATGGAGTCGAAGTGGTTCCTCCGGGCGTTCATGCTCTGCCTGCCGCTGCCCGTGCTCGCCTGCGAGTTCGGCTGGACCGCGGCCGAGGTGGGTCGGCAACCCTGGGCGGTCTACAAGGTGCTGAAGGTGCAGGATGCCGTTTCGATTACCGTCCCCGCCGGCAACATCCTGTTCTCCATCATCATGTTCGGCCTGATCTACCTCGCGCTTGGCGCACTCTGGGTCTTCCTGCTCGCAAAGAAGATCGGGAGGGGCCCCGAGGCGGCCGCGGCAGTGAAGGGAGGTGAGTGATGGAGCCCACCGGACTGCAAACGACCTGGTTCCTGCTCACCTTCGTCCTGATCGGCGGCTATGCGATCCTGGACGGGTTCGACCTCGGCGTCGGGGTGCTCTCGCTCTTCCGGAAGGAGGAGCACGACCGCCGCCTGATGATCAACGCCATCGGCCCGGTCTGGGACGGCAACGAGGTGTGGCTGCTCACCGCCGGTGGGGCGCTCTTCGCGGCGTTCCCCATCGTTTACGCCACCGTCTTCTCCGGGTTCTACCTGGCGCTGATGCTCCTGCTCTTTGCGCTCATGGCCCGGGCGGTCTCCATGGAATTTCGCGGCAAAGTCGATTCCCCCCGCTGGCGTCGTTTCTGGGACTGGTCCTTCGGCGTCGGCAGCGCCCTTCCGGCGATTCTCTTCGGCGTCGCGGTCGGGAACATCCTGCGCGGCGTCCCCATCGATCAGCAGGGCCACTACACCGGAACGTTCCTCCAGATGTTGAACCCGTATTCCGTTTGCATGGGACTGCTCTCCCTCGCCATGTTCACCTGCCACGGCGCGCTCTACATGGCGCTGAAGAGTGATGGGCGGCTTCGTGACGACATGCTCGCGTGGGTCTCCCGGTCCTGGGTGGCCTGGGTGGTCCTGTACGTCGTGGTGTCGCTCGCCACTTTCTTCACGGCGCCGCACCTCTTCGAGGGGACTCTGGCCAGTCCTCTGACGTACGTCTTCCTGATCCTCGTCCTTTCGGGCCTGGTCTACCTGCCGGTGGGTGTGAAAGGCGGCCGGACCGGCTTGTCGTTCATCGCGAGCGCGCTGGCAATTCTCTCCCTGGTGGGACTGGCCGCAGCGAGCCTCTTTCCGCGCCTCGTACCTTCCAGCACGGACCTGGCTTTCAGCCTGACCGCGGCGAATGCGTCTTCGACCGAAAAGACCCTGATGACCATGCTGATCATCGCCCTGATCGGCCTCCCGATCGTCCTCGTCTACACCGTCGTCATCTACCGCGTCTTCAAGGGCAAGGTGGAGATCACCGGGGACAGCTACTGATCGTTCGCGCGCGGTCGGGCACGGTCAGAGGGCGTCGAGGGCCTGCTGCTCCAGATCCCGCACCTGGAGCAGCAGGTCGGCGGCCCGGATGCGGCGCGCTTCATCCTCGAGGCACGCCGGATCGGGCCTGCCGTCCACGAGCACGCACTCCGCGAATTCCGCGAGGACGCCGGTGCCGAAGACTCCCTCGGCGGGGGGCGGTGCGTGGATTTCACCGTAGGCGCGCGCGGCGGCGAGCACCCCGTCCCGGTCCTCCGGGGGAATAGCCCGGCCGATCGCCCTGAGGAACATGCCCGCAGCCATGCGGCTTGCGGCGAAGGTCTCGATGAAGTTCCCGAAGAGGCGCTCCGCCTGCAGGTCGGTCGGCAGGCCGCGGCGGATGTCATCGGCCAGAGCCTCGATTGCCTGCAGGCCCTGCCGCGGCCCCTCCGGCGGCTTCGCGGTGAGCAGCATACGCATCGATTCAACGCCCACTTTCGCCACCTGGTCGAGCGGGCGGGGCGTGCCGCCCCGTTCGAGGGTGACGCGCAGCCAGGGCGCGGGGCCGTTCATCCAGGCGCCCGCCTCCCACAGAACGTCGAACTCCGGAAAGGAACTCTCCCGGCGGCCGTCGTCGAGAGTGGACCAGCTGACGATGCTGTTCTTCCGATCGACGACATGCACGACGCCGGGACCGTCGGACGTCGCCACGACGACCACCAGACCCTTGCCGAGCGCCACCTCGACACCACCGATTGCCGGCTCGAACGGCCCGCCGTGCGTGGCGCGCGCGCTCACTCCGGTTACCGCCAGTGCGGCGAGGAAGGTGTTTACCGCGGCGCCCGGGACTGGCCTGCCGGGATCCTCGGGGTCGTAGGCGAAGCGGAAAGCCTCTCCGGATGCCCCCATGAGGAGCAGGTAGGGAAACCGTCGCGAGAGGTGCTCCGCCACGGCATGAGCGATGACGATCCACGGGTGAACGGCCGGGAGTCCGTCGATCAGCCGGCCGCGGGCGGGCAGCCGGGGGCCGCGGAATTTCGGCTTCGCCGGCTTTCCCGGACTCCCTTCGGACATGGACTTGGCCATCCGGGACGCGCTCTTTCGAAAGAGCGCGGGGAACTTGCGGAGCAGGTCTCGCCGACTGACTTCATCTGCCATGCGAAAAGCCTACATGTCGCGCTTGACACCCTTCAGGAAGTCCTTGTCGAGCTTGTCGAGATCGATCCCTTCGAAGGCTTTTTTCATGGCATCGATGGTGACCTGATTTCGGCGTCCACGGATGCCCGGCGGCAGTCCCGGAACCCCTCCGTCCCCGGCGCCCCGGGCCTGCTCTGAATACCCCTTCTGCATCTCCTGGAAGAAGATCTTCGGGATCTCCTGGTAGCGTTTGTTCCGCGTGACGTTCTTCAGCCAGGTGGCGAAGGCCCAGCCCTGGGAGTAGCAGAGCTGCGCCTTCGAGTAGTACTGCCCCTGGGACATCTTGATGAAGTCCTTGATGGGGATCATCTCCCCGGTGCCGACCGCGCTCTTCACCGTGCTGTACCGCATCGGGTGGCGCTTGTCGAACTGGAGCTTCTTCTCGTTCCACGACTTGAAGTTCACGCAGAAGAAGTACTCCGCATACCCCTCGTTGAACCAGACCGGCGGATTGTGCTTCAGGAGCGCGTAATAGATGTACTGGTGGAAACCTTCGTGAGCCATGACGCCCACCGTCTTCACGTCCGGCTTCTTGCTCTGGGCCAGATCGGGGAAGACCAGCTCATCGTCCATGCTGGCCCAGTAGCCGGCGGATCCGCGTGGAGCTCCATAATGGTAGTACTCGTCCATCTCCTTGCAGACGCGGACGACCATGGCTTCCTTGATCGGCTCCACCGGGGGAAAGACCCTCTCGTAGGCGAATTCCCGCATGTACTCCATGCGCCTGGCGATGAACATGGCCAGTCTCACGTCGCAGTTGAAGATGATGATGTAGTGTCTTGTGTCGATGTAGCGCCAGGAGCCGACGAGGTTCTCCTTGATCTTGTTCCGCTTTTCCACTCCGAGCAGGTCCTCGGGCTTACAGCCCCAGATCTTCCCCCTGGCGCCGTCGTCCTCCTCCACTTCCCCATCCCCGAACCGGAAGCTCCTGATCGAGGAGAGGAACGGTCCTTTCAGCTTCTTCGCCCGGTTCTTCGGCGTCGAGTAGAAGATCAGGAACTCCTCCGAGTCGTTGCGGACGATCCCGGCCATGTGGAACGTGGAGGAGGACCGCATCCGCTTGCTCTCGAATTCGAAGATGTAGATGTCACCTCTCAAGGTCTTCGAAAACTTCACGTCCTTCGCCTTCGGGAGCTTCCAGTCCTTGTTGCCGGTCATCATCCGGGCCCGGCGGCTCACGAGCGCCTGGAGGTAGTCCTTCGCGTTGTCGGGCATCCCCCAGCCGGCGGGAACGCGGGGCAGGTCCTCCTCGCCGGGAACGTCGCCGGTGGCGTCCTCGGTCGCCACCGCGCCGCCGGATATCTGGAACCGGTAGATCCCGAGGTCCGCGAAGTTCCGGTCCCGGTCGTCCTTGAACTTGGCGACTTCCACCTTTTCGTTGGGCTGGACCGGCGTCTGCGTCCAGTCCTTCAGGATGGTGATGGTGAATCCGTACTTCTTGTCCTCGTACTTGCCGGCGGTGGCGACCGCGGGAAACGCGACCAGCACGGCCAGCAGCAGGAGCAGCTTTTTCGACATGGACATACCCTCGGTGCGGACAGAGCGGTCCTGCGTTCAGCCAGTGTATACGTCCCCATCGGCGGAAGGTTCCCCCCGAATGGAGGAACTCGTGATTTGACCGGTGGACCGGATGGAGTAGATTCGACCGCAGTAGCCACTCCAAAGCCTCTTTTCTCGCGGGCGAAAGAGAATTCGCCCGATCTGCCCTCTGGGAGGAATCATGCGACTGTTCATCCTGGGATTGGTCATCCTCGCCTTCGCCACCCCGGCCCCGGCCGATGTCGATCTCGACTCGCTCCGGGCCTCGGTGGTGTCGATCGAGATCACGACCCAGCCCTACGACTACTACGAACCATGGAAAGCCCCGAACCCCGGTGGCTCCGGCGGCAGCGGCTTTTTCATCGGCGAGCGCCGCCTGATGACCAACGCCCACGTGGTCAGCGACGCCAAGATCATTCGCGTGAAGCGTCCGGACCGGCCGGAGAAGTATCCGGCCCGCGTGCTGTTCATCGCCCATGACTGCGACCTGGCCATCATCACCGTTGACGAGAAGGACTTCTTCGACGGCATGGTGCCTCTTGCGTTCGGCGGCATTCCGGCCCTTCGCTCCCAGGTCACCGCGGTGGGCTATCCGATCGGCGGCCGCAAGCTCTCGATCACCGAAGGGGTCGTTTCCCGGATCGAGTTGACCGATTACGTCCAGACCGGCGCGGACCGCCACCTGGGGATCCAGGTCGACGCGGCCATCAACCCCGGGAACAGCGGCGGCCCGGTGGTGCAGGACAACAAGGTCGTCGGCGTCGCGTTCCAGACCCAGTTCTACTCCCAGAACATCGGCTACATGATCCCCACGCCGGTGATCCAGCACTTCCTGACGGATATCAAGGACGGGAAGTACGACGGTTACGCTTCGCTTGGAATCATGACTTCCTCCCTCGAGAACGAGGGCCTGCGTGGATGGCTCGGCGTGCCCGAAGGCGAGACCGGGGTGATCATCCTGAAGGCGCTTCCGCACTCCTCCTCGGAGGGGCTGGTCGAGCCGAATGACGTGCTGCACGCGATCGACGATCACAAGATCGAGAACGACGGCACGATCAAGGTGGGCGAGGAGTTTCTCGAACTGGCCTTCATCGTCCAGGAGAAGCATGTGGGCGACACCCTGACCCTGAAGATCCGGCGCAACGGCAAGCAGATGGAAATCCCGGTGACTCTCAAGAAGTGGGACGTGGCCATGCCGCTCGGCACCGCCTACGGCGTCAAGCCCGAGTACCTCGTCGAGGGCGGCTACGTCTTCGTACCGGTCTCCGCCAACTACGTGTCCCGGATGGGCTGGCGCAGCGATCTCAAGTACTGGCTCTCGCAGTACTACACCTCGATCATCCAGACCCGCCCGGGCGTGGAAGAGCTGGTGGTGCTCTCCCGGGCTCTGCGGCACGACAGCACCCGCTATCGCAACTACAACAACGCGATCGTGAACAGCGTGAACGGCAAGGCCCCCCGGGACTTCGCCGATTTCGTCTCCATGCTCGAAAAGAGCGACCGCGCCGTGCTCCAGTTCGAGGGTGTGAACATTCCGCTGCTCGTTCTCGATCGCAAGCGCATCGAGGAGATCCAGGAAGAGATCGAGAAGACCTTCGGCATCACCGAGAGCCGGCACGTCAGGGGGGAGGACTGATGAAGACATCGACGATGCTGGCCCTCCCCGGGGCATTGATGCTGACGCTTCTTTTTTCGGCCCCGCTTCGGGCCGAAGACGAGATGGCGGAGAAGATGCGAGGCGCGCTCGTCAAGGTCTATGTCGAGACGCAGGCGTGGCCGGTGACGACCCCCTGGCAGAAGAGCAGCCCGCGCAGCAGTGTGCAGCGGGGCGTTGTGGTGCGTCCGGGGCTCATCCTGACTCCGGCGCGCGGCCTTGCCAACCACATCATGGTCGAGGTGTCCGAGGCCAACAGCGCCAGGCGCTACCCCGCTTCGGTCGAACTCGTCAACTACGGTGCGGATCTGGCCCTCGTGAAGGTTGAAACTCCGAGCTTGAGGCTCAGACTCGCGCCGCTCGAGATTCACGATCCCATCACCCTCGACGACGAGTTCTCGGTCTGGCAACTCGGCGGCAGCGACCTGCTCGAGCGGTTCACCGGACACGTGCAGCAGGTCTACACCCAGAGCCCCCGGCTCATGCTCAACATGAAGACCACCCTGGCCGACGCCGGGAACGGCCAGGCGATCGTCAAGGACGGGAAGCTGGCCGGCCTGGTCAACGCCACGAACGCCCGGCGGCAGGAGGGGCGCGTGGTTTCCGTCGAGACGATCAACCACCTGCTCACGGACTTCGACTCCGGGAAGATGGTCGGCTGGCCTGGCAGCGGTCTCTGGACTCTCGATCTCCTTCGGGACGACCTCCGGGAATACTATCTCGTGCCGGAGGATGTTCACGGCGTGGTCGTGTCCCGCGTTATCGAGGGGAAAACCGGCAGCGGCGCGGTCGTGGCCGGCGATGTCATCACGCATCTCTCCGGCTTCGATATCGATGACGAAGGGATGTACGTGGACCCGGTGCACGGGCGTCTGAACATGAGCAACCTGCTCTACTGCAAGCCCTACGCGGGAGACAAGCTCAAGGCGAAGATCCTGCGCCAGGGCGAGCCCATGGACGTGGAACTTCCCGTGCCGTCCTGGCCGCTTTCGGAGACGCGGATCCCTCCGCACTACAACGACCGGCGTCCGCCGTACATCCTGGTGGCCGGGCTGGTGGTGCTCGAGCTGTCTCGCAATTCTCCCACCGGCGACTCCCAACTTCGCCAGTACCAGATGCGGGTCTGGTGGGATCCGCCGATGGAGCGCAAGCGGATCGTCTATGCCAGCCACGTCCTTCCGGACCCGGCGAACAAGGGCATGGACGAGATCGTTCGCACCGCCATCCTCACCGTGAACGGCAAGACCATCACGAGGATTCAGGATGTGTCCGAGGCTCTTTCGGCACCGCTCGATGGCTGGCACGTCATTACCTTCGAGGGAGTGGAAAAGCCCTACGTGGTGAAGTCCGCCGAACTCGACTAGATCAACCAGCGGATCCTCGAGCGCTACCGCATCCCGGAGCTTCTCTACTTCCCCGCGAAGTAGACACGAGGTCCGAAGCAACAACCGGCGGGAGCCGATCGCCGAATGCGGGCGAGAGGTTCCCGCCTTCGCGTTACCGCGGATGAACGGCAAGATACCGCAGCCTGGTTCGCGCGGCCCCTTCTACGGGTCAGGCGTCCCGGCGGGCGATCACCGTCCAGTCCACACCGGACTTGTCGTCGGAAGAGGTGTCGATCGTCAGGTGGGTGATCGCAAGGTCCGGGTGAAGGGACTTCAGGTCGTCGAGATCCACCGCTTCGAACCTGGCCACGTTGTTGTCATAGGCCCTGGCGGTCAGCGCATTTGACTCGTAGTTCTCTTTCGTGCGGCGGAGGATGCGCGCGATGGAAGTGTCGCGGGGGCAACTCGTCTGCTGGATGACCAGGGTCTTGCCGTGATCCGCGGCGACCTTCGCGGCTCGGCGGCGGAGCGACTGCAGGACGAACGTCGCATCGAGAATGACGCCGCCGCCCGCCGCGGCCTGCACGTCGGCCTGCCGGAACATCTCATCGTAGACCAGCTTGCGCTTGTCCATGTTGCTGGCGACCTTCTCGTCGAAGATGTCCTCGTTTCTCAGGACCTCCTTGCGGATCAGGTCCGTTCGGAGAATCCTGTGGCCGAGGATGTCCCTGACCACCTCGGTACTCTCGGTCTTGAAAGTGGCCGGGAGGCCGCAGGCGATGAGCACGCTGGCCGGGTCGATGTTCTCCTTGATGTAGGTGAGGAACGGCTCGTTCATCTTCTCTCTCCGGATCGAGGGATGGCTGTTTTTACCAGTCACGGCCGGAGCCGGCACCGTTTTCGGTCGCCCCGGCGTGGAATTGCCGCGTCGAGGGGAGGCTTCCGGATGAGCACGTCATCCCGGCCCCGCGCCGCTCCGAGCCGTGTGATTCCGGGAGTTCCGGCGCCGGCGTCGGGTTCGGGAGTATAGTTCGGACATGAGTATCGCAAATGATGTCAGCCAACTGATCGGGAACACCCCGCTCGTTCGACTCTCCCGCCTGGCGGAGGGACTTCCGGGCTCGGTCGTCGTCAAGATGGAGAGCATGAATCCCGGCGCCAGCGTCAAGGACCGGATCGGTTTGTCCATGATCGAAGCCGCGGAGCGGGATGGGCTGATCGGGGCCGATACGATCCTCCTCGAGCCCACCAGCGGGAACACCGGGATCGCGATCTCCTTCATCGCCGCGGCCCGTGGCCACCGGGCAACGCTGGTGATGCCGGACACGATGAGCGTCGAGCGACGAAAACTCCTCGCGGCCTTCGGTGCGGAACTCGTGCTGACTCCCGGAGCGGAGGGGATGCCCGGGGCGATTCGCAAGGCCCGGGAGATGGCGGAGGGCGACCCCCGCTACCTCGTCCTCCAACAGTTCGAGAATCCGGCGAATCCCGATGCCCACCGCCGCACCACCGCCGAGGAGATCTGGACGGATACGGACGGGGCCGTGGACATCCTGGTCGCCGGCGTCGGCACCGGCGGGACCATCACCGGCGTGGCGGGGGCGCTCAAGGAGCTGAAGCCCGAGTTTCGGGCGATCGCGGTGGAACCGGTCGACTCCCCGGTGCTCTCCGGAGGCGATCCCGGTCCGCACAAGATCCAGGGCATCGGCGCCGGTTTCGTCCCCGCGATCCTCGACACCGGCCTGGTGGACGAGATCATCGAGGTGACGCACGAAGATGCCGGGGCGACCTCGCGGCGCCTGGCTCGCGAGGAGGGGATCCTCGGCGGCATTTCCTCCGGGGGGAACGTCTTCGCGGCTTTGCAGGTGGCGGCCCGATCGGAGAACGAGGGTAAGCTCATCGTGACGGTGTTGTGCGACACCGGGGAGCGGTACCTGAGCACCTGGCTCTGGGAAGAGGCGTGATGGACGAAGAACTGGTCCGGAAGCTATCGCGGCACACCGGCGAGCTCATGCGCGTGACCCACGCCGAGGCATGCTCCAACCAGTTGCCTTCGCCGCGCGTCCTCAGTGATGTTCTGGATCAGCTTCGGTCCGTTCTCTTCCCTGGGTATTTCGGCGCCACCGACTGGGAGCCGGAGAGTCTCGGCGATCATCTCGGCGGCACCCTTGATCGCGTGAACCGCACTCTCGCCGACCAGATCCGCCGGGGGCTCTGCTTCACGTGCGCCAACCCCGACCGACGGGAGATCTGCGCGACGGAGGCGGACCAGTTGTGCCGGGACTTTCTTGCTCGCCTGCCGGACATCCAGCAACTCCTGGTGAAGGACGTGCAGACCGCCTACGAGAGCGACCCGGCGACGACCTCACCGGCCGAGGCGATCTTCTGCAGCCCCGGCGTTTCGGCGATCACCGACTATCGGATCGCGCACGCTCTCCTCGACCTCGGCATTCCCCTGCTCCCCCGGATGATCACGGAGCACGCCCACCGCCTGACCGGCATCGACATTCATCCCGGGGCGAAGATCGGCGAATCTCTTTTCATCGACCACGGGACGGGCGTCGTGGTGGGGGAGACCTCGGTGATCGGCGATCGGGTGCGCATCTACCAGGGTGTGACCCTCGGCGCGAAGAGCTTCCCCCTCGACGCGGACGGCAAGCCGATCAAAGGCAAGCCCCGCCACCCGATCGTCGAGGACGACGTCGTCATCTACTCCGGCGCCACGATCCTCGGCCGGGTCACGGTAGGCCGTGGAGCAGTGATCGGCGGCAACGTCTGGCTGACGAGAAGCGTCGCTCCGGGCACGGTCGTCACCCAGCAGACGCCGGATCAGGAGGCGTTCTGTGAGGGCGGCGGAATCTGATCCAGGCTGGAGGGTTGGCCACCGACGCGCTCCGGGCCGGGGAGAGCCTGAACGCACACTGTGTGAGGAGACTCCGAGGAAAACGTTCCGTCAGTCGCTGACCGTGGTTTCGTCATGAACCGGCCGACCGATGACCCGCAGGGCGCTGTCGAACGCCGCGAACGCCACCTTGCGGATCGCCTTCGCGTTCGTGTGGTAGCCCGTCTTCTTTGTCGTGACCTGGCGGATGACGATGACCTCCACGTCGGCCCCGCTGCTCTTGCTGACATCCAGGTGGTCGTTCTTCGCGGTGATCGAGGCGCGGTGGTCGCGGATCAGGTGGAACTTCTCCTTCGCCACCAGGACCGCGTAGAGATAGGGATATCTGGTGCCCTGCACGTTGTTGATCGCCACCTGGAACTGCAGGCCGAGGAACTCCTCCGGCCCGTCGGGGAAACGGATGAAGACCCGCGCATCGAGCGGGACGCGATCGGTACCTTCGCCCACCATGTAGAACCGGGGCTGAATTTCGAATTCGGGCCCTTCGCGGGACTCGATGGCGTCGAGGGCGGTCGTCAGCGCGTCGATCCGCTCTTTCAGTGACACCGGACGCCACTTGAGCCGGAGTCCGGTGAGCCAGTGCGGCAGGAAGAGCAGGGCGGCGTCGACTGCGAAGACGATCGCCATCGACTGGCCCCCTTCGAGGCTGCTGAGGATCAGGAAGCCGAGACCCACGGGAAGGATGACCAGGAACACCAGGCTCACCAGACCCGTGCCGCAGGTGATGTCGACCATCGTCTGGTCCCATTTCCTCACCTGGCGATCGAGGTGCCGGGCCTCCTCGAACCGCTCGAGGGTCGTACGCTCCCAGTCTCCGTCATCGCCGTCGAGCGAGCGCGGGGTCAGGTCGTAGCCCTTCAGCAGGAGGAGGGCGTTGCCCGGAAGGATCATCAGGGCGCCGAGAATCAGGCCGCCGAGCCAGGTCGTCTCAAAGAGGATGAACTGCAGGCCGAGCCCCCCGAGGATCAGCAGCAGGGCCAAGCCGAATCTCATGCCGTAGTGCAGGCCCGGCAGGAAGTGGAACTGCAACAGGTGACGGCGCTCCCGATCAGGGGTGAGCGGGCTCATGACCGAACCTCCTCGTTTCTGTTTTCCGCATCGAGTTCCGCGGTGCCGCGGGCATCCCAGTAGAGCGGGCAGGCTCCCTGGCACAGCGCGAAGTCTTCGCAGTCAGGGCATGACGCCGGTGCGTGGCGTTTTTCCCGGTGGAACACCGCCCGGCGCCCGCTCCAGACCGACGCGAAGCCATCGGTCAGCAGGTTGCCCACCGGACGGTCGTAGCTGGAGCACGGCAGCACGTCCCCGGCCGGGTTGACGTGGATCAGGCCGTCGCATGCCGCGCAGCCCTTGTTGCCGAGGCCCTTCGCCACCGGGTTGAAAATGCAGAATGGCGTCGGCGAGTACCAGTGGAACTCGATGCCACGGTCGATCGCGTAGTCCCGGACCGCGATCGCCGGCGGGCCGACCTCCGAGTAGGAGACGAAGAGCCCCCGGTGCTCCGGACGGTTCGGCGTGCCGGTGGGGATGATCAGGTTCATCGAGAGTCGCGGCAGGTCGTGCGCGATTGCCAGGTCCACCATCTCGAGGAGTCGATTGACATTGGGCTTCGAGATGGTGGTGTGAGTGTGGACCTTGATCCCCTCGTCGCGGAGGTTTCTGAGCCCGGTCAGCGTTCGCTCGAAGGACCCCGCGTGTCCGGTGAGAGCGTCGTGGACTGCCGCTTCCGGCCCCTCCACGCTGACCTGCGCGGAGTCGAGCCCGGCGGTCTTCAACTTCCGGACAAGGGAGCGCGAGGCCAGGCGAATGCCGTTGGTGATGAGGTTGACCCGCATCTCCCGGTCCTTCGCCGCGACGATCAGCTCCGGAAGGTCCTTTCGCAGCGTGGCTTCACCGCCGGTGAAGCTGACCGAGGGGACCTTCGCATCGTCGGCAAGCATCCCGAGCACCCGGATCACCTCCGCGGTGCTCATCTCCGCCATCGCGCGTTCCGCGCCGCAATCCGCGTAGCAGAAAGAGCAGGAGAGGTTGCAGCGGTAGGTCAGGGCGATTTCCGAGAGCACCGGCAGCGTCGTTTCGCTCCCGGTGAACCGGGACATCCGGGTGGCCTGCCGGCCGCTCCCATCTCCCAGCCTCCCGGAAAGAAGATCCCGGACGTCGCAGAAGAACGAATGGATGGAGTGCAGCCGCTCCGGATGGCCGCACGCTCCCGCTTCCCGGGCGATGGTCTCGATGGAAACGCCCTCGAGCGACCGGGCGAGGAGGCGGACCCCGGTGTCGTTCAGCTTCGTGACCGTAAGCGGCATCTGGATCAGCACGCCGTCCTCGGCGCGGACCCGCACGTAGGGGCGGATCCGCTCCGCGAATTCATCGATCCAGCCGAGATCGGCCAGGCTCTCTCCGAAGCGCTTTTCCACGTTGCCGTTGATCTCCCGTGATCAGTGCGCGCCGCCGCTCACGCAGGCGGAGTGACAGGCGGAATGGCAGGCGGAGTGGCACGCCGAGTGACAGGCGGAATGACACGCCGAGTGACACGCCGAATGGCAGACGGTTGCCGCGTATTGGCCGGCGACATCCACACCGCCCGCCAGGAAGTAGGAATAGCTCTCGGAGCCAAGTCCCTCCGGATCCGGGATGGCGCCGGCGATCCCATCCAACTCCTTGCCGCCGCGGTCCCACCGGCTCGAGCGATGGTTGAAATGATAGTAGTAGGGGTAGTACCAGTATCCCCGGTCGCGGACAACCGACTCGCGCTCCCGCCGCTTTCCGCTCCAGAACTCCTCGGCGGCTTCCCGATCGCGCTTGAACCGCTGCTCGAACTCCTCCTCGTAGTGCTCTTTCGTGGCTTCGAGATCGCAGTCCCAGGCCTTCTCCTGGATGCCCGCGGTGATCGCCCGCAGCAGGTTGGCCGGGGTATGTTCCGAGAGGCGTCCATCGTCACCGATGGAGTCGTAGAGCACCTGGTGGCAGGTGGTGAAACCGTCCCCCGGGGCTTCGAGTTTCTGAAGGGTCAAGGGTTCCCGGCTGGTGACCTTCACGACCCCGAGATGCTCCATTTCCAGAAGCATCATTCCAGCCAGCGGCTTCAGTGGGATGTCGCAGATGAACCCCGCCTCGATCTCGTTCAGTTGCGCGACCTTCCCGTTCTTGCGGAATCCCGAGAGTTCGATGGTCGGTACCACCCAGTCGTCGCGGTTCCAGTTGAGCCCTTCGATGCCGTCCGCCGCCTTGATGAGCGACCGGTGTTTCAGGACGGCAATGCCCGCGACGCCGACGACCAGCACCCCGATCAGCACCGCGAGGATGCCGAGGCCCGTCGGGGCGTACGGATCGTAGGAGCCCGGCACCTGTTCGACCTCCTTCATGGCGGAGGTTCCGAGCGCGAAGTGCGTCGCCGGCAGGTAGTAGGTGACCCGGAAATGCTCTCTCTCGCCGATTTCGTTCCGGTGGGCCCGGACGGTCAGGTAGCGCTCACCACCGCGATCGCCCTGCGGCGTGACGCCGGGGCCCACCTGCCCGAGCCAGGAGAGCTGGTAGCGCTCGTTCACATAGGGCTCGGTCATGATCCCGAAGGCCGTCGCCTCCTCGAAGGTGTACTCAGCCTTTTCCACCGCGACCGGGAACTTCACGGAAACCGTTTCGTGCGAGAGCGCTTCATCCCACTGCACCGGGGCCCAGTTGAACACCACCAGTTCGCCGTGATCGGGGGAGGTGGTCCTGGCCAGGTGGCCGGCCCGGGCGTAATCGGCGGTGTAGGTGAGAATGAAAGTGACGCCGCCGGTTCCGAAACGGCCGCTCTTGCGCATGATGTCCCAACGGTTCCCGTCGCGCGTGACCGTGACGTCGTGGCGCGTGCCGTCATCGGTGAAGGCGGCGCAGCCGTCCTCGACCCAGTTGACCGGCGCCTGCTCGCCCTGGAAGTAGAAACCGCCCATCGTGCCCCGGGAGACCTCCCAGCGGACATGGTAGCGGACCATCGCCTTGCCGCGCGGCGACAGCGCCACCTCCACCTCCACCCAGTCGAGATCGGCGGAGAGCCCCTGTGCCTGGACCTCCACCGCAAACAGGAGAAGGCAGAGGGCCACTGAAGCGTAGATCGATCGCATTTCGGTTGACTCCGGTTTGAACACGCTCTGGGGAGTACGATTCAGATTGTAGAGAATTCGCGGAACGTCCGGCACTCCCGGCCGATCCTTTCTGCAGAGAGCTGCGGATGAACGGACTGCCGGATCTCGCGAGGGCCGCCCGGAGCGGGAGCCCGGAGCGAATCGGTCGGTTGCTCGAGAAGAGCGGGGGATCGTGCACGCACCGGCTCACCTGGGATTGGGGCGGTTTCCGGGCGGCGAGGGACCGGGTTCGTTAGAATCCGGGCCATGGCCGAGATCGTCGTGGTCTGTCCCTTCTGCCACCGGACCGTCCGGGTGCCCATCCGCTTCGGATCCCGGCGGGTGCGCTGCCCGGAGTGCTCCGAGCGGGGCTACGTGGCCGATCCCTATCACCTGCCGGATGAGCGGTAAACGGGGCCGCTCATGGGCGAGTCCATCGAGAACTGCGTCATCGAGGAGCGCGTCGGGGAAGATACCTTCAACATCTTCTACCGGGCCTTCGACGAGGAGGCCGAGGCGGCCGTGCTGGTGCGGGTGCCGCGGCCGGAGTGGGCGCGGGAGCGGCAGCATGCCGGCGAAGCCATGCGCGCGGAGATGATCGCCGCGGGGACCGAGCATCCGAACATCCTCGCCGCCACCCGGGCGGGGGAGGATCTGCGCCGCGGCATCCGCTACGCGATCATGCCCATGGGGCCGCTCACGACCCTCGACGAGCAACTTCGGGCGGACGGCCCCCTGCCCGCCCGGCAAGTCGCCACGATCGGCTCGCTCCTCGCCGACGCGCTCTTGACGCTCAACGACCTCGGCATCGTGCACCTGGCCGTCTGCGCGGCGAACATCGTTGTTTCCGAGGAGCGGGGACCGGCGCTGAAGGGGTTCGAGTTCGCGCGATTCCTGCCCGGTGAGGGGTCCGGCCCCATCCTGATGCGATATCCGCTCCGTCTCTCGCCGGAGCAGATTTGCGGCGGTCCGGTGAGCGAGCGGTCGGACGTCTATTCACTCGGGGAAACGCTGCAATTCGCACTCGGCGGCGCCGTCGCTCCGCCCGGACTGTCGAAGCTCCTCCGCACCATGCTCAAGGCCGATCCCGGCGCCCGTCCTTCCTCCTGCCGGGAGGTGCGGGATGCGCTCGATGGGCTGCTCGGTATCGACGCGCCGTCGCACGAGAGAGACCGGTGGTCGCCGACCAGGCCGCGCCGTCGAACCGCCGTTTCCTGGAGTGTGGGCGAGTTCGTCGCGGTACAGCAGGAGATCCGCAGAGTCCTCGATCGCCCCAGGGACGACTGGGAGATCGAGGGTTGGCGGCGCGAGGAGCCTCTCTCCCGGGACCTGTTTCGGCCGGCGACCTACCACCGTGACAACCAGATCGCCCTCGTCTTCCTGAAGCGCTATCACCATGCCCCCACCGCCTGCGAGGAGCACCTGTGGCGATACCAGTGGATCGGCGCTTTCTTCGCGGCCTTTGGTGCGGAATTGGAGCGCCGCGGGCTGATCGTGGCCGACGACGACGCGGATACGTTCGGCGTGCGCCGGGGCATTCTCAGCCGGCTCTGCGAAGCGGTGTTGAAGGACGGGCAGGCCTGGGCGAAAGCCGAGCTGAATGCGGTTCTGCGAGCCGTGGCTGCGGAGTCCAGTTCCGCGGAGTGGATCGGTGTGGACTCCGCCTGCTTCCCCTACGCGAAACGAGAGCCGGATCCATGGGACCCGGACTACTGAGGGCTTGTCTGGAATGAAGTGCGATCGTTGCACGGATCCGGCCGCCGCCGGCTCGACCTGAGTGGAGTGGATGCCCCTCAAGCCGGCCCGGCGGTTCGGGCCAGGGCCCGGATGACCTCGTCGTGGTTCGGGCCGTTGCTGGCGACCACGCCGCGGTTCTTCTCGAGGGTCCGGCCGCGGCTGAAGTCGAGCGGTTTGCCGAAGATGTCGGTGACCTTGCCCCCCGCCTCCTCGACGATGATCGCGCCGGCGGCGTGGTCCCAGATCTTCTCGCGGTAGACGTCGTCCCTCGGTATCCGCAGGTAGAGTTCCGCGTCACCCTGGGCCACGAGGGCGTACTTGCACTGGCTGTCGATGCCCACCGGGGCCGCGGTGACGCCGAGGATGCTGGCCACCTCTCCGGCGCGCCCGCTGTGGGAATGGGCCTTCTCCACCGACTGGCAGAACCGGATGTTCGCCGGGCTCTCTTCCGGCGATACGCGGATGGGGAATACGTTGGGAGTCTGCCGGTGGATCGAGAGGGCCATGGCGCCCCGGTCGCGTACCGCCGCGTAGAGCACTCCTTTGGTGCCGTCCGGTCCAGTGAGGTTCGGGCATCCCAGAACGCCCACCGCCACTTTCCCTTCGACGATCAGGCCGAGCGCCACCGCGTACTGGTCGCCCCGGAGAAACCCCTTGGTTCCGTCGATGGGGTCGAGCGTGAAGAACGATTCCGTTCCATCGGGATCCGATGCGCCGTGGTCGATCGCCAGGAGCAGCTCGCGCTCGTCCGCCTCCGGCCAGGGCGATCTCACCTGGGCCAGGATGGCCTCGAGCACGCTCCGATTCTCCGGCTCGCGCAGAAGATCCGAGTTCTCCTCGCCGACGAGCGGAACATCCGGCAAGGCCGTGCGCAACTCTCTGGCCACGATGGCCTGGGAGGCGAAGTCGGCGACGGTGACCGGGCTCTTGTCGCCTTTCTCGACGGTCCTGGCGAGAACCAGGTCCTGCTGCACCGCCCGGCAGATGCGGCAGGCGGCGGCAACGGAGTTCAGCATGAGTCCGACAGCGGGGTGAATGAACTGGATCATGGATCCCTTTTACCGCACCGGAGCCCGGTGTGCGAAATCAGACCTCGGAGAGCGCTGCGCCCGGGCCGCTCGGCAGGCGCTCGATCACCCGAAAACCGGTCGGACGCCGTCAGTCCCGTTCCTCCCCGGGTATCGGCAACTCCGCCAGCTCAGGGAAGCGCTCTTTCAGGGCCGGTCCGAAGATCGCGACCATCGAGTCTTCGGGAAATGCGGAGGCCAGGCGACCGAACGTGACCACGGCCTGCGGGTCGCCGGAGAAGTACTGCTGGTAGCCGACCAGGAAGAGCAGGTCGGCGTCACTGCGGTCTTTCAGCGACGCGGTCTTCAAAGCGTTCATCACCGCGTTGAACTCCTCCGCGGTCTTGTACACCCCGACGATCGAGCCCGGGGCCCGGAGGATGGCCGTTTCCTTCGCTACCGCGCCTCGCAGGATCCTGGCGGCGTTCCCATAGTCTCCCATGGCGAGCAGCGCCTGGCCGAAGGCGAAGCGGGGAGGGGCGGCATACGGATCGGCGGCTACGGCCAACCGGAAGGTTTTCGCGGCGGCCTCGTAGTCGGCCCGGGCGAAGTTCTCGCTGCCCTCCCGGAGGTACTTCTCGGTGGTCGCGTCGAGGACCGGGGGACCTTCCGTCTCGTGGAGTGCGCCCTCCGCCTCCGTGCTCTCGGATTCCGACGGGGGCTCGTCGGCTTCGGGATCCACTCCTTCGTCCGGCGCGGGCCCGGAGTTCCGGGACTCGATGGGGTTCCCGTTCTCGTCCACGTAGACCGGGACCTCGACCGGAACCTCCTCGACGACCGTCACTTCGCGGATGAAGACGGGCTGCCGGTCGAGGTAGAAACCGTAGGGGACATAGGCGACGCAGACCGGTTGCGGGTACCAGAAGCCCCACCATCCGCTCCAGTAGTTCGGCTGGGACCAGCCAAAGCCGACGCCGAACCCACCGTAGCCGTAGTACCAACCCCAGTTGAACCCCACGTACCACCCCGAAGAGCTTCCATGGTAACGCCTCGGGTAGTAGCCGTCGTAGCCGCCGCTGGCGTACCAGCCGTCGGTGAAGCCTCGACGGTAGCCGCGGTAGTAGCCCCGCTGTGCGCCGGCGTAGCGTCCGCCGCGATTCGTCCCGGCAACTCCGCCCCGGCCTCCGAACCGGGAATCCGTGCCGCGCAGGCCCGCAGTGCGCGAGCTGCCGCCGCTCCGGGCGTAGGTGGAACGATTGCTCGGCGGGCGGAAGCCCTGAAGACCGTTCGATCTCGAACCGGTGCGGGATGTGCCGGAGAAGCGGCTCAGGCCCCGGCTTGAGCTTCTCGCGGATGCGGTCGTGTTGCGTGTGCCGGGCGAAGTGCGGGAGCCCGAGGCGGTGCGCGAGGTCGCGGTGCGGAAGCAGGATGCGTTCGCGGCGGACCGTGAGGTCGTTCGATTGGAGAAGCGACTCAGGTCACCAGCTCGCCTGGTATGGGAGTTTTGGCGGTAGGTGGTGCGCGCCGATGAAGTTCGCGACGTGCCTCGCGTGGCGGACGAGGATCGAGAGGAGAAAACTGATCGGCTCGACGTCGATCGATTCCGGGAGGACGACGGCCGGCGGACATTGGACGAGGTGCGCGAGGCGGATGGTGTCGAACGCTGGTAGCGCGACGAGCCGGAGACCGGGCGTGCCGATCGCTGGTAGCGCGAAGATCTTGGGACCGAGGGCGTCGATCGCTGGTAGCGCGAGGAAGAGGATCGTGAGACCGAGGGCCGCGAGGAACTGCGGCTCGAGGTGGACATTCGTGTAGATGATCCGCGGGGACTCGACATCCGCGGAGCCGATGCGCGGGAACTCCCCGATCGCGAGGACATGGACCGGGAGGACCGATTCGAGATTCCCGAGGCGGAGGAACGGCTCGGCGCCGAACGCGATGACGAGTGGCTTCGCGACATGGAACCCCGGGATCCGAATGAACTTCTGGAGCCGGAGGACCCCCGGAAGCTCCGCGATCCCCGCCCGTAGGCGAGGCTGGAAGCCAGAATCAGGATCAACGCGATTCGGACGATGTGCGAAATACGCATCGTTCTTCTCCTCTGCAGGCCACACACACCGTCCTTTTCAGTCTAACCCGGCCGGAATCCACCGCCAGCTTTGATTTCTGCCCGTCGCGTGCATGGGAGAGAATGGCGCGCTTCGGTGCGTACCTGTTCCGACTCCTGTTCTCGAGATTCCCCGAAGGAGCATCCATGGCCATCGTCCTGACCGGTGAAGATCTGACCACCGCCAAAGTGCTGCGCATCGCCCGCGATCGGGAGGCCATCGTCCTCGCTCCGGAGGGGCTCGAGCGCGCCGCGCACTGCCGCGAATTCCTCGACCGCAGCATCGCGGCCGGGGAGAGGATGTACGGAGTCAACACCGGAATCGGGGAGTTGGTCAACGTCGTACTCGAGCCGGACCAGATCCGCGACTTTCAGCGTTACCTGGTCTACAGCCATGCCGCCGGCTACGGCGAGCCGCTGCCGGAGGAAGTGGTCCGCGCGGCCTGGACCTCGCGGCTGAACCTGTTGATGAAGGGCTTCTCCGGCTGCCGGGTCGATATTCCGCAGAAGATGGCGGAGATCCTGAACGCCGGCGTTACTCCGGTGGTCTGTTCGCGCGGCTCCGTCGGCGCCTGCGGGGATCTCTCGCCGATGGCCCAGGCGGCGCTGGTGCTGATCGGGGAGGGAGAGGCGTTCCTGGATGGCGAGCGCTATCCGGGCAAGGAAGCGCTCGCGAAGGCCGGTATCGAATCCATCGAGTTCGAGGCGCGCGATGGCCTTTCCGCCATCAACGGCAGCAACGTCATCGCCGGGATGGGCTCCCTCGAGATCGAGGACGCCGAGAAGCTGCTCCTGGCCTCCGAGGCCGCGGCGGCCATGACCCTGCAATCCCTCAACGCGAACCTGCTCTCCTACGACACCCGGATCCACGAGGCTCGTGGTTTCCCGGGCGCGGTCCGCTCGGCGGCGCATATCCGGAGACTGGCCGAGGGCTCCGGCCTGCTCGATCGCCCCGGCAAGAAACTGCAGGACGCCTACTCCCTCCGCAGCACTCCGCAGGTGGTCGGCGCCGCCTGGGATACCCTCGACTACGCCCGCACGAACTTCGAGATCGAGTTGAACGGCGTGGCCGACAACCCCCTCTTCTTTCCGGATGAGGGTGAAAACGGCCTCGTCATGACCGGTGCCAACTTCCAGGGCACGCCGACCGCCTTCCCGCTGGAGTTCCTCGGCATCGGCATCACCACCGTCGCGGCGCTTTCGGAACGCCGCACCAACCGCCTGCTGAATCCGAACCTCTCCGCCGGTCTCCCCGCTTTCCTGACGAAGGGCGCCGGGATGTTCTCCGGCCTGATGCTCTCCCAGTACACCGCCGGATCGCTGGTCTGTGAGAGCCGCATCCTCGCCGCGCCGGCCGCCACCGGTTCCATTCCCGCCGCCGCGGACCAGGAAGACTTCGTCAGCATGGGCATGACCACGGCCCTGAAGACCAGGCAGATCCTCGATCATGCCGCCGGCGTCATCGGCATCGAACTGATGTGCGCGGCCCAGGCCTTCGACTTCCTCGGCGCGGAGAAGGCGAGCCCGGGCACGAAGGCGATTTACGATGACATTCGCTCCCGCGTCGCGACGCTCGAGGAGGACCGCCCGATCTTCGACGACATCAACGCGCTCGCCGAGATGGTTCGGACGCGGGAGTGGTAGCTGCGGTACACACCCACAGTCTCGAGCCGGTTCCGGCCCACCCGCCGTCTTCGGGGTCAGGTCTGACATTTGTCCGGATCCGGACATTCTCTGCCGGCGGGGCAGAGGGTGGCAGGATTGTCCCGGCGGACTCCGCATGGATTGCTCCGGGACGAATGGCCGGAGTTCGGTAAAACGTTCCTGCCTCCACTCTTCCCCGCGGGAACCACCCCAGGATCGCGGGCGCAGCGGCGCTCTCGGTGCAACCGGCGCACCTGTCTCCAGACGAGCCCTTACCGGTGGCGGTGACGGCGACGGATCCGCGCACCCACCGCCAGCAGTCCCAGCATGGCGAACCCCAGCGAGGCCGCTCCGGGGAGCGGAACCACGTTGCCGGGGTCGAGCGTGGTGTTGAAAGTCGCGCTGAACTGAATGCCGGCGGGGCCGCTGCCGTTCGCCGCATCGATGTAGAGCGTATTCACTCCGGAGTTGACCAGTGCGGTGACATCGAGCCCGAGCATGGCCTGATCAACCTGGAAGTGATCCAGCACGACACCGGTCAGCCTGGTGCCGCTGATGCCCGTGCCGTTGATGAAGAGCCCCTCGTTGAACTGGTCGCCGAGGTCGTTGTCCACGAGGAAGCGGAAGTCGAGTGTCACCGAGGCGAACGTTCCCATCCCGAGATCGAAGTCGATGGCGTAGAGCGCGGAAGGCGTTTCGGCGGAGGCGCCGGTCGCCAGGGTGCTGATCCACTCACCGGTGGCGTCGGAGGTGAGGTACGGCTTCCAATTGGGGTGGCCATCGATCACGAAGGCCGCTGGACCGGCTGAGGCGGCCGCAAAATCCGCCGGGGTGAATGCGGCGCCGAAGCCGGGTGCCGAAAGGGTGCCCACCGGGCCGAGCAACATCGTCACATTGGGGTCCGAGGTGGGGAAGTCGACCCCGTCACCACTTCGGACGGTTACCGTCCCCGCGGTGGAGACCGTGGCGAACGCCAGCAAAAGTGCAAAGGCCAGAGACCACTTCATGCGCTTCCCTCCTCGCATCGGTACATGGGACACGAACCCTCACCATCCCTATTGGGGAAACAGCCATCTACTTGTGCGGAAAACCGGAAATTCGCGAACCTGGCTCGCTCCACACCGCCAGAGCGGCCGGCGTGGTGGCGGCGGTTCCATCCGCAGAAACACGATTTCCGCAAAGCAAAGACGTGTTTGGCCAATAGATTGAGTGAGAGATTCGCTTTCTTCCGGAGAGTTCCCATGCGCACCTTCTTCGTGGCGTTCGCCGTCCTGCTTCTGGCTGCTCCGGTGTTCGCGGGCACCATCGACTTCGAATCCACCGGGGTTGCGGTGGGCGCACCGCTCCCGACCATCGATATCGTGAGCTTTGATGGTGCGATCCTCGGAGACTACCTAGGGGGCGCATCGGAGGGCTTCATCAGCAATGCGGCAGGTACGTTCGACGCGCTCTACTCCTATGCGGGTGTCGGGGAGTACTTTCTTGCAGACGCCCTCGGGGGCGCAAACGGGACGGACTTCGGGGTACCCGTTACGGTCACCGCCACCTTCAGCCGGCCGGTGACGAACGTGAACATGTGGATTTCGGACGTCAACCAGAACTTTCTGGAGTGGGTAACCGTGGTGATCTCGGACGGTGGCGGATTCACCGACACCATCACCCTCACCGAAGCTTCTCCGGGCGGGGGCGACGGGAACAACGCGTTTCTCGACTTCGGGAATACGACGCCGATCACCTCGATGGTCATCACGTCCGGTGCGCACACGAGCAGGAATCGCGCCGGCTGGGGGCTCGACAACCTGTCCTACTCGGTCGTTCCGCTTCCCACCGCAGCCTGGGCCGGCCTTGGTCTGCTGGGACTCCTCGCCGGATCGCGGAGACTTCGCCGCAGCCGCTGATGCCTGCAATGCCGATGTTTGAAATCTTCGCAGCGCTTGCGGGAAATCCCTGACCTACTGCTTTCCCAGGGCGTAGCTCCCGTCCTTCTCCACCACCGCCGACAGCTTTCCGGCGATCGCGCCGCGGACCTCGAAGATGCCGCGCGGGTCGGTGCGGCCCTCCTTCAGGAGCCGTCCGTTTCGGGCGAGCTTCACGAATGCTCCGGACACCGGCCGGCCGGTCCGGCGATTCGTGACCAGGATCCGGACGCCTTGACTGTGACGACGGATCTCGGCCGACAGGTCGGAGACGATGATCAGTGTCCTGCGCTCACGGCCGCCACCCTCGAGGATGACCAGGTAGACCCCCGGATCGAGCTCTCCGAGGTCCACGGTTCGCACATCTTCCCGGCGCAGCGACTCGACCGAGCGGGTCAGGGCGCCTTTCAGCCTCGGGGGCAAGCCATCGAGGTTCAGGCCCGCGACCTCATCAACATCCTTCTTCAGCGCGAAGTAGACGAGCAGGTCGATGGGGTAGACCCGGTAATCGATGACCGCCAGGTTCTTCGAGGTCACGGGAAAGGAGATCGTTTCACCGGGTTCGGCGCGTACCACGGCCGGTTGGCTGAATGTCACCTCGGTCAGTTGCTTCAAGGCCTCCCGGGCATCGACGCTCTGGTCCTTCACCTGTTCGTAGAGAGCGATCGCTTCGTCGAGCCGTCCCTCGATGTGCGCCACCTGGGCGATCAGGTGCACCAGGTTCTTCCGGTACTCGCTCGTCCCGAGGGTGCCATCCTCCTGACGGTATTCCTTCGCCAGCGAGGCCAGGGCGAACTGCTCGGCCTCGTTGTGGCGGCCCTCCGCGAAGAGTGCGAAGGCGGTGAACCAGTCGGCATCGTCGCAGAGGTTCGAGTCCGGGTAGCGGTCGCCGAACCGTCGCGACAGAGCTTCGAGTTCGGTGAACTTCCCGGCCCGGAGCCGGGTCCGGGCGTGCCGGAAGAACACGCGTTCCGCGTCCGGCGACTCCGGGTACCGCGTGAGAAACTCCGTCAAGGGTTCGAGCAACGCATCGTCCGCCGCCCCGGTCCGCCGCAACTGTTCTTCGAATGCGAGTGCCGCGCGGTCGGCCCGGCGCAGGAACACGCGCTCGGTGTATTCCGCTGCCGGATAGCGGTCGAGCAGGTCCGCTTCGATCTCGAGGGCCTTCGCGCCGCCGATTTCCCGCGGCACCTGTCCGTCGATGATGAATAACCGCCAGGCGATCCGCTCGAGCGAGCCCATCGCCTCGCCGTAGCGTTTCAGAGCGGCGAAGGCTTTCGCAAGGAGTTGCTCGTCCCGGATGTCCGTGCGGAAGGACGGCACCTCGGCCAGCAGTCGTTCGTAGGCTTCTATGGCGCTGGCATCATGGCCAACGGCCGCGTTGATCCTGGCGAGGGCTCGCAGCGAAAGTGTGAGGTACTCTTCGTTCAACTCGAACCGCTCGAGCAGTGTCGCGATCAGCTTCTTCGCCGTCTCCCGCTCTCCCGCCCGCTCCGCGCGAAGCGCCTCGGACCAGAGGTCGGCGGCACTGTAGGCGAGTGTCTTGTCCCGGGTCAGGGGCTCCTCGAAGTCCGCAATCGTGAGCGCGGCAACACCTGAGTACGCAGCGGCGTTTGGCCGGTACATGGCGTACGTCACCGCGGGGGGGATCCGGACCGCGCCCGGGGCCTCGCCGAGGATCAGGTAGGAGATCGTCACCTCGGGTTTCGGGTTCTCGAGGAAGAACACCATCTTGTCGTCGTAACGGGTCGATTCCTGGATAGGCCCCTTCGCGGTGCCGGGCACCGTCTCGAAGCCGGCCGGGATCGGATCCTCGATGACCAGGTAGCGCTCGCCGCCGGTCCTGACGGTCAGGGTCACTCGCACCGCCTCGCCGATCCGAACTGCATCGACCACCGGCTCCCGGATTGCCGCGCCCTTCTTCAACATCGCGAAGTCGCGGGTTCCGCCGGAGATCGGTACCAGCGCGAGCTGCCGGGAGAGGCTGAGGGGGCCGACGGCATCCGGCGCGGTCCGGCGCACACAGGAGAGCACGACGGAGTGGCTCCCGAGACTGGAGACGCGGATGCGGTTCTTCCCCGGGACGAGCAATGCCGCCGGGACGACCATGCTTGAACTGCGCGGCAGGTCAGCCGTCTTGCCGTTCACATGGAGCCTCACCGAGGCTTCGCGGTCTGGAGAGGGACCCGCGAAGGGAATGAATGCCGCGACGCGGGCCATTCCCGCCACCACCGCCCCGGTCTCCCGGGTGGTGCCGAATCCGGAACCGATCCGGCGCTCGCCGAGGAGGGCCTCGATGTGCCGGATTCCCTCCGCCGACTCTTCGGGGACGGCCACCGCGGCGAGGGCGAAGCCGAGGCTCTCGGTGTCCGATTCCCGGCTCGCCTTCGCGATGACTTCCTTCCGCAGCAACGAGTGCTGGGCGGTCGGGCCGAGCGGTTCATAGGCCAGGGCCAGGAACGCCAGACCCTTGAGCGACAGGCGGGCCCGATCGGCGAAGGAGGAGGCGAGGGTCTCGTAGTTAGCGCCGAACGCCCGGGACTGCGCGAGACGCAGGAAGGCGCGTTCGTCCGGCGAGGAGGTGCGCCTGATGAGCGCGGGCAGCCCCTTCTCCGCGCGCTTGAACACCTCGGCGGAGAGTTCGACCCCGGAGTCCCGGGCGGCGGCCAGGCCGATCAGGGCGTAGGCGGTCATCTCGGGGTTCGATTCACCCTTTTGCCACCAGCCCCAGAGTCCCTGCTTGTTCTGCAGGTACGTCAAACGGAGCGCCCCGGCCTTGACCATCCGGTCGAGATGGGCCAGTGCACCGGAGCGGTCCATGCCCACCTTCCGGAAGGCCTGCGCCACCTCGATCGCCGGGTAGAAGCGGTTCACGGTCTGCTCGGTGCAGCCGTAGGGGAACCGGCGCAGTTCGCCGATGCCCGCGAGCAGGTCCTCGGCGAGGTTCTCGGGCGCCAGCACGACCACCTTCACGGTGCCGGGCACGGCATCTTCCGGGATGACCAGTGTCCGCATCGCTGGATCCGTTCCCGTCGCGCCGTAGCCGTCTCGCCACGGTACGCCGAAGGGGAGCACCGCGAGTTTCCGCTCTTCCGCGTCTTCGGCGATCCCCCTGGTGGTGGCTCGGGCAAAGAACGTCAGCTCGCCGAGCACGCCCGTGGGAAGAGGCCAGTCCACCAGTCGCTCCGCGCCCGCGAGGACGACCACGTCTTGTGTGATTCCCGCCTCGGTCGCGGCCGGACTGAGGGTGACCGTGATCTCGGTCTCCTCGTCCATTCCGTTGACCACGCCGGCGCCTCCGGTCAGGCGATCCCCTTCCCGCAGGTAGCGGGGGAGGGCGGCGCGGATGACGAGCGGCCGGTCCGTGAGGAATGAGGAGCGGGCCGAGCCGAACGCATTGCCGTGGCTGGCGCCGCGGGCGGTGATCCGCCATTCGGTCAGGTCGTCGGGCAGCGTGAACTCCACGATGGCCGTCCCGTCGGGACCGGTGACCACGTCGGCCTTGAAGAACGCGGTGTCCTCGAACTGGGTTCGGGCCGGGAACAGCGATTCCGCGTTTGCGATGCGTCCGCCGCCCATGGCCCGCAGATTCCGCTGCCCCCCTCGGCCGCCGAAAGAGCCTCCGGCTCCGCCGCCGATGCCGGTGGAGCTGTTGTCGAGTGGACCGTCGAAGGCATCGTCCACCTTCTCCAGCGACTTCTCCTCGAGTATCACCGCCGGAACCGAGGTGGGTTCCTCGAGCCGGCGCGCCCGTTCGGCGAGCAGGTCCTCGGAGAGACTGCTCGTCCTGCCGACGAATTCGAAGCCGGTGGAAGCGGTGGTGCGGACGAGATGCTGCCGGGCGCCCGGGCGGAACGTGGCCACGAGGTCCGGTGTGTCGTCGGCGCGGACCAGGTAGAGGCCCTCATCCACCACGCCGATGGCGACCTCGGCGGGCAGCGGGTTTCCCGCGTCGTCTTTCGTGACGATCGTCAGCCGGCACAACTCGCCGGGTTGGTATTCCTCCCGCTCGGGGGTGACCGTGAGCCGGATGCGCTCGACGACGGTGACCTGGTCGATGCCCCGGTAGAGGCGGCCGTCATCGATCAACGCGGCCGCCACCCAGACTTCCGGCACCTGACGGCGGTCGACCCCGAATTCGAAGGTGCTCTCCCGCGCGGTGAGCCGCACTACCCGGTAGGAGTAGAGTTCCTCCCCTTCGATGGTGAGGAGGGCGTAGCGATTTGCCGCCGGCGCGGTGAGTTTCACCGTCATCCGGTCACCGACGAAGTGCTCGGGACGATCGATGCGGACGATCAGGCGATCGCTGGCGGACTCTGCGTCGAACTGCACCTCGGCACGGACTTCGCGCCCGGTGCGGTCCGCTCCGCGGAACGTGAAGCGGTAGTGGCCGGGTTTCGCAAGATCGTATGTGAGCCGGGATTTTCCGCCGGCATCGGTCTCGATCGGGAGCGTTTCGACCACGCTGAACAGCGCCGGTCGCCGACCGATGGAGCGATAACCCACCTCGATCTTTCCCTTCGCCGCCACCGGGTTGCCGAGGATGTCCGCGGTCAGCAGCTTGACCCGGGCGGTCTCGCCCGAGAAGTAACCCTCCCGCTCCATGGAGAGTGTGGCCTGGTATCCGGTGTTCATGACCGGCACCATCGCCTCGGCAAAGTAGAGGCGGCGGGTGACGTCCCGCGCGGTCGCCATGAAGCGCAGTTTCGCATCGACGCCCGGACGGGTCGGCACCGTCTGCAGGGCGATGCCGCTTGCGTCGGTGGTGAGCTTCAGCTTCCTGCCGTGCCAGCCCTCGATCCCGACGGCGGAGACATCGAGCGACAGTTCGAGCCCGGCCATCGGGCGTCCGAAGGCGTAACGGGCCTTGATCTCCATCTCGACCGTTTCGCCGCGGATGTAGACGGGCCTCTTCGGAGTGATGGTCAGGAAGATCTGCGGCTTGCGGTAGGCTTCGACCGTGAAATCCCGGCTGAACTCCTGCTCTCCGAACCGCAGCTTGATCGTGTAGGTGTGGGGGGGGATGTCCGCGGGAAGGCGGAAGGCCCCGGCCGCGGTTCCGAACTCGGACAGCACGAGCTCCTGGCGGTAAAGCGGGTTTCCGGCACGGTCGGCGACCTTGATCAGGACCTTCACGCCGGCCGGCGTCTTGAAGAACTCGCCGGCGGCCTGCCGGACCACCGCGCGGAACCGGACCTCGTGACCCGGACGGTACACCGGGCGGTCGGTGGCGATGTGCACGGTCGTCGCGATACCCCGCACGGTCCGCTTGCGGGAGTCGAATCCGGCGAGTGCCACGGAGTCTCCGCGGACGGCGACGATACCGGCGCCGACACTGGGGAAGGCCAGGCGGGCGACGCCATCGGCCCCGGATCGCTCCGATCGGACCGTTCCGTTCGGCGTGCGCACCAGTACCTCCGCATCCTTCACCGGCTCCCCACCGGTCCGGTTCTGCACGAAGGCCAGGACGCCGCCGGGCGACTCCTTGGCGATCACCGTCAGGTCGCTGACGAGAAGCAGGCAGGTCGCCGTGAGTTTCCCGCCTTCCACCACCACGATGTAGGCGCCTTCGCCTTCGACCGGAACGGTGAGCTTCCCCTCGATCGACCGGAACTTCCGATAGCCGGGGACCACGTGGTCGAAGACGGCGTCGGGGGCCATGACCTCGACCATCACGTTCTCGATGCCGGCGAGGTCGCCGTGCTTCCGGAAGTAGGCCGCCGGGTCGATGCGGTAGATGCGGCCGGTGACGCGCTTCAGGTTCCGGGTCCGGATCTCGAGCTGCGCCGGGGCGCCGGGGGCCAGGACGCCCGGCAGCTTCAGGTGGAGCGACTCCTCCTGCATCTCCCTGAGGTGGGACTCGGCTCGCCGGGCTGCGCTCGAGCCGGGATAGAGGACCGTGACCTGCCGGTACGCGGCGACGGCTTCGGCGGTGTTGCCGGACATTCGCTCATGGAGACCGGCGATGAGCAACGCGCCCTCGGGTGCCTCGGGCGATTTCGGGTAGCGTGCGAGCAGTTCCCGGAGAATGCCGAGGGCCTTTGGATCGAATCCCCGTGCCCTCGACTCCGCGAGGAGTGATCGCGAGGCTTGCTTCGAAAGGGGGTACTTCATCCGGAGTCCCTGCCAGACCTCGGACGCCCGATCCGCGTTCTCCCTTTTCGCGAGCCCGAGTCCGACCCGGTACCAGGCTTCGGTCAACTGGTCGCGGGCAATCGCCCAATCGGGGCTTTCCGGGAAGCGCCGGAGGAACTCGTCGTATCGCGTGCGGGCCTGGTCGAAACGTCCCGCGGCGAAGAGGAGGTCGGCGGCGGCTTTCACCGCGCGGGGCGCGAAGGTGGTCTCCGGATACACATGGGCGGTATCGAGCCACACCTGCACCGCCCGGTCGACGTGCCCCTGTTTCCGGAGCAGCTCCCCCCTCCGGAACGACCCTTCCACGGCGCGCGGGTGCCGCGGGTACTCACGTACCAGGCGCTCGAGGCTCGCGGGGTCGTCGAGAAGGAAGAGCGCCATGGCGGCCTGCGGTGTCCCGGGGGCTTCGCCGACGATGCGCAGGAGCACGTCGCGCGCGGCCGGAACCCGCTTCCTGCCGAGCAACGCCCGGCCGCGGAGCAGGAGGGCGTCAGGATCGGCGGCCAGTTTCGGGTTGCGCTCCCGCTCATCCAGCACCTCGATGACCAGGTCGTAACCCCGGTTCTGCAAAGCGGCGCGGGCATAGCGAAGCAGGACTTCGCCGACCTTCTCATCCGGGATGCCGGAGGCCCGGGCCAGTCCGTAGAGTTTCTGCGCGCGTGCGTAGTCCGGCGGTGTGCCCTCGTCGAAGGGCCCGCTGGAGGCAATCCCGGCATAGGCCGTGTCCGCGGCCGACAGGTAAACTTCAGCGATGGCGGTTCGAAGTTCCGGCCCGGACAGGCGCTTTACCGAGGCCGCCATCAACTCTGCGCCCTCCGCGCCCCGACCGGTGAGGAGCATCGCCCGCGCCGTGGTGAACGCGACCTTGTCGAAGTACCGGGACTCCCGGAACGTGCCGAGGAATTCCTCTCCGGCGGCGGCCGCTTCCTCGTGCTTCCCGGCGAGGAAGGTCCCTCGCACGCGCATCATGGCCCAGTAGTCGGCGCGCGGATCGTCACCGTGTCTGGCGACGAGTTCGCCGAAGAGGGCGATGCCGTGCGCGTAGTGCCGGTCGGCGTAGGCCGCTTTCGCGCGCGCCTCGAGCAGATCCTGTTCCGCCGCGAAGACTGAAGGCAGGACGAAGCCGGCGAGCAGGAGCAGGAGGATGATCGGTTTCAGGAGTCTCATGGCATTCCTCGATGATTCGGACCCTAAAGGCTAACGAAATCGAGCGCCGAGGGTTCATGGCTCGTCTGGGAACAGGTGTGGCCCATGCACCGATAGCACCGCTGCGCCCGATCCGGCAAGGCGCGAGGAGGCGCAACCTTGCCGGTTTCAACCGAGGGGCAACGCAGCGGGGCGGGATGCGGCGGCCCTCGAATGCAGCAGTTGTTTCCAGCCGGGGCCTCCCCGCATGCTCGAGGATCCTGTCCCGCTCGCTCTTCAGTCAGTCCGGAAGGTCTTCACCAGAACACACTGCCCGGACAGATGGGGGATGGCCGTGAAGGTGCTGCCCTCCGGTGTCTCCAGGAACTCCGCGGCGGCCTGCATGACTCCCGGGCACGTGACGAACCCGAAATCATCCAGGACGATGATGCCACCCGTGCGGACCCTCGGGCCGAAGAGATCGAGGCCGAAGAGAGTCGGTTCGTAGAGGTCGACATCCAGATGGAGGAAATCCACTCGGCCGGGAACCTCGGCGGCCGTGTCCTGAATCCGTCCGGCGATGACCGTCACGCCGGCATGATCGGACAGGTAGTCCGCAACCGCCTCCCGGGATGTGCTTCCGAATTCTCCCGCTTCATGACGGGTTACCCCGGGCTGCAGATCGCGGCGATCGTGCCCCTCGAAAGTGTCAAAGAGGCGCAGGTCATATTCATGCCCGAAATGCTCGAGGACAAGGGCCATGAACCGACTCGTCCCACCCCGATAGACCCCCACCTCGCAGCATACGAGCGGCTCGCGCCGGCTCGGCCCGGGTGTGATCTGCCTGAGCGCATGGAAAATGGTGAACAGACGATCGTAATAGAGCTTCGTCCGGCCCTCCCGGAGGACTCGGGAAGCGATGTCACCGAACGGATGCGATTGCCGGATGTCCTGGTACTTGTCCGCCCTGGCCCCGAAGTGATCGGGGACATAGTGGTGGTGCCGACGATATCGAAACACGTCCACACCGAGCGGCGAGAGCAGTCTCCGAAGCAGGGATTTCATGTTGGTCGCACTCCGCCGGGGGGAGCTGCCCCCTCTTTCTACTCGCCGAGATACGCCGCCCGGACCTCCGGGTCGGTCAGCAACGCGGCGCCCGCGCCCTCCTTGAGGATCGTGCCGGTCTCCATCACGTAGGCGCGGTCGGCGATCTTCAGGGCGATGTGGGCGTTCTGCTCCACCAGCAGGATGGTCGTGCCCGCCGCCTTCAACTCGCGGACCGTCCTGAAGACCGCGGCGACCTTCAGCGGATCCAGCCCCAGGCTCGGCTCGTCGAGGAGGAGGATCTTCGGCTCGGTCATCAACGCACGGCCCAGAGCGAGCATCTGCTGCTCCCCGCCGGACAGGGTGCCTCCGGCCTGCTTTTGCCGAGTTGCGAGGATCGGGAAGAGTTCGAAGACCCGGTCCCGCGCGGCGGCTTTCTTTCCGGCGTCCCGAACCGCATAGGCGCCCATGTCGAGGTTCTCGGCCACGGTCAGGCGGGGGAAGATGTGGCGGCCTTCCGGCACCTGGCAGACGCCCCGGTCGACGATCTCGTGCGGCGGCAGGCCGTCGATGCGCTTTCCGTCGAAGATGATCTCTCCCGCGCGGGGCGGCTCGATTCCGCTGACGGTCATCAGCATCGTGGATTTTCCGGCGCCGTTCGCTCCGATCACCGCGACGGTTTCGCCGCGCCGGACCTCGATGGTGATGCCCTTCAGGGCGTGGATCACCCCGTAGTAGGTGTGGACCCCCGTGAGCCGGAGGAAAGCGTCGCTCATTCCACCTCCTCGGGGACGCCGAGATAGGCCTCGATGACCTTCGGATCGGCCTTCACCTCGGCCGGCGTTCCTTCGGCGATTTTCATCCCGTAGTCGATCACCGTGACGATATCGGAGATGCCCATCACCACCTTCATGTCGTGCTCGATCAGGATGACCGTGAGCCCGTCGTCCCGGATCTGCCGGATCAGGTCCATCAGATCCCTCGACTCCTCGGGGTTCATGCCCGCCGCCGGCTCGTCGAGCAGGAGGATCTGTGGCTCGGTAGCCAGCGCGCGGGCGATCTCGAGCCGGCGCTGGTGGCCGTAGGGCAGATGCTGCGCGCCGTAGTCCTCGACCTCGCTGAGGCCGACGATTTCGAGGATGTCACGCGCCCGCGTCCGGATCTGCTTCTCTTCCCGGCGCGCCGGCGCTCTCAGGATGGCGCTGAACCACCCCGCCTTCGTGCGCGGATGTCGTCCCACCATCACGTTCTCGAGTGCCGTCATGTCCTTGAACAGCCGGATGTTCTGGAACGTGCGGGCGAGGCCGAGCCGGGCTACCCGGTACGGCGGGAGTCCGGTGATCTCCCGGTCCGCCAGGTAGATCCGGCCGGAAGAGGGGGGGTGGATTCCGGTGATGCAGTTGAAGAACGTGGTCTTGCCCGCGCCGTTCGGTCCGATGACGGAGTGGATGGTGCCCCGTTCGACATCGAGGTCGACCTCATCGAGGGCCTTCAGGCCGCCGAAGGACCTGGAAACCGACCGGGCGCGGAAGAGCGGCGTGCTCATGCCGGATCCTCCACAGCTTCGGCTGGTTGTTTCCCCCGTGAGGCCCCGAAGAGCCCCTGCGGGCGGTAGATCATCATCAGCACCATCAGGGCGCCGAAGATGAGCAGGCGGTAGCTCTGGAATTCGGGCAGGTACTGCCTGAGGAGCGCCGGCCCGGCGTAGAGCAGCACCGCGCCGACCATGGCCCCGGGGATCGAGCCCATGCCGCCGAGCACGACCATCGCCAGGATCATGACCGACTGCATGAAGTAGTAGTACATGGGGTTGGTGTAGTCGAGCTTGGCCGTCCACAACACACCGGCGAAGCCCGCCCACATGGCCGAGAAGGCGAAGGCGGAGAGCTTCAGGAGCGTGGTGTTGATGCCCATGCACCGGGCCGCGATCTCGTCCTCCCGCATGGCCACCAGGGCTCTCCCGATGCGGGACCGTTCCACTCCCCGGATGACCACCACCGCGAGAATCACCAGCGCGAGCGCCGGCCAGTAGTAGTGCATGGGCTCAACCAGGATGCCGAAGCCCGGGAGCCTCGACGCGGCCTGCAGGGAGCCGGAGATGTCTTTGTTCGGCAGCCCCATTTCACCGCCGGTGATCTGCACCTCGGTCTTCAGGAAGTAGTAGACCACCTCGCCGAAGCCCAGTGTGACGATGGCCAGGTAGTCCCCCCGGAGGCGCAGCGAGGGCAGGCCGAGCAGAAACCCGGCGAGCATGGCGGCCAGGCCCGAGATTGGCAGGGCGAGCCACATGCTGACGTCGAGGCGCAGCGCCAGAATCGCGAACGTGTAGGCCCCGATGGCCCAGAAGGCCGCGTAGCCGAGGACCAGCAGCCCCGCGTATCCGACAATGACATTGAGTCCCAGGGCGAGCGTCATGTAGATCAGCGTTTCGAAGCCCAGGTTCACCATCTGCCGGGAGCCGACGAACGGAAACACCAGTGCCGTCGCCATGATCAGGGAGACCAGAGCGATGGCGACGCGAGGACTGCCGAGGAACGTGACGCACTGCTCCCGGAGTTCTCGACTCGGCTCTCGCACCACCCCCCAGAGGAGCTTGATGCCGAAGAAGAAGAACCCGGCGATGAGCAACACCAGGCCGAACCAGAGAGATCTCGAGGTGATCGTCGCGCCGGTTCCGTCGCCCTCGATGGAGACGATGGGGAACGCCACCGCGGTGAGTCCCACCGCCACGATCACGATCCGGAGCCAGGGGGGCAGGTTCCTCATATCAGACCTTCTCCGCCACGCGCTCCCCGAGGATGCCGCGGGGGCGGAAGATCAGCACGAGCATCAGGATCACGAAGGCATAGACGTGCTTGTAGTCCGCCCGGCCGAGGAAGTAGTCGAGGGCGTCATGCAGGAACCCGATTTTCAGGTCGAACCGGAACAGGAGGCCGTTCACGGCGAGGGAGATCGCCATGACGATCAGCACCTGCCGGGGCCGCCGTCCGCGAATCCGGCGCAGGACGAGGAGCGCCGCCCACGCCACGATCCCGAACATCGCCATCCAGTAGACCGGGGTGACGCTGCCGTTCCAGATGGCCAGGTTCTCGGCGATGCCCAGCGTGAATCCGCCGATCATCGCTCCCGGGACGTTGCCGATCCCACCGAGCACCGCCGCGGTGAAGGCCTTCATTCCCGGCAGGTAGCCGTCGAGGAAGAGCATGACCGAGGCGTACATGGCGAACATGATCCCGGCCACCGCGGCGAGGCCGGAGCCGATGACGAAGGTCGCGGTGATGACCCGGTTGATGGGGATGCCCACCAGGCTCGCCATGGTGCGGTCCTGGGCCGTGGCGCGCATCGCCTTGCCGAGCCGGGTCTTGTGGATGAAGATCTGGAGTCCGGCCATCATCAGGAGGGAGGTGGTCAGGATTCCGATCTCCAGCACCGAGATGGAGACATCCTCGGTCAGGGCGAACTTCGTTCCCACCAGCCAGTCCCGCACCGAACCCGGCACCTGTTTCGGGAGGTTGCCCTGGAAGACCATGACGAAGTTCCAGAGGAAGAACGACGAGCCGATCGCGCTGATCAGGGGGGAGAGGAGCGGCGCGTTGCGGAGCGGGCGGTAGGCGATCCGCTCCATCGTCGCTCCCCACACCGCGCAGACGAAGATTCCGAAGAGGAAGGCGAGGGCGAGGGCCAGTGTCACCGACGCTCCGACCACGCCGCCGGTGACGAGCAGTCCGATCATGAGGATTCCGGCGTAGCCACCGAGCATGTAGATCTCGCCGTGGGCGAAGTTGATCATGCCGAGGATGCCGTAGACCATCGTGTACCCGAGCGCGATCAGCGCATAGATCGCACCTTCGACCAGGCCGTTGATCAGGTAGGGCAGCACGGGTGGGCTACTTATCCTCGCTCGTCAGGATGAACTTTCCGTTCCGGACCACCCAGGTGGTGTAGATGGAGCGGGTTACATCGCCCTTCTCGTCGAAGGAAATCGGGCCGATCACCGTTTGATGTTCCATTCCGCGGATCGCCTCGGACACCTTCAACCCATCGACCGTCCCGGCCTTCGCGATCGACTCGAAGAGGATGTTGGCGGTGACGTAGGAGTAGACCGAGTATGGGCCCTTCTGCTTCTTGAATCGCTCCTCATAGCGTTTGGTGAACGCCTTCGCGGCCGGCATCGACTCCGTGTCCGGGAAGGTGAAATAGGCGCCCTCGGCCTTGTCTCCTGCTTTCTTCAGGAACTCGGGGTGGAAGACGCCGTCCCCGCTCATGAACGGAATGGTGATCCCGCTCTCCTTCGCCTGTCGAGCCAGGGGACCGCCCTGGTTGTGGATGCCGCCGAAAAACCAGAGCTGCGGGTCGCCTTCCCGCAGTTTTGGCAGAAACGGGCGGAAGTTCCGGTCCTTGTTGTCGAACCCCTCGAAGAGCGTCACCTTCACATGGAGCTGCTCGAGGGCCAGCTTGAAGTCCTTGGCCAGCCCCTCGCCATAGGCGGTCTTGTCGTGGAAGATCGCGACGCGCGTGAGCTTCAGTTCGTTGGCAACGAACTCCGCGGCGGTCCTGCCCTGCACGTCGTCGCGGCCACAGACGCGAAACACGGTCTTGTATCCGGCCTCGAGAGCGCCATCCGTGATCTTCGGATTGGTGGCCGCCGGGGTCAGCATGGGGATCTTCCGCTTCGCATATTCGCTCATCGCGGGGTAGGTGACGCCGGAGTTATAGTGGCCGATCACGGCGATGACCTCGGCGTCGATCAGTTCGTTCGCCACCTTCTTGGCCTCGGTTTCGAGCGCCTGGTCGTCCTTTCTGATCAGCTCGATCTGTTTGCCGAGGAGACCGCCCTTCGCGTTCCACTCCTCAGCGGCGAGACTCGCTCCGAGCCAGAGTTCCTCACCGTTCCGAGCCTGGTCGCCGGTCATCGGGCCGGCGACTCCCACCCTGATCGTGTCTCCCGAGCTTCCGCCCGAGCAGCCGGCGAACGCGAAGGCGAAGGTGCAGGTGCAGAGTGCGGCCAGGATGAGGATCGACGATGAGCGCATGAAGTCTCCTTCGAGGTCTGAGGCCCGAGCCTGAAAGGATAGGCAGGTCCGGCGGATGCGGCAACGGTTTCCCGTGGTGAGCAGGTCTTCCCTTTACAACCTGCCCGGGACTGCGCTAAAAAGGGCGGCAGGTATGATTCGGGGCGCGGGGCCCGCAGCCAGATGGTGCGCGGGCCCCGGTGATTCCAGGGGCGAGGGTGGTCCGCTGAAACCAATCATCAAATGGCCGGGGGGCAAGTCTCGCGAGTTCGCGACCATCGCGGCGCTGTTGCCCCCGTTTCGCACCTGGGTGGAGCCTTTTCTGGGCGGTGGCGCCTTCTTCTTCAAACTCGAGCCCCGGGCGGCCTTCCTGAATGACGCGGAAGCGGACCTGGTCGATCTCTACCAGGCGGTTCGGGAGGAGGATGCTCCGTTCCGGGACGCCCTCGACCTGCTGGCCCGGGATCGCGCCCGAACCAAAGCGCTCGTCCCGGGTGGGCTTCCGGCTTTCTGCCGCGGCGTCTCGGCGATCCGCCAGGGCGGGGAAGCGCCGGTGCGGCGATCCCGGGTCGAGTTCGAACTTCCGGGGGCCGACGTTCCGGCCGCGCTGGTGCGCTCCATCCGGTCGAAGGCCGGCCGGATCGTCGGGCTCGAGCGGAAGCACGAGATGGTGTTCTCCGACGAGGAACTGAAGGATCACTTCGAGACCGCGCTGCAGGCCGGCCTCTACACCGCCGTGAGGGATCAGTTCTCACCGGCGGACCGCAGCGGACAACTGGCTCGCTTCTACTTCCTGCGGCAGCTTTGCTACGGCTCGATGTTCCGGTACTCGCGATCCGGGAAGTTCAACATCCCCTACGGCGGCATCTCCTACAACCGGATTGACTTCGCGGCGAAAGTGGAGCGGCTCTTCAGCTCCGAGGTCGGCTCGATGCTCTCCCGCGCGGAGTTCACCTGCCTGGATTTCGAGGAGCACCTGCGGTCCGTGCGATCACGCCTCGGCCCGGACTCCTTCGTCTTCCTGGATCCGCCCTACGACACGGAGTTCTCGAGCTACGCCAACCGGGAATTCGGCCGCGCGGAACAGGACCGCCTGGCGCGCACCTTCGCCGATCTGCCCTGTCCGGCCCTGCTCGTCATCCAGCAGACGGATTACGTCCTCTGGCTCTATGAGGGAGTAGGCCGCGAGATCAAGGCGAAGAAGAAGCCCTTCCACCTGACGTCTTACGGGAAGGTGTACGGTTACAATGTGCGGGGCCGGAACGAACGGAAGGCCGAGCACCTGCTCATCCTGAACTACCATCCGCCGCAATAGGCCGGACTCCAGCCCGCATTTCTCATGAGCATACGATCTCGGGGCCGGTCGCCTTGTCGCCCACACCCACCCGTTCCCCTTTCCCGGGAGTTCCGCCTGCTCCGCCGGTTCCGCCAGGGGATACTCTCTCGGGACGGCACTCTCCCGGGTGGTGCATGGTAGCGAATACACAGCGCGGCCCAGCCGCAATGGAGGGTCGACCCCCGGGCGACCGTGCTGGCGGTCCGGGAGCGTCAGGCAGAAACTGCGTGCGCCGCGAAGATTCTGAATATCAGTAGTACAAACACCCCCTGAGGGCTCGCGCAAGAACAGGTTCGCAGGACCGAGAGCGCTGATGCGCCCGCCCAGCAAGGCGCGAGGAGCGCGCAGCCTTACTGGTTTCAACCGACGAGCAACGCAGCTGGGCGGGATGCAGCAGCCCTCGAATCCCGAAGTTATTCTTGCGCGGGCCCTGAGTCGCGGTGATCCCCGTTTCCCGGGCTATCGCATGGGGCAGGCGCAGGGCGTCTTCTCGCACCGGGGGCAGCCGTTTCCGTAGGCCTTCTTTACCGCGTCCTCGACATCGACGCCGACGATGGTCGCCACCGAGACCAGCCAGGCGGCGACGTCGGCGATCTCCAGTTCGAGGTTCTCGCGGTCGTCGCGACGGAGCGCGCGGGAGAGTTCGCCCATCTCCTCGACGAGCCAGGAGAAGGACTTGAAGAGCCCGCGGTCGCGGTCGCGAGTTCCATAGAGATCGTCGATCTGCTGTTGAAACTCGCGAATGTTCATGCTTGAGACATGCGGACTAGTCCGAGAGCTTCCGGACGGTGACCAGGGTGATGTCGTCCTGCTGTTCGGATCCTTCGTGGAAGAGGTCGACCTCGTTCGCCACGAAATTGACGAAGGCGGCGCTGTTCTTCGGAGCCTCGCGGCCCACCAGGTAGTAGAAGCGCTGCTCTCCGTACTCCTCGCCGGCCATGTTCCGGGCGGCCAGGGCGCCATCGGTGTAGAGGACGTAGCGGTCGGCCTTCTCGAGCTTGATCCGCTTATCGACGACGGTCTTCTCGAATACCGGGCCCTTGTCCAGGCCGATGGCGATGCCCTCGGGGTTCAGGAGAGCCGAGCCCTTCTTGCTGAACTTCCAGAAGATCAGCGGGAGGTGTCCGGCGGAGGCGACCGCCAGAATGCTCTTCTTGATATCGAGGATCGTGTACATGGCGGAGATGTGATCGCCACGCTTCAGCTCTTCGCCCATGACCCGGTTGATCTTGCCCAGCACCACCGCGGGAGAGGTCTCGCCGGCCGCGAAGGCCCGGAAAATGCCCCGGAACGTCGTCGCGGTGAAAGCGCCCTGCGGCCCGGGCTGCGGCAGGTCGGCGATGATGACGCCGAGGTGGTTGTCATCGACCATCACGTAGTCGAAGAAGTCGTTCGCGCCGAGCATCGTCGGCTTGTGGACGGCTTCGATTTCGTAACCCTCGATGCGCGGGGGCTCGGTCGGGAGGAGGCCCGCGGCGTCGACCCCGGCTTCGACCAGGGCCGGCGCCGGAGCGATGGACGCCGAGTCGATGGCCTGTGACTGTACCGCGCGGAAGGTCTTCATCGCCCGATCCACGCCCTTGGCTACCGCGCCGACTTCACCACCACCTCCGGTCTTGACGCGCACGTCGAGGTCACCCTGGGCGATCTGGTCGAGGTCGCGGCAGATGCGCTTCAGCCCGGAGGACGCACCCACGCAAAGGGCCATGGCCACTCCGCCGACGACCAGCAACGCGATCAGCGCGGAGATGATGATCGGCATCGTGCTGCCCTTGGTGGCGGTCAGCGCGCCGACGGCGTCGAGGACGACTTCGACCCGGCCGCCCTTGGCACCGAACTTGTTGGTGATGCCGGTGATGAAGCGGCGCGCGGGGCGGCGGCTGCCGTTCTCGAGCGTGGCGTAGACGGGCGTGACCTCGACCTCGCCGATCTTGAACATCTTGCCGACCGGTTTCAGCTCCGGGCGGCGGCCGCTCTGGCGGTAGATGCTGTCTCTGCCGGCGCGGAGGATACCGGCCCAGAGAATCGGGGAGGGCCGTGCCTTGACCAGCTTCTCGAGTCGCTTCTCGTTGGCTTCGCGTGTCCGGTTGTCGAGGTCCGCGGCCAGCGGGTCAGGCTCCAGGGACCACTCCTCGACGAGCTTCTTGAACTCCTTCTCCATCAACTCGACGTCGCGCCGGTCATAGTCCTCGGCGGAGGTCAGCTTCTTGAGCTTCTCCTGGTACTTGTCGTGGAACTTGTTGTAGACGTTCTGTCCCACACCGAAGTTCGTCTCCCAGGACTCCGGTTCCCCGACTGACAGGGCGAGGGCGACGCCGACGCCGGTGTTGTCGAGCGTCTGGATGGGGGCGTTCTTCGTGCTCCCGGCGACCCAGAATCCGCCGACGATCACCATGATCGCGGCGAGGAAGGCTACCGTGAGGGGGATCATGATCCCGATCATGGGGCTGCCACCGCCACTGCTGGAGGACCGGCCGCGCTGGGCTCGCATGGGGCGCTCGGCTTCCGCGAAGTTGAGCGGAGCCAGTTCCTGGGTACCGCTTGCGCCGAGGGGCTGGGCCACGGGTGCGTCTTCTTCTCTCCGTGGGCTCCGGCCGCCTTTTCCGCGGGGGGTTCGCCTGCCTCTGGCCATGAATTCCTCCAGTCTCGGGAAGCCCGCAATCTAAGGAAACCCCGGGGGGGAGTCCACCGATTTCAAAGGGCGGCGGAGCCGTCCCCGGAGGGTCGGGCGCCGTCCCGACCACCCTCAACGCCGCGCGGTCACCGGATGCCCCGCCCGGGCCATCCAAACGGTCACCGCCCCTGGCCCTGAAGAGCACCGCCCCGTGATTCCCGCATCCACTCCCCCTCCAGGTCATATCCGTCCGCTGCCGTGATTCTGACCGGTCCAATGGCCCCGGCCGCCGGAGCGCCGGTGATCCGGATGATCCCGTCGATTTCCGGTGCGTCCCTCCACGTGCGCCCCGGCGCCGCTCCATCCCGGGCCGGTCCCTCGACGATGCAGTCCACTTCCGTGCCGATCATGGCACGCGCATCCTCGAAGGCCACCTCCTGCTGGGTTTCCATGATCAGGTCGCGCCGGTGCTCCCGCTCGGATTCCGGCACCTGGTGGTCTGCCGCACCCAGGGGCGTATCGGGCTCCGGTGAGTAGGGGAACACGCCCAGCCGCTCGAACCGGAACTCCCGGACGTAGGAGAGCAGTTCCTCGAACTCCTCTTCGCCCTCGTGCGGTGCGCCGGTGATCAGGGTGGTCCGGAGTACGATTCCCGGCACTCGCTCCCGGATCTTCTCCATCAACGCCCTGGTCCGCTGGCCGCCAAGAGGCCTCTTCATGCCCCGGAGTACCCGGTCCGCGATGTGCTGCAACGGAATGTCCAGGTAGGGGAGGATCGTCCCGGTCGTGGCGATCGCGTCCAGCAGGTCGTCGGTGACGTAGGCGGGATAGGCGTAGAGCAGGCGGATCCACTCGATCCCGTCGACTTCCCCGAGCGCCCGCAGCAGGACCGGCAGGCTGAGCTTCCGGTCGATGTCAAAGCCGAAGAACGTGGTGTCCTGGCCGACGATGGTCAGTTCCTTCACCCCCCCGCCGCGAGTTCCCGGGCCTCCCGGAGCAGCTCTTCGAGTGGGGCGGATCGGTGCTTGCCCTTGATCGAGGGGATGGTGCAGAACGAGCAGGGGTTGCTGCAGCCATCGGAGATCTTCAGGTAGGCGCCTCCCGGCGGAGTCAGCGAAATCCGGTCTCCGCGGGTCAGGAGGTCCTGCCGGTAGTCGGCCTCGCGCAGACCTTCGCTGTCCCGTCCCGCCGCCTCCCGGCAGATCGAGACCAGCCGGTCGTAGTCCGCAAACGGCACGACCGCGTCGACCCCCGGGACCAGGTCCGGAATCGACATCCCATCCCGGGACGTCAGGCAACCGGCCACCACGACCCCCTTCAGGTTTCCCTCTTCTTTCAGGCGGACCATCTCCGAGATCGTCTCGACGGACTCGTCCACCGCGGCCTTCAGAAACCCGCAGGTGTTGATCACCACCACCTCGGCATCCGCCGGATCGGGACAGATCACGAGTTCGCGATCGACGAACGCGGAGATCGCCCGCTCGGAGTCGACGAGGTTCTTCGGACATCCGAGGGAAACGAGCGCGACCCGGAGATGAGGACCGGAATCAGAAGGGGAGTTGCCCATGGCGCCGCATCGTACGCTCCGGACGACTCCCCGGGAAGAATCCGAAGCTCCGCAGGACGCGGCGAGCGGTGGTCCGGGGGCGCGGCCGGCCCGGCTGTCGACCACGCGATGCCGCCCCGGCTACTTGCGCTCTCGCCATCCCTCCACCGTCAACAGGATCTCCCGGCTGCCCGACTCCGTCATCGGGCCGACCAGGCCTTCCGCCTCTAGGGCCTCGATGATGCGGGCGGCCCGGGTGTAGCCGATGTCCAGGCGGCGCTGGAGCAGGACCACCGAGGCGCGGCCGCGCTCGATCACCATCTCCGCGGCGTGGTCGAGGAGCGGGTCGGCGACGGATGCCGTCCGCGGAGTCTTCTTGCGGGTGAACAGCGACCGGAACATGCCCTTCTCCGGGACGTCCTCGAGGACCGGAATCTCATCTTCCGGCTCGCTCTCGGCGACGACGGCTGTCTCTGCGGGTGCGGCCGGGGCGACCGGTTCCCCGGTGGCCTCTACCGCTTCGGCCTGCTCACGTTCCTCCTGCATGAACGGCAGCAGGGTGTCCTCCGCCTCGTCCGGGGCGCCGGAAAGCGTGAGCTCGTCGTCCAGCAGGATCACCTGCTGCTCCTCCGGTGCGGCTTCGGGCAGCGCTTCGGGTTCCGGCAGCGGCGTGGGCGCTTCCACCCGGACTTCATCGATGACCTGCCCGGCCTCCGGCGCTTCTGCCTCCGGAGCCGGACGGGTTGCTTCGGCGGGCTCCTCGGCGGGGACCGTCTCATTCATGATGTAGACGGCGTCATCGAGGACTAACTCGGGCTCGCTCACCGTTTCAGCCACCGGCGTCTCTTCGGTAATTCGCTCTTCGGGGATCCGCTTCCCGGCCACCGGATCTTCGGCTTCGGCGGTCTCCTCTTCCTCGAGCGCTTCTTCGATGATCATGTCTTCGAGGATCGGCCGCATCGGCGCCTCCGCCCCCGCCTGGACCTCGATCTCCGTCTCCTGCTCCCGCTCGGCCGCGACGGGCGCCGCGGCTTTCGGTTCGAGAGCGACCTCTGCCTCGAGCACCTCCTCGATTTCGGCCTCCACGGGCGCCTCTTCGGCCGCCTCTTCCGTCTCCGCGGGCGGCTCGGCGACGACCACGCCACCGTCCTCGACCACGACGACCGCCGAGCGCATCAACTCCTCTTCGCGCGCGTCCAGTTCGGAAGAGCCGACGAGGGCGTCGAAGACCGATTCCAGAGCTTCGTCTGCGCTCCGGGGCGGCAAGGAAGCAGTCATGGTCGCTGCTTCCACCTCCTCGAGGGGGTCCGGCTCCAGGGAAGCAGTGGCGAGCGTGGGCTCCTCATCCTCGGCTTCGAAATCGCCGGCGGAGGTGTCCTCGGGCGAGCCGATGGCGGTGTCGAGCAGGATCCGGGTGTCTTCGTCCGCTTCGATCTCGTCCTTTTCCGGTCCGGCGAGTTCCACTTCCGGCTCGGTCTCGATGATCGGTCCCGCGGCGGCGACGAGGGAGTCGATCGGGGCCTCGGGCTCCGTTTCCCCGGAGGTGGCGAGTTCCTCGTCGAGATCCTCTTCCTCGATCGTGGGGCGCAGGTCGATCACGATGGGACGCCCCTTCGAGCCCTCGTCATCGGATGTTTCCGGGGGCTCGATCTCGGCCGAGGACTCGGCTTCCGTCTCTTCCGCTTCCGGTTCTTCTTCGCCGGCCTCGGTGAACGCGTCCCCGGCCTCGTCTTCGGCCTCGATCTCGTGGATGGTCTGATCCATGCGGGAGATCAGGTCCATCGGCGCTTCGGGGATCTCGGGTTCCTCTTCCCGCTCCACGACGGCGAGGGCGCCCCGGGCTTCCTTGTAGTAGGAGACGAAACCGAAGTCGGTGGCCAGGACCAGGGCCACCGTGAAGACCGCGCCGATGAGGATCACGCCGAGCACGGTGCCGAAGCCGCTTCGCAGCACGGTGCCCACCGCATACCCGAGGCTCCCCCCGAGATAGTTCTCGGAGCCGAGGAGTTCCGCCAGCGCCGCGCCGGAAACGACGACCACCACGAGGCTGATCCCCCGGATGGCGAGGTCGCCGACCGTCTCGCGGAAGAAAACGATCACGGCCCAGGCGAGGATGATCATCCATCCCACGTAGGCGCCGATCCCGAAGTTGCTGAAGAATGCCGAGGCCACGGTGTAGCGGAATCCGTAGTAGGAGTCGCTCTTGTCTGCCGCTCCCTGCTCGAGGTAGTCGGAGGGTCCGTAGAACAGCATCGACAGAAGCACGAACAGGCTGATCGTGACCAGAACGGAGGCGATCAGGAATGTGGGTGACATCTTCTTCGACAACTGCTTCATCTCAAACCTCGCTTCCTGCTGACGTACCGCGACCGTTTCCGACCCGGCCGCGAGCTACCCGTTGCTGCCGTGGAGGCTTTGGTACTCCTCGACGGTCATCAGAACTTCGCGGGCCTTCGAGCCCTTGTAGGGCCCCACCAGGCCTTCCTTGTGCATCTGGTCCATGATGCGGGAGCCCCGCGTGTACCCGACCCCCAGCGCGCGCTGGAGGAGCGACGCGGAACCCCGCTGCTGATCGAGGATCACCATCACGGCGTCCTCGAAGAGCGGGTCCCTGTCTTCATTCTGGATCAACGGCCCGGTCTGGGCCTTCTCCAGGCTCGGCTCGAATTCCTGTTCGACGCGGCTCGACAGGAACTTCGCCACCCGCTTCACCTCACCGTCCGAAACGAAGCACCCCTGCGCCCGGACGAGGTGGGAGGTGCGCGGCGGGAGGTAGAGCATGTCGCCCCGGCCGAGCAGCTTGTCGGCGCCGTTCTGATCGAGGATGACGCGGCTGTCGATCTTGCTGGCGACCTGGAAAGAGACCCGGCAGGGCATGTTGGCCTTGATCAGGCCGGTGATGACGTCGGTGGACGGCCGCTGGGTGGCGAGCACGATATGGATCCCCACCGCCCGGCTCTTCTGGGCGAGCCTGGTGATGAGGTTCTCGATTTCCTTGCCGGCAACCATCATCAGGTCGGCCAACTCGTCCACCACGATGACGACGTAGGGGAGCTGCTTCGGGAAACCGAGCCCCTCCGCTTCGTCGTTCGGATCGATCCCGAGCTCGATCTTGCGTTCCTTGATCGCCTTCGGGCCGAGGTCGTTGTAGGCGCTGATGTTCCGCACTTCCATGGTGTGGAACAGCGCATATCGCTGCTCCATCTGGTCGACCAGCCACTCGAGGACGCCGAGCGCCTTCTTCATGTTCGTGACGACCGGGCTCATCAGGTGGGGAACCTTCGCGAAGAACGCCAGCTCCACCTGCTTCGGGTCGATCAGGATCAGGCGCACTTGCTCGGGCGTCCTCGTCAGGAGCAGGGAGAGCAGCACCGAGTTGATGCAGACCGATTTTCCGGAGCCCGTGGCCCCGGCGATCAGGACGTGGGGCATCGAGGTCAGGTCCTCGATGATCGGGTTGCCCGCGACGTCCGTGCCGAGAAAGAGCGGCAGGTGGCCGGGGTTGCGGCCGAAGGTATCGGAGTGCACCAGGTCTCCGAGCCGGACGTCGTCCCGGATCGGGTTCGGCACCTCGACCCCGATCGTGTTCTTTCCCGGGAGCGGCGCCACCACGCGAATGGACGGCGCCTTCAAGGCCACCGCGAGGTCCTCGGAGAGGTTGTGAATCCGGTTCACCTTCACGCCGGCGGCCAGGTCCAGCTCGTACATGGTGACCACCGGGCCGCGGAGGTGGTCGACGACCTCGACCTCGACCCTGAAGTCCCGCAGGGTCTCTTCGAGGATCTCGGCGTTCTCGAGGATGATCGCTTCCTGGGCCCGGGGATCCCTCTTCTTCACCGGGTCGAGGAGGTCGAGCGGAGGGAAGGCGTAGCCCGCGGTCTTGCGGCGGGTGGCGCGCTGCTTCATCTTCGGCTTCTTCGGGGGATCCGCCGGTTTCGATGGCTTCCCAGGGCGGCTTCCTGCGGCCGGCGGGGCTTTGGCGGCGCTGGTTTCACCGGTCGCCGGCGCGTCGATTTCAGCGGCGAGTTCGTTGGGCGGGTCCACATCGGGGTCTTCGATCCGGAGCGTGCGCCCGGCGCGTTCAAGGGCGCCTGGTTCCGTCGCTTCGAATGCCGGCTGAGGCTCGGTTTCGATCTCCGGCCTGCGAGGTCGGGTTGGTTCCCGCCCGGGCCGCCTTGCGGGCGCCTCCGCGGTCCCGGCGCCTCCCGTGGCCTCCTCACCGCTCGGCCTGCCGCTCTTCAGCCCCGCCAGGGCCGGCGCCAGAGATCGGACGCCTGATTCCACCGCCTTCACCGCTCCCGGGAGTTTGCCGGAGAGGCTCTTTCCGGTCCTCGCGCCGAGATCGACCACGTCTTTCGCGAGGAGGAGCGCCAGGCCGTCGGTGGCGGCGAGGATTCCGGCGACGAGTCCTCCGACGCAGAACAGGATCGCGCCGGAGGGTCCACCGAGCGCGTCGAGCCGATTGGCGAGGCCGGTGCCGAACAGTCCGCCCGGCCCCCGCAACCCGCCCGCGCGGTAGGCGGCGTGGTCCAGGAGGAGATCGAGCATCGCCCCGGTACAGAGGGTGACGATGAAGATCCCGGCACAAGCCAGCCCCCAGTTCCCGGCGCGGCGGCCGGTGAGCACGGCGGCGAGCCAGAACAGGACGAGTCCGGTCAGGGCGAACGCGCCGAAGCCGAGGCCGGTGAGGATCGGCCGCGCGACTTCCCGGCCGATGGCTCCGAAGAGGTTGCCATGGGGGTGCCCGACGGGGGTCCAGGTGACGAGGGAGAGGAGGAGGAAGAGAATGAAGATCAGGGCGAAGGCGGCCCCGGATCGACGGAGCATGGTGGTCCTTCTCAGGGCAGCGAAGCTGCTCCCGACCCCCATCCTGCCATCGATGCCCACACCACTGCCTTTACGGCTGCCCATACTGCACCCTCGCACGACCGGGGCGGCCAAACACTGGCACAGACCGGAGGCGTCCCTCCGATCCTAATCGCCCTGCTCAAGTTTAGCTTTCGTGGCGAAGGATACAAGGTTAAGGGCAAGAAAGTCTTTCGACACCGATATGTAGGGGGTCGATGCTCCATCGGGGGTGAGCATGGTGAAGTCGGATTCGTGGGCCCCGACGGTGTCCGGAGAGTCGAGTACGATGGCGTCGAGGTTCTTTCGCTCAAGCTTCCCGCGGGCGTTCGCTTCACCGTTTTCGGCCTCGAGGGCGAAGCCGATCAGGACCTGGTGTGTCTTTTCGCGCCCGAGGCCGGCCAGGATGTCGGGATTGCGGGTGAGGGTGAGCATCCAGTCCCCGGCGGTCTTCTTCCGCTTTCCGCGGATGCGCGGTTCGGGGCGGTAGTCGGCGGGGGCGGCGGCCATCACCACCACGTCGGTGGCGTTGTATTCGGTCCGCACCGCGGCTTCCAGGTCGCGGGTGGATACCACGCGAAGAACCCGGATCCGTTCGTGCGCGGGTGGGGCGAGCGGCGTCGGGCCGATGACCAGGACGACCTCGTGCCCCGCCTCCGCGGCGGCCCGGGCCACGCAGAAGCCCATCCGTCCGGTGGAGCCGTTGGTCAGGTAGCGCAGGTCGTCGATGTACTCGCGGGTGGGGCCGGCGGTGACGAGAAAGCGCAGGGGGCGGAGGGCGTCGCTACTCACCGCTCTCGGCCAGTCTTGCTTCGATTGCAGTGACGATCTCGGCCGGCTCCGCCATGCGGCCCTTGCCGGTGTCGCCACAGGCCAGGTAACCCTCGCCGGGCTCGACGAAGGTGTAGCCGATGCCCTTCAGGATCCCGATGTTCTTCTGCACGATCGGGTGTTCGTACATATGCACGTTCATGGCCGGGGCGATGAGCACCGGGACCGTAACCGCGAGCAGGGTGGTGGAGAGGATCTCGTCGGCGATACCGCCCGCGGCCTTGCCGATCGTGTTGGCGGTGGCCGGAGCGATGATGACGATGTCCGGCAGTTCCGCCAGGCTGATGTGTTCGGTCAGGCGGTTCTCCGCGGGGTCCCAGAGATCGGTATGCACCGGCGTCCGGGACAGCGCGGAAAACGTTCTCGGCTTCACGAGTTCCGTGGCCGCGCGCGTCATCACGACGTGCACCTCGTGGCCGCGCTGGGTCAGCCGGCTCACGAGGTCCGCGGCTTTGTAGGCCGCGATGCTTCCGGTCACTCCGTGAAGGATTCGAGCCACGGCCCGCTCCTACCCGAGGATGCTGCTGGCGTCCACGAGGTCGTCGGCGGGCTCGAGCTCGATCTTATCCTCTTCGATTTCGCGGAGGACCATGCGGATGGGGCTTTCCTCGGTCTGGTGCAGGACGTGGGGGGCGGTCAGCACGATCTCCTGCAGGCGCCTCTGGATCAGGGACGCCAGCTTGAAGCGTCCACCTACCTTGACCGCCATCTCGTCGATGCGGCGAATGAGTTCGGTCGTCATGATCTCTTTCTCCATTCCTCGACCCGGTCCCGGACTTCCCGGACTGCCCGGTCGAGTTCGTCGTTCACTACTGAAACGTCGTATTCGCTCTCCCGCTCCATCTCCCGCTGCGCATTGGCCAGGCGGGTTCGGAGCGAGTCTTCATCTTCCGTGGCGCGTCCGCGAAGACGCTCCTCCAGCACATCCCGGCTCGGCGGAACCAGAAACACGAACACGGCCGGTTCCACCAGGCCCCGGATCGCCGCTGCGCCCTGCACATCCACTTCCAGGAAGCAGACCTCACCGCGCTCGAGGATCCGGGTCACGTGCTGCCGGGGCGTACCATACCTGTGCCCGTGCACCAGCGCATGTTCCAGGAACTCGTCTCGCTCGATCCGTGCCGTGAACTCCTCCTCCGTCAGGAAGAGATAGTCCACGCCGTTCCGCTCTCCCGGCCTGGGCCGCCTGGTCGTGGCCGTCACCGCTCGCGAGTACCCGGGCGTCTCCAGGAGGACCCGGTCGATGACGGTCTTCTTGCCCACCCCCGAGGGGCCGGAAAGCACCACGAGCAGCCCGCCGGTCGAGCTTTCTCTGCTCATTCGACGTTCTGGACCTGCTCCTTCAGCCGGTCCAACTCCACCTTCAAGTCCACTGTGAGCCGGGAAACCGTCACGTCGGCGGACTTCGAGCCGATTGTGTTGGCCTCCCTCATCATCTCCTGGATGACGAACTCGAGGCGCCGGCCCAGGTCACCGTCGCTCGAAAGCACGTGACCATATTCCAGCAGGTGGCTCTCGAGCCGGGTCAACTCCTCGGTGATGTCCGAGCGCTCGGCGAAAATCGCCAGTTCCCGCAGCAGGTCCTTCTCGTCCAGTTCCACGCCGAGTCCGTCGAGCAGCTTTCGAATCCGGTCTTCGCGCCGCGCCATGTAGGCCTTCGCCACCGCCGGTGCGCGCGCCTTGATCTTCTTCACCAATCCCGCAATCCGGGTGCGGCGACTGGCGAAGTCGCGTTTCAGGGCCGCGCCTTCCCGCGCCCGCATGCGGCCGAGCCGTCCGAGGGCCTTCCCGATGGTGTCGAAGACCACTCCGGTCAATTCGTCGGAGAGCACCGCCTCCAGTTCCTCGACCTCGAAGACGCCGGAGAGTCCGGCGATGAGCTCGAGAGTCGGCTTCCCGTCGAGATCGCTCTGCTTCGTGAGCTTCTTGAGGATCTTCTTGTACTCGGCGACCGCGGACTCGTTCAGCCGGATCCGCATCGGACGTTCCGGCAGGACGAGCCGGATCGAGACGCTGACACTGCCGCGGGAGACGCTCTCCCGGATCAGGGCTTCGATCTCGTGTTCCCTGCTTGAGAGGCAGGACGGATTGCGCAGGCTGATCTTCAGGAACCGGTTGTTGACCGACCGCGCCTCCACCGATACCGAGAATCCCGCCTTCACCCCGACGGCGGAGCCGGGGATTCTCAACGTACGGGAGGCGGAGCCGAAGCCCGTCATGCTCAACATAGGCCTGTCACAACCCCTTGCGCGGGGATCCTCCGGGCTCGATCACGGCCTCAGCGCCGGGATCATCCCGGATCTCACGGACGCAAGCTTCGTTCATTTCGACTGCTCGGCGCCATCGCTTTCGCTGTTGTCGCCGGGCTGCGGGGCGTCCGGGGTGCTCTTGTCGCCGGCGTCCTTTGCACCGGGGCTTTCCGGCGCCTCGGTGGCGGATTCCGCATCGTCAGGACTTACGCCCACAATCGAGGTCGGAGAGCTTGCCGCCAGGATGATCGCGGCGACGATCCACACTCCGGCCAGAGTCGTGGTGAAGCGGTTGATTCCGCCGGAACTCACTCCGAACGTGTCTGCCCCGGCGCCGCCGAAAGCGGAAGCCAGACCGCCGCCCTTGCCTTCCTGAAGCAGGATCACGATGATCAGGATGAGCGAAGCGAGGCCGAATACGACGAAAAGAAGAATTCTCAGCACTTCCAGCATTTGACTAACCTTCGCTGTACTTCACGATGGCGGCGAACGAGTCGGCGGTGAGCGCTGCGCCCCCCACCAATGCGCCGTCGAGGTCCACTTTGAGCATAAGTCCGGCGATATTATCCGGTTTGACGCTGCCGCCGTATTGAATTCTGACTTGATCCGCGACCTCTCCGTGCAATTCCCGGACGATGCCGCGGAGGTAGTGGTGGGCCTCCTGGGCTTGCTCCGGGGTGGCGGTCAGGCCGGTGCCGATGGCCCAGACCGGTTCGTAGGCGATGGTTATGGTTGCCATCTGCTGCGCGGAGAGCCCGGTCAGAGCGCTCTCGATCTGGCGCTTGATCACTTCCTCGGTGCGGCCCGCCTCGCGCTCCCCGATGGTCTCTCCAACGCAGAGAATGGTGGGCAGTTCCACGCGCAGGGCCGCCTCGAGCTTCTTCCGGACGATCTCGTCCGTTTCGCCAAAGAGTGCGCGTCGCTCGGAGTGGCCGACGAGGACCAGGTCGCAGCCCACGTCCTTCAGCATCTCCGCGCTCACCTCACCGGTGAAGGCGCCGGTTGTTTCATAGTGGCAGGTCTGGGCACCGACTTTGATGACGGAGTCGAGCAGGATGTCCTGCACCGCGGGGAGGGCGGTCAGTGTCGGGAAGACGGCGATGTCGCGCCCGGTTTCGCTGCCGACGGCTTCGGCCAGGCCGGAAGCGAGTTCCACGGCCTCTTCGACCGTCTTGTGCATCTTCCAGTTACCGGCGAGGAATGGTTTGCGATCGCTCAAAGGAGGTCCTCCGCCTCCGCCGCCAGGGCGGAGATCTTGCGCATGTTATCGACGAGGGCGGACAGGTTTTCCGGGTGGATGGCCTGCGGCCCGTCGCAGAGAGCGCAGTCCGGATCATCGTGGATTTCCAACATCACGCCGTCCGCGCCGGCACCGGCGGCGGCCCGGCCCATGGCGGCGACGAGGTCGCGGCGGCCGGTGGCGTGGGACGGGTCCACGATCACCGGCAGGCTGGCCACACCCTTCAGCACCGGGATGGCGGCGAGGTCCAGGGTGTTTCTGGTGCTCGGTTCATGCGTGCGGATGCCCCGTTCGCAGAGGACGACGCCGGGGGCGCCCTCGAGGAGCAGGTATTCCGCGGCATGGACGAGTTCGTCGATGGTCGAGCCCATGCCGCGCTTCAGGAGGACCGGTTTGCCGGCCCGGCCCACCGCCACGAGGAGTTCATAGTTCATCATGTTGCGGGTGCCGATCTGGATCATGTCGGCGGTGTCGGTGAACAACTCGACATCCTGCGCATCGAGGATTTCGGTCACCACGGGTAGCCCGGTGGCGTCGCTCGCGGCCCGGAGGTACTCGAGCCCGACCGCGCGGAGACCGCGGAACGAGTACGGGGAGGTTCGGGGCTTGTACGCGCCGCCGCGCAGCAGGTCGCAGCCCGCGGACTTCGCCGCGTGCGCGAGGTCGATCAGTCTGGCCTTCTCCTCGACCGCGCAGGGGCCGGCCACGACGGTGAATGCCCCGCCGCCGATTTCGACATCGTTTACCCTGACCACGGCGTTCCCGGGCTCCTTCGCGAGGACCGGGCGGTCCGGCAGCGGTTCGATGCTCAGAATCCCCGGCAGGTCCGAAAGCGGCGCCGCATCACCCGGGCCGTGGAGGATGATCCTCCCGGAGTGTGCGAAAAACGGCTCGAAACCGGCGTTTCGGGCGGCGGCGAGGATCTCCTCGCGCTCGTGATCGGTCAAGTCCTGACGACAGAGAATCAACATGGATGGGGGCGTATGCCACTCCCGAAGGGATGCAAAGGAATCGTCAAGGCTATCCCCGGAACATCAGGCGGCAAAAGCAATTCCACCGACCACACCCACCCGATCGCCTTCCCCGGAAGTTTCGCCCCTACCGCAAGCCACTCGACTCACCGGGATCCGCATCACGATCACCATCGGAGGGTCGGCCACTGTGCCGACCATACTCACCTGCACGTCTTCCCCGGAAATCCGCCAGAAGGCCACCGATACCGACATCGACAACAACGCCACCGATCTGGTCAGCACCTTCGGTTACGACAGCAACCGCTCCCTGGACCCGGTCACGGATCCGGACGGGATGGAGACGCTGTTCCTCACCAACCAGGTGGGGCAGCGGACCAGGGTCACCCGCGGGGACAGCCTGGGCTACGAGATCGAGTTCGTTTACGGGAGCAACGGGTACTTGATCAACAGGCAGGTGGAGAACGTCGACGAGAGCGGGACCCGGGGCACCACCACCCCCTGGATCATCACCACCTGCTCCCCGGATGATCTCGGTCGGCCCACCAGCGTGGCGGAGGCGCTGCTGACCGGCACTCGCACCACCAGCACCGCCTGCGGCGGCAACGGCGAGGTGAAGCAGATCACCCTGCCGGAAGGCAACATCGTCAAGCAGGTCTGGGACGAGCGGGGGCTGCTGGCTTCGCGCTGCCGGGGTTTTGGCAGCGCCGACGCATCCACCGAGAGCTGGGAGTACGACGGCAACGGCAACATGGTCAGCTACGTCAACGGCCGCTCAAAGGAATATGAGCAGAGCTTCAACGCCTACGACCAGCTCACCACGGTGACCACCCCGCCTGGCCACTCCGTCTCTTTCGTGGTGGACAAGATGGGCCACCAGACCGAGATCAAACGCACCAACTCGAGCGACACCCTGCTGGCGCACAGAAAGCAGTATTTCGACGAGCTCGGCCAGGTCTATGACGTGGAGAGCTGGCTGGATCACACCGCGCCCACCGCGGACGAGTGGATGGTCACCGAAATCGACCGGGACAAGCGGGGCCTGGTGACGCTGGTCACCGATTCCCTGAGCCATGAGACCGAAAACACCTGGGACAACGCCCGTCGGCTGATCTGCCAGGAAGAGCATCTCGGCAACAAGACCTGGTATGAGCAGAACGGCATCGGGATGGTCACCAAAAAGGGCTCATCCGGATTTCGCGATCGTAAGTTCATCCGACCAGGACCTGTCGTGATTCCAGATCTCCCGACATACACACCCTGAGCGATGGCCTGTTCCGGGCTCTCGGCCTTGAGCACGAGCCGCAGTTCCGAGCCGGGGAACTTCACCTCGAGTTTGTTCAACTCCTCGCAGAGTTCTCTCATCGCCGCCGTTCGGTGAGCTGAGGATTGGCTCGCGAATGCGACCGTTAGCTCCTCCTCCCCGACCTCGAGCTTCGCGGACGACTGGAAGATGGAGTGGAGCAGCGTCCGTCCCTCGTCCTCCGCCCGCGCGTAGGTCCCGAAGAGCATCCAGGGCGAACTCCGCCTTCATGTACTTGAAGAAGTTCTCCTGCCGCCAGTGGCCGAACATCCGGACGAGCACCTCCTTTGCCTCGATGTCGGTCCGCGTCGTCAGTATTTGCGTCACGCCCGACCCGTCCTCCCGGAGCCGCGACACCTGTCGCATCAGAAGCCAGGGTTCGGCTTCCCTCTCCCTGGTGGCCCGCTTCCTCGTCCCCACGGGGACGTCCGCCTTGTCGTGGATCTTCCAGCTCTCCTGCTGCCCGTCCCGATCGATCCGGACCTCCTGGGTGAACAAACTGCGAACTTGTAGGGCGGGCTGTGACAAGACCGGCCCTCAAGAAGCCGGGGCACTTCTCACAAGCAGACCCCTGGCATTTCTCGCGAGCGCCCAGGTTCGGAGGAGGCAGGACACCGCTCAACGCCGGCCGGCGCGGGGCGCCGGAAGAGAACGCGCTCGGTTTGCTGGCCAGGGCGAAAAGCCTGCTCCTGCGGCGGGACCGGTTCGACGAGCCGCTCGGGCGGGTGCTGCTCCGGATCTCCGGGGAGAGGCTGTGGCGGTGGCTTGGCTTCG